>PHBD01000005.1 GCA_002841865.1 Deltaproteobacteria bacterium HGW-Deltaproteobacteria-19
CCATGTCCTACGACCACCGTATCATCGATGGTCGCGAGGCCGTTCTGGGCCTGGTGGCGATGAAGGAAGCGATGGAAGATCCGGCCCACCTGATCCTCGACGTATAACAACAACACGCTTCAGGGGCACATTCGAACCGGCCGTTTTCGCCGTGCGCGGGTGTGCCCCTTTTCGATTCTGCAAGGGAGATTTTCATGGCACATGAATACGATGTACTCGTCATCGGCGGTGGTCCCGGCGGTTACGTAGCGGCCATCCGCGCTGCTCAACTGGGTTTCAAGACCGCCTGCTGCGAGTCGAACCCCTATGCCGACCCCAAGGGCGAGCCGCGTCTTGGCGGTACCTGCCTGAACGTGGGCTGCATCCCCTCTAAGGCACTGCTGCACACCTCGCACCTGTTCGAAGAAGCCGGTCACAGCTTTGCCGCACAAGGCATCAACGTGGGTACGCCCAAGATCGACGTCACGAAAATGGTCGCCCGCAAGAGCACCATCGTCGATCAGCTCACCGGCGGCATCAAGGGCCTGTTCAAGAAGAACAAGGTCACGCTGCTGCCCGGCCACGGCAAGTTCGTTGGCGGCGGCGAGGACGCCTGGGAAGTCGACGTCGCCGGCGAGGTCGTCACGGCGGGCCGGGAGGTCCTGACCGTCACCGATCTCTCCACGGTGGACCTGAAGATCTTCGTCGACGAGACGGAGATCGGCAAGGTCAAGCCCGGACAGAAGGTGGAGGTGAAGGTGGATACCTTCCCGAAGAAGACCTTCGAAGGCCGGGTGACCTTCATTTCTCCCGAGGGCGAGTTCACGCCCAAGATCATCCAGACGAAGAAGGAGAGGGTGAAGCTCGTCTACCTGGTGAAGGTGAGCGTGCCCAACCCGGACCTGGAGCTGAAATCGGGCATGCCGGCGGACGCCTGGCTGAAGTGAGGAATACTGTGGCGCCCTTTATTTCCGTGGAGAATGTGTCCATGCGGTTCGGCGCCGTCGAGGCCGTCCGGGAGGTGTCCCTCGCGGTGGAGGAGGGGACCCTCTTCGGCCTGGTGGGCTCCGACGGGGCGGGGAAATCAACCCTGCTGCGCATGGCCGCCACCATGATCGCCCCCCTGGCCGGGCGGATCACCATCGGCGGCCTCGACGTGGCGAAAGACCGGAAAAAGGTGAAGCCCCTCATCGGTTACATGCCCCAGCGCTTCGGCCTATACGCGGACCTGACGGTGGACGAGAACCTGCGCTTCTTCATGGACGTCTTCAACATTCCCCGGGCGGAGCGGATCCGCCGTCGGGAGAAATACCTCGGGTTCTCCAACCTCCTCCCCTTCGCCGACCGTCCGGCGGGAAACCTCTCCGGCGGGATGAAGCAGAAGCTGGGACTGGCCTGCGTGCTGGTCCACGAGCCCCGGGTCCTCATCCTGGACGAGCCGACCAACGGCGTCGATCCCGTCTCGCGGCAGGAATTCTGGGACATCCTGAAGCAGATGCGGCAGGAGGGCATGACGATCCTGGTCTCGACGGCCTACCTGGACGAGGGAGAAAAGTGCGACCGGCTGGCCCTGATGCACAAGGCTAGCCTGATCGAGACGGCTACCCCGGCGGACGTCCGGGCGGACTTCCCCTCCCTGGAGGAGGCCATGATCGCCCGGATCCGGGACGTGGACGAGGAGTTGGCAAATGAAGCCTTTCAGCGGTGACGCCATCGCCGTCCGGGATCTGGAAAAGCGCTTCGGCAACTTCGTCGCGGTGGACCGGATCACCTTCTCGGTAAAGCGGGGCGAGATCTTCGGCTTCCTCGGCTCCAACGGCTCGGGAAAGTCCACGACGATCCGCATGCTCTGCGGCATCCTGAGCCCGACCTCCGGCCGGGGCGAGGTGGCGGGGATCGACATCTTCCGGGAGCCCGAGCGGGTCAAGGGCGTGATCGGTTACATGTCCCAGAAATTCTCCCTCTACGAGGAACTGACGCCTTCCGAGAATCTCCGCTTCTACCTGGGGATTTACGCCGTTCCGCCGGAACTCTGGGGGGAGCGGACCCGCTGGGTCCTCTCCATGGCGCGGCTGGAGGCGGTGAAGGACCGGCCCACGGGGGATCTGCCGCAGGGGTGGAAGCAGCGGCTGGCCCTGGGATGCGCCCTCCTGCACCGGCCGGAGATCCTGTTCCTCGACGAGCCGACGTCCGGAGTCGATCCGGTGACGCGCCGCCACTTCTGGGACTTCATCCGGCAGCTGGCGGACGAAGGCATCACGGTGTTCGTCACGACCCACTACATGGACGAGGCAAGGAACTGCGAGCGCCTTGTCCTCATCGACCAGGGCGCCATCGTGGCCCAGGGAAGTCCGGGGGAGATCGTCGACATGGCCTGCCCGGACCGGGAGGGGGCGGACCTCAACGACGCCTTCATCAGCCTGATGGCCCGGAAGCCCTGCTGATGAGAGCGGAAAAATGAAAGGAGGATCGGGACATGAAGAAGGGATGGCTGCTGTTTTTGGTTCTTGCTGCTCTATTGGTTCTGGTTCCGGCGGTTCAGGCCGCGCCGGGAGACGGCCGGGCGGGGGCGGACCGGACCGCGGGAAAAGGGCCGGTCATTACGGATCCGAACCAGCCCATAGAAGTGGCGGCAGGGGAGACCTTTCACATCGTACTCGACTCCAACCGGACGACGGGCTACGGGTGGCAGCTCGCGGAGATGCCCGACGAGGCCGTGGTGAAGAAGGTCAACAACCGCTACCGGGCGCTGAGGGTGAGGCGTCCAGGATCCGGCGGACGGGAGATCTGGTGGTTCCAGGCCGTGAAGCCGGGAACGGCGGAGATCCGGATGGTGTACGTCCGCTCCTGGGAAAAGGGCGTCGAGCCTGCCCGGAAGGCGATCTTCAAAGTCAACGTGAAGTGAAGCTGTTGAGCGGGGCGCCGCGAGGCTGCGCGGCCCTGTCGCCAGCCGGCTCCCCGGAACGATCCGCCGGGAGACGGCGGGGGAAAGCGCGCAGCCATCGCCCCGTCCCGGTTTTCGGGAAAGCCATTGCCTGAGGAACGAGCATGAACCCCGTCCGCGTCCAGGCCATCATCCGCAAGGAGTTCTATCACCTGATCCGGGACTACCGGAGCCTCTACCTGGCCTTCGCGATCCCGCTTCTTTTGATCCTCCTGTTCGGCTACGCCCTCAGCCTTGACGTGGACAACGTCGAGACCGTGGTGGTGGACCAGGACCGGACCGACCTGAGCCGGGACTTCATCCGGCGGCTCGACGCCTCTCCATATTTCCATGTGAAGGCCCACCTGGCGGACACACGTATCGTCGGCGATTGGCTCGACCGGGACCGGGCCACCGTGGCCATCGTCATTCCCCCCGACTGGACGGAGAACCTCCGGAGCGACCGGGAAGCGCCGCTGCAGATCCTCCTGGACGGCAGCGACCCAAACTTCGCCAACATCGCCCGCGGCTACATCAACGCCTTCGTGGAGCAGTACAACGGCAAGCTCCTGGCGGATTTCCTGTCCCGCCAGGGATTCGAGCCGATCCGGCCGCCCCTGGAGGGGCGTGTCCGGGTGTGGTTTAACGAGGACCTGGAGAGCCGGAACTTCATCATCCCCGGGATTATCGCCGTCATCATCATGATCGTCGGAGCCATCCTCACCTCGCTGGTCATCGCGCGGGAGTACGAGAACGGGACGATGGAGACCCTGAAGTCCCTTCCCGTTACGGGGATGGAACTCCTGGTGGGCAAGGCGGTTCCCTACTTCTTCATCGGCCTGACGGACGTGTTGATCTCCGTCTTCATGGGACAGGTCCTCTTCGGCATCGTCATGAAGGCGGGCTTCTGGGTCATGATCCTGGCGTCGTCGCTCTACCTGGGCGTGGCCCTGGCCCTGGGGCTCCTCATCTCCACCGTCACCAAGTCTCAGCTCGTGGCCAACCAGGGGGCGATCCTCATCACCTACCTGCCGTCGCTTCTCCTTTCGGACTTCGTCTTCCCCATTGCCAACATGCCGCAGGCCCTCCAGCTCCTGACGTACATCGTGCCGGCGAAATACTATATCGAGATCCTGAGCGGCATCTACCTGAAAAACCTGGGGCTGATCCAGATGTGGACGAACTTCGTGGTTCTGGGGGTCATGTTTCTGGTCCTGGCGGGGATCAACGGAATCCTCCTCAAGAAGGAGGGCTTGTAGGATGAACTGGCTCCGGATACGGGAACTCATTCGTAAGGAATTCATCAGCCTCCTCCGGGACCCGAAAAACCGGCGCGTCCTGATCGCAGCACCGATTATCCAGATTCTTGTTTTCGGCTACGTGGTGAACTACGACATCCGACATATCCGCGTTGGCTGGCTGGATCAGGCGCAGACCCGGGAGAGCCGGATGCTGGCGGACAATCTCCAGGGGAACGGCATTTTCGATATCACCCACCACGTCAGGGACTCCCGGGCCCTGGAGGACCTCCTCCTCCGGGGAAAGGTGGATCTCGGCATCAAGGTGGCGCCCGACATGAGCCGGCAGATCCGCCGGGGCGAGACGGCGGAGGTCCAGATCCTGGTAGACGGGAGCATGAGCAACATGGCCTCCGTCCGGATCGCCTATACGATGACCGTCCTGGACCGCATGAACCGGACTCTGATCCGGGAGCTCAACCCGATGCACATGGACTATGGCCGGATCGACGCCCGGATCCGCACCTGGTACAACGCGAACCTGGACAGCACCTACTTCTTCGTCCCCGGGATCGTCGCCTTCGTGGTGATGCTGATCTCGCTCCTCCTCACGTCCATCGCCATCATCAAGGAGAAGGAGGCCGGGACGATGGAGCAGCTCATCGTGACGCCGCTCAAGCCGGTGGAGCTGATCATCGGCAAGACGATCCCCTACATCGTCATCTCGATGGCCCAGATGCTCGTGGTGACGGTCCTGGCGATCTTCTGGTTCGAGATCCCCCTGGAGGGGTCGATCGGCCTCCTGGTCGTGGCCACCTGCCTCTTCCTCCTCTCCACCCTCGGCGTGGGCCTTTTCATTTCCACCGTGTCCTCGACGCAGCAGCAGGCCATGATGACGACGTTCTTCTTCATCCTGCCCTTCTTCATGCTCTCGGGTTTCGTTTTCCCCATCGCCAACATGCCCGAGGTCGTCCAGTGGCTGACCTTCCTGAACCCACTCCGCTATTTCCTCGTCATCATCCGGGGCATTTTCCTGAAGGGCGTGGGCCTGGACGTCCTGTGGCCCCAGTATCTGGCCCTCGTCATCCTGGGAACCGCCGTCTTCGCGGGTGCCACGGTGCGGTTCCGGAAGCGGCTGGATTAGGAGATGAATTTCATGATCCGAACCTGCACGATGGAAGACTGTGCCATGCTGGCCGGGACGATCCGGACGTCATTCTGGACGGTGGCGGAGCGGTTCGGCCTGACGAAGAATAACGCCGCCCGGCATCCCTCCAACTGCGAGGAGGACTGGGTCCGGAAGGATATGGAGCGGGGCGTCGTATATTATGTCCTGGAGATGGAGGACCGGACCGTCGGGTGTGTCGCCCTCGAGCGGACCGACGATGCAGGCTGCTACCTGGAGCGCCTGTCGGTATTGCCCGGACACCGGCGGCAGGGCCTGGGAAAGGTGCTGGTGGAGCATGTCTTTGCCGAGGCCCGGCGTCTCGGCCTCCACCGCGTGGGCATCGCCATGATCGCGGAGCAGGAAGAGCTCAAGGCATGGTATAAGGGGCTCGGCTTCATTGAGGGGGACACGAAGGAATATCCCCACCTGCCGTTTCGCGTGACCTTCATGTCTCATGCGCTTGTGGAGAATGGCTGACGTTTGCGGCGCGCCGGTGGTGAAGCGGAAATCAGAAAATATTGGGAAACAGAGTTATTTGCAGTCCTTTCTTTTCTTTGCCGATTGAAATTCTGACTTTCAATTTGACACGATTTATTGCCTGGTGCAGGCTCACGTCTTAACAGAGACGGCTGCCGGCTGCATGATTCGTCGTCGTCGGCAATTCCCATAAAGACGGAGTAAACGATGAAAAACAGCAACATCGAACTGGACGCGGCGGCGGCCGAGGGGATGCTCCGCGGGCTTCGCACCGAGCTGTACCCCCTGTTCCGGCAGTGGGGACGGCCGGAATGCCTGTTTTCCCCGAGCGTCGGGAAGGCCGCCCTTGTGGTCATCGACATGCAGAACTTCTCCTGCGCCCCCGTGTCCCATGAGGCCATGCCGCGGATCGGCCTGGTCGTCGAGCGGATCAACCGGCTCGCCGATTTCTGCCGCACCGCGGGCATCCCCGTGATCTGGGTGCGGCAGAACATCACCGAGACCCCGGGCAGGCACGACGGAGGCCTGTATCCGGCCTTCCACGACGAGAAGCACTGGAAGAACGAGGCCAACATGGGCCCGGGAACGGAGATCTTTCCGGAGATGCGTCTCGATCCCGCCCGCGATCACGTCGTGTTCAAGAACCGCTACAGCGCCTTCCTGTCCCGGCCACCGGAGCTGCGGGAGAAGCTGGATGCCCTGAAGCGGACGCAGCTGATCGTGGCCGGAGTGGCCGCCAACGTCTGCGTTGAGTCGACGGTCCGGGACGCCATGCAGCTCGATTACGAGGTGATCCTGGTGGCGGACGGCACGACCGCCACCTCGGACGCGCTCTTGGAGAACGCCCTGCGGAACACGATGCTGTTCTTCGGAGACGTCCGGACGGCGGACGAAGTAATGACAATGCTGAGTGCCCGGGGCTAGATGGTTCCCGGCGCAGTCGTATCCTGAGGAGGCCCGTTGCCGATGACCGCGAAGGAAGTGCAGGCGCTTATCGAACGGTATATTGAGGCCTACAACGCCCTCGACGTGGAGGGCATGCTCGTCCTGATGCATCCGGACGTGGTATTCAGAAATATCGCGGGTGGGAAGGTAACCGCCGAGGCGGTGGGGATCGGGGCGCTGCGCGCCCTGGCGGTTCAGTCGAAAGAGCTGTTTGCCTCCCATCGCCAGGAGATCATGCACCTGTCGATCGAGGGCGACCGGGCGTCGGCGAGCGTCGATTTCGAGGGTGTCCTGGCAGCAGACGTGCCCGGCGGTCCGAAGGCCGGCGAAACGCTGCGACTCCGCGGACGGTCCGAGTTCGAGTTCCGGGCCGGCCTGTTTTATCAGATCACCGACATCAGCTAATATTCGGAAAAAGGACGACCCCTGTCATGAATGCAGATGAATCGTTGGCCGGACGGCCGTTTTTCTGCTCCTGGAGCGGCGGGAAGGACTCCTGCCTGGCCCTTTACCACGCCGTGCGGAGCGGCGGGAAGCCGGAGGTCCTGCTGACCATGCTGTCGGAGGACGGCGTGTCGTCCCGCTCCCATGCCCTCCCCCGGCCGCTTCTGGAGGAGCAGGCGAGGAGCCTGGGGATGCGGTCCGTTTTCCGCTCCGCCTCGTGGGAGGAATACGAAGAGGAATTCGTCTCGGCCCTCGGCGAGCTCAGGCGTGAGGGGATCAAGACGGGGGTCTTCGGGGACATCGACCTGGACCCGCACCGCGAGTGGGTCCGGCGGGTGTGCGCCAGGGCGGGGATCACGCCGGTTCATCCCCTCTGGAGGCGGGGCCGCCGGGAGCTCCTGGAAGAGTTCGTCGCCCTGGGATTTGCGGCGGAGATCGTCGTCGTCAACGAGGAGAAACTGGACGGGAGATTCCTGGGCCGGGCAATCGACGCCGGGACCGTTGAGGAAATGGAGGCGGCCGGCATCGATCCCTCGGGGGAACTGGGCGAGTATCATACCGTCGTCACAAAGGGCCCCCTCTTCGCCTCGGAAATCCGGATCAGGCCGGACGGCCGTCGTCGCCATGAGGGGTACGCTTTTCTGAACGTGCGGCTGTGATTTTTAATCGAGAGGAAACGCCGGGCCGGTTGGAATCGGGCCGGCGGGGAGGATGGTGATCCTCCCCTGGTGCCGATGGGAATGGCTCCCAACGATCCCGGACCCTTCGGGGTGATCTTTCGGACACTCAAGTCCCGGAATTACCGACTGTTCTTCGGGGGCCAGGGCATTTCCCTGATCGGCACCTGGATGCAGCAGGTCGCGCTGAGCTGGCTGGTCTACCGCCTGACCGATTCGGTTTTCCTGCTGGGGGTGGTCGGCTTTGCGGGACAATTCCCCACGTTTGTCATCTCTCCGTTCGCGGGGGTCCTGTCGGACCGCTGGAACCGCCACCGGACCCTGATCCTGACCCAGGCGCTGTCCATGGCACAGGCCCTGACGCTGGCGGTTCTTGTCCTGACGGGCGCCGTGGCGGTCTGGCACATCATCCTGCTGAGCCTTTTCCTGGGCTGCGTCAACGCCCTCGACATCCCGACACGGCAGTCCTTCGTCATCCACATGATCGACGACAAAAGGGACCTGGGCAACGCCATCGCGCTGAACTCCGCCATGTTCAACGGGGCAAGGTTTCTCGGACCCTCCGTGGCGGGCATCCTCATCGCCCTGGTGGGAGAAGGGGTCTGCTTTCTCCTGAACGGCCTGAGCTATATCGCCGTCATCGCGGCGCTTCTTGCCATGAGGCTGTCCCCGGCGGCCCCGGTGAAAAAGAGCACCAACATCCTCCAGGAACTCGCGGAGGGGTTCCGGTACGCCTACGAATTCAAGCCGATCCGGTTCATCCTCCTGCTTCTGGCCCTGACCAGCTTCATGGGGGTTCCCTACGCGGTTCTGATGCCCGCCTTCGCCCGGGACATCCTGCACGGAGGTCCCCATACCCTGGGCTTCCTGATGTCGGCAGCGGGTGTGGGGGCATTCGCGGGCGCCCTCTACCTGGCGTCCAGAACATCGGTTTTCGGGCTGGGCCGGATCATTCCGCTGTCGGCGGGCATCTTCGGCGTGGGCCTGATCGCCTTCGCCTTTTCCCGCACCCTCTGGATTTCTCTTTTCCTGATGCTCATCGTCGGCATCGGCATCATGATCCATGTGGCATCCTGCAACACGATGCTGCAGACCCTCGTGGAGGACAGCAAGCGCGGGCGGGTGATGAGCTTCTTCGCCGTCGCGTTCATGGGGATGGCGCCGTTGGGCAGCCTGATGGCGGGTGCCGTGGCCGAAGCGATCGGCATCACCGCCACCATGGCGATCGGAGGGGTCTTCTGCATCGCCGGCGCCGTTTTCTTTGCCGGCAAACTCCCCCTGCTCCGGTCCATCGTCCGGCCGATTTATGCGGAGAAAGGCATTGCCAAGCCTTCTTGAGTCTGTGTCGTCTCCCGGCGGCGTGGCCCGGCCCGGTCGCCGGGCTGGCGGATTCGCGATGCTTTTGATACAAGTCCTGCGGCGGTTGCCGCAAAGCCTTTGCCGTGGCCGCCGCGATTCCAATATGGCGGAGGACCCATGAGTCACGCGTATGTCCACGGCTACGATCCGACGGAAAACATCCGGCTCCAGGACCAGGCGTCCACGCTGGTCCATCTGCTCCACTCCGACACCACCTATCCAGCCGGAAGCCGCGTGTTGGAGGCCGGCTGCGGCGTCGGCGCCCAGACGATCACCCTTGCCCGGAACAGCCCCGAGGCCCGGATCACCTCGATCGACATCTCCGAGGCGTCCGTCCGGGAGGCCGCGGACAGGGTGACTGCGGCGGGGTTGAGCAACGTGACGTTCCGTCAGGCCGATATATTCAGCCTGCCTTTTGAGGCGGGATCCTTCGACCACGTCTTTGTGTGCTTTGTCCTGGAGCATCTGCCGAGGCCCGTCGATGCCCTGCTGGCGCTGAAAAAGCTTCTCCGGACAAGTGGGACGATCACGGTCATCGAAGGGGACCACGGATCGACCTTTTTTCATCCCGACAGCGGGGCGGCGCACCGGGCGATCCAGTGCCAAGTCGAGTTGCAGCGGCGGGCCGGGGGGAACGCCGACGTGGGGAGGGAGCTGTATCCGCTCCTGTGCCGGGCGGGTTTCGGCTCCGTCCGCGTTTCGCCGCGGATGGTCTACGTCGACTCCAGCCGGCCGGAACTCGTCGAGGGATTCACGAAGAAGACCTTCACGGCGATGATCGAAGGCGTGAGGGAGTCCGCCCTGAAGGCCGGTCTCGCCGCCCCGCAGGATTTCGACCGGGGTATCGCGGACCTGTACCGGACCGCGGAATCCGACGGAGTGTTCTGCTACACCTTTTTCAAGGCCTTCGGGGAAAAGACGTGAGCGCCCGCCGGGGGCCGTCATGACGACGTGGGCCTTCCTGATCCAGGGGATCGGCCTGGGATTCGCCGCCGCCGTGCAGCCGGGGCCGTTCCAGGCGTACCTCATCTCGCGGACGCTCTCCCGGGGGTGGCGACGCACGCTTCCGGCGGCCCTGGCGCCGCTGGTCAGCGACGGCCCCATCATCGTTCTGTGCCTTTTCGTCCTGAGTCAGTTGCCCCTCTGGTTTCAGCGCTTCCTGTATCTCGCCGGCGGCCTGTTCGTACTCTATCTTGCGTACGGCGCCTTCCGGGCCTGGCGGACATTCGAGGGCGTCCCCGCCGCGGACGGCAAGGAGGCGCGGCAGACCGTCCTTCACGCCGCCCTGATGAACGCCGCCAATCCCAGCCCCTACCTTTACTGGAGCCTCGTGACGGGGCCGATCCTCCTGAACGGATGGCGCACCGCCCCGGCCAACGGGATCGCCTTTCTCGCCGGCTTCTATGCCGCCATTATCTTCAGCCTGGCGGGGATCATCCTCCTGTTCGGCACCGCCCGGAAACTCGGGCCGAAGGTGAACCGCGCCATGATCGGCATCTCCGCCCTCGCCCTGGCCGGCTTCGGCCTGTTCCAGCTCTGGTTCGGCCTGTCGGGAGGCTGAACATAGCGGTTTCGTGAAAGTGCGGCGTCCGGTTCCACCTTTCCCAATGCCCCCGCACACCGTGACATGTCTGTTTCAGAGACAAGCCCGAGTGCCCGGTGAAGAACCGGACAATAGCCCCAGAGTGCATGAAAACCTGTGCAGCCCTACCTCTTCCCTGATCGCCTGCAGTCCGATACCTACACATTCCTGCCAATCGCTAACAGAACTTCCGGCATTGAGATCTTCCGCGTTGGTGTTAAGAATCCTGTCCGAACGTTATCCGCCTGCCTGCGAAAACCGGTTCGTGAAAGACCTCTTTTCTCCCTGGCCCCGTAGACGCTCATAGACTGTCCGAGACTTTGACCGGGGGGGAATACGGGAATGGTGATCCCGGGTGTTGCCGCAACGGTGTTGTCCCAATGCTTTCGCCGCATGTCCCGCCGACTCCATTCCCAAGCTCTCTCACGAAAAGAAGATCTTCCGTAGAGCATAGCGTGTCCGCAGGGCGATGTCCCTGCGCTCATCAATGATCAAGAAAGGAGTGTCAAGTAGAGATCATGCCTTGGACCATCAACACCAATCCGCTCGAAAACCTCGCTCTGTCGTCCCTGGTGGCGGCGATTCCGATCCTTTATCTTTTCTGGGCCCTCGCGTTCCGGCGCATGAAGGGCCATTGGGCCGCGGTGAGCGCGCTGGCGATCGCCGTTGTCATCTCCGTCTTTGTGTACGGCATGCCCGCGAAGTTGAGCCTGTACTCCGCGGGGTACGGCATGCTCTTCGGCCTCTGGCCCGTCTGCTGGATCGTCGTCACGGCCGTCTTCATCTACAATCTGTCCGTGAAGACGGGCGAGTTTGAGATCATCAAGAACTCGCTGGCGACCATCTCCGACGACCGGCGCATCCAGGCCCTCCTCATCGCCTTTTCCTTCGGCGCCTTCATCGAGGGGGCCGCGGGGTTCGGCACGCCCGTGGCCATCACCGCCGCCATGCTGGTCGGCCTCGGCTTCAAGCCGCTCTATGCCGCAGGCATCTGCCTGATCGCCAACACGGCCCCGGTCGCCTTCGGCGCCATCGGCATCCCCATCATCGTGGGTTCCCAGGTGTCGGGGGTCGATCAGATGGCCCTGAGCCAGATGGTCGGCCGGACGCTTCCCTTCGTCAGCGTGCTGATTCCCCTCTACATGGTCGTGCTCATGAGCGGATGGAAAAAGGGCCTGGAGGTGTGGCCGGCAGCCTTTGTCAGCGGCGGATCCTTTGCCGTCGCCCAGTTCCTCACGGCCAATTTCGTCGGGCCCCTGCTGCCGGACATCATCGCCTCCATCGCCTCCATCGTCTGCCTGGTTGTCTTCCTGCGCTTCTGGCAGCCGAAAGAGAGCTGGCACTTTGACGGCGAGCCCAAAAGCAGCGGCCGTGCGAAGCTTCTGTACACCGGAGGACAGGTGTTCCGGGCATGGACACCGTTCATCATTTTGTCGATTTTTGTCGCCGCCTGGGGGGTGAAGCCGATCAAGATGCTCCTGGATCAGTACTCCCTGGTCGGGATTCCCCTCGAAGGCCTGCACAACATGGTGATCCGGGGCGACAAGCCCATGGCGGCCGTTTACATGTTCAACATCCTGAGCGCCGCCGGCACGGCCATTCTCTTTGCCGGCCTCTTCTCGATCCCCGTCATGAAGGCATCCCTCCGCACGGCGGGGCAGGTGGCCTTCCAGACCTTGAAAACGCTACGCTGGCCCATTTTCACAATCGCGGTGATCCTTGGATTCGCCTACATCATGAACTTCTCGGGCATGGCCGTCACCCTGGGAGACGCCTTTTCGAAAACGGGCGTTCTGTTCCCCTTCTTTGCGGCCTTTCTCGGCTGGCTGGGCGTGTTTATGACCGGTTCGGACACGTCGTCGAACGCCCTGTTCGGAAAGCTCCAGGAGGTTACCGCCACCCAGATCGGCGTCGATCCGGTGGTTACCGTGGCGGCCAATTCCTCCGGCGGCGTCTGCGGCAAAATGATCTCGCCCCAGTCCCTGTCCGTGGCCACGGCGGCGACGAACCAGGTGGGAAGGGAAGCCGACATTTTCCGCTTCACCGTGATGCACTCACTGATTCTCACAACGGTCATCGGCGTGATGGCCTATCTGCAGGCCTACGTCATCCGCTGGATCGTTCCGGTCTATGAAAAGGGCGTCGCGGCCCCTGCGGCTGCGAAAGCGGCCATATCGAACGGCGGCCTGGCCTGGCTGGGCGTCGCACTTGCCACGGTTATCATCCTCACCATTGTGGCCAGGAATGCGAAGCAGGGAGAGCCCGCCGTCGTCCGGGAAACCATGCCGAGGGATTGATCCCGGGCTTGTGCGTCGGTTACACCGGCGCGCAGGTTCCCCTCGTGTGCGGAGGGATCGAAGGCCGGAAATCGGATCGGAACCATCAGGGTGAATGATGGAGTCAGGGAGACGGGAAATATGATGAACGATACAGTAATCGCCCAATTGAAGGACATTGTCGGCGAAGCGAACGTCCTGACGGACAAGGCTGACCTGGTGACCTACAGTTACGATGCCACGGCCGATCTGCCGAGCCGGATGCCGGACGTGATTGTGCTGCCGGCAACCACCGCGGAAGTCCGGCACATCGTCCTCATCGCCAAAAAAAACAAACTGGCCGTCTACCCCCGCGGGGCGGGCACCAACCTAAGCGGCGGGACGATTCCGCTGCAGAGGGGCATCGTCCTGTCGTTTCAGAGAATGGACCGGATCCTGGAGGTGGACCCGGAAAACCTGACCGCCACGGTGCAGGCGGGCGTGGTCATCCAGGCCCTCAACGACGCCGTGGCGCCGTACGGGCTGATGTATCCCCCCGACCCGGGGACGGTGACGACGGCGACCATGGGGGGATCCGTCGCGGAATGCGCGGGAGGACTGCGGGGACTGAAATACGGTGTCACCAAGCACTATGTCCTGGGGATGGAGGTTGTCCTGGCCTCGGGGGAAGTCTTCCGGTTCGGCGGGAAGACGGTGAAGAACGTCACCGCCTACGATTTCGCCTCCCTCTTCGTCGGCTCCGAAGGTACCCTGGGGATCATCACCCAGATCACCGTCAAGCTCGTCCCGCCTCCCCAATACCGCAAGGCTATGCTGGCGACGTTTCAGCGGCTCGAAGACGCCGGAAACACGGTGACGGGCATCATCAAGGCCCACATTATCCCCGCCACGCTTGAAATCATGGACCGGGTGACCATTCAAACCGTCGAGAATTACGCGAAAGTGGGTCTGCCGACGGATGCGGAGGCACTCCTGCTCATCGAGGTCGACGGTGGATCGCAGGACCTGGTGGATGCGGAGGCGGAGGCCGTTCTGAAGGTGATCGTGGAGCACGGAGGGAAGGTCCGGCTCGCCCAGTCGGAGGTGGAGAGAGATCGGATCTGGACGGCCAGGAGGGCTGCACTCCCCGCCTTGGCCCAGGTCAGTCCTACGACCATTCTGGAAGACGCCACGGTGCCGAGAAACAGAATCGCCGATATGCTCGTAGCCGTTCAGGACATCGCCCGCCGGTATCGCCTCCGGATCGGGACCTTCGGTCATGCCGGCGACGGGAATCTTCACCCCACCATTCTGACGGACGTGAGAAACGCGGAGGAAATGGAACGGGTCCACCGTGCCGTGGACGAGATCTTCGCCACGGCCCTCCGGCTGGGCGGAACCCTTTCCGGCGAGCACGGGATCGGGCTGGCAAAAATGAAGTATCTCGGTGACGAGCTGAACGGCAGCGGGCTCAACCTGATGCGGTGCCTGAAGGATGCCCTGGATCCCGATTCCATCCTGAATCCGGCCAAAATGGTGCCGCTGAAAAGGAGTCTCTGAGATGAATACGGCCCTTTTCGACTCCCTGGACGGCGTGGCCGACGCCCTGTCCAGGTGCATGAAATGCGGGAACTGCATGGCCGTCTGTCCCGTGTACCTGACGGAGAAGCGGGAAGCCTCCTATGCCCGGGGAAAGCTTGCCATTGCGGAGGCGGTCCTGAGGGGCGATCTTCGCCTGGATGACGAAAGCGTCCAGGAAAAGCTCTTCAATTGCATCGTCTGCACCTCATGCATGCAGAGCTGTCCCTGCGGCGTGGATGTGAGCGGCATTGTGATCGCCCTCCGGGCTGCCCTGGCCAGGGGAAACGGGCTCCCGGCGATCAAGAAACTGATTTTCCGGACCCTGAGAAATCCGCCTCTCTTCAACCGGCTGATGAAGACCGGGGCCTCCCTGCAGGGACTCGGCCTGCGCAGGATTCCCGGAGATGCCGGGTACGAACTCCGCTTCAATGTCGGGCTTCTGGCGAAACGAATCTTTCCCGGCCTGGCCGCCACGCCCTTTCGTGAGCAGGCGCCGGAGCGGATCTCCTTCCACAAACCGAGAGCGACCGCCGCCTTTTTCACCGGATGCACCTTCAACTACATATTCCCGGGAGTCGCCTGGGACGTGGTCCAGGTGCTGGTTGAAAACGATGTGGAGATCGTTATTCCTGCGGGACAGCAGTGCTGCGGAATCGCCCTGCTTGCCCACGGCGACGTGGAAGGGGCAAGGGACCTGGCGCGGAAAAACCTTGATATCATGGATACGTGCGGCGCCGACCATATCGTGACGGCCTGCGGGTCCTGCGGAGAATCCTGGCAGCACGGCTTCCCGAATCTCCTGGCGGACGATCCGGTTTACGGTCCCATGGCGGATTTCTGGAAGAGCCGCACCTTCGATATCTCCACGTTCCTGACGGAGGTCGTTCCGTTTCGAAAACCGGAAGGCCGCATAGCGGCGACCGTCACGTACCATGATTCATGCCATTTGAAAAAAGTCATGAAAGTCTTCGCGGAGCCGCGGACCATTCTGCAGTCGATTCCGGGCGTGACTCTGAAGGAGATGGCCAGGCCGGACGCCTGCTGCGGGAGCGGCGGCTCCTACACGATTACCCATCCCGAGACATCTGCCGGGATCTCCGGCCGGAAGATCGCGGACCTGCTGCGTACCGGCGCCGACGAGGTCGTCACGGGGTGCCCCGGTTGCATGATGCAGATTTCCGAGGGACTCTCACGGGCGAAACAGACGATGGCTGCCGGCCATTACATATCACTGCTGGCCAGATCCTATCGGGAGGCAGGGTGAAACGGGAATAACGAACCGCAGCGCCTGATTACTGGTACGACGCCTGCGGCTCTCTTCAACGGCTTCTCTCTCCCCCTTCCCGCATTCTGTCGGGTTGGGACTTTCTCTCTCCGGCGCCAAACGTGTTTGGCGCCGGAGCTTCATTTTACGGAACGCCGTTGCAATCGTCGAGCCGAAGCGCTATGCATCACCAGGCGGCGGATGGACATTCCCCGGCGGCCCGGATAAGATGGTCCGGCATTCTCCGTTATCATAAGGTAGCATTATGAGAGCACTGCTTCTGGTTGTATCCCTGCTGATGGTCTCCGTTTCCTACGCGGGAGAGCCGCCTCCAGCCGTCCGGGGGGAGATTGCACACCTGTTCTCCTATCTGGAGGCCTCCGGCTGCGATTTCTATCGGAACGACTCCTGGTACGGGAGCAGGGATGCAAGCGCGCATCTTCGGAGAAAATATGAATATCTCGTCAAAAAAGGCTTTGTGTCGTCGGCCGAGGATTTCATCGAGCGGGGCGCCACGCAGAGCAGCAGGAGCGGGAAGCCATATCAGGTCCGCTGCAGTGGAGGGAAAATCGTGGAAAGCGGTCCCTGGTTCCGGGCGGAGCTCAGGAAATATAGAGGTTTGAGAAAGTGAGTCCTGGAGAGGCGATGACGCTCCGGATTACATTCCCGGCGGGCTTCCCGAACGCAGTCGTTTGTTTCAGGTGGAACAGGCATGCTTCTTGACCGGAAAATCGTCGTGATCATGCCGGCCTACAACGCGGCGAAGACCCTGAAAAAGACATATGACGAGGTGATGGAGCAGGGGATCGTCGACCTGGTGATCCTCGTGGACGACGCCAGCCGCGACGAAACGGCGGAGATCGCCGCCGCCCTGCCGAAGACGAAGGTTTTCGTCCATGATCAGAACCGCGGTTACGGGGCGAACCAGAAGACCTGCTATCGACTGGCCCTGGCGGAGGGGGCGGACATCGTCATCATGGTGCACCCGGACTACCAGTACACGCCGAAGCTCATCCCCGCCATGGCCTCCATGATCGCCGGCGGCCTTTATTCCTGCGTCCTGGGGTCGAGGATCCTGGGAGGATATGCGCTCACGGGCGGCATGCCCGTCTGGAAATACATCGCCAACCGGTTTCTGACGCTGGTGGAGAATTTCCTGATCGGCGCCAAGCTGTCCGAATACCACACGGGGTACCGGGCATTCTCCCGGGACCTTCTGGAGAGGCTGCCTCTGCACGAGAACTCCGACGATTTCGTCTTCGACAACCAGATGCTGGCCCAGGTGGTCTGGTTCGGCTGCATCGTCGCCGAGGTCAGCTGTCCCACCCGCTACTTCGCCGAGGCCTCGTCAATCAACTTCAGCCGCAGCATGAAATACGGCTTTGGCTGCCTCCAAACGGCGGCGGAATTCCGCCTCGCCAGATGGGGCCTCCGGTCATCGAGGCTGTTTCCGGGGAAGCCCGATGAAGGCGGACGATAAGCGGTTTTCCCATTCTTCCCATGGCGGAATGGTGCGGAACGGAGCAGGCCCAGGCGCTCGGGGCGCCGGCAGTGAATGCGGTTGATCCGGAAAATCGGAGGTGAACTCATGCCCGAACAGTCTCCAGTGAAATCGTTTCCCTTCAAGAAAATCGATGCCTTTGCCACGGCGACATCGGCGGGAAATCCCGCCGGGGCGATCTACCTGAGCGCACCGACCGACATGACGGCCGAGGAAATGCAGAGAATCGCCCGGGAGCTGAGAGGGTTCGTTTCCGAAGTCGGGTATGTCTGGGAAATCGACGATGGCGTGTACGGATTGAAGTATTATTCGTCGGAGCGGGAGGTCGCGTTCTGCGGTCATGCGACCATCGCCATCGCGCATGATCTCATCGGGAGCAAACCCGCCCTGCTGGGCCGGAAGAGTATTCGAATCGTCAACAACATGGGGACGCTGACGGTGGAGAACAGGATCGAAGGGGAAAACGCCGTGTTCGTTGCGGCACCCGAGCCCGTCTTTGCGACTGCCCGAATTGACGGCGGCGGTTTTGCCGAAGCCGCGGGCATCGATCCGGGCGACCTGGACCGTGAAAAGCCGATATCCGTTGTCAATGCGGGCCTGGAGACATTGATCGTCCCGATCCGGAGGCTGGAGACGGTGCTCCGGATGTCCCCCCGGCTGGAGGTCCTTAAATCCTACTGCGAGGCTCACTCCGTAGACATCGTGACGGTGTACTCCCATCAAACGGCGGACAAGGCGAATGCCTACCGGACGAGAGTGTTTGCGCCGACCTTCGGGTACCTTGAAGACCCCGCGACAGGGTCGGGGAATGCAGCCTTCGGATGCTATCTCCTGAAGAATGGTATGTGGGACGGATCGTCCATAAGCCTGGAGCAGAACGGCGACCTCGCCAGGCCGAACATCGTCCGGCTGCTGGCCCGGGACGACGGAGGCGGCATGCGCGTCTGGTTCGGCGGCGGAGCCATCGTCCGGATCCGGGGCGAGTACTTTCTGGTGTAGAGACGAACGGATTATCAATGCCCGGCCTGGAGCGCCCCGGCAGCGTCGCAGGCCTCTTTCGAGCCCAGCGTGCAGGCCTTCCGGAAGTCCGCGAGGGCCTGGCTTTTCCTGCCCATCTTTTTGTAGGCGGTTCCCCGGTTCTTGTAGGCATTGGCGTACCCGGGGGTGAGGGCGATGGCCCGGTTGTAATCGGTGATTGCCTGATCCAGCCGGCCCTGTACGAACCTGGCGTATCCCCGGTTGTTGAAGGCGAGGTCATATTTTGGGTTGAGGGCGATGGCCCGGTTGTAGTCGTCGATGGCCCGTTCGATCCGGTTCATCCGCCGGTACACGATGCCCCGGGTGTTGTAGGCATCGGCCAACTTGGGGTCCATGGAGATCGCACGGTTCAGGTCCGAAAGCGCCTGTTTCAGGCGGTTCTTCTTGAGGTAGGCGTCTCCCCGGTTGTAGTAAGTACCGGCGTCGGACGGCTCCAGGGCGATGGCCCGGTCGAGGTCCGCAATGGCCTGGTCGAGTCGCCCCGCCATCAGGTGGGAATTTCCGCGGTGATGGAACGCCAGTGACGAGGCCGGGTTCAGCTCGAGAGACCGGTTGTAGTCCTTGATGGCCCGGTCGTATTCACCCTTGTGGAACCAGGCGCTGCCGCGGTTGTGGTAGGAACTGGACCCGTCCGGATTCAGGGCGATGGCCCGGTCGAAATCCTCGATGGCCCGGTCCGGTTTGCCCATCCGCCGGTATACGGTGCCCCGGCCGTCGTACGCACTGGCGCTGTTCGGATTCAGGGCGATGGCCCGGTTCAGCTCCTTCAGCGCCTGGTCGTACTTTCTCATTTCCCGGTAGGCAAGCCCGCGGTTGCGATGGATGTACGCCGCACCCGGCTCCAGCTCGAGGGCCCGGGTGTAGTCGGTGATGGCCCTGTCAAAGAGCCCCTGCCGCTGGTAGGCGTTTCCCCTGTTCGCATAGGCGTCCGCGTAACCGGAATCCAGCTCGATCGCCGACGTGTAGGCCGCGACGGCGGGCCCGAATTCGTCCCGCAGGTAGAACTGCAGGCCCTTCTCCAGCCAGGCGGAGGCCTGGAGGCGCTTTTCGTCCTGCGTGATTTTTTCCTGCAGGGGTTTGGCCTCTTTCTTTCCTTTCGAGCGGGACAACTCCGCCTTCAGCCGGTCAAGCTCCCGGCGGCTGTCTTCGTATGATTTCCGGAGGTTGCCGTAATCCTCGGCGGCGTCACGGTCCCGGACCCGGGCGGCCATTTTTTTGACCTCGTCCGTCTGGATCCGGGCGCTGATGCGGACCCACACAATGAGGCCTTCCCCCGCCATGGTCCGCTTCTTTTCCAGGACCGTCACGTCCATGATTCCCGAGGCGAGAACCTGGACCTCGTCCCGGGTGAGCTGGAGATTCTCCACCTTCGAGTAGCTCTCCACGTAGGTTCCCGCTTCCTCCAGGGCGGCCCGCTTCGCCTTCTGCAGGGCCCGCTCTTCCGCGGCCAGGGGCGTCTCGCCGTCTCCCATGATGTAGGAACCCTCGGCGGTGATCTCCCGAACATCCGCGACGGCAAAGGCCGGGATCATGAACAGGAAAAGGAAAAGGACGGCTGTGGAAAATGTTCTCATGGTTCGCTCCCGAATCGGCCTTCGAAAGGGTGCTTTGACAGGGGAAAATCCCGGGTGCGGGCGATGGGGAGTTTGGAATTTCCGCCCGTTCGACGGGTGAATGCGGCGCTTCCGCGACTCCTTTCAATCCGTCCGGCCCGGCAGCGGCGCTCCCTCTGCCGAGACGATTTTCCAGAACATGGGATAGAACGTGGGGAGGGTGTCCGAGAGTTTCCATTTCATGCCCTGGAAGAACCACATGTGGATCTGCCGGTAGCAGAACATGAAATACAGATCCATGACGTCCCGCGGGCGGATCGATGGATCGATTTCACCCCGTTTGCGGCCGTGTTCGCAGACCTCCTCGAACATCTTCGTCGCGTCTTCCCGGATGTAGGACTGCTCCCGCATCCAGGTTCTCATGGGGACCGTGATGAAGGCCGTGATCGCAACCCCGGGGTTCTGGTCGTAGAAATCCAGGGTCACCCAGAAAATCTTGCGGAGGATCTCCCGGGTGCTTTCGATTCCCTTGATGTGGATTTCGGCCAGCCTGCCGACCTCCGTGATCTTTTCGTCGAGGATGGCGAAGAGGAGCGCTTCCTTGGAGGGGAAATACTTGTAGATCGTGCTGGGGCTGATGCCTGACCTGCGGTAGATCTCGCGCAGGTTCACCTGGTGAAAGTCGTTTTGCGAGAACAGATCGAGCACCGCCGGATACAGGCGTTCTTTGACTTTCGCGGGAAGCGACGGCCTCTCGGCCGCATTGGAAGCGGTTTTTTCTATGGTCATTCGCCGGCCTGCCTGGAAAAGAGAAGGTGGTAGAGCGATACCACCTTCTCTTTTCGATTGCAATCGGCGGCACGGCCGGCAGCAGGCAACGGCCCGCCGGGAAAGGACGGACATCCCTTCCTTTTCAGGCTAGGGCAGGATCGTTACCCTGCCGTCCTGAAGGGCAGGCTTGCCGCTGTCCGTGAGGACCCGGAAAAAGAGATGCGTAGCCTTGCCTCCCTCTTCTCTGCCGACGAGCTGGACGTCGATGTTTTCGCCCGGGAACACCATGTTGGCGAAGCGGCAGGATATGGCCCGGATCTTCGAAGGCTCGGCGGCGGGTTCCCGGCGCGTGATTTCCCGGACCGCGAAGGCCAGCGTCGCCGTGCCCTGCAGGATGATGCCGGGGAGGCCCACCCGATGGGCGAATTTCTTCGAGGTATGAATCGGGAAATGGATGCGTGTGCAGCCGTCGTAAACAAACGGGCACAGGGGATCGATGGCGATCCGGGACGACCAGAACGGAACCCCCTCTCCGGTGCACGCGACCTCCGGGGGCAGGGCGTCCGCTCCCCTGCCTTCTCCCTCGCAGGTGACGCCACGCAGAAGCCCGGTGATGTGTTCCGTGAAGACCGGTTCTCCCCGGGTGTCGAGGGCGTCATAGCGGATGACCAGACTCGTTCCCGCCGGATGGGGGGTGACGGCGGCCAGGCGCCCTTTGATCCGGAGACGGTCGCCGGGGACGACGGGCCGGATGAACTCCAGGTGCTCCCGGTAGTGGACCTGCCTCTGCAGCACGGCTGCCGGGAAGCTTTTGTCCTCGATGTAATCGTAGAGGTGCTCCGATATCGGCCATGTGAGCGCCACGGCGAACATGGGAGGGGCGATGACTCCCGGTTCCCGCTCGTCGTCAAGGTAAAGGGGGTTGCTGTCGCCGACTGCGGCCGCGTAATTCATGGTGTCGCGCCAGTGGACGGCGGTTTCATATTCACGAAGCGGGGTACCCGCAAAACTTGAACTCAGTTTCATCGTACAGGCCTCACAATCATTTTGTGCCGGAAACGTTCTTGAATTCTTCCTTCAGGGCCAGCTTGCTCACCTTGCCGTTGGCCAGAAGCGGCAGGAGCGGCCGGATGATGAACTTTTTCGGGACCTTGAAGTTGGCCATTTTTCCCTTGCAGTATTCCCGGAGCTCCTCCTCCGTGACCTCCTTGCCCGGTATGGGCATGATGAAGGCCCAGCCGACCTCCTGGTAGATCTCGTCGGGGACGCCGATGACGGCGGAGAAGAGGACCTTCCCCTGGACCTCCAGGATCTCCTCGATCTCCCGGGGGTAGACGTTCTCGCCGCCGGTCTTGAACATCTCCGACTTGCGGCCGGTGATGTAGATGTAGCCCTGCTCGTCCTTCCAGGCGAGGTCGGTCGTGTAGTACCAGCCCTCCCTGTCCAGCACCTCCGCCGTGGCCTTGGGATTGTTCAGGTATTCCTTGAACATGAAGGGTCCCCGGACAGCGATCTCGCCGACCTGGCCGTTTGGAAGCTCCCGGCGCTCCCCGTCGACGATCTTCAGCTCAAAGGGCGGCGCGATCTTCCCGGCGGTCTTCATGAGGGTCTCCATGCCGTCGCCCTTCTCGGTGAACGTGACGAAACCGCAGACCTCCGTGCTGCCGTAGCCGGTGATCAGCATGGCCCCAGTCTGTGCGCAGATCCCCGAGAGGACGTCCAGCATGACCTTCGGAGCTGCGGCGCCGGCCCAGGCAATGAGCTTCAGGGCGCTGAAATCGGTCCGGGAGAACTCGGGCTGCTTCATCTGCATGAGGAACATGACCGGGAGCTGCCCGAACATGGTGATCTTTTCCTTCTCGATCGTCTTCAGGGAGCCGGCGGGATCGAAGGAATCCATGAAGACGGTGCAGCCGCCCGCGAGGATGGCGGCGAAGCCGATCTCCACGTCCGCCGCCACGTGGTTGATGGGGAAGTGGAGCAGGGCTCGCAGATTCTCGTCAAGGTAGAACTTTTTTACCTCCACCTTGATGTTCTCCACGATGCTCCGGTGGGTGTGGACGACGCCCTTGGGCTTGCCCGTCGAGCCGGAGGTGTACATGAGGAGCGCCTCGTCTGTTTCCTTCACCCCCGCGGAACGCTCCGCCAGGGCGGCGTCCAGCTCCGGACGGGGAAGGCACGTGAACGCCGCGAAGCTCTCGGTTTCCGGAACGGGCTCGCCGATGACGAGGACCTTCTTCAGGAAGGGGAATTCGTTTTTCAGGGCCTCGATGGTTCCGGCCAGGTCGTTCCCGAGAAACGTGCGGACGGCCATGAGGACGGCCGGTTTCGCGTCGCCCACCTGGTAACGAAGCTCGTCGAGGGTGAACTTCGGATTCAGGCCGAGCCACTTCCGGGCCGCCGAGAGGAGGGCCACCCGGTCACCCGGCCGGACGCCCGCCGCCAGGAAGGCCTTGGCGATGCCGTCCATGCGCACCTTGAAGTCCCCCCAGGTGAGACGCTCGTCTCCGAACACAAGGGCTTCTGCCCCGGGCTTTTCGGCCGCCCATTTCTCCACGTAATGCCAAGTCTCTGTCAGGCTTGTCCAAGTCATCTTGATCACCTCCAATGAAATAACATCGTTTTTGCGATGTGGAATTTTAATAAACATTGTTACGTCACAAGTCAATTATAAATATCATCGTTATCGTTTCGCCGACCCCGATCCATTCCTCCCGGTGCTTTTCATGAAGAAATTCTTCCGTATTCCCGTGATGAACGTTGCTGTGACCGCCTTCCCATGGTAAAAAAACAACCCTTGAGAAACGCCATTCGTTCCGGATACCCGTCCCTCTCGGGAGGGGACCGGTCGGAGAGGAATCGAGCATGCTGAAGGTCATCGAGGACGAGGCCACCATCCGGCGGTGTCAGCAGCAGTTCAGCCGAAGTTTCCGGGCCGTCGCGGACGCCCGGATTCCAGTCCGGGTGGGGCACGCGGGGGCGAGTTTCCGGGCCTCCGTTCACTGGTCGGACGAATTGGATCTCTGGCTCTATTCCAAGCGGATCCCGGAGAAGAACCACTGGAATGTCCTGGGTATCGGCAAGCCGGCGCCGGAAGGGCGCGTCGCCATCACCTGCGAGATCAATTTCCCGATCCGGGGAATCGACCGGAAAACAGGCGGTGCCTTGGCGCGGGACCCGGAAGGGTCGATTTTCGTGGTTCACCGGGGCCGTCTCGGAGGCAGCCGGAAGGGGATCGGGAAGTCCCTCTTCGGGAACCGGTACCGCGGCGTCTGGGCCCTCATGGAGGACGGCGACGAGCAGGCGGCCGTGGCCGTTGTGGGCGCCCTTCATTCTCCCCGTTTCGTCCGCCAGCTCGGGCAGTTCGTCCGCAAGGTCCAACGGATGAAGGACCTTGCCGCTTCGCGGGACCCTCAGATGGCCATCGCCTTCCCTGAGGTGGAGTTCCGCGAGGAACTCAGTGGAGAGGCGGCCCTGCCGGTTCCCGACGACCTTTCCCGGTTATGCGACCGCAGCCTGGTCGCCGGCGACCTGGCCGCAGCCCTTCAGTCCATGGGAATCCAGGCCGGCAACGACGAGAGCCGCGACTGTTTCGCCGTGGACCGTCAGGGACGGATATCCATCCTGTTCAAGGTTCTGACAAGCCTCCGGGACGGTGACGTTCTCGAGGGGGCGGCGAAACTCCTGGTGGATCGTGTTTCTTTCCCGGAAAAGCCCCGGTTGGTGTTGGCGGTTCCGGCCGACCTGCCGGCCGACCTGGAGGAGTCCCTGAAGGCTCTCGGCCTGGAAATCCTGCCCTATGCGTGGGACGGGGAGCAGGCTGTGTTCCCGGATTTGAAGGCAATCGTCCGGGGGATCATGACCTCTTGACTCCCTTGTGATCTGTCAGACTGCGGATTCCGGCCGCCCTCCCTCCCAGGTTCGACAGAGACTGCAGATATCCTGGATGGTCGTGGAGCAGATGTTGCGCGAGGTTGCCAAGATACCCGAGACCGATCTTTCCGCCGGCAGGCTTTTCCGCTTTGCCCACCGGGGCGCTTCAGGCCGGGCTCCGGAGAACACGCTGATGGCGGTCGAAAAGGCTCTAGCCCTCGGGGCCGACGGGATCGAGATCGACGTGTACGCTGTCGAGGACGAACTGGTCGTGATCCATGATCCGCGGCTGGAGCGGACCACAAACGGACGGGGCCGGGTCATGGCCTCCTCTCTCGCCTACCTGCGTTCCCTTGATGCCGGTCAGGGACAGAGGATTCCGTTTCTCCGCGAGGTCCTGGACCTGGTGGACCGGCGGGCGGCGGTCAACGTGGAACTGAAGGGACCCGGTACGGCCGGCCCAGCGGCGGCCCTTGTGCAGCGGTATGTAAAGGAGCGGGGGTGGCACTTTGAAGACGTCATCCTGTCCTCCTTTTCCCGTCGCGAACTTGCTGTCGCCAGAGACGAGGCCCCCCGGATTCCCCTGGGCCTTCTGACGCGTTCCCCCCTCCTCCCCGCGAAGCGTTTTCAGGCGGAAATGAATCTTTTTTCCATCCATATCCGCCTGGACCGGGTCAGCCGCCGCTTCACGGACGCGGCCCACCGGCGGGGCCTGAAGGTTTTCGTCTACACGGTCAACCGGGAGGAGGACTTCCGGGCCGTTGAAGACATGGGAGTCGACGGCGTCTTTACCGACTTTCCGATGTCTGTGAAGGGATGAAAGAGGCAAATCGATATGCAGAGCGGGCAATCCGGAGCCGTCCCGAAGCCGTCGGGATTGACACCCTCCACGGCGTAATGCTATCCAATGCCCGGCATTTCACATTCCGATACGGCTGCGAGGTAAGCACATGAACAACGTCGATTTCTACAAGGCTGTGAAGATCACCGACCGGGTCTGGTGGGTCGGGGCGATCGACTGGAACATCCGGGACTTCCATGGATACACGACCCGCCGCGGGAGCACCTACAACGCCTACCTGGTGATGGCCGACAAGATCACGCTGATGGACACGGTGAAGGCCCCGTTCCGGGACGAGATGCTCTCCCGGATCGCCTCCGTCGTGGACCCGAAGAAAATCCGCTACATTATCTCCAACCACTCGGAGATGGATCATTCGGGTTGCCTGCCGGAGATCATCGACATGATCCGGCCGGAGAAAGTCTTCGCCTCCCCCATGGGGACGAAGACCCTGCAGGAGCTTTTCCACCGGCAGGCGGAGATCGTTCCCCTGAAGGACGGCAGCCGCCTCAGCCTGGGCAATGCGACCCTGGACTTCATGGAGACACGGATGCTCCACTGGCCTGACAGCATGTTCAGCTACCTTCAGGAGGACCGGCTGCTCTTCTCACAGGACGGCTTTGGCATGCACCTGGCCACGTCGGAGCGCTTCGACGACGAGATCGACCCGGCCATCCTCGAGTTCGAGGCGGCCACGTACTTCGCCAACATTCTTCTGCCGTATTCTCCGCTCGTGCTGAAGCTCCTGGAGCGGGTCGCCGCCTCGGGCCTGGCCATCGAGGTCATCGCCCCGGACCACGGGCCGGTCTGGCGGAAGGACCTCGCCGGGATCCTGGCCCGTTACGGCCGCTGGGCCGCCCAGAAGCCGGCGGCCAAGGCCGTCGTGGTCTATGCCACCATGTGGAAGAGCACCGAGTGGATGGCCAAGGCCATGGCTGAGGGGCTTGCCGACGGCGGGCTCCGGGTGAAGCTCATGAACATGGACGAGGTCCACCGGAGCGACGTGGTTTACGAAACCCTGGAGGCCGGGGCTCTCTGTGCCGGCTCCCCCACCCTGAACAACAACCTGCTCCCCCAGATGGCCGACGTCCTGACCTACCTGAAGGGGCTACGGCCGGCCAACCTGGCGGGGTGTGCCTTCGGTTCCTATGGCTGGAGCGGCGAGTCGGTGAAGCAGGTCCAGGAATACCTGGAAGACATGAAGGTGAAAATCGTCGGAGAAGCCATCCGGGTGAAGCACGTCCCCGACCGGGATACGCTGGCCCGCTGTTTCGAGCAGGGACGTCAGGTGGCTGCGGCTGTCAGGGACGTCGTTTCCCAGGGATGAAAGAATCAGGCAATTGTGGAGGAAATCATGAAGAAATATGTCTGTGACGTGTGCGGCTATGTGTACGACCCGGCCAAGGGTGATCCCGATGCCGGCATTCCCCCCGGGACGGCTTTTGAGGATCTGCCCGAAGACTGGGTCTGCCCGATCTGCGGTTCCGGCAAAGACGTCTTCGCCCCGGAGGAGTAGGAGGAACCGATGAGCAAGATCATGGAGATCCTCCACCAGGCCTACACCGGCGAGGCCAAGGCGGTCTTGCGGCTAAAGGTCTATGCCGACAAGGCGGAGAAGGAAGGCTATCCCCAGATGGCCAGGCTGTTCCGGGCCATTGCCCTGTCGGAGGAAGTCCACGGAACCCGGGCCCTGCGGCTTCTCAAGGAGATCAGGGGCACCGAGGAGAACCTGGCGGCCAGCTTCGAATCGGAAACGAAAGTGGCCGGCGTGGCCTATGACGCCTTCATCAAAATTGCCAATGAAGAGGGAAACAGGGGCGCCGCCCTGCATTTCAGCCAGAGCCGGGACGTCGAGGAGGTCCACGCCAAGCTGTACAAGGAGGCCATGGGCCACCTCATGGAAGAGCGGGAGACGACGTACCACGTCTGCACGATCTGCGGCTACGTCTCCGACGGCGTCCTGCCGGACAAGTGTCCCGTCTGTTCCGCCAAACCGGAGTATTTTACCCAGGTGTGACGTCGCTGGAACCGGGCCCGCTGCCGCGTTGCCCGTTATGCCCCGCCGTTGCGGTTCATGAAACGCTGTGCCGCACCCCCTGCAACCCATGCGTCTTGCCTGCGGAATCCCTTGCGGGTGAGGCGGGGTTTTCTACCGCTGTATCCGGCTGAGACCGGGAAGGATGATCCATGACAGGTTTATTCATTCGCTGGCTGGTTCTGACCGTGGCCGTCCTCGCGGCGGCCTACTTCGTGGAAGGCATACATGTGGCCAGCTTCTGGTCCGCTTTCTTCGCCGCCGCCGCACTGGGGGTTCTCAACACGCTCCTCAAGCCGGTCCTGATCATCGTTACCCTTCCCGTGAACATCCTGACCCTGGGTCTCTTCACCCTGGTCATCAATGCGCTGCTCCTGAAGATGGCCTCCGGGGTGATCCCCGGGTTCGACGTACAGGGATTCTGGCCCGCCGTCCTGGGCGCGCTCCTGATCAGCATCGTGAGCTGGATTCTCAACTCCTTCTTTTCCGGGTCCGGTACCGTATTCCGGGTCGGTCCCGGTCCCCGACGGGGAAAGGACGACGCCATCGACCTCTCGCGCCGTGGAGACGACCGATGGGAGTAGGGGACCTGACCCCCGCCATGCGCCAGTATGTGGCGCTCAAGGAGAAGTATCCCGACTGCATTCTCTTCTTCCGGATGGGCGACTTCTACGAGATGTTCTTCGACGACGCCGTCACGGCGGCGCCCGTCCTGGACATCGCACTGACGTCACGGAACAAGGGGAAGGAGGACGCCGTTCCTCTCTGCGGCGTGCCGTGGCACTCGGCTTCCGGTTACATAGCCCGGCTCATTGAGAACGGCTTCAAGGTCGCCGTCTGCGAGCAGATGGAGGACCCCCGGCAGGCGAAGGGGGTCGTGAAGCGCGACGTGGTCCGCGTCGTGACGCCGGGGCTGGTCCTGGAGCCGGACAACCTCCAGGCCAAGGAGAACAATTTCCTCGCCTCCGTCTGCGTCCGGGAGGAGACTTACGGCCTGGCTTTCCTGGACATCTCCACCGGCGATTTCCGCGTCACCCGGTTCGCAGACCGGGAGTTCTTTCTTGCCGAGGCGGCAGGGCTGGGCTTCCGGGAACTGATCGCCGGGGAAGAGGCCCGGACGGAGCCCTGGCTCAAAAGCCTCCGCCAACGCTCCAATGCCCTCCTGGTGAATTTCCTGCCGCAGGACTATTTTGACAGCGACGCCGCACAGGAGCGGCTTGGTGCGTATTTTCCGTCGGAATCCCTCGTCAAAAAGGGGTTGGCCGGGAGTTACGCCCTGGCGGGTGCGGCGGGGGCACTGCTCCGCTACGTGGAGGAAACCCAGAAGGAGCGCCTGGGACATCTCCGGGAAATCCAGTTCCAGGAAGCCGGGGAATACCTCGTCCTGGACGAGACGGCCCGGGAGAACCTGGAACTCTTCAAAACCCTTCGGGAGCAGAAGAAGGCGGGCTCGCTTTTCCACGCCCTCGACGAGACGGTGACCCCCATGGGGGGGAGGCGACTCCGCTGGTGGCTCTCGTACCCCCTGGTGAATCCCGTGCGGATCTCCGAGCGCTTGGAGGCGGTCAGTGTGATCCGGGAGCGGAACCTCCTCCGGGAGCGTCTCCGGAAGTCCCTGGCGGGTGTACAGGACCTGGAGCGTCTGGCGGCCCGGGTGTCCATGGGCGTCGCCAATGCCCGGGACCTGGCGGCCCTCCGCTCTTCCCTGGAGCAGGTGCCGGCGGTCCTGGCCGCCGTCGGGGAGTGGACAGCGCCGCTGGCCGCTTCCCTGGGGGCGGACGTCGACGGGCTGGAGGACCTGCGGGACCTCATCGGGAGAGCAATCGTGGACGATCCGCCCTTCACCGTCCGCGAAGGGGGGATCATCCGGGAAGGGTACGACGCCGACCTGGACGGGCTCATCGCCCTGAGCCGCGACGGCAAGCGGGGCATCGCCGCCCTGGAGGAGACGGAGCGGCGGAAGACGGGCATCTCCACGCTGAAGGTGGGCTACAACAGTGTCTTCGGCTACTACATCGAGGTGACCAAGGCCAACGCCGACCGGGTGCCGCCGGAGTACGTCCGCAAACAGACGCTTGTGAACGCGGAGCGCTACATCAACCAGGAACTGAAGGAGTTCGAGCATTCGGTTCTCCATGCGGAAGATCGGCGCCGCGATCGGGAATATGAGCTCTTTACGGCGGTGCGTGACGAGGCCGCCCGGCAGGTGCGGCGGATCCAGGCCACCGCGTCGGCCCTGGCCGATCTGGACGCCCTGGCCTCCCTGGCGGAGGTGGCCCAGCGGAACAATTTCTCCCGCCCGGAGGTGGACGACGGTGATGTCATCGATATCCGGGAGGGCCGGCACCCGGTGGTCGAAAAAGCGGTTTTTCCCGAGGCGTTCGTTCCCAACGACACGCTCCTGGACGGGAGGGAGAACCGCTTCCTCATCATCACGGGCCCCAACATGGCCGGCAAGTCCACCTACATCCGCCAGGTGGCCCTGATCGTGATCCTGGCTCAGATGGGGGGATTCGTCCCCGCCGCCTCCGCCCGGATCGGGGTGGCCGACCGGATCTTCACGCGCATCGGCGCCGCCGACAATCTGGCCCGCGGGCAGAGCACCTTCATGGTGGAGATGAACGAGGTCGCGGGCATCCTCCGCCACGGCACGCCCCGGAGCCTCGTCATCCTGGACGAGGTGGGGCGCGGGACCAGCACCTTCGACGGCCTCTCCATCGCCTGGGCCGTGGCGGAGCATCTCCACGACGCGCCGCACCTGAAATGCCGCACCCTTTTCGCCACGCATTATCACCAGCTCACGGAGATGGCCGCCGCGAAGGAAGGCGTCAAGAACTACAACATCGCCGTCCGGGAGTGGGGGGACCGGATCATCTTCCTCCGGAAGATCATGGAGGGCGGGACGAACCGGAGCTACGGCATCCAGGTGGCCCGCATCGCCGGCGTGCCCGAGGAAGTCATCCAGCGCGCCCGGGAGATCCTCCACAACATCGAGAACGGCGAGTTTGACGAGGGCGGGATGCCCCGTCTCGCCAGGGGAAAGCGGGCGGCCCGGAAGGAATCGAACCAGCTCAGCCTCTTCGCGGGTGTCCGGGACGATCTCCTGGAGGAGATCCGGGCGGCGGATCCGCTGAATATGACGCCCCTGGAGGCCCTGCAGCGGATCCAGGGGTGGAAGGAGAGGATGGAGAAGGAATAGGAGTACGGAATTCCGGGGATATCGATCCGGTACCATGATCTGTTCCTCGCGCAGTCGGCTGCGAACCTGCTCATCGAAACACAGGTAACGGCATCATCCGTTCCGCCGGGGAATGATTCGCCGCACTTGCCGGGACGGATCCCGAATGAAAAGAATTTCTTGTCAGGAGAAAACGTGAAGCCATGACCCATCCGAAACTCGTCGAGACCATGCTGCGCCCCGACTTTTACCCCCACCGGCCGGAATCGGTCGAACTCGTCCAGACTCATATTTCCTATGTCTTCATCGCCGGGCAGGAAGTCTACAAGGTGAAGAAGCCTGTGGACTTCGGATTCCTCGATTTTACCACCCTGGAGAAGAGAAAGTTCTACTGCGGTGAAGAGGTTCGGCTGAACCGGCGGCTGGCGCCCGGGGCCTACCTGGGCGTGGCGGAGATCCGTGAAGTCGCCGGCGGCCTGTCCCTGGCCGGGGATGGGAAGGTCGCAGAGTACGCCGTCCGGATGAAGCGGTTGCCCCAGGACAGGATGCTCAAAGGGCTGCTTCAGGAGGGTGCTGTGGATATCTCCGTCATGGACGCCGTGGCCCGAAAAGTTGCCGATTTTCACGCCGCCGCCGAGACGGGCGGGCGCATCGATGAGGTGGGGGGAATCGACACGATCCGGCATAATCACGATGAGAATTTTGACCAGACGGCCAAATACAGGGGCATAACCATCCCTGCTCACCAGTGGGCCTTCACCCGGGATTACATCGCCTTTTTCATGGATCGGAACGGGGACCTCCTGCGCCGCCGGGTGGCGGAGCACCGGATCCGGGACTGCCACGGGGATCTGCACCTGGAGCACATCTGCCTGGCCGGGGAAATCGTCATCTTCGACTGCATCGAGTTCAACGAGCGGTTCCGCTTCGAAGACACGGCGGCGGAGGTCGCATTCCTTGCCATGGACCTGGACTACAACGGCTATCCGGAATGGGCGGAGGCCTTCGTGGAGGCCTACATCCGTCACTCCGGAGATGAGGCGGTGCGGACGCTTCTAAATTTCTACAGATGCTATTACGCCTTTGTCCGGGGGAAGGTGGTCAGCTTCCGTCTCGATGACCGGGCCATCGGTGAGGAGGGACGCCGGGAGGCCCGGAAGATGGCGGAAAAATACTTTGACTGGGCCTATACCTATGCGGCCCGGCCGGATCGACCGACGCTGATCCTGACGGCAGGGCTCATGGGGACCGGAAAGAGTGTCGTGGCCCGGCAGATCGCCCCGCGCCTGGGTGCCCGCATCATCCAGATGGATGCCCTGCGGAAGGAACTGGCCGGCCTTGCGCCGGGGGAGAAGCGCCCCGAGGCCTTCGGCGCGGGTCTCTATTCGGAAGATGTCTCGCAACGGACGTATACGGCTGCCCTGGAGCGGGCCGCGGAGGAGATCCGGGCGGGCCGGTCGGTTATGATCGACGGGTCCTACAAGCGGCGGGAGGAGCGGCTGCGGGCCCTGGATACGGCCCGGAGTCTCGGTGCGGATTTTGTCGTTCTCGAGTGTCGCTGCGATGAATCCAATGTGCAGCGGAGGCTTGAAGGGCGCAAGTCGGAAGCGGGCGAGCCCTCCGACGGGCGCTGGGAGATCTTCCGGAAGCAGCAGGCGGACTATGACGCCGTCCATGAATTGCCGAAGGAGTGCCACGGCGTTGTGGAAACGGACGTTTTGCCGGAGGAAGCAGCCGACCGTGCACTGCGCCGCCTTCGTTTCCCGGAGTGACAGGCGGCGAGCCGGGGGCGTCCCGCCGGCTGACCGTCCCATCTCCGGCGGACGTGGATCCATGAAGACGCCATAAAAAAAGGAGCCCCCGGGGGCTCCTTTCCATATCGGGTCGGCGACCATTGCCGGGCCGCAGGCTCAGCCGCTTTCCTTTTCCTTATTCTCTTTGCCCTTGTCCTTGTTTTTTGCCTTGTTCTTCTTCTCTTCTTTTTCTTTCTCTTTTGCTTCCTTGAGCCGCTTCTTTTCTTTTGCCTTCTGCTCTTCAACTTCCTGCACGGCGGCAAGCTTTTTCGTCTCGGCAAGGTACCAGTTGAGCTTGTAGTCCAGCCCGAGGCCCGAGTAATCTTTTGCGATGCCCTCGAAACGCTTTAGGGCGGCCTTGTACTTCTTCGTCCGGAAGTAAAACTCGCCGATGTAAAACTCGTGTTCCGCCAAGTGCTGTCTCGATTCCCGGAGGCGCTTTTCCGCCAGGAAGGAAAACTTGCTGTTGGGGAACCGGGTGATAAGGCGCTCGAAATCCTTCCTGGCTCTCAGGGCCTCCGACTGGTCACGGTCGATCGTCGGCATCTGGTTATAGTGGCACATCGCAATCTGGTAGAGGACATAGGGAACATTCTCATTGGTGGGGTGCAGGTTGTAGAAGTCCGTATAGGCCACCTCGGCTTCTGCATAGGCCTTATTGCTGAACTGGGCGTCAGCGATGCCCATCTCGGCAAGAATCGCCAGGGGGCTCAGGGGATAGACTTCCTTGAGCCGCTGGAACGACTCGATGGCCTTCTCGTAGCGCCCTTCCTGGTAGTCCTCGTATCCCCGGGCGTAAATGGCGTCCGGAGTTGATCGGCCCATGTCCTTCTTTGTAAAGAGGTTCTTCACCCAGCCGCAGCCGGTCATCATGAAAATCAGGGCGAGCAGGATCAGCAGGAGAGCCTGGCGTTTTCTCGCGTTCCGCATTACAGCCCCTTCTTTACAAACGTTTCCAGCTTGTCCTTCGGCGCCAACCCGATCATGGTGTCCAGGACTTTCCCGTCCTTGAAAAGAAGCAGCGTGGGAATGCTGCGGATCCCGTAAGCGGCCGATGTCCTGGGGTTGTCATCCACGTTGACCTTGGCGAACTTGATCCGGTCCCCGTAAACTGCCGCCACTTCCTCCACGATCGGCCCGAGGGCCTTGCAGGGGCCGCACCAGGGAGCCCAGAAATCAACCAGGGCCGGCCTGTCGGCCTTCAGGATTTCCTGATCGAAGTTGCCGTCGTTGGCTTCGAAAAGCTTTCCTTCCGCCATCGGGTTTCCTCCGGGTGAGTTTTTCTGTGCCTATGGCACACAAGCGGAGAGGCTGTCAATCCCTTTGCCGCCGGCCCATTCGCAAAGGATTCCTTGCGGGATGGGGCATTTCTGGGGTAATATCAACTCGCTTGACAATTCTTCACATGGAAGGGAACGTCATGCCGCCCCTGGGAATCATCTCCGGTCCCATGCTCCTGAAAAGTCATGTCCTGGGCAGGCTAAAGCCGCGTGCGCTGGAGACGCCCTTTGGTCCCGCCACGATCCTCTTGTCCGATGAGGTTGCGTTCCTCCCCCGCCACGGCCTGGAGGGGGAACCCTATATCCTGCCCCACCGGATCAACCATCCCGCCAACCTGACGGCCCTGCGGGACCTGGGGGTACGCCAGGTTGTTTCCGCCAACTCAACCGGATCGCTGAAGACGGCTTTTCCCCCGGGAACCCTTGTCGTGCCCGACGACTATATCATGCTTGCCGCCTCTCCGACGGTATTCCACGACCAGCCGGTCCACATCACTCCCGCCCTGTCCGAGGAACTCCGGCAGGAGTGGCTTTCGGCCGCGGCGGACTGCCGCCTGGCGATCGTAAACGGCGGCGTGTACTGGCATACGGTGGGTCCCCGGTTCGAAACGAGGGCGGAAGTCCGCATGGCGTCCGCATTCGCCGACATCGTCGGGATGACGCTGGGTGGCGAAGCCTCCGTGGCGAAGGAACTGGGACTTGATTATGCATCTCTCTGTTCCGTCGACAATTTCGCCCACGGTATCGGCGGGAAACCTCTGACCATGAAGGAAATCGTCCGGTGCTCCCGGGAGAACGCCGGGGCCATTGTACGAATCGTCAAACAGCTGCTGGAAAAGAGGAGGGGAAACGGATGAAATTTTCGAAGAAGGGCGATGGGGGGGAGACAAGTCTCCTGGGAGGGCAGCGGGTACCGAAATATGATTCACGACCGGAGACGTATGGGGTTCTTGACGAGGCCAGTTCCGTCATGGGAGTCGCCAGGGCGATGACCGGGAACTCGAAAATCAAGGAAATCCTGCTGGACGTGCAGAAGGACCTCCTCGTCCTGGGGGCCGAGCTGTCGGCCCTTCCGGAAGATCTGCCGAGACTGTCCCGCCGCATCGGCCAGGGAGATGCGGAGCGCCTGGAGAACCTCATCGACGAGCTCCAGAAGGATGTCACGCTGGGACGGGAATTTATCTACCCGGGGAAAACGGTTGTCTCCGCCCAGATCGACGTGGCCCGCACGGTCATCCGGCGGGCCGAGAGGAAGGCCGCCCTGCTCAAGGCGGAGGGGCTTGTGCAGAACGACGCCATCCATGAATATATGAACCGGCTGGCGGACATGCTCTTCACGCTGGCCCGGTACGAGGAGCAGAACGGATAGATCGCCGGAGGGCCGGAGGACCTGCCGGCCGCCTGATTGAAAAGGCCTTGTTAAAAGGAAGGCTATCGGCCATGAAGCGTGCGGCAGGTAATCTTCTCCTGGTGGGGTTCCTTCTCGCTGCGTTGTTTCTGGCGAAGGTTCATAATTATCTTCTCTACCATGCCATCGCCGAAGGATTCTCCATCGTTATCGCCTGCACGATCTTCGTGGTCGTTTGGAATGCCCGCCGGGTTCTCGACAATCACTACCTACTCCTCATCGGCATTTCTCTCCTGTCCTCTGCGGCCCTCGATTTCGTTCATATCCTCTCCTATCCGGGAATGGGGGTCTTCCCGGGGCATAGCGCGGACCTGCCGGAACAACTCTGGATCTCCGCCCGGTTCATCGAGAGCCTGTCCTTCCTGGTAGCACCCCTTTTCGTCCGTCACCGCCTCCCGGCTCGGAGGACGCTGACGTTCTATGTGCTTGTAACAGCAGGACTCTTCTTCGCCATCTTTACGCCGGGAGGATTCCCGGAGTGTTTCCGGGAAGGTGCCGGGGGGACCCTCTTTAAAATCGCCAGCCAGTACATGATCTGCGGAATTTTTCTGCTTGCGGTGGCTTTCCTGTCCCGTGTCCGGGACGCCTTCGATCCAAGCGTCTATCAACTTATTGCAGCGGCGATTCTGATCAAGATTGTCCAGGAGGCCGCCTTTACCTTCCACGCGGACGGCTACGGATTTCTTGATACCCTCGGCAATGTCTTCAGGGTCCTGGCCTTCTGGCTTCTCTATCTGGCTCTTGTCCGTACCGGGCTGCAACGCCCCCATGAGTTGCTGTTTCGCAGCCTGAAATCAAGCGAGGAAACCCTCCGGGAATCGGAAGAGCAATTCCGCAGCCTGGCGGAGGAATCCGCTGTCGGGGTTCTGGTCCTTCAGGACAGCCGCATCCGTTACGTGAACCGTCGCATAGCGGAGATGTTCGGTTTCCACCCGAGTGAGATAAGTGACAATCCGTTGCCGACGGATTTCATCATTCCGGAAGACAGACCCGTCTTCGAGGAAAACATGAGGCGGCGTCTCGCCGGTGACTGGAGTAAGGCCCATACGCCGTACCGGGGCTTGCGAAAGGACGGAACCGTAATCAACGTGGAGGTCCACTCCGCCATGATCTCCTTCCGGGGAAGGCCGGCTATCATGGGGACGGTCATCGATGTGACAAATCACATCCAGGTCCAGGAGGCGGTCCGGCACATGGCATACCACGACCCCCTGACGGGGCTTCCGAACCGCGCCCTCCTGCAGGATCGCATTGAAAACGCCCTGACGGCCGCCGTCCGCGCGAAACGCCATGCGGCGCTCCTGGTGCTTGACCTGGACCGGTTCAAGGAGGTGAACGACACCCTGGGCCATGCCCTGGGAGATCAACTTCTGACAGAGGTGGCCGGCCGGCTCCGGCAGGCGGTGCGGGAGAGCGATACGGTGGCCCGTCTCGGGGGAGACGAGTTTGTGGTCTTTCTTCCCGAGGTCCAGAAGGATAAGGCAGCTCTGCAGGTGGCGGAAAAGATCCTGGAGTCCTTCAGGATGGATTTTGTCCTGGAAGGTCATGCGATTCATTCCTCTACAAGTATCGGGATTGCCCGATTCCCGGAGGATGGGAAGGATGGCAAGACTCTGCTTAAGAAGGCTGACGAGGCGATGTACCGGGCGAAAGAGGCGGGGGGAAACCGGTATGAGCAGGCCCGGGCTTTTCAAGACCTGAAGGAAGACAATCCATCAAGTGCTGCCCCTGATTATCGAGGGAATTCACTGTGACAATGAGGGGGGCGCCCTTGCGGCGCACCCCGATGCAGAGGTGGGGGGGTCAGAAAGCCCCGAGCTGGCAGGGCTTGACCTTGATCTTCAGGGCTTCGCAGGCTGCGGCCACTTCCATCTTCGGTACGTCGAACCGGCGGGCGATCTCCCAGGAGTCGAGGCAGGGCAGGCGCCCGTCCCGGAGGGCCGCCCGGATGGCCCTCTCGATGTCCGGTGGAGCCGCAATGGCGGCATTCACGATCCTGCCCTGGGGGTAGCCGAAGAGACCGAGCTGGCACCGGGTGAGCTGGATGTTCAGCAGGTCCAGGTGCATGCCGATCGTGGCCATGTCCTTCCGGAGAAAGTCTGCCAGCCTGGTCGCTGCGGCGCAGGAGATGGCCCCCTTTTCGGAAGCGTTTCGCAGGGCCTCGGCGATTTCGGGATCTGCTGTGACGCCCGGGTGCTTGTCCCGGAAGCTTCCCTTGTCCTCGTGCTTCATGTCGTTCCCCCGTTCTGTGCGAAGTCTTTGAGTGTATGCCCGGCCGCCCGCCGTGGTGTAGAACAATCCTTCCCTGTTCTTCGTTCTTCCCCCCACGCGGGCGAAGGGCGGCTTACCCTCAATACTTCATGTAGTGAAATGGTTCGATGGTCGACAGGGCATCCGTGTCCAGCGTCCGAAAGCCGTTCTTCTCAACCAGCTTTTCCGCCTTTTCCATCTGGTCTACATCCACCACAAATACGGCCTTCTCACGGCTCTCGAGGACGAAACCGTATGCGTTGTTCACGTTGACGCCTTCCTTGAAGAGGAGCTGGGTGAGCCGGTCCAGGCCGCCGGGCTTGTCGTCGATGAGGATCGCCAGAACAGGCCGGAGTTTTACCATCATCCCGGCTTTGGTCAGGGCGGCCTGGGCGGCCGTGGGATCGTCCACGATCAGGTTGATGACGCCGAAGGTGTCCGTTGTGGCGATCGTGGTCGCCCGGATGCTTACCTTTGCCTTGGCCAGGACGGAAGTGACGGCGGCGAGCTTGCCGGGCTTGTTCTCCGCGAAAATGGAAAGCTGATGTGCGATCATGAATGGTTCCTCCTTTATTTTTCGCGGTTGTCAATGACCCTGACCGCCTTGCCCTCCGTCTTGGGGAGGCTGTCGGGTTCCACCAGGTCGACTTTCGGCGTGATGAGGATGTCGCTCTTGAGTTCCTCTACGATGCGTCGCCGCAGTGCCTCCAGGTGACGAAGCTCGCCGTTGAAGAACTCCCGCTCCACCTCCACCTTGATGTGCATCAGGTCGTTGAAGCCCTCCCGCTCCAGGAGGATGACGAAGTTCCTGCCCACCCCCGGGATCTCCATGAGTTTCTTCTCGATCTGGATGGGGAAGATGTTGACCCCCTTCAGGATCATCATGTCGTCGGTGCGGCCGGTGATCCGCTCGATGCGGCGATGGGTGCGCCCGCAGGGGCATTCGCCGGGGAGGATCCGGGTCAGGTCCTTTGTCCGATATCGCAGGACCGGCATGCCTTCCCGGAGCAGGGTCGTCATGACCAGTTCCCCCTCCCGGCCGTCCGGAACGGGCTGGAGGGTGACCGGATCGATGATCTCGACGATGAAGTTGTCCTCCCAGATGTGCATTCCGTTCTGCTCGGGGCATTCAAAGGCCACACCGGGTCCGTTCATCTCCGAGAGCCCGTAGGAGTTGAAGGCCCTGAAACCGTAGAATTCTTCGATCCGCTTCCGCATCTTCTCCGAGTGGGGCTCCGCGCCGATGAAGGCCATGCGGACCTTCGTATCCTTCTGCGGCTTGAGACCGAGTTCCTCGAAGACTGTGTAAAGGTGCAGGGCGTAGCTGGGGATGATGTGGATGGCCGTCGTGTCGAAGTCCCGCATGAGCTGGATCTGGCGCTTGCTGTTGCCCGCCCCGGCGGGAATCGTAAGGGCGCCCACCCGTTCCGCCCCGTAATGGAAGCCCAGGCCGCCGGTGAAAAGGCCGTAGGTCATCATGTTCTGGAAAACGTCGCTCTTTCTGAGCCCCGCCATGTACATGCTGCGGGCCACCAGGTTCGTCCAGGCGTCGACGTCTTTCTTCGTGTGGAAGATGACCGTGGCCCGGCCCGTTGTTCCCGAGGACGAGTGCATGCGGATCAGTTCGTCCTTCGAGACGGCCAGAAATCCGTAAGGCCAGTTTTCCCGGAGGTCGTCCTTCGTCGTAAAGGGGATCCTTCTGATGTCGTCGAGGGTGCGGATGTCCTTCGGATGGAGGCCCGCATCCGTGAAGGCCTTCCCGTAATAATAGGATTGGACGGCCCGTCTCGTTGTCTCCTGGAGCCGTTCCAGCTGCAGAGTCGCCAGTTGTTCGCGGTTCATCGTTTCCAGCTCTTTTTCCCAGTACATCGCTTGCCTCCCGCTGATTGTCCGTGGAAAATTCCTACTTCAGGGGCCGTGTTTTCGCAAGACAAATCTCCCCATGAACGTTGCCGATGTCCCATGGCTGAAGGCCCGGGTGATGTTGGAGGGCCGCTTCCCGTAAAACAATCAGGGGTCACCGGGCCGTCATGCCGGTCGACGAAAAACAGCCTCCAACGGGCCATTCGGGGCCGTCCATGGTTGACATTGCTTGCGATACAAATTAACGTCACCAAACCGCAACCGGGAAAGGCCTCGGATGGAGATCAGATTCGGCCAATATCGGCAGACGTTTTCGACCCTGCGGATGAAATCCATAGGGCGCTGGATTGTCCTGGGGATGACGGTCGGCGTGGTTTCCGGGCTGGGAGCCATTCTCTTCAATTATCTGCTGATAAGCGGGTCCCGGTTCTTCATGACCGATCTCGTTGCCTGGGTGATTCCGGAATCCTTCCGGGCCGTCCGCATCCTTGGGTTCCCCCCGGGGCAATGGCTGATGATCGTGATCCCGGCACTGGGCGGTCTGATCTCGGGTTTCCTGGTTTATCGGTTTGCCCCTGAGGCGGAAGGCCACGGAACAGACGCCATGATCGACAGCTTTCACCGGAAGGGGGGAGCGGTCCGGCCGCGGGTACCGGTCATCAAGACCATTGCGTCGGCGATCACCATCGGCTCCGGCGGGTCGGCCGGCAAGGAAGGTCCCATCGCGCAGATCGGTTCCGGCTTCGCCTCCATCCTTGCCACACTGCTGAAGATGGATGAGCCGAGTCGCCGGCTCATGCTGCTGGCCGGTGCTGCGGGAGGAATCGGCGCCATCTTCAAGGCGCCGCTGGGCGCGGCCCTCTTCGCCACGGAGGTGCTCTACCGGAAACCGGAATTCGAGTTCGAGGGGATCATCCCCTGCATCATCTCCTCCATCGTGGCCTTCACCGTCTATTCCCTCCACACGGGATATGGGACGATTTTCACCATTCCCAACCTGGCTCCCGTTACCGCCCCGGTGGAGCTGCTGCTCTATGGAATCTTTGGTATCCTGTGCGCCGCTGTGGGCTATGTTTACATCCGGTTTTTTTACGGAATGCGGGACTTTTTCGCCAGCCGGCTCCGGGTGAACAAGATATACCGGCCCGCCGTCGGAGGATTGTTGCTGGGGCTGCTCGCGTTTTTCCTGCCGGAGGTCCTGGGTGGAGGCTACGGCTGGATTCAATCCGCCATTGACGGCCGGATGGCGATGCGCCTGATGCTGCTCCTGGTCTTTGCCAAGATCGTCTCTACATCCCTCACGATCGGCTCAGGCGGGAGCGGGGGCGTCTTCGCTCCTTCGCTCTTCATCGGGGCCATGCTGGGCGGTTTTTACGGGCACTTCTGCGGAAGCCTCTTCCCCCAATGGTCCCTCCATCCCAGCGCCTTCGTCCTGGTGGGAATGGGAGGGTTTTTTGCCGGCGTGGCCAAGGTCCCCATCGCATCCCTGATCATGGTGGCGGAAATGACCGGCGGCTACAGCCTGATCGTTCCCCTCATGATTGTCTCGACGATCTCCTATCTCCTGCTGGGCGACGTCTCGCTTTACGAGAAGCAGGTGCCCGCCCGCATCGATTCACCGGCCCATCTTGGAGATTTCGCCGTCGATACGCTCGAACACGTCTGCGTGTCGGACGCCGTGCCGCCGGACAGGAAGGTGGAGACCATCCCGGAGAACTGTAGCTTTGACGCGCTTCTCCAGCGGATCGTCGATTCCACGCAGTCCAATTTCCCGGTCGTGGATGCGAACGGCTGCCTGACGGGGATTCTCTCCATCTCCGATGTGCGCAGGGTCATGCTGGCCGAGGAACTCCACAACCTGGTCGTTGCCAAGGATGTGGCAACGGAGAACATCCTGACCGTGACTCCGGGAGACGATCTGAAGACCGCTCTCCGGATGATGACGAAAGCGGAGGTCCGCGAATTGCCCGTCGTGGACCCCGGAGATCCGAAGAAGCTGATTTCCATGATCAGCCGCAAGGATATCATCCGCACCTATTACGAAAAGATCGAGAAGGTCAAAACGGGCAGGGGCGGCTCGACAACGGGGTTGACTTGAAAATCCGGGAATGCAATCAGAAAAGAGCAGAGCAGGGTTGGACGAACGCAGAAAGAATAAGGAGGCTGTTTGTCCATGACCTGTGACACCCTGCTCTGCCGAAGGGGTCTTACTTTTGCGTGTCGAGGGCGGCGCTACGAGGATGTTCCTTTTTCAGAACGTGGATCGTGACCGCTCCGTCCCCCGGGGCGCCGTAAAAAATCAGCCGGAGTCGGTATTTGCTGATGATGTAACCGATGTGGACCGTGCGGTCCGAGATAATGACGGTCAAAAAACGCCCCCGGTCATCCAGCGTTCCACGGAACTTCTTCCATGCCGGTGCCTGGTCGTCGGTTGCGAGGCGCCCGCTGAACTTGCGGTTCGACTGATTCTCGATCTCCATGAGAAACGTTGAAGGAACGGGGGCGAAGCCCGTTTGGTCCGCCTTTAGCGTTGAACATCCTGTCCAACTCCCCCGCAGGTCCGGGATCGTGCTATCCGCCGGGACGGCCGTTCCGGAAAAGAAGGTGAGAAGGATAATCAGAACAAATGTGGAAATATGTCGTTTCATTATGGTTTCATGTCTTTCTACAAGGCCTCCGTTGACGAATGGGGCCCACACTGCTATATGATTTCTATGCAAACTATTTGATCTGCAACTAACAAATTGTCGTGCTACCTGCAACTCCTTTTTTGAGGTTTATTACTTGGACGAAAAGCATCGGACCATCGCGGACATCATCGATAATGTCAGGAGAATCTTTCAGATCCTGAACGAACAGTCCAAGAAGATAGAACGGGAAACCGGTTTGACGGGGCCGCAGCTCTGGACGATCAAGGCCATTGCCGAATCCTCGCCCGTCCGGGTGCTCGATCTGGCTAAGCGTATCTACCTGCACCCGGCCACCGTGGTAGGCATTCTGGACCGCCTGGAGGCGCGGGGCTACCTGCTGCGGCGGCGCTCCGGGGACGACCGGCGGGTCGTATGGGTGGAACTGACAGAGAAGGGAAACGGCCTTCTCTCCTCGGCACCCGAAGTGGCCCAGGGCCTTCTGGCTTCCGGGCTTGAAACGCTCGGCGGGGAAAAGCTCCGGGACATCAATCTCAGCCTCGTTCAACTGGTGGCGATCTTCGGCGCCCAGAAAGTGCCGCCCCAGCTGATCCGATCCTCGGAATGGAACGTGCCGGCGGGGGACCATCCTTCACCCGAACGGGAAAAGAGGGAACCATGAATATCCTGACACAATCCGGGTGACTCCGGAAATGGTCGCAAAGCTTCTCCATTCTTTTCCGTTTCCATTTCCGTTCATCACCTCGTCAACTCATGATCAGGATTAAAAAGGGCCTTCCCCGTCCGGCCGTTGTCCGGAATCGTTCAGACGTGACTCCAGCGGATGAAAGCAGGCCCCGATACGGCAGGAACAGGCCCGAGGAAGGAATTCCTTCATGAAATGGCTTCTGTTTTCCGATCTCGACGGGACGCTCCTGAACCATGATGATTATTCCTACGAGGATGCCCGGCCGGTTCTGGAACGAATCCGGCGGGAAGGCATTCCCCTCGTCATCGCATCCAGCAAAACCCGGGTGGAAGTGGAGGAGATTCAGGAGGAGATCGGACTCCGGATGCCTTTCATCGTTGAAAATGGAGGCGGCATCTATTTCCCCCGGGGTTGTCGCGGGACCCCTTATTTGCCCGGATCGGAGCGGGAACCCTATTTTGCCGTTCGGCTGGGGATGCCTTATGAAGAAATTCGGGAGTTCGTAGCCCGGGCGCAGCAGCGGATTCCTCTCCGCGGCTTCGGCGATATGACCGTCGAGGAGGTGGCACGCCTGACGGATCTACCCCTGGAGCGAGCGCGGCTGGCAAAGACAAGGGAGTTCTCCGAGCCGTTTCTCCTGGAGGACGGGGAGTGGCTGCCCGAACTGACCGCACGGGCGGATGAGATCGGTCTTTCCATCACCCGGGGCGGCCGCTTTTTCCATCTTGTCCGGCATGGCCAGGACAAGGGGAGGGCCGTCCGGTTTGTCAAAACGGTCTTTCGACGCCAATGGAACGAACCGATCCTGACCGTGGGCCTGGGCGACAGCCTGAATGACATTCCCTTGCTTATGGCCGTTGATTATCCGGTCCTGATCCCCTCGCCGGGTGGGAAAGAACTGCAGATCGAGGTGCCCCGACTGATTCTGGCCACCGTCCCCGGAAGCCTGGGCTGGCGGAAGTCGGTCGAAGGAATTCTCGGATGGACCGGAGAGCGGGAAGGGGAGATTCCTGGCGGCGGAAGGGACGCGGAGAATAGGGACAAAATGGGGGACGATAAGGACAAAGGGGAGAATTCATGAATCCGGACCAGCGTTTCAGTACGGCATTGAGAATCGGGGCGAGGAGACAGATCGAGCACCTCGGGCAGGCGGATGTCATCGTCGGGATTCCCTGCTATCAGAGCGGGAAAACGGTCCGGCACGTTCTGGAGACTGTTTTTCACGGACTTTCCACACATTATCCCGATGCCCGATCCCTGATTCTCGTTTCCGATGGGGGCTCCACCGACGATACGCGGGAGATCGCCGAGCTGGTTGACGAGAAGGCCTTCCGGATCGTAAAAGTTGTAACGATCTATCGCGGTGTTCCCGGCAAGGGATCGGCCCTGCGTGCGATCTTCGAGGCCGCCGACTTCCTTCGACCCAGGGCGCTGGCCGTCTTCGACTCCGACCTCATCTCCATTTCCCCCCGGTGGGTCAGGAATCTCCTGGAGCCCGTCTTCGAGGGATACGATTTTGTCGCCCCCGATTACGAGCGGTTCAAGCTGGACGGGACCATTACCAACACGATCGCCTACAACCTGACGCGATCCCTCTACGGCCGGCGGATCCGCCAGCCCATCGGCGGAGACTTCGGGCTGTCGGGTGCCATGGCCAGGCATTTTCTGAGACAGGACGTCTGGGAGACCGATGTGGCCCGCTTCGGAATCGACATCTGGATGACCACCACAGCCATCGTCGACGGCTTCCGCCTCTGCCAGGCCAAAATGGGCGTGAAGGTGCACGACCGGAAGGATCCCGCGGCGGATCTGAGCCCCATGTTCCGGCAGGTCGTGGGGACCATCTTCCAGATGATGGAAACCCACGACGCGTTCTGGAGGGGCATGCAGGGTTCCAGCGATATTCCAACGGTCGGGACGAGCGACGGGGGAACACCCGAGGCATTCACGGTCAACCAGGAAGCCCTGATCGAGTATTTCCGGGTCGGTTTCTTCCACTTCGGAGAAGTCTGGCGGCAGATCGTCGAGGAGGCCGATTTTGCCATCATCCGGGACCTGGCGGAGAATGGCCGGGCGACCCGGTTCCTTTTGCCCATCGAGACCTGGGTCCGGATCGTGTACCGCTACGCCGCGGCTTTTCATGCGGCTCCCCGGCAGCGGATGAAGCTCCTCGACACGATGATTCCCCTTTACAACGCGCGGGTTGCCTCCCTTGTCATCGAGCTGGAAGACGCGGATACGGAACGGGCGGAGCGGCTGTTCTCGGACCAGGCGAGGACCTTCGAGGAAATGAAGCCCTATCTCCTGGAGCAATGGAAATAATCCTGAGGAGGCAACACCATGTCCGATTTCTACCAGCACGGAATGATCACCACCCTTCAGAAGCTGAAGGACAGGCCCTTTGGTGAACTGAACGAAGAGCTGGCGGCCATTGCCCGGCGGAGAAAGATCGTCCTCCTCCTGCCGGCCCTGATCAGCGAGTTCGATACGCCGTCCATGCCGGTCATCCTGGAGGAGCTCAAAAAGGTCACGTTCCTGCATCGAATCGTTCTCTCCCTGGACCGGGCAAGCGAGGAAGATTTCCTGCGGGTCCGCCGCCTGCTCTCGGACCTGCCGGCGGAGGTCCGGATCGTCTGGCACGACGGTCCCCGCATGCAGGCCCTCTATGACGAGCTACGGGGCAGCGATTTCAATCTCGACACCCCCGGCAAGGGGCGCTCCGTCTGGATGACCATCGGCTATATCCTGGCGGACGAAAGCGTCTACGCCATGGCCCTCCACGACACGGACATCCGGAACTATCGCCCGGAACTGCTGGCCCGGCTTGTCTATCCCGTCGTTCATCCGGCCGTTGATTTCGAATTCAGCAAAGGATATTATGCACGGGTCGCCGACCGGCTCTACGGCCGGGTGACGCGGCTCTTTTACACTCCGCTTATCCGGGCGCTGAAGCGGATCATCGAGTACAATGCGTTCCTCGAGTACCTGGGGAATTTCCGGTATCCCCTCTCAGGGGAGTTCGCCTTCATTACGAGCCTCGCCCGGGGCATGCGCATTTCCCCCACCTGGGGCCTGGAGGTGTCTCTGCTCAGTGAAGTGTACCGGCGGGCGTCGGTCAACCGGATCTGCCAGGTCGAGATCGCCGATGTCTATGAGCACAAGCACCAGTCCCTCGACCGTCAGAAACCGGATGAAGGGCTGATCCGGATGTCCACGGATATCGCGGAGGCCCTCTTCCGGGTCTTGAGCCAGGACGGCATTGTCATGAGCCAGGCCTTCTACCGGACCCTCTGCGCCGCCTATGTCGAGGAGTCGCGGGTGACCGTGGAGAAGTATCACGCCCTCTCCCTCATCAACGGGCTCGTGTATGACCGCCACAGCGAGATCGAGGCCTCCGAGGCCTTCGTCGGGTCCCTTCGCCGGGCGCAGGAAAAATACCAGGCCGACCCGGTCGGCATCCCCCTGATGAGCGCCTGGGTGCGGGTTGCAGCGGCAATCCCGGACTTCTCCAGCCGTCTGACGGAGGCTGTGGAGCGGGACAACGAATAGGAAAGAAGCAGGGGAAAGAGCGGTCCGGTTTCCATCGTGAGGAGGCGCTTCGTGGAGGTTGCGCTGCTGTTCTTCATCGCCGGGGCAATCGTTCTGGTTGGTTTCCTGGGCAACGTCGCTTTCGAGAAGTTCAAGATTCCCGACGTCCTGATCCTCCTGGGCGTCGGCGTCGTCCTGGGACCCGTCCTCAAGCTGATCGACCATCGGCTCCTGAGTTCGTTCGCCGAGTCCTTCGGGATGTTCGCCCTCATCGTCATCCTCTTCGAGGGCGGGATGGACGTGAAGATCCGCACGCTGATCCTGGCGTTCCGGAGCGCCACCCTCCTTGTGCTCGTCTCGTTCTTCCTGACCGCCGGCGCCATCACCGCATGCCTGCTCCAGTTCATGGCCTGGCCGCTTCTGCCGAGCCTCATGATGGGGACCATCCTGGGCTGCACGAGCGCGGCGATCGTGGTTCCCGTCGTGGCAAAGATGACCCTGAAAGAGGAGGTCAAAACCGTCCTGACCATCGAATCGGCCATGAGCGACGTGCTGGCCGTCGTCCTGGCCGTCTCGCTCATCGAGTTCGTCCGGTTCGAGACCATCGGGATCGAAAAACCGCTGCGGGCCATTGCCAGCTCCTTTTCGATCGCCATCGTCCTGGGCACTTTGGCCGGCCTCTTCTGGTACAAGATCCTCCGCGTTCTGGGGGAGCGGAAGTATTCCTACATGGTGACCCTGGGCGTTGTCCTCATCGTGACGGCGGTCATCGATTTCCTGGGCGGGAGCGGTCCCATCGCGATCCTCCTGTTCGGAATCGTCCTCGGGAACTGCGGGGATATTCCCTTCTTCGGCGAGTCGCCCACCTGCGGTGTCATCGAGGAGACCATCAAATTCTTCCATGGAGAAGTGACCTTCTTCATCCGGACCTTTTTCTTCGTGTACATCGGCATGCTGATAACCCCCGCCGTCCTGTCTCCCCGCTACCTGGGCGTCAGCGTCGCCCTGTTCGTGATCATTGCCGTCACGCGCTACCTGAGCGTCGAGTTCGTGGAGCGGCGGTCCGGAAGGGATCCGGCGGACCGGCGGGCCATCTTCTTCATGCACCCCCGGGGACTGGCCTCCGCCGTTCTGGCATCCCTTCCCGTTGCCGCCGGAATCCGCGGCTCCGAGGATTTCATCGTGTACACCGTCAGCGTCATCATCCTCACCAATATCCTGATGACGGCCGGCGTGTTCCATATGGAGAAAAAGGCGGCGGGAGGCGTCTCGCTCGATGGGTAAATTCCGGACGGAAATCCGGCTGAGCCGGGAGATGACCCTCCTGGACGCCACCATGATCGGCGTCGGCGCCATGATCGGGGCGGGGATCTTCGTTCTGACCGGCATCGCCGCCGGTGTGGCGGGGCCGGCGCTTCTGGTCGCCTTCGTCCTCAACGGGGCGATCGCCCTCCTGACAGCGATGTCCTACGCTGAGCTGGGATCCTGCTATCACGACGCCGGCGGTGGCTACCTGTGGGTGAAGGAGGGGCTTCCCAAGTGGAACGGGTTCCTCTCGGGATGGATGAGCTGGTTCGCCCATGCCGTCGCCTGCAGCCTCTACGCCCTCGGGTTCGGCGCCTATTTCAACCACGTCCTCCTGGAGACCGGATTCACCCTCCCCCAATGGGGGTTCTTCTCCTCCCAGAAGCTCCTGGCCGTCCTGGCGGCCCTGGTCTTCGCTTACATCAATTTCCGGGGTGCTTCGGAGACGGGAAAGATCGGGAACTTCATCACGATCACGAAAATCGTCATCCTGGGCATTTTCGTCACCTTCGGAATCCACCTGATGTTCGGGCGGGGCAACTGGCAGGCCTCCTTTGAGCCCTTCATGCCGGAAGGATGGCTCGGCATCGTGAAGGCCATGGGGTTGACGTTCATCGCCTTCCAGGGGTTCGAGGTCATTTCCCAGAGCTCCGAGGAGATCCGCAACCCGAAGAAGAATATCCCCCGGGCGATCTTCCTGTCGCTCCTGATCGTCCTGCCGATCTATCTCCTGGTAGCCGTGGCGGCCCTGGGCTCCGCGGACACGGGAAGCGAAACGTCCTGGGCCTACCTGGCCCGGCTGAAGGAGACGGCCCTGGTCGACGTGGCCCGGAACTTCTTCTACGGCGGGGGGGTCATGCTCCTGGTGGGCGGCCTGATCTCCACCATGTCGGCCCTCAACGCGACGGTCTATTCCTCGTCCCGCGTCGCCTTCGCCATGGGGCGGGACCGCAACTTTCCGTCCTTCTTCAGCCGTGTCCATGAAAACAACTATACCCCCCACTGGGCCATCCTGGTGTCCCTGGCCGTCATCGTCCTCATGTGCCTGTCCCTCCCCATCGAGGACGTCGCCAGCGCCGCGGACATCATGTTCATGCTCCTCTTCATCCAGGTGAACCTGGCCATGATCCGGCTGAGGCGGAAACGGCCGGACCTCGACCGCGGATTCGTGGTCCCCCTGTTCCCCTGGCTCACCATTGCGGGCATCATCCTTCTGCTTGTGCTGGCCGCGTTCATGTACGACTATAGCGTGACGGCCTGGATTGTCAGTATCGCCTGGATCGCCTCGGGCCTGGTTGTCTACCGTGTGTACGCCTCGTCCCGGGAAATCGAGTATGCCCACAAGGTGGCGGCCCTCGAGCGGATCGAGAGACAGGAGTACCGGATCCTGGTCTGCATCTCCAACCCGCAAACGGTGCCGGCCCTTTCCAGCCTTGCCAAGGCCGTCGCCCGGAGCCATAGAGGAGAGATCATCTTCCTTCACGTCATTGAGGTCTCCGAGGGGGCGTCGCTGGCTGCGGGTGAGAAGATGACGGAGGAGGCGGAGGAGCTCTTTGCCATCGTGGAAAGCTGCACCGGCGAATCGGAGGTTCCCTGCCGTTCCCTCGTCAAGGTTTCCCATCGAATCTCGACGGGAATCCTCGAAACGGCCCGGGAGGAGCAGTGCAACTTCATCGTCATCGCCCGGCAGAAGAACCCGGGAACCGTCGACCGGATCTTCTCCTCCCTGATCGATACGGTTCTCCAGAAGGCGCCCAGCGAAGTGGCCGTCCTTCACGGCCATTTCGACCCCGGACACGTGAAACGGATCATGATCCCCTACGCCGAGAACGTCCACACGAACCTGGCCACGGAGATCGCTCCGGCCCTGAAGGAAACCTTTCAGGCCGATCTGCAGGTCGCCTTTGTCCTCAACCCCGACGATCCCCGGGACGTGAGCGACCAGCGGCTGGAAAAGGTACGGGGGCAGGTCCGCGAAACCCTTCCGGGTGCCCGCATCAAAGCCGTTTGCGCCCGGGATATCCTGGCCGGGGTCGTGGAGGCCTCCCGGGGTGCTGACATGCTCCTCATGGGCGGCCGCTCCGGCGATTTCATGGAACTCCTGCTCACCCCGTCGCTGACCCAGGAGATCACCGAGCAGGCCCACTGCCCGGTGGTCTGGGTAAAGGAATACGAAGAGCGGGAGCCCCTGTGGCGCATGATGATCCGATCCCAGCATCCCTCCCGGAGGCAGTGACATGAGCGAGAGGCTCCAACAAGTCTGGATGGTGGCCCTCAACACGGCCATCGAGTTTCTTCCCAAGCTGCTTTCCGGCCTGCTCCTGCTCCTGTTCGGCTGGGTCGTCGCCTGGATCGCCAAGCGGGTGCTGATTCAGCTCCTGATCATCTTCCGGATGGAGCGGTTCCTGTCCCGTTTCCGCTGGGGCGGCGCCTTCGGGAAAGCCGATATCCGCTACGGGCTGTACAATCTGGCGGGCAATGTCGTTTTTGTCCTGGTCATGCTCACGTTTCTCGATTTCACCCTGCTCATCTGGAACATGCAGGAGCTCTCCAGCCAACTCAGCGATGTCATTCTTTTCCTGCCCAGACTCGTCAAAGCCGCCCTGATCGCGCTCTTCGGCTGGTACCTGGCGAAAGGATCCGGCCAGGCGATCGCAACCAGGACGTTCCGGGACAACGTGAGCCACGCCTCCCTTGCGTCCTGGTTCGTCCGGCTGGCCCTGCTTCTCGTTTTCGGCGGCATGGCCCTCTTTGAGATCGATCTGGCGCGGCCGATCCTGATGATCGCCTTCTCAACCCTGCTGATTGCCCTGTGTCTCCTGGCCCTGCTGGCCGGATACGCCGTGATGAGGGAGAGGGAGCAGGGTGTAAAGGTGGCGGACACGAGCCGTCCGGATGAGGAGGAACCTCCGGAATGAAAAAACCATCGCGGTATCGGTCACTTCTTTTTCTGTCGGTCATTTTCCTGGCTGCCTCCGTGTTTTCTTTTGCCGGAGAGGTTCAGGCCGCCAAGGCCGGGAAAAAGGAGCAGAAAAAAGAGGCCCCGGCCCCTCCGGAAAAAGTGCCTGTCCGGTTCGAGGACAGAGATCTATTTTTCATCACGAGCCGCATCCTCTCCCTGAGCCCGAAGGACCGGGCCGAGATCATCTCGAAGAAAATCCGGAAAGTCGCGAAGGATCCCTTCATCGAGCCGTCGGGAATCGCCACGGTGCCGCAGGAGACAGGGGTCGACATTGTCGCCGGGGACATCATCCTCATGACTGTCACCGAGGCGGATGCCCGCCAGGCCGGGATTCCCGTTGCCACCCTGGCCCTGGAGAACGCCGGGTCGATCCGGAAGGCCCTGACGGAGTATCGTCAGGCGACGAGTTGGGAGGCGATCCTGCTGGGGGTTCTCTATACGCTCCTCATGACGGCCGCCCTGCTGGCCCTGTTCTACGCCCTCAAGCGGTTCGACGCCTGGCTCAATGGAAAGATTCCGGTGCTTCGGGAGCGGCTCGGCCTGTGGCGGGAGACGTCCCGGCAGAAGATCGGGGGGCTTGCCCGCTTTCTGCCCATCGAGGCCTTCCTCAGCCTCCTGACGATCCTCGCGAAGGCGGTCCGGATTCTCCTCTCCCTGTTCCTGCTGTATTTCTATTTTTCCCTGGTCCTCGGGTTTTTTCCCTGGACGCAGGCCATTGCCTCCACGTTCCTGTCCTTTATCCTGAAACCCCTCTCGGTTCTCTGGAGGGGATTCGTCTCGGCCGTTCCCGATATGGCCGTGATCATCATCGTGACCATCCTTGCCTATTACGTCCTCAAGTTTCTGAAGATCATCTCCCGGGAACTGGAACAGGGAGGATTCGAGATCGAAGGGTTCTACAAGGACTGGGCCATGCCGACGTACAAGCTGGTCCGGATCCTGGTCATCGTCTTCTACTTTGTGATCATCTTTCCCTATATCCCCGGTTCCGACTCGGCGGCCTTCAAGGGGGTCTCGATCTTCCTGGGTGTCCTGTTTTCCCTGGGATCCACCTCCGCCGTGTCGAACATGGTGGCGGGGATCATCATCACCTACATGCGGCCGTTCCGCCTGGGGGACCGGGTCCGTATCGGCGAGACCGAGGGGGACGTCATGGAGCGGACGCTCCTGGTCACCCGGATCCGGACCATCAAGAACGTGGACGTGACCATCCCCAACACGAGCGTCCTCGGCAGCCATATCATCAACTTCAGCCTCTCCTCGGAGGGGACGGACAAGGGCCTCATCCTGAACACGAGCGTCACCATCGGCTACGACGTTCCCTGGCGGAAGGTGCACGAGCTGCTCATCGATGCCGCCCTCGACACGGAATACATCGTGCCGGACCCGAAGCCGTTCGTGCTGCAGACCAGCCTGAACGACTTCCACGTTTCGTATGAGCTGAACGCCTACACCCGGACGCCGTCCAAAAAAGTCTTGATTTATTCCCTCCTGCACCAGAGTATCCAGGACGTCTTCGACCGGGCGGGCGTGGAGATCCTGTCGCCGGGATATGCGAGCCTGCGGGACGGAAGCCCGTCCACGGTCAAGCCGGTGCCGGCCGCGGATGAAACGTCCGGATCCGGTTGAGTTTCAAGGAGGATGAAAATGAAAGGGAAGGGAATGAAGCTGCGCCTGTGTGCCGTCGCAATCGTGCTGACCGCCGCTGCGGTCCTTTGGGGTTGCGCTCCGATCACACTCTACAGCATTGACATGCGGTACGCGCCGGTCAAGCCGATCTCCGTGGGGGAGAGGCCATGCGGTGACCGGCACGTTGCCGTGGCTGTCTTCCGCGATGCGAGACCAGCCGGGGACCCCCTGCGGATCGGCACGGTGATCGAGCCGGGGGGCGGCCGGGTGCCGGTCCTTCCTGAAAAAGTAACGGCCGGGGAGGCTGTTTCTTCCGGGATCCGCTCCTACCTGGTGCGCTCCGGATGTGTCGTGGCGGAGACCGCCCCGGCCTGGAATCTCAAGGAGGACACGATCCGGCCCGAATGGGGGGACATCCTGCTGGGAGGGACCATCGATGCCCTGGAGGTGACCTGCGACCGCTCGGACCGTTTCAACCCTCTCAACCGGTACAAGGCGAGAGCGAAACTGACGATCGTCATGGCCGACGGCAAAGACAGGAAGATCGTCCACCGAACGACCGTGGAAAGCACCTCTTCCCTTGAGGACATCGGGTTTTCCAGGGAGAAGCTGGCGGCCCAAGTGAACGGCGTCCTGTCCGACGCCATCGAGCGGATTGTCGATCGCTCCCGGAAGCTGTATCCCGGGATGCGCTGAATGGAAAGGATCACACCCGTGGAGCCTGTCGCGGGAGTCATATTGTCGGGCGGAAAGAACCTCCGGATGGGGACCAACAAGGCCTTCCTCCAGGTGGACGGGGTGCGGATGATCGACCGGGCCGTCGGGATCCTCCGGGAGGTCTGCGGGGAAATCATCATCGTCACGAACGAGCCCCTGGACTACCTTGACCTCGACGCAACCGTCGTAACGGACATCTTCAAGGGGATGGGCCCCCTGGCGGGGATCCATTCCGGCCTGTTCCATGCCCGGGCTCCGCGGGCCTTTGTCTGCGCCTGCGACATGCCGTACCTGGATGCCTCTTTCATTCGCCACCTGGCATTCCTGGCGGAGGGGTACGACATCGTCGTCCCCGTCCGAGGGGGGCGTCCGGAGCCCCTCCACGCCGTATACGACCGGAAATGCCTGCCCGTCATCCGCCGCCTCCTGGAGCGGGACGAACGGAAGGTGACCGGATTTTATAAAGGCTTCCGCGTCCGAGACGTCGAGGAGGCGGAAACGGAACCCTTCTTCGCGGGAAGGGATCCCTTCCTGAATGTGAACACCCGGGAACAGCTCCGGGATCTCCCGAAAACAACTTAAAGAAGCTGCTTTTGTGCTCGGTCCTGGAGCGGTCCAAGCGGAAATCTGTGTTGGACATCCGGGGACATGTGTGTTAGATAGCTGCGCATTTTATAAAAGGAGGAATCGCTTTCATGGCAGAGAAGACCTTCAATCGGTGGCTGGTGGTTGTGGGCGCAATGCTGATCCAGGTCAGCCTGGGCGCCGTTTACATTTACAGCGTTTTCAAACCGGGCCTGAGTGCCCGATTCCCCACCTGGAGCGCCACCGACCTGGCGCTCCCTGCACAGTTGATTCTGGCTTTCTTTGCCCTGGGCGTTATCTTCGCCGGCAAGATCCAGGATAAGATCGGGCCCCGGATCGTCGCGACGGTGGGTGGCGCCATGCTGGGCCTCGGCCTTATCCTTGCGTCCTTCGCGGACAGCCTTATGATGTTCACCCTGTCCTTTGCAGTCATCGGCGGCATCGGCATCGGCGCTGCCTATGTCTGTCCCATCGCCACCTGTGTGAAGTGGTTCCCGGACAAGCGCGGTATGATTACGGGGCTGGCCGTGGCCGGGTTTGGCGCCGGCGCCCTGGTTTTCACCCCCATCGCCAAGGCCTTCATCGCCTCCTCGGGCATCATGCCGACCTTCATGTATCTCGGCATCATCTTCCTGGTTGCCGTCATTCTTGGCGCCCAGCTCATGGTGGTTCCCCCGGCCGGCTACAAGCCCGCAGGATGGAATCCCCCCGCACCCGCCGCGGGTGCGAAAGCATCGTCCGGAGGTGATTTCTCGACCGGCGAAATGCTCAAAACGCCCCAGTTCTATTTTCTCTGGATCACCTATTTCGCCGGCTGCACGGCAGGCCTCATGATCATCATGAACATCACGAACATGTGGCAGGCTCCGTCCATGATCGAGATGGCAAAGACAATGCCCACGATCACGAAGGACGCCTTCAAGACCATTGCCGACCAGGGAGCGCTGGCCGTCATGATCGTCGCGATCCTGAATGCGGCCGGACGCCTTGTCTGGGGCCAGGTCTCCGACGTCATCGGCCGTAAGAACACCCTGTACATTCTCTTTGCCTTTGCCGGCGTCATCATGCTGGTCCTCAAGATGTTCACCAGCTATCCCCTGTATCTCTTCGGCGTGTGCTCCATCGGGTTCTGCTTCGGCGGTTATCTCGGGCTCTACCCGGCGATCACGGCGGACTACTTCGGGACGAAGAACGTGGGCGCCAACTACGGCCTGATGTTCGCGGCCTACGGCGCAGGCGGTCTGTTCGGTCCCTGGCTGGCCCCGAAGTTGATGTCCATCGTCGGCCAGATTCCCTACGAGGCCATGGATAAGGGGATCCAGGTGGTGAAGCAGTTCGGCGCCGGCGACTACTCTACGTCTTTCATCATTTCCGGTGTCATGTGCCTGGCATCCATTGCGATCATATGGATGCTGAAGCAGCCCTCCAAGGCCTGATTCATCTTGGAGTCGTGAAACCCTAAGCAGACTGAAGCGGCGCCGGCCCCGAGGCCGGCGCCTTTTTTTTGCCCGATTCGGATTGACAAGGCCGTTCCTCTTCCCTATCATCGGGCTCACTTCCATCCGGCGGTACCCATGACGATCCAGGACATTTTCCAGTATTACGCGGCCGACCTCGGACAGGTTGAAACCTTCATGGAGAGGGAATTCCGCTCCGAGGTGGCACTCATTCCCGAGATCTCCCATTACCTGATCGGCAGCGGCGGGAAGCGTTTCCGGCCCCTCCTGCTCATCGCCTGCGCCAACCTGAGCGGGTACCGGGGCGAGCGGAGCGCCCGTCTTGCCGCGGTCCTGGAATTTATCCACAGCGCCACTCTCCTGCACGACGACGTCATCGACGAGGGCCGGCTCCGCCGCGGAAAGGCCTCGGCCAACACTGTCTGGGGCAACGCGGCGAGCGTTCTGGTGGGCGACTTCCTCTACTCCAAGTCGTTCCGCATCCTGTCGGACGACGGGAGCATCGAGGTTCTCCGCCTGATGTCGGAGACGACGAACATCATGTCCGAGGGGGAGGTTTTTCAGCTCGTCCGGAGCGGCGATGTCGGCATCACGGAAGAGGATTACCTGACCATCATCGAGAAGAAGACGGCCATTCTCATGGCGGCGGCCTGCGCCATCGGTGGAATCCTGGGCGGGCACGGGCCGGAACACACGGCCGCGCTCCGGCGTTTCGGTCTCCTCCTGGGCATGGCCTTCCAGATGACCGACGACACCCTGGACTACATGGCCGAGGAAGCCCTCTTCGGAAAGACCATCGGCAAGGACCTCCAGGAGGGAAAACTGACCCTGCCGCTGATTGTCGCGCTTGCCCGGAGTCCAGAAAAGGAACGCGGGAAAATCGTAGGTCTCGTCGAGGAAATGAAGCGGACGGGCGGCGACGACGGGGTTGGGGAAGTGGTGGACTGCATCCGCTGCCACGGAGGTATTTCTTATACTCTCGGGAAAGCGGAGGCCTTCGTGGCGGAGGCAAAGGACTGCCTGAACGGCTTCGGGGCCTCCGAGGCTAAGAATCACCTGCTTGCCATCGCCGGGTTCATCCTCGAACGGAGAGCCTGAACCGCCGAGAACGCTTTTACGGGGACCCGTCAGCCGATAACGGCCGGAAGCCGACAGTGGGCAGGCTCACGTGCCGGCGGCGTCTCCCGGTCCTGCTTCAGGGCGGCGGGCAGGAATTCCAGGATATCCCGGGCGGTGATGCCGTCTTCCCCCTTTGCGTCCGCCGCCAGGTCCCCCGCCAGGCCGTGGAGGAAGACCCCTTTCCGGACGGCCTGTTCCAGGGGCAGGCCCATCCCGAACATGGCCGCGATCGCTCCCGTGAGGACGTCCCCCGATCCCGCCGTGGCCATCCCGGCGTTTCCGCTCAGGTTGACGAAGACCCGGCCGTCGGGGCATCCGATCAGGCTGTGGGCCCCCTTCAGCACGATGGTGGATTTCAGGTCCCGCGCGGCGGCCTGGAGGACGGCGATCCGGTTTCGGCGGATCTCCCCGGTTGTTTTCCCCGTCAGCCTGGCCATCTCGCCGGGATGCGGCGTCAGGACCGTCGGTGCCTTTCGCTTCCGGAGGATTCCCGGATCCGCCGCCACGGCCGTCAGTCCATCGCCGTCGATCAGGACGGGTTTCCCGATCCCCTTGACCAGCTCCCGTGCCATTGTCTGCGTCTCCGCCGCCAGGGAAAGGCCCGGGCCCAGGACCACCATGTCCACGGTATCGGCCAGTGCGAGGATCTCTGCCTTGTTCCTTCGGGAGAGGCTTCCGGACGTCGTTTCCCGCTGGGGGATGAAAACGGCCTCGGCAACGCCCTGGGCCAGGAAGGGCACGATCGAGGCGGGAGCCGCCAGCCGGGCGTAGCCACCACCGGCCTTGAGAAACGAAAGGGCGGCAAACTGGGGGGCCCCGAGGTAGCCGGCGGCGCCGGCAATGAAAAGAACGTCCCCGACGGCCCCCTTGTGGGCCTCCGGATCCCGGGAAGGCAGTGGGACGAACCCGTTCAGCGCGATCATCAGATCCTCCCGGCCCGTCAGTTCCGGGGGGAAGGAAATGCCGGACACGAAGAGCTCTCCGCAGCAGCCGAACCCTGGGTAGAGAACGTTCCCCGGCTTCGGGAGACCGAAGGTTACCGTCCAGCAGGCCCGCACGGCGACGCCCATGATCTCGCCGGTGTCGCCGTTGACGCCCGAGGGGATGTCGAGGGAGAGGACCCTGCGGCCGCTGTCGTTGATGAGATCGATGGCGTCGCGGTAGAGGCCTGACACGTCCCGGTCGAGGCCGGTTCCGAGCAGGGCGTCGACCACGATGTCGGCGTGCACGATGTATCTCCGGATTTCCTCAAGGTCGTCCGCCGCCCGCATGTCAACCGGCAGGCGCTTGAGAATCCCGAAGTTCGTTGCCGACGCTCCCCGGAACCGGGCCGGATCGCCCAGGAGGAAGACCTTCGGGACGCCGCCCAGGGAATGGATCTTCCGGGCCACGACCAGCCCGTCGCCGCCGTTGTTCCCGCTCCCGCAGAGGACGACGAACCGCTTCCCGGCTATACCGAACTCGCGGTCCAAGAGTGCAACCGCGGCCAGCCCGGCATTTTCCATCAGGATTTCTTCCGGAATTGCGAGCTTCTCGATTGCCCATCGGTCCATCGCCCGGATCTCTTCGACGCCGGCCACCTTCATTGTCTTGTCCCCCTCAACGGATTCCCTGATTGTATCCCTCTTCCCGGAAGGTCATCTTCAGCTCGTGGACGCCGCCGCTGCTGCGCCGCTCGATCTCGAACCCGCCCTTCTCGAAAACGTTGAGCATCGGTTCGTTCCCCGTGACGACCGTGGCGGTGAATCCCAGGAGCCCCTGGCGTTTTGCCAGGAACGTCAGATACGACAGGAGCTCGAGACCGATCCCGCGGTTCTGGTGGTCGTCCCGGACGGCGAAGGCCACCTCCGCCGAATGGGTGTCCGGCTCGATGTAGTAGCGGCCCACGCCGACGATGCTCTCATTCTCCTCGCCGCCCGTGACGGCCAGGATGGCCATTTCTTTCGTGTAGTCGATGACCACCAGGGGCTGGAGGCGCTCGTGGGGCATGTCCTTCCGGGCTGAGATGAAGCGCCGGTACATGCTCTGCTCCGACAATGAGTAGATGAAGTCCTTCAGGCGCGGCTCGTCGCTGATCTTGATGGGCCGGAAGTAGATGTTGAAACCCTTCCGGGTGGTCCGGTAGGACTCCAGGTGCTCCGGATACATCCCCCGCTCACCGGGGATGTAGGCCTGGTCGCGGTATACGAGGCCGGCCTTCTTCGCCTCCTCCATCAGCCGGGCGCGGAACTTCGGATGGGCGATGCCGATGAGTTCCATGGCCCGCTCCCGGATGTTCTTCCCGTGGAGATAGGCGATGCCGAACTCGGTCACGACGTACTGAACGTCCCCCCGGATGAGGGTGGCTCCTGCACCCTCCCGCAGGTACGGTACGATCCGCGAGATCATTTCCGCCGAGGCGGTGGACTGGAGGGCCAGGATGGTCTTTCCGTTCCGCGCCATGGAGGCGCCCCGCATGAAGTCGGCCTGCCCCCCGATGCCGCTGTAGAATTTCCGGCCGATGGACTCCGCCGTGGACTGCCCCGTCAGGTCGATCTCCAGGGCGCTGTTGATGGCCACCATGTTGTCCTGCCGGGCAATGACCAGGGGATTGTTTGTATAGTCGATGGTCTTGAACTCGACGGCGGGATTGTCGTGGATATATTCATAGGTGACCCGGTGGCCCATGCAGAAAGTGGCTACCGTCTTGCCCCGGTCGATGGTCTTCCGGGTGTTGTCCACGACGCCCCGCCGCATCAGGTCCGCGATCCCGTCGCCCAGAAGCTCCGTGTGGATTCCCAGATGGCGCTTGTCTCCCAGGTGGGTGAAGACGCCGTTGGGCAGGCTCCCGAGTCCCACCTGGATCGTATCGCCGTCCTGGATGAGCTTCGACACATAGCGGCCGATGCGATGGATGATTTCCGAGTCTGCCTCGGGGGCGTACTCCAGGAGCGGCTCGTCGTGGGGCACCAGGAAATCGATATCGTCGAGATGAAGGAAGCCGTCGCCGTGGACCCGGGGCATGTCCCGGTTTATCTGGGCCACGATCAGATCCGCCTTCTCCACGGCGGCCTTGACGATGTCCACACTGACCCCCAGGCTCACGTAGCCGTGCTCGTCGGGGAGTGAAACCTGGATCATGGCGATGTCCACGTGGGCCAGGCCGCGGTAGAAGAGCTCCGGAACCTTGGAAAGGGAGACGGGTGTGTAGTCCGCCACGCCCTCGTTGACGGCGTCCCGGGTGGTCTCGCCGATGAAGAAGGAGTTGTGGCGGAAGTTCTGCTTGAACCGCTCGTAGGCGTAAGGCGCCACGCCCAGTGTCCGGATGTGGAGGACCTCCGCGTCGAAGAAGGCCTTCGGGTGGGCCTTGACGTACCGGATCAGGGAGTGGACCAGGTACTGCGGCTCCGCACAGGCGGAGCCGACGAAGATCACGTCCCCCCGGTGGATGTGGCCGAAAATCGCTTCTTCCGGGGCGAATTTTTTCGGGTACCGCTCTTTCCAACTTTCCATGGTGTTCATGGGTGTTCCTCTTCCAGGGCTTCCCGAAGCGCTTCCGGGTCCGTGACCGGCTGCCGGCAGCTGAAATGGCGGCATACGTAGGCCGCGGCCTTTCCTGCCAGGGGTTTCATGTCCTTTACGAAGGGGGCCAGTCTCCCGATTTCCCCGGCGCTTCGCCCCGGGGGCCTGAGCAGAAGCGTGCCGGCGGGCAGGTACCGCTCCCGCACGACCGTGAGCAGGGCTGCCGTGTCAGGGGCCGAGGGGTCGCCGGCAATGACGATTTCATAGGACGGATTGGTGAGAAAGTCCAGCGCCGCCATGAGCATGGTGTACGCCGAGGGCATCGTGGCGACGGCGGAGGCGAAACAGCGCAGGAGCCTCACAGCCCGCTCTTCATGGGAGCCGTCTCCGGTGAGGCGGCTCAGGCGGGCCAGGTTCAGCGCCGAGACGGAATTCCCCGACGGGAGGGCGCCGTCGTAGATCTGCTTTTTCCGGACCAGGAGATCGCGGCTCTCAGCGGAAGAAAAAAAGTATCCCCCCAGGCGGTCATCCCAGAATCGGCGGTCCTGCTCCAACTGGAGACGGAGTGCTGTCGCCAGGAGGGACGGATCCAGGAAGGCCTGGTAGCCCTCGATCAGTCCCCAGATGAGGAAGGCGTAGTCGTCCAGGTGGGCTCCAATGGCCGCTTCACTGTCCCGCCAGCGGTGGAGCAGGACTCCGTTGCGGAGCATCGTGCCGGAGAAGAAGGAAAGGCATCGCCGGTAGGCCTCGCCGTAGCGGGCGTCTCCGAATGCCACGGACGCTTTGGCCAGTGCGGCCAGCGTCAGGCCGTTCCAGTCCGTCAGGACCTTGTCGTCCCGTTGCGGGCGGGGCCGCTTCTCCCGGACTGCAAAAAGCGTCCGCCGGGCCTGCTCGATGGAGGACGGCAGTTCGGCCGGAGGATCCCCCTTCCAGTGGAGGATGTTCTTTCCCGTCCCCTGTCCCGTGGCCTCTTCGATGTAGTTGCCTTCCTCCCGGACCTGGTACGCCTCCCCAAAAGGCCGGGCGGCCTGTGTCCCCAGGATCCGACTGATTTCTTCCGCTTTCCAGACGTAGAAAGCTCCCTCCTCTCCCTCGCTGTCGGCGTCCTCGGCGCTGTAAAATCCCCCGCCGGGATCCGCCATGTCCCGGAGAACATAGGTGAGGATGTCTTCGGCCACGGAGCGGTACAGGGGCGCTCCCGTGGCCTGGAAGGCCTCCGTGTAGGCCAGGGCCAGCAGGGCCTGGTCGTAGAGCATCTTCTCGAAGTGGGGCAGGTGCCACTGATCGTCGGTGCTGTAGCGGTGGAAGCCGAAGCCCAGGTGGTCCCAGATTCCTCCGGCCCGCATGGCCTTCAGGGTCTTCTCCGCCATCTCCAGGGCCCAGCCGGTCCTTCTCGAGCGGGCATAGCGGAGAAGAAACAGGATCTGGTGGGGAATCGGGAACTTGGGCCGTTCCCCGAAGCCGCCGGCCTCGGGATCGAACCGGTCCCGAAGCTCGCCGTAGGCCTGGTCGACGATCTCCTTCGGAAGATCCTCTTCGGGGCCGTCCTTTCCCGAGTCCTGCAAGGCCTGCAGGATCCTGCCGGCGGACTGGAGGACGTCCTGCCGCCGCGTCCGCCAGAGATGGACGATCTTCGGGACGAGGTCCATCAGGCCCGTGCGGCCCAGGCGGGTTTCCCGGGGGATGTAGGTGGCGGCAAAGAAGGGCCTCCGGTCCGGCGTCAGGACGACCGTCAGGGGCCAGCCACCGGATCCGGTCATCATCTGGCAGGCCGTCATGTAAAGGTGGTCCAGGTCGGGCCGTTCTTCCCGGTCCACTTTGATGCAGACGAAGGCATCGTTCAGAAGGGCCGCCGCCTCCTCGTTCTCGAAGGACTCATGGGCCATGACGTGGCACCAGTGGCAGGTGGAATAGCCGATGGACAGGAAAACCGGGCGGTTTTCCCTCCGGGCCCGGGTGAAGGCCTCTTCACCCCAGGGATACCAGTCCACGGGATTCGATGCGTGCTGCAGGAGATAGGGGCTCTTTTCGCCGGCGAGGCGGTTCTGTCCGGTCATAAATCGATCCTTTGTATTGCAGTCGGGACTTCGTCCCGGAAATCCGGCGGCGGTCAGGCGACGCGTTCGCCTGCGTTCGCGTCAGTCCCCGAGGAGTTCCGCCAGGGCGCGCAAGCGGTCCGCCGGGTCGGTGTTCAGGTGAAGGTGGAGGACCCTGCGGCCGGCCTTCTGTAGCGCCGCCCGGTCGCCTGCCGCCTGGGCGGCTTTCAGCGCGCCGAAGGTCAGGGTCGACTCGTCACTGTCCATGGCCTTGGGAATCGGAAGGTCCTCCCGGTCGTCGGCGGTAATCTGGATGAAGAGGCCCCGCCCGGCGTCACCTTTGTGGATCTGTCCCGTCGAGTGGAGATAGCGGGGGCCGAAACCCGCCGTCGCCGGACGGCGGGAAAGGCGCTCGGCCGCCCGGCGCAGGTTCTCCAGGGCGGATCGGATGCCCGGTTCGTAAGGAAGAAAAGCCTGAAGGGCTGTGTATCCGTCCGCGGCGGCTCCGGCCAGAAACCCCCGCAGAACCCTTGCCACCGATTCCTCCCCGCCGCGCCCGCAATCCAGGTCTTCTCCGCCTGCAAGCCGGGCCTCCCGGTCGAGATTCTCCAGAAACCGGCGGGCCCCTTCCTTGGCGGATTCCACATCGGGCTGGTCGAAGGGATTCACCCCCAGCCTCCAGCAGGCACAGGCCGTGGCTATCTCCCAGAGAAACAGGAATGCTCCCAGGTCCCGCCGGGGATCCGTATCCAGGGCGACCCAGGGGCAACCGCACTGCTCGACTTGACGGAGCCGGTCGGCGGGCGGCGCGGCTTTTCCCGGATGAAGGAAGACGAAGACACGGTTTTCATCCGGTTCGAGCGAGGCTTCCGGGTCGTTTCCGGGGACGGGCAGGATCCCTTTCCCCTCTTTCCCGGTACTCTCCGCCAGGAGCTGCTCCAGCCAGTCCGCGAGAGGGGCCAGGTCCTGGGGATGGAACAGGAGCAGTCTGTCCCGTCCCGCCGCTGCCGCCTCGCCCAGGAAGACTCCCAGCTCCAGGCCTCCGATGGATCCCGCCTCCGCCTCCCGCTGTTCCCTCTCCGCAACGGTGGTGGCATCCTCCAGCAGGCGGCTGGGAGAGGCTCCCGCCAGGGCGGCGGGAACGAGCCCGAACAGGGACAGAGCGGAGAAGCGGCCGCCGATGTCCGGATCGTTCAGGAAGATCCGGCGGAAGCGGCAGGCCCCGGCGAGCACCGCCAGGCCACTGCCCGGGTCGGTGATCGCGCAGAAATGGCCGCCTGCCCGCTCCGCCCCCAGCCGGCGGACGGCGAGGCGGTAGAAATATTTCAGGAGGGACAGGGTCTCGACGGTTCCCCCCGACTTGGTGGATGCAATATAGAGGGTCTCCTCCGGCGGGAAGCGGTCCGTAAAATTTCGAATCGTAACGGGATCGGTCGTGTCGAGGATCTCCAGGGGCAGTCCCCATTCCGTTCCAAGAAGCCGGGCGTACAGGTTCGGGGCGAGGCTGGATCCCCCCATGCCCAGGACCAGAACCCGCCGGAAGCCTTCCGCCCGCACGGATTCCGCAAAGGCCTCCATGTCCGGAATAAACGGGACCATGGACTGCGGGCAGTCCAGCCAGCCCAGGCGATGATTGATTTCCGCGGCGGGTCCCGGCCAGAGGGACGCGTCTTTCCGCCAAAGGCGCGACCGCACGGAGGCGCTCCGGGCCTCCCCCAGGGCGGCCCGGTACCGTTCTTCCAGGGGTCCGGGGTGGATCCTGACTCTGTTCACGGGATTCCTTGCTGCGGCGGATGGTTTGATGCTCCCGAATGTACGCCAGCATTATCATACAGAGAGTCGGGACGAGTCAATCCAATTGTTTCCGGGGAGTTGCGCAAGCATCTGATTTTTCACTAAGCATCTTTAGTGTTGCAGAATCGCCGGAAGGCGAGTACATTCGCAATGTTTCAATCACTTCCCACAATTATTCTCCTGATTGTCAGAGCGCTGCCACCATAGGGCAATAATAGATAGCGCCTGTCATTTACAGCGGAATCAATGGAAATAATAAGTGAATAAAGCGACGAGGGAAAAAAGTACAAAGGCTTCCGGCACAATGAAGCATAGCCGGGGACAGGCAACCACGCGCTCAACCGCTGGACCGGGTTTTGACTTTGAAGACCAAGTCGCTGCATGGTTGCTGTTGAAGATGCTGACTGGCGAGGGCATGCCCGGAATGGACGGATGTATCGGCAGGCGGATACAGTCGCAGACCGGTACACTCGGGTGGAAGATCGATGATCTTCTAGTTACGTGCGTGTCTGAATCGCAAGACTCCTTTTTGGCTCTCTCTTGTAAGAGTAATCTGCAGGTGACAAGTGCTGGTCTTCCTCGCGACTTTGTCAGCATTGCCTGGCAACAGTTCAGGATTGGCAGGACCGGACCAATGCGTCACGGTCGTGATCGTATTGCGTTAGTAACAAGGGGACGCCATCCAGGGTTTCAGGCGGCTTGGACGGACATAAAGAATGCATGTACCGGCAGTGATCCTATGCTTGCGGTAGGAAGAATCCGGGGAACAAAGAAGCACAAAGTCATCTTTGATAATGTGATGGAAGCAGTACGGGCTCTGTCAGTTGAAGCCACGAATGAAGAAGTACTAGAATTCATTCGTCACCTCCATGTTATCCCCAGGGATTTCGATCTTGATCCATCGGAGGATCGTGAAGCCGCGATCATGCAGTGTAGACGAGTCCTTGCCAGTGAGTCACCGATTGAGGCACGAAGACTTTGGCAAACCCTGGTGGATCGGGCCCGCAAGAGCCGTCTCGGAGACGGCACAATCGATCTACCACTTCTTTGGCACGAGTTGCGTAGCCAGTTTCAACTCCATGAACACCCAAATTATTCTTCAGGATGGGCTCTACTCAGAGCCTACACGTTTGAGCATCTAAGTAAAATTGAAGCGTCCTTGCCTTCTGGATATTCGCTAGATCGATCCGAAGACGGTGGCAAGCTCACTCAAGCCATATTAGACAACCTTATTGTCATTCTATATGGCGACTCAGGAGTCGGAAAATCAGCGCTTGCGAAAACTATCTTGGCCAATCGATTCCCAGATGCGGAACACGTATGGTTAGGTCCAGACACACTTGACGTCACGCTGACCGAAGTAGAACGCATAAAGACCGACTTAACCCATCCGTTACACACAACGCTTAAAGCGACGGTACACTCGAAAAACATACTCGTGATTGATGCATCAGAACGCATCAGCAGTGAGTTGGTTCCGCAAGTTAAACGTTTGGTTGAAGCGCTTATATGCGAGCATATCCCGGGCGAAATCCCCGTTTGGCAGATTCTAATCATTGGTCAAACTGAAGCATGGATAGACGGGCGAATGTTAGGTCTTCTAGGCAACAAACGATCGGCACATATCGAACTGGGCCCTGTTCCCATTACCGAGGTTCAGGCTGCTCTGCAGTTGACGCCAGGATTGAGCTGGCTTGCCCTGCAGGATGACGCCGTCGCAATCCTCACAAATCTTCGAGCCCTCGCATGGGTTATGCAGGCAGCAGCGCACTTTCAACAGGAAGAAGATATCGAAAGAAGACTATCGCTCACAACAATCGCGGATTCGCTTTGGAATTTCTGGACTAACGGACAGTTGCAGCTGCAAGGAATACTGATGCGGCTTTCAGAGCGAGAGGCTTCCTTCGAGTACAGCATTTGTCTTAGCGAGTTACAACCCCTGGAAGCTCTCGCTCTGCAAGAGCGGCCTCGGCAGCTACCTGTGCGAATCACTGCAAGGAATCATGTTGAATTTCAGCATGACCTCGCGGCCGACTGGGCGCGCTTCCAAAGACTGAAGGAAATCTCAGATGATACCTCTCGATGGGCGGCTCTAGCGCAAAACCCATTGTGGACTGGTGCGATGCGCATGCTTGGTCAGTACCTTTTGCGTGAGAGCGCCGGAGATCGTACCAAATGGGATATTGCCTTTGAGAAGCTGGATCAGCCTCAACAATGGATGGGATTGGCGACGGACATCCTGCTCGACGCATTATGCCTGGATCCTCTCGCGGATTCACTTCTAATGGAACGCGCAGATCTGTTATTCGCCAATCACGGCACATTACTCAATCGGCTTCTCTTGCGTTTCCATCACATTGCTACCGAACCAAGCGGTCAGTTTCCGTTACCGCAAGCAGATCCAACATTAGGTCTGTATATCGAGGCACAATATCGCTTACCCATCATTACCCGTTGGCCTCCTGTGATCCGTTTTTTGGCCGCACACCGTGACCGCGTGGCACGACTGATGTCTTCAGTCGTTGCTAGTCTATGTGAGAGATGGCTCACAACGACGCCCGTCGAACTCATCCCTGGGTCACCAATGCCGTTCCGGAAGGTCATCGCGGAAGTCGCTCTATCTTCCGCCAGAGAGATCCAGGTTGCAAAAGGCAGGGGTGTTATCTTCGCCAACGATTCAGAAAAGCCAATCTATGCCGCGGCCTTGGCCGGCGCGCCAGATCTTTCTGATGAGGTATCTGCATGGGCGTTGGAAATGGCTCAGCGCCGTCCGCCGCATGCTGACGTCATCGCACAAATCGAAGAGCATAGAAGGCAGCAGGCTCGAGAACATGCGGAGCGGCTCCGAACCGATCCTAAATACCAGGCTTGGTACCAAGAGCGAGATAGGATGATAATTCCATCAATAGCATCTGCCAGGAAGACTTTGCCTCCCTGGCCGCTTGGACCACTGAACCGTGTTGATGGAAGCTTCCGTGAATGCTGTATACATTCGCGATCTCTCGCTCCGCTGATGAAGGTCAGGCCAGAGGTGGCTGCGGAGGTGTTGCTAGCTGTACTCATTGAGGATTCTCCCGAGGAAGAATACGGCCAACACATCAGATTTAATGATCGCTATGGCATGGAATTCGACCAAGGCAGTTATCCGACCGCTTATTGGCAGAGCCCATTCCACGCATTTCTTAGTATCTCGCCTGATATTGCGTTAGATACATTGATCAGGCTCGTAGACTTCTGCACAGAGCGTTGGGAATACGAAAGGAACCGTCACCACACCCATCGTATCGGTATTGTTCTCGACTTACCGGGAGGTACGAAAAAGGAGTTCTTTGGAAATCATTTAGTTCTGAATTGGAGCCAGCAAAATGCTACAGGTGCCGGCCAGTTGTATTGCGCGTTGGCTGCTCTTGAGAAGTGGTTATGTACTAGTATCGATGGTGGTGCAGACGTTACACCCTATATTCAACGCTTGTTTGAAGAGTCACATTCTGTAGCGGTCTTAGGAGTATTATTGAACGTCGGGAAGCACTGTTCTGTCCTGTTCGAGACTCTGCTTCGTCCTCTTCTCGCCTGCAAAGAGCTTTATTTCTGGGACAAATATCGAATTGATGCTTTACCGTATGCGTTCGATGAAGGATCTTGGGCACGTCAAGGTGAAATCGTTTTTCAGATGGCGCGTGAGTGGTGGTCCGTTGCGTATCGCAGGGTTCCATTATCGAGCATAGCGGCCCATCTGGTAGCATTCAGACCCGAGATCGCATCATTCTTGGCCATTACCATGAAGCAGTGGGAAGTACCGACTGATGAGAAGTCGGCACTTGAACTTCGCCTACTTCAATCTGTGCTCGATCGCGATAACTACAAAGAAGGCCCTGGTGACACCACCGGCCAGATGTTATTCGACTATCCAGAAACTTTACAGAGAGATGTTGAGCGCTATCAACAAGCAATCAACTCGACGCTCCGAATCATCTCCCTTCCTGACGAGTGCAGACAGTTGCTCGGAATGACTTCCGAATTAACAGACGAAAAAGCGGAGGATCTTGCTTGCTTTTTAAGTACAGCTTTGTCTGTCAAGAATACGGATGTCGATGAGGATGATCAACGCCTGGCAAAGGTCGCTGTTGCTTCGACCCTACTCGCGCGGGCTCGACTCTGGCTTGAAGCGCATCCCGAAGGATATGAAAATACCAGAGAGATAGTACGCGTTGCTGTCGAGCAGCTGAGTAATGATAGCAATATGTTTCGCAGCCATGTGCTGCGCAACTATAATGGAGTGGAGTTCGTTGCGCATGCTGTTATGTGTGACTTTATAAACTCTCCAGCTTCTTCCTATGCGGGGCATGCAGTACTCCGTGTTTTGACCAGCGGTAGTGAGGTGGCCGTTACGACGGTGACGTCGATTGCATATATGCATTGGAAACAACTAGGCAGTACTTGGTGGCGTCTTCTTGAGATTTCTTTGCTCTGGTGTGCCCTTGCCATTCTGGTTCCCCGACAATATGAACCTCATATACTGCACGAGCTATGGGGACACTGGCTGAAACGATTACGAAATTGCACGTTAGCGAAGCCTGAAACGACTTTAACGAGCGTTGACCCAGTCGCTATCACGAAGCGTCTTGAGCGCATTGAGCGGCGGCGCTGGGTCAGAGAATATGAGCGAGAGGATAGCCTGCTCAGAAGAGATCCTAGCGAGCGACGAGCCACTGGACTTGACACACGTATTCTGCAGGCGATGTTCTCCTGGCTATTTCAGCCTCCTCCAGTCGGAACGCAACAGTCCGATCCAATGGATACAAAGAACCGGCTCGAACTGCTGAAGCGCTTGCTGGACTTGGAGCTACGGTCGTATACCGAGCTTGAGGAATGCGATCGCCACGAACCTCTGACGCAGATAGGCTATGAGATTGTCCAGTCAATTGCCAAACTGATACCAAAATTGCCCATGAATGACTCAATAGAGCTGTGGCAGCCACTATTTCGGTTGGGTGGCAACGCTCATTACATCATCGGTCATTTCATCGATTATTGGCTGAAGCAGGTTTCACGGAATTGCGATATTGCTGTGTTTGCTCGTCACTGGAGGTCAATGATCGAGTGTGCATTGGCGTCTCCACAATGGATCTCCGGCCGTCGGTGGTACTACGGCGAACAACTGCTGTGGCGCTTGCTGGGATGTGGCTCTGAATTGTCGCTAGATCAAGTTGAGGGTCACAAGGTAACGGTTCTCCAAATGAAGGATCTATATGAGTCATGGGCAGAAAAGCATCTTGATCGAGAAGAAGACTGCATCCCACATTTTTGCATGTTCTTATGCTCCGCTACTGGGCGCCTTATCCGTCTCGATGGACTACAATGGTTGCTCCGGTCCATTCAACGGCAGGCAGCAGAAAATTTCCGATGGAGACGATCGGGTACTGCTGAAACCTTGACGGACCTGATTGATGTGGTGCTAACGGAACATATTGATGAAGTGGTAAAAAATCCGCTGACGCGCGACACTCTGCTGGAATTGGTTGCAATTCTTGTGAAGCGACAGGCGCCTGTTGCATTGGCACTTCAGGAGCGTGTGAAAGCAAAGTTGACCAGCAGGCAATCTGGGTAGTTGTGGGTCACAATCGTGTAATCCTCGGCCTTCTGGAGAGTCTCCTCCAATGTCTGGTAGGCATATCTCACCAAACTGATCCGCATGGCCGCCCCGTTACCTCCCGGTTTTCTTGGCTGCCTTTGGATTATCCTTTCCCCTCTGCTCTTTTCTGGCTTGCTTCTGCAGACACTCCCGAACGTCGTCGGATGCCATTTGCTGGACCTAGCAAGGCGTGAACCGCTTCTTGTCGATCCCGAAAAATGATATAATGGCGTCCATTTTGTCCTTTATGCGTTTAAGTTGGTCTGCATCCCTCTTTTCATCGGCCGTGAGCCGTTTCTACAAGGCGGCCAATCGCCTTTCAATGTCTGTCAGTCCGTCCCCATTTGCATAACCCCCTGTGCCGCCCGGTTCACCCGATAGGGCCACCCCAGGGATCGAGGCGGCCCTATTGTGCCCTTTAGCTCGGTTGTTTTACGGCCGTGATCAACTCGGTGTTTTTTTGTCGTTTAGGATTTTCAGGCACTTTCCCATACATTCCTGGATCGCGTCAGCTACGGTGAAGAGCGGAGCACTGATCTTGTATACCCCCTGTCGATACTCATCCATGTCTGTCAATTCGAGCAGGGAGGCAAGTCCGTGGATCCGGTAAAGTTCCTTCATCATCTCGTCACGATGATTAATGTTCATTTTCGACCTCCGCTTTATTCCAAATAGCCTCTATCTTTCTTCTGAACGCCTATAAGGACATCCACGATATCCATAACTTCCACAGCCTCTGCATTTGTAGTCATCCCCGATAAGTGCCTGATCCTCCGAATGGCGTTGAATGAAGCATGGTACAATTCATCAAATAAATCCCAACTGACCATTTTCTCACCCGTCTTTTCCATCGTTCGTCCCTACATAGACACAAAAAGGCCATGGACGGCCTACGCTCATATCAAGCGCCGGGGCATTGTAGCTACCCGTGTCCATGACCAGATTGGTGTCTACGCCACAAACACAAAAACCCATAACGGAGGGCTCCCGGATATGATTTTAGGCGATTCCATATTACCGAATCAGGCCCCTGTGTTAAGAGGATTTCGCATCCAGGGAGTTTTCTCCCGCCCGGACAGGTCAACTGTCGTCTTGGCTGATTTCCCTATGGCGCTTCATGGTGCCACTGTTTTTTCTGTTGACCCCCTGTCCAGGATTCATGAAAATACAACCCGGGAGGAATGCGATATGAACCGCAGGGAGTTCCTGAAAACGGCTGCTGTCACCGGGGCGACCCTGGCGCTGCCGGGTCTCCTGCTGCCCGACGGTTCGGCGGCGGCCGCCGAGAAGCTGGACATGGTCGTGGCGAAGGGGCCTTCTCCGGCCCGGATCACCCGGGCGGCGGTGGACGCTTTCGGGGGGATGCGCCGGTTCGTTTCCCGGGGCGACGTCGTCGTGATCAAGCCGAACATCGGCTGGGACCGTACGCCCGAATACGCCGCCACAACGAATCCCGAGGTGGTGGGAACCCTGGTTCGGCTCTGCTTCGAGGCGGGGGCAAAAAAGGTGAAGGTCTTCGACCACACCGTCAGCAGTCCCCGAAGGGCCTACAAGCAGAGCGGCATCGCCGATGCGGCCGCGGCCGCAGGCGCCGATCTGTCCTTCGTGGAAGACCGGAAATTCAGGGAGATGAAGATCCAGGGCGAGACCCTCAAGTCCTGGCCCCTTTACACGGAGGTCTTCGAGGCCGACAAGATCATCAACGTCCCCATCGCCAAGGTCCACGGCACATCCATCCTGACTCTGGGAATGAAGAACTGGATGGGTGTGATGGGGGGATCGCGGGGACGGATTCACCAGCGGATCGACCCGTGCCTCGTCGACATGGCCCGGACGGTCCGGCCGACGCTGGTGGTTCTCGACGCCGTCCGGATCCTCGTGGCCAACGGGCCGACGGGCGGAGACCTGTCGGACGTGCGCCTGATGAACACGGTGGCGGTGAGCCAGGATCAGGTCGCCGTGGACGCCTTCGGCAGCACCCTGTTCGGTCTCCGGGAGGACGCCCTGGGCTGTGTCCGCCTCGGACACCAGGCCGGCCTGGGGAACATGCGGCTGGCCCGCCAGAAGATCCGCCGGATCCAGGCATGAAAAACGCGTTCCGGCCCTTGCCTCGAGGGGATGGAGAATGCCCTCGCCCCTGAAAGCGGAAAGACGGTGATCCGAAAAGCGCGACTTGCCTCTCAGGCCTTGTTCCTGCTTCTCTTCCTGTGGCTCTTCCTCCAGACGGAGTCGAAAGGAGCGGACCAGCTCGGGTATCCGGTCAAGTTTTTCCTCGACGCCGATCCCCTTCTGGTGCTGACGGCGATCCTGTCGAGCCGGTCGTTTCTTCCCTCGATGCTGCTGGCGGGGGCGGTGGCCCTGGCGACGGTCTTTATGGGCCGGTTTTTCTGCGGCTGGGTGTGTCCCCTGGGGACGCTCCACAACCTCACGGGCTCCGTCGTCCGGAAGCGCCGGCGGACCGTCCCGAAGGGGAGCTTCCGCCTGAAGTATCTGCTCCTGGTTTTCCTGCTGGCCTCCTCCGCTTTTACCCTTCAGATCACCGGCATTTTCGATCCCCTGAGCCTTCTGATCCGTTCCCTGTCCCTTTCTGTCTATCCGGCCTTCCAGTACGGCGTGACGTCCTTCCTCGACGCGCTGTCCCGCTGGCCGGTCCCGGGGCTGGCGCCGGCGGCGGACTGGCTGCTCGATATTCTCCACAAGGGCGTTCTATCCCTCCGGCAGCCATTGTTCAACCAGGGGTTCCTTCTGGGGCTCCTGTTCCTCGGCATCCTGGCGCTCAACTGGGTCGAGCGGCGATACTGGTGCCGTTATCTCTGCCCGCTCGGCGCACTTCTGGGAATCCTCTCCCGCCGGTCCCTGCTGTCCCGGTCCGTCAGCGAAGGCTGCGATTCCTGCGGCGCCTGCGTTCCGGGCTGTGAGGGGGGATGCTTCCCCCAGAGCCCCGATAAATGGCGCAAGGCCGAATGCTACCTCTGCGGAAACTGCGACGACGCCTGCCCGAAGAATGTCGTGTCCTTCGGCTTTGGCAGGAATCCCGCCGCGCAGGCGCTGGACCTGGGAAGGCGCCGGGTTATCGCTGCCGCCGCGGCAGGGGTCGCGGCGGTGCCGCTTCTCCGGATCGGGCCGACCCGGGCTGGACAGGCGGACCCGCGGCTGATCCGCCCCCCGGGGTCACTGGAGGAAAGGGAGTTCCTGCGGCGCTGTGTCAAGTGCGGCGAGTGTATGAAGGTCTGCATCACCGGCGGCCTGCAGCCGGCCCTGACGGAGGCTGCCCCGGAGGGGATCTGGTCTCCGGTCCTGGTGCCCCGGGTCGGTTACTGCGAGTATCGCTGCACCCTCTGCGGGCAGGTGTGTCCGACGGGGGCGATCCGCAGCCTGAAACCGGCGGAGAAGCCGGATGTGAAGATCGGTCTTGCCATGATCGATCCGGGCCGCTGCCTCCCCTGGGCGCACGCCGTGCCGTGCATCGTCTGCGAGGAGGTGTGCCCGACGCCGAAGAAGGCCGTTCTGCTCGAAGAGGTTGTCGTGAAAGACCGGGACGGCCGCCCGGTGACAGTGAAACAGCCCCGGGTGGACCTGGATCGCTGCATCGGGTGCGGCATCTGCGAGAACCGCTGCCCCGTTCTGGGAAAGCCGGCCATCTATGTCCTGTCCGTCGGCGAATCGCGATCGAGGGAAAACCAGCTTCTCCTCTAAGCGGTGACGCCGGTTCCGGCGTCGCGTTCTTGTCGCAAGCGGCATTCTTCGGGACGGACGTCTTCGAACCGGTTTGCCATCCTGTGCTTCAGTCCCGGAACAGCCCCTGAAAAACCTCGCTGATTCCCGGGTGCGGAAGGATCCAGTTCCGGAGAGCCGATCGGTCCAGGCCAATCCGGACGGCCAGGGTCAGGGGGGCGATCAGTTCCCCTGCCCCCTCGCCGGCGACGGCGGCGCCTGCCAGCCGGTCCCCCAGAAAAACAGCCTTGGCGAATCCCGCGCCCGCCAGCTCGGTCCGGGCAAGAATGTTGGCCCCGTAATCGGACCGGGTCACCCGGACCGCGAGACCCCGCTCGGCGGCCTGCCGCTCCGTGAGTCCGACCCGGGCCGCCGGCGGGTGGGTGTAGACGACGGAGGGAACGAACGCGTCGTCGTGGCGGACCGATCCGTCGCCAAAGAGGCGGCTGGCTAAAGCCTTCCCCTGCTGCGCCGCCCGGTGGGCCAGCAGCACGCCTCCCGTCACGTCACCGACGGCGAAGACCCTTTTGCAGGTCGTCTCCAGATTCTCATCTACACGGATGCCCTGCCGGTCATGGGTGATGCCGAGCCTGTCCAGTTGATCCCTCTCCAGAAGCGGACGCCGGCCCGTGCAGACCAGGGCGATCGAGGCCTGCATTTCCAGCGGGCCCGACGGGCCCGCCAGCCGGGCCAGGATACCGCCGTTTTCTTCCCGGATGGATTCAGCCGAGGTGGAGATGTGAATGGCGATCCCCAGGCGGGAGAGCTCCCGGCCGATCAGGGATGAGACGTCGTTGTCCTCGAGGGGCAGGATCCGTTCGAGGGCCTCTGCCAGCGTGACCCGGCAGCCTGCCTCGGCCAGGAATGTGGCGAACTCGACTCCGATGAAGCTGCCTCCCAGGATAACGACGCTTTCCGGGAGCTCCGTCCGTTCGAGGAACCCGTCGGAAGTGAGGATCCGCGGGGAAGGCGTGATGCCCGGCGGCAGGGATGGTTCGGAGCCCCAGGCGATCACGATGGACGGCGCCTGGAGCATGGCTGACGCTCCGTTCTGCGCTGTCCATTCCACCTCTCCCGGGGCCTTCAGAATGCCTGTACCGACCCGACAGTCCGCACCGGCCTCGCGGAGGGACTGCTGTGCCCCCAGGGCGGAGACACGGACCATCTGCTCCATGTGTCTGCGCGCCACCGCGAAGTCGAGAACGGTGTCGGGGACTTTCACGCCCAGGCGCCCTGCTTTTTTCAGGGCGGCCCGGGTCCGGCTGCATGCCAGCAGGGCTTTCGTTGGAATGCAGCCGCGGTGGGTGCAGGTCCCCCCCCATCCGCCGCGTTCCAGGATGACGGTGCGGGTTCCCAGGCGTGCAGCTTCCTCCGCCACGGCGTGCCCTCCGGGACCGCCGCCGATGACGATCAGATCGAACGTTTCCATGGGTCTCCTTGTTTCGGCCGGCCGGGAATCGGCGCCCTGGCAATCGCAGGTCGCCGGGACGGACGTATTCTGCATAGACGAAGCGCTCCCCGGTGTAAACGGAAAAACCGGGCTCGTGCTTCAGGTAAATGAGTAAGAATCACCGCAGACGGATGTTTTTCAACGGCCCGTCTCAGGGTTGTTTCCCAGGCTGTTCAAAAGGGGTTGGATGCAAGGCGCCCGAAATCCTGAGCCGTGAGTCGTACCCCTTGGTACGTCGAACGGCGAAGGATAAGGGGAACGCAGCAGACGACCCCTTTTCAACAGCCTGTCACAGATTGCGGAAGGATGTGCCCCTTGTCCACCTAATCAGAAGCAGGATGTGCAGGACAATCAGTCCCATCAGGCCACCTGCCGCCCAGTAGACCGAGGGGAAACCCCAGGAGTCCTTCAGCGCCCCCACGAGGTACACCGCGGCGGACCCGACCCCGAAGATCAGCACGGCGGCGATGCCGAATCCCGTGCTCCGCCAGGCCGGCGGCGTAAACAGGCCGATGAGGCTGTTCTCGATGGGCTGGATGCCAAGGGCGAAAAAGACGTAGAGGCAGGCGGCGAGAAACAGAGGCTGTTCCTGGAACATGGCCATTCCTAGGACGAAGGGGATCGAGACGATGTTGAACAGGAGATAGATCTTCCTCAGCTCGTGTCGGTCCGCCATCCTGCCTCCCGTGAGCTGGCCGAAAATCCCGGCGACATAGACGAGGGAGGTGAGGGCGGCCGCGGCGAAGGTGGCCGTCGCCGGATGGTCCGGGAGATGGATCGAACGCAGAAAGTTCGAGAGGAACGGGGCGTGATACTCCAGGTAGGCCGGCAGGGAGACGATGTTGATCCGATAGGCCAGGCCCCCGAGGGTGACGATCCAGAAGAACAGGAGCAGCCGGCGGAGGGCGGCGTTTCGATTTTTCGCCGGGGGCAGCTCGGAACGGTCCCGGCCGGGAAGAGGCGTTTCGTCGATCCGTGCCATTGCCAGCGCGATGCCTCCCAGCAAGGCCGCCAATCCCAGGACCGCATAGACTGCCCGCCAGCCGGATAGCCAGTTCAGGAGGCCCGCCAGGAAGGGAGCGGCAACGAGTCCGACGCTCCCCGCCACAGCGTTGATGCCCAGGGCGGAGCCGCGGTTCTTCACCCCGCCGGTGATGAATCCCATGCCGGCGGGGTGGCTCGCCGAGATGAATGCCCCGGTCACGGCCAGGGAAGCGGCGATGGCGACGGGGGAGTCGGTCAGGGCGGTCCACAGAGCGCCGCAGGCGCTCCCGAAGAGGGCCAGGACCAGGATGCGGCGGTTCCCGAAGCGGTCGGCGGCGATTCCCCACGGAAGGGAGCAGAGGCCGAAGAGAAGGTACATGGGGAATCCCAGGGCCAGCACGGCCGTCAGGTCCATGCCGAGGGCGAGGGTGAGCGGGATGGCCAGGGCCGGGAAGGTCACCTCGAAGCAGTGGAACAGGGAATGGGCCCAGCAGGTATAAATGACAATCTTGCGTTCGTTGCTCATGATGACTGGACGGACCTTTCCCGGCAGAATCTAAAAGCCGGAAGCCCGGGAACTGTGCCCGGGAACCCTTGTTCCCTTTGATGTCGGACATCGGGTCAAAAGGCTTCTTTCTCACGGTATACCCGGAAGGGGGCAAGGTATCAAACAAGGAGGGGTTCCCCCGATTCCTGGAACCCCTCCTCTCCGGAGCCCGGTCTTCCAGACAAGACGGCAAGCGCCTTCACGGATCCGGACTATTTCCTGAACAGCTTTTCGTAAGCCTTCACGCCGGCCATGTAGCCCGCCTCATCCTTTGCCCAATCCTTGTGGCAGCCGTTGCAGGAATTGGGGGCGACGTTCTTCGGGTCCTTCAGGAAAGCCTCCAGGCTCTCCCGAGGTTTGATGATCTTGAAGTCGTGGGAATGGATATCGCCAGCCTCGGCGGAAGACGCGGTCTTCACCATGTGACAGGAGGAGCAGCGGCTGGTTCCCGTTGTCTCCGGGGCGTACGAATGTTTCGTATGGCCGCGGACCGCTTCGGGGGTGGCATACCTCTTCTTGTGGCAGTTGAGGCACAAATCGTTGTTGCTGTCGGCCTTTACAAGCTGGTAACGGTTCGGTGCCCCGTGCGGGTCATGACAGGCCGCACAGGTCACCTTTCCCCTGTAATGACCGCTTCTCAGGAGGTCGTGCCACTGCTGGTGATGGCTCTTGGCATGGGCCGTCATGCCACGCCACTCGCCGGGCCGGAACTGGTAGTACCGGTCCAGGGGCTCCCCCACGGCGTACGGCTTGTTATCCTTGTCGTTCCAGGGGTAGCCATAGCTTCCCGCCGGTTTGCTCACCCCGCGGGAGTGGCACTGGCCGCAGGACTCGATATTCCGGTCGTATGCCAGTTTCCCGGGATTGATGATGCCTCCGGTCGGATTGCCCAGGTGTTCCGAGCCCGGACCGTGGCATTTCTCGCAACCCGTGTTCAATTCCGTGTACTTGACCTCGACACCCTTGTCGCCTTTCGACAGGACAAGGCCCGTGTTGTGGCATCCGGCACAGTCCAGTTCAAAGGAGTTCCTCGCAGGCGGCTCCTTGAGGCTCCCGTCGGCGTTGTACCACCACTGGGGATTGTAGGAGACCCAACGCGATGTTGCCTGATTCCATTGGATCGGCAGGATGTAATGTAGGTTCCCGATTCGGACCTGGTAGCGCTGTTTCCATCCCCAGCCGCCGTAGGTCCGGACGACTTTGTACGTCTGCTCGCGGGAGGGATTTTTCGTGTCCGCGAGGGTGGCGTAATAATCTTTTTCCTTTTTGAACAGTTTGACGGTGTACCCGGGAATGTTTCCTCCCTTGAGTTTCAAGGTCCCTTTCCAGTCCACGACGACGGTGTCATTGGCGGGTGAGAGTTCCTGCTGCGACTTGTTGTGGAGGGTTCCTTTCCATTTTTCGAAGATCCGGGCGTGGCACGTGGCACATTTGTCGGACCCCACATACTGGGGGGCCGCCAGGACCGCTGCGGGAAGGAGGACTGCCCAGACAACGGCGAGCAGCCCGAGCGTGATTCGCTTTTTCATATGCTCCGATTGTCCCTCCTTTCCTGAAAAGATGCGATCGTCATTTTTCTTTGTACTGCCTGTTTTGGACTGCCTCACCCCCCTTCCGCATTCCTTCCCGGATCGGCCGTTTCCGCAACGGTGCGACCAAGGGAGGTTCAGACCGGCTTGGATGCCGGTTCCACGCGGGCCTCCGGAAAAGCCCGGGCGGCCCGGTAGGAAGAGCGCACAAGCGGACCCGCCGCGATGTGGCGGAATCCCATTTGCCGCGCCTCCGCCTCGATGGACCCGAACTCCTCCGGGGTCCACCATCGGAAAATGGGCCAGTGTTCCCGTGTCGGCTGCTGGTACTGGCCCACCGTCAGGTGCCGGCACCCGGCTTCAATCAGGTCTTCAAGAACCCGCGAGATCTCCTCCCGGGTTTCTCCCAGGCCCACCATCAGGCCCGACTTGGCCGCGGGGCCGCCATCGGTCGATTCATTTCTTTCGCTGACCCGGCGAAGCAATTCAAGCGATGTCCGATAACTCCCCTGTGGGCGCAGCGTCGGGAAGAGCCGAGGCACCACCTCAACGTTGTGGTTGATCACGTCAGGCCGCGCCTCCAGGACCTGCTCCAAAGCGGCTCGGTCCCCGCGAAAATCGGGAACCAGGATTTCGATGCGGCAGCCGGGGATTTCGTGACGCAGGAAAGAGATACAGGCTGCAAAAACAGAGGCGCCCCCGTCCGGAAGATCGTCCCGGGTCACGGAGGTGATGACGACGTAATGGAGGAGGAGCCGGCGGGCCGCCTCGGCGACCCGTTCCGGCTCCTCCGGATCCGGCGGCCCGGGAATCCCGTGACGGACGCCGCAGTAACGGCAGTCCCGGGAGCATGTGTCGCCCAGAATCAGGAAGGTGGCGGTACCGGCAGTGAAGCACTCCCCTCGGTTGGGACAGCGGGCCTCCCGGCAGACGGTGTGGAGACCCAGATCGTCCAGGGTCCGGGATACCGCTGCAAAGGCCGGTCCCCGGGGGAGGGGGACTTTCAGCCAGGGAGGTTTGCGGAGGGGTGCTTCATCCATCAGAAATGGTACCAGATCGTCGCATAATCGTTGACGTTCTCCCCGTCATGGGCGAGGCGCTGGAGATACTCGTAGATGGGCACGTCCGTATATATATAGTCAAAGGCCGTCACCAGGCGGACCTCCCAGGAGTAGAAGCGGTACATCCGGCGGCCGTCCGGAAGGATCATGATGACTTCGTGGTCCTGCCAGGCCCGCAGGTCCGACTTCCCGAGACGGGGCAGGTTGAAGACCGGTTCGTCGGTGCGGACGAGACCGGGCAGGAGGCGGGCTTCCTCTCGCCGCTCCTGCTCGACGCGGGCGATGGGTACCCGGAAGTCGACCGTCTCCTCCTTCCCCTTGGTGCTGAAGGTGTAGTACGGGTCGATCCCCGAGAGCTTCAGGGTCTTCCGCAGCAGGCAGGTCTCGAACCGGCGGCTGTTGTAGTAGGTGAACACCTGCTGGTTGTAGACATTCATGCCCAGGGCCTTGATTTTCCCGACAGCCGCCAGGGAGTCTTCCGTCATCTCCGTTGCGTGTTCGAAGTGCGTCACGATCGCCAGTTCCCGCTTTCCCCACTGGTGGTATTTCCTGAAGATCTCAAGAAGGCCCTCGTCGATGCGGAAGGGGAGGGTCACGGGAATCCGGGTTCCGATGCGGATCCGCTCCACGTGGTCGATGGAGGCGATCTCACCGAAAATCCAGTCGAGATAGTCGTTCCGGAGGGTCAGCGGGTCCCCGCCGGTGACGAGGACCTCCGTGATGGACTCGTTGTCCCGGATCCATCCGAGGGCCTCCTTCACTTTGGCTCGGCTCATCTGGACCTCCCGCTGGTTCATGGCCTTGATCTCCCAGTTCCGCTGGCAGTAGACGCAGATCTGGGGGCACGAGTTGTAGGGCTTGAGAATGACGATCTCGGGATAGCGGCGGGTGATGCCGTCGATGGGACTCGTGGATTTCTCGCCCATGAAGTCCAGGTCCACCCCCGATCGGGCGCTCCCGACAACACCGGCGCAGTACCGGGCGCTGGGGATGACCTGGGCGCGGATCTGGCGGTCGTGATCTACGCGTCCTTCCTTGTGGAAGAGGGAGAGGTAATAGGGCGTGATCTCGAAGGGGATGCCGGACAAGATCGCCGCCTCGATTCCCTCGATTTCGTCAGGTTCCAGCGTCACGAGGGAGCGGAGCGTTTCGAGGTCCCGGATCACGTGCTTCAGGTGCCACAGGTAATTTCCCCAGTCCTCCTCGGACGCCCCGAAATGGCGGAGGATGCTGTCCCGGAGCTTCGCCCGCTCCTTCACCAGGACCTTGTCCCTGCCGGTCCGGTAGCGCTTCAGGTACTTCCGGATGTAGGCCCCGTATTCGTCGAGCTGGGCGGAGCGGATGAGGGCGGCTTCCCGGCCGTCGGCCATCCGGAAGATGTCATGACTCTTGACGTGCTTTCCGTACTTGCCGGTGATCCCGTGAAAGAGGGCCAGGTATTCGCAGAGAAATGCCTTCGAGACCGCATCGATCGCCCCCTCCTTTTCCTGGGCGAGGTCGCACAGGAGAGTCAGCGGCGATGCCCCCGTGAGGAACTCGTTCTCCGTCCGGATCGTGTTGGCGAAGACCCGCGTGCACTCCTTGGCGTTCCTCTTTTCGATGATGTTCATGTTCGAGAAGTAGGTCCCCGGCTTCATGTTGAACATCGAGCGGTCCAGGGAATTGAAGTAGTCGAAGAGGAGGTGCCTTGCCTCCTCGACATGCTTCGAGTGGCGGAGCATCCGGTGGATGTTCGGGTCGGCGGCCCAGAGCCTGGCCACCAATTCTTTCTTCGGCAGGGTCAGGAGCTTTTTCATGGGTTACGCGGGACCTCGCAGAGGGTGGAGTTCATGTTTGTTGCCATCGACGCGCCGGGAGCGGAATTCCCGGTCCATTATTGTGCAATCCTATACCGTTCCGGGGAAGGGAAGTCAACGGAGGACAGTTTGTTGCAGGAGACGACGGGCCTCCTTCGGATTCCATCCCATGCATGGAACGCATCGTCCGGGATGAAGGCATATCGCTTGTAATTCCAGATAGATTTTCATGTTTTGAATCGTATTGACATTGCGGCCAACTCTCCCTATACTCGCGCCCGTTCAAAGATCTCTAAAACAGAGATCCCGCCCACTTCCCCCACAGATTTGATAAACCGAGTGCCCGAAAGCAAACGGCATCCTGCCGGAGTTTTCCGCCGACCTGCATCGCCTTCAACCCCATCCTGATCCAGTCGATCATTTGTAGACGGTTGTCTACAGGAGATAACGTTAATAGATTCTCGTAGTTAGTAGCGCAATCCCCCTGCCTGCCATAACCAACGATCGACATTCTCCCGGGAGAATGTCCGACCTGGTTTTTGAAAATACCTTGTGATGTTGGATGGTTGCCGTCCTGAGGGGAGCGTGGCGCGCTGCTTGCTGTTCCGGCGCTCTGTCTGTGCACGCACGGGAAGGAGGCGTTTCGCCGAATGAGGGACGAATCGAGGCGCAGTCCCACGGCGGCCGCATCATTGCCGTTTTTATCGTTCCCGGCGGAATCCACGATCTTCGGGAACCCTTCAAACCATAAACCACATACATTCGCAGCAGGAGGATAAGAATGGAAGCATTGGGGATCGTTCTCAGTCTGTTTGGTCTGATGTACATGGCCTATCGGGGGTATTCCGTCATTCTCTTCGCCCCCGTATTCGCCCTGACGGCCGCCGCCCTGCAGGGCCTGCCCGTCATGCCCGGCTATACGGAGCTGTTCATGGCCAAAACCGTTGGCTATATCAAGGCGTTCTTTCCTGTATTCATGCTGGGCGCCGTCTTCGGGAAAGTGATGGAGGACACCCTGCTGGCAAAGGGGATCTCCGCCTTCGTCATGCAGAAACTGGGCATGAAACGGGCGATGCTGGCCGTCGTTCTGTCCTGTGCCATATTGACATACGGCGGCGTCAGTCTCTTCGTCGTCGTGTTCGCCGTGTATCCGTTCGCCGCCGCCCTGTACCGGGAGGCCGACATCCCGAAGCGGCTGCTTCCCGGCACGATCGCCCTGGGATCCTTTACGTTCACGATGGACGCCTTTCCCGGATCGCCCCAGATCCAAAACCTGATCCCGACGAATTTCTACGGCACGACCGGCTATGCGGCTCCCATTGCCGGACTGTTCGGCGGCACGCTGATCCTTATCACCGGAATGGTATGGCTCGAGTGGCGGCGCAGAAAGGCCGCCGCAAAAGGGGAAGGTTATGGAGATCATACGCAGAACGAGCCGTCCGTTTCTTCCGCCGGGGAATTGCCGAAGTGGTACATCGGCATTCTTCCCCTGTTGACCGTTCTGCTTCTCAATTACTTTCTGTCTCGGGTTTTCGAGTGGAACCCCCAGCTGATGGATGCCTTTGCGGACATGAAACTCCCCCTGTTTGCCGGAACGGTGAAGAAGGTTATCGGCATCTGGTCCCTGATCATTGCTCTTGTTGCGGGAATCATCCTGGCCGTTGCTTTGGGTTTTCGGAACCTCCCCAGGGAAGGGGGGCTGCAGAAGGCCCTGAACGCGGGGGCCATCGGGTCGCTCCTGGCGATCTTGAACACGGCCTCCGAGGTCGGTTACGGGAACGTCATTGCCGCCCTGCCGGGTTTCAAGGCGATTGCCGGCTCCCTGCTCAGCATTCAGATCGGGGGAACGCCGCTCGTTTCGGAAGCAGTGTCCGTTACGACGCTGGCGGGCATTACAGGTTCGGCCTCGGGCGGCATGTCCATCGCCCTGGACCTGATGTCCAGGGACTGGCTGGCCTGGGCGAATTCGATCGGCATGTCTCCGGAAATTCTTCATCGGGTCGCTTCCATGGCATCGGGGGGATGTGATACATTGCCCCACAACGGGGCAGTCATCACCCTCCTGGCCGTCTGCGGACTGACCCACAGGCAATCGTATCCCGACATCGGGATGATCACCCTCATCAAGACGGTGGCCGTGTTCAGCATTATTCTGCTCTATCATTTAACCGGGCTCTACTGAGCCGGGGGATCGCCTGCTGAATAACAGTACGGAAGAGCTTTTTCCGGGGACGGAAATGCAACCGTCCCCGGGAAGGATGGACAGGGTCATCCCCGGGATCGGAAAGACGTCCTGCTCTCTCCGTGCGGAAGCGGGACGGATCCGGTTGCCGGTATCGGGCACGGACTGAAGGCGCAATTGCGGCGGACCGGGACCTGCTGTTTCGTCCGCCGGGATGGACGGAGTGTCCTGTTGCCGTTTCCAGGCATGCAAAAGGAGGAGGATCATGGATGAGATTCAGAGCGGACTCGGTTCAACATCCCCGGGAGATGCAAAGCTGATGGAGCATCCCATCCTGGATGAAATCCGGGCTCAAATCCGGCGGAAAGGGAAAATCGTTTCCGGCGGACAGGCCGTCGCGATCATCCGGGATGGCGACGTCGTTACCACCGGCGGCTTCGTGAGCGCGGGGGTTCCCGAGGACATCCTTATTTATCTCGAAGAGCGTTTCAAGCAGGAGGGCCACCCTCGGGACCTGACGCTCATCTATGCAGCCGGCCAGGGCGACGGCAAGACCAGGGGCCTGAATCACCTGGGATACGAAGGCCTGATCGGCCGCGTCATCGGCGGGCACATCGGTCTCGCGCCGCAGCTCCAGAAGCTCATCCGGGAGGAAAAGGCCCTTGCCTACAATTTTCCTCAAGGGGTCATCAGCACCCTGTTCCGCAACCTGGCCGCCCGGAAGCCGGGCCTGATGTCGTACGTGGGACTCGGCACCTTCATCGATCCCCGGCTGGACGGCGGAAAGCTGAACGAGAAGACAAAGAGCGAGGGCGAGGATCTCGTAAAGCTCATGGAGATCGAGGGACGGGAGATTCTCTTCTACAAGCTGCCCCCGATCGATGTTGCCATCATCCGGGGCACGACGGCCGACACGGACGGCAACATCAGCATGGAGAAGGAGGCCCTCACGATCGAGATGCTGGCCCAGGCGATGGCCGCGAAGAACAACGGCGGGTTCGTCATTGCGCAGGTGGAGCGGATTGCCGACCGGCACACCATGAATCCGAAGAACGTCAAGGTTCCCGGCATCATGGTGGACTGCGTTGTTGTCGCCAGGCCCGAGAATCACAAGCTGACGTTCCTGGAGCAATACAACCCCGGATTTACGGGCGAGATTCGCGTGCCCATGGCCTCCATTCCGCCCATGGATCCGGGGCAGAGGAAGGTGATTGCCAGACGGGCCGCCTTCGAGCTTCGGCCCAACCAGGTGGTGAACCTCGGCATCGGGATGCCCGAGGGGGTCGCCCGCATCGCCAATGAGGAAGGCATGCTGGATCTGCTCACGCTGACGGCGGAGCCGGGCGTGATCGGCGGGATGCCCAACGGAGGCCTCAATTTCGGGACCGGCACGAACATCGACGCCCTTATCGATCAGCCCTATCAGTTCGATTTTTACGACGGGGGCGGCCTGGACATCGCCTTCCTCGGCTCCGCAGAGATGGACGAGGCGGGAAATGTCAATGTGAGCAAGTTCGGCCCCCGTTTCGTCGGACCGGGAGGTTTCATCAACATCAGCCAGAATGCGAAGAAAATCGTGTTTCTGGGCACATTTACGGCGGGAGGGCTCCAGGTGTCCGTGGTCGACGGCAAGCTCAGGATCGACCAGGAGGGGCGGGAACAAAAGTTTGTCAGGCAGGTGGAGCAGATCACGTTCAGCGGTAAATATGCCGCTCTCAGGCAGCAGCCGGTTCTTTACGTCACGGAGCGCTGCGTCTTCAGCCTCACGCGGGACGGGATGGAACTCCTCGAGATCGCCCCGGGGGTGGATCTGGAAAACGATATCCTTTCCAAAATGGGATTCACGCCCGTGATGAAAACCCCCCCGAGGCGGATGGACCCGCGGATCTTCGGCCTGGCGCCCATGGGGATCCTGCGCGACCTGCTGGACATCCCGATTGAAGACCGGCTGGTGTACGATGCCCGGGAAAACACGTTTTACGTGAATTTCGAGAATTTCTACGTGAAGTCGCACGAGCAGATCAGCGGCATCCGGGATCATGTCGAAAAGATGCTGAAGCCGCTGGGAAAGAAGGTCTACACGATCGTCAATTACGACAACTTCAACATCCTTCCCGAGCTCGTGGACGAATACGCGGAAATGGTCAAATATGTGATGCAGTTTTACGAGAAGGTGACCCGTTATACGACCAGCACGTTTCTCCGTATGAAGCTCGGCGACGAACTGGCGAAACGGGACGTGGCGCCCCATCTCTATGAATCGAAGGATGAGGCCCACCGGCTCCTGAAGGAATAGGCGCCGTTTTTCCCGGGATCGAATGGCCGGGACGGCCGGTCAGCGGGATCCGTGCCAGACGATCCGCGCGTCCACGGCAAGGCAGCCCTCCGGGGAGGCCATCAGGGGGTTGATGTCCAGCTCGGCGATGTCGGGGATATCGAGGGCGAGAAAGGACAGGCGCTCCAGGACGTCGATCACGGCTTTCCGGTCGATTCCCGGGCGGCCCCGGGTTCCCTCGATGAGCGGGGCGCTCTTCAGGGACCGGAGCATCTCCTCCGCTTCCTCCGTGTCGACGGGAGCCAGGGCACGGCTCACGTCGCGAAAGACCTCCGCGTGAATGCCTCCCAGGCCGCAAGCGACGACCGGGCCGAACTGGGGGTCCCGCTTGATTCCCAGGAGAATCTCCAGGCCGGGGGTCTGCTCCTGGATCTGGACGGCCTCCACGGGGGTGTCGGGACTGCGGCGGCGGACGTTCTCCAGGAGCCGTTCGTAGGCCGCGGCGAGTTCTGCGGGGCTGCCGATGCCGGTGATGACGCCGTTCCACTCGGTCTTGTGGAGGAAGGCGTCACCCGCCAGCTTCAGGACGACGGGGTAGCGGAAGCGGGGAGCCAGGGCCTCCAGTTCGGAACGGCCGGCGGCGATGGCGCCCGGGACCGCGGGTATGCCGAAGGCCTTCAGGACTGCCAGGGCGTCCTCTCCAAGGAGGACGCCGCGCTCCCGTCCCTTCGCGAGGAGCGGATCCAGGGCGGTCCGGTCCACCGGGAATGACCTCGGGGCGGGAATTCGCCGGTTCTTCGCTTCGTGCCAGCGCCGGCTGAAGGAGAGGGCCCGGACGGACTGTTCGATGGTGGGGAAGCAGGCCATGCCCGGGATCGCTTCGTAGCGGTCCAAAAAGGGCTCCACGTCAATGTAGACCCACATCGCCACGGGCTTTCCGTTGCCTGCATCACGCCGGGACCGCTCGCATACCTCCACCAGGTTCATGCTCTGGTGGAGCGGCGAGAGCGTGGCCGGCAGGATGGCCATCACCCCGTCCACGCCGGGACTCTTGAGGAATCCCGTCAGGGCCCTGCCGAAGGCGCCGGGGTAGTCGCCGCCGATCATCCCGATGGGCCAGATGTCGAGGGGGTTGCCGATGGGAATCCAGCCGGGGATCCCCTGTTTCATCTCTTTCGCCAGACCTTCGGGCAACTCCGCCAGTGTGAGCCCCAGGGGCTCGCAGGCATCGACCACCATGATCCCCCCCGCCCCGGTGATGGTCAGGACCGCGATACGGGGTCCCGCCATCTCTCCCAGCAGGAGGAGGGCGTGGACGGCGTCGGTCAGCTCGGAGCCGTCGTTTACCCGGATGACACCGGTCCGGCGGAAGGCCGCTTCGAAGACCGCGTCCTCCCCGACAAGGGATCCCGTGTGGGAGAGGGCCGCCCTGGCCCCCGCGCGGGTTCGACCGGACTTGAAGACCAGGACGGGCTTCCGGCGGGTGATCTTCGCGACCGTCTCCAGGAACAGCGGTCCCCTGGAGATGCCCTCCATATAGATGAAGATGATCTTCGTCTCCGGATCGTCTTCCAGGTACTCCAAAGCGTCCACGACGTCCACGTCGGCACCGTTGCCGATGTCGATGGCCTTTCCCCAGTGCCGGTAGCCCATGTTCGGGGCCGCCATCTGGATGAAGCCCGTCTGGGCGATGACGGAGACAGGCGGATAGACCCGGGGGCGCTCCGTGTCCATGAAGGCCGTCGTGAAATTCCTGAAATTATTCAGAATCCCCATGGTGTTCGGTCCCAGGACCCGAACGCCGCCCTCCCGGGCGGTCCGGACGATCTCGTCCTGCATCGCCTTGCCCTTCTCGTCGGCATCGGAGAAGCCCTGGGTAATGACGACGACCCGGTCGATGCCGGCGCGGATGCAGTCCTTAAGGGCCGGCAGGACCCGGTCCCGGCCGGTGGAGATGACCGCCAGGTCAGCCGGTTCGGGGAGGTCCAGGACGCTCTTGTAGGATTTCAGTCCATAGATTTCCCCGGCGTTGGGATTGATGGGGAAGAGGCGGCCTTCGTAGCCGTACCGGAGCATGGTCTCGGCGTTGTTGTACGAGTCGGGGCCTGAAGCCCGGGGAACGCCGATCAGGGCGACGGAGCGCGGTTCGAGGAATTTCTTCATGCAGGGATCTCCGTGAGGGGGCGTTTCCAGACAACGTCGGGATCCCGGGCGGCTCTCACCTCATCGAGGCGGCGGACCGGTGTCGTGAGCGGGGCCGAGCGGACCACATCGGGATTGTCCCGGGCTTCCCGGGCGATTGCGATCATGGTGTTGCAGAAGGCGTCCAGCGTCTCGATGCTCTCGGTCTCGCCGGGCTCGATCATGATCGCCTCGGGGACGATCAGGGGAAAATAGATGGTGGGCGGGTGGAACCCGTAGTCCAGGAGGCGCTTGGCCATATCCGAGGTGTGAACGTTGCTTTCCTTGACCTGCCGCCGCCCGGAAAAGACGCATTCATGCATGCAGGTCCGCGGGTACGGCAGATCGAAGTGTGGCTCCAGGCGGGCCTTGACATAGTTGGCGTTCAGCACCGCTGTTTCGGCGACGTGCCGGAGGCCTTCCGCCCCGAGTGTCCGAATGTACGTAAAGGCCTTCACCATGACGCCCACGTTGCCGTAGAAGGCCCGGACGCGGCCGATCGTGTCCGGCGCCGTGTAGTCCCAGCGGTATCCCGCGCCGGTCTTGACAACCCGGGGAATGGGCAGGAAGGGAACCATTTCCCGGGACACCCCGACGGGGCCGCTCCCGGGTCCTCCGCAACCGTGGGGGGTGGAGAAGGTCTTGTGCAGGTTGAGCTGGATCACGTCGAACCCGAGATCCCCCGGCCGGGCCTTGCCCAGGAAGGCGTTGGCATTGGCGCCGTCTCCGTAGAGCAGCCCCCCCCGGCCGTGGACGATGGCCGCCACTTCCGTGATGTTGCGCTCGAAGAGCCCCAGGGTGTTTGGGTTCGTCAGCATGAGGCCGGCCACGTCCTCCGCCATGAGCGAGCGGAGATGCTCCAGGTCCACGCCGCCCTCGGCGTTGGAGCGGACCGTCGTCACGGAGTAGCCGCAGAGGGCTCCCGAAGCGCAATTCGTGCCGTGGGCGGAATCGGGGATCAGGATCCTCGTTCGCTTTTCACCCCGTTTCTCGAAGTGCTTCTTGATCATCATGACGCCCGTCAGCTCCCCGTGGGCGCCCGCCGCGGGCTGGAGCGTGAAGTCGGCCATGCCGAAAATCTCCGCCAGGGCTTCCTTCAGCTCGTAGAGGAGTTGGAGGGTTCCCTGGGCGCAGGACTCCGGGGCATACGGATGGAGGTTGGCGAAGCCGGTCATCCGGGCCGTTTCCTCGTTGAGCTTGGGATTGTACTTCATGGTGCAGGAGCCCAGGGGGTAGAACCCCATGTCGACGCCGAAGTTGCGGCGGGAGAGGGCCGTAAAGTGGCGGATCAGGTCCACCTCCGCCACCTCCGGCAGGTCCACGTCACTCCGCAGCAGGGCCGGGTCGATCAGCTCCTCCAGGGGCGGGGCCGGAACGTCGCTCACCGGAATGGCCGTTGCCTGCCTGCCGGGCCGGCTCTTCTCGAAGATCAGTTCCATGACGGATCCCCTGTTCGTCCTACTTTTTTCGAAGGAGTTCGTACTCCTCCCGGTTCAGGTAACCGTCACCGTTCCGGTCGGCATTCCGGAAGGATTCGGGGGTGACGTCCCGGATCCAGATCTTGATTTCCTCGAAGCTGATCTTGCCGTCACCGTTGACGTCGATCTGCCCGAAGGTGACCATGGCGTCCATCTGCACGATCCGGTCCGCCGGCAGGGAGAAGTGGGTCTGCACGATCAGCCAGTTCTTTCCCTTCTTCCGCAGGACCGCCGTCAAACGGCCGCCGATGTTCCGGTCAGCGCCCCCGATGACGCAGGAAAATCTGAGATCCGCGGCCACCCAGGCGACGGATCCCTGCGCCCCGGAGGACAGGACGGACCAGCCGATTGACTTGATACGGTCGATGCGGGCGAAGTCCCGGGCATAGGCCTTGCTCATCGCCTCCCGGCCGATGAACAGTTCGTCCCGGTTCGTGCCGATGGCCGTGACGCTGTCGTCGTGAAGGGCCATGACCCCTTTCAGGTCCTTCTTAATATACAGGTCGATGAACCGGTCGAAGGTGAGCATGGCTTCCTCGGCGGTCCGGGATGAAGCTGTGGCGGCGCAGGCGGCTGAAGGGCCGCCAAGGACTGCCGCGGCCAGAATCAGGAGCGCCGAGAGGATGGAGCAGGGGAGTCGAAATTTCCGGAAGTTCGATGCCGTTTTCATCATGTCCTCCTTGTTCGGTGGCAATGGTACGGGGCCGGAATGGATGCTCCTCCCCGCGTCACGCGGAAATGGTGCCGAACCGCTCCAGGATGGGGCGGTTTTCGGGGGTTTCCGGGACGATGACGCCGTGGGGGAATGGCCGTCCTTCCCGGTTCACGTGGACGAAGGTCAGGAAACCGTCCACGAGCAGCTTGTCTTCGTTCTGCAGGAACACCTGGATATAGGCCAGGAGACTGGTTCGCCCGGTCTTCACGATACGGCTCTCGTAGCGGATGATGGAGCCGCTGGGCACGGGCCTTTTGAACACCAGGCCGTGGATGTTGACGCAGAGGATGTTCGCCGGCGAGGTGAGGCCGGCGGCGGCGATGAACCCCGCCTCCACGAACCACTCGGCGTTCCGTCCGGCGAAGAGGGTGCCGTGGTGGTTCAGGTCCTCGCCCTTGACGAGGCGGGTAACGATATGCGTGGGAGGCCTGGGATCGCCCAAGATCAATCTCCTTTGATGCGGCGGATTCTATGCACCCGTCAGGATCTCCACGACCCTGTCCATGTCGATCCTGGACAGCATCTCCGTCGCGCAGAACAGCAGGCAGCCCTCCAGCTCCGGATATTCGTGCCCCAGTTCGCAGCCGCCGATGATTCCTTCCTTCTCGAGAAGCGCGTTTGCGCCCCGGGAGTCCGGGCACCGGAGCACGAATTCGTTGAACTCAGGGCCGCTGAAGACACGCTTCCAGCCCGGCAGGGACAGGAGGCGGTCCTTCAGGTAGAGGGCTTTCCAGACATTCAGCTCCGCCAGCTTTTTCAGGTTCTTCCCGAGGCTTACGAGATAGACCGAGGCGGCCAGGGCGCAGAGGGCCTCGTTGGAGCAGATGTTGGACGTGGCCCTCTCCCGGCGGATGTGCTGCTCCCGCGTCTGGAGGGTCAGGACGAAGGCCCGGTTCCCGTCCCGGTCCACGGTGGCACCGGCAAGGCGGCCCGGAATCTTGCGCAGCAGCTTCCCGGTGGCGGCGAAGATCCCCAGATAGGGACCCCCGTAGGCCATGGGGTTGCCGAAGCTCTGCCCTTCTCCCGCGACGATGTCCGCTCCCGAGGCCCCCGGCGGTTTCAGGATCCCCAGCGACAGGGCTTCTGTGAACGCGGCGACAAGGAAAGCACCGGCGCTGTGGACCGTTTCCTCCAGGGAGGAGAGGTCTTCGATGACTCCGAAAAAATTGGGAGACTGGAGGATGACCGCCGCCGTGCGGCCGTCCATGGCGCCCTGCAGCGCCTTTCCATCGACCCGGCCGTCGGCCCCGAAAGGGACCTCCGCCAAATCGTACCCGTTTGCCCAGGCGTAGGTGGAAAGTACGCGGCGGTATTCGGGATGGACGGACCGGGCCGTGACGATCCGGTTCCGTCCCAGGGTCTTGGCGGCCAGGACCGCAGCCTCCGCCACGGCGGAGGCGCCATCATACATGGATGCATTGGCCACCTGCATTCCCGTCAGGTTGGCGATCATGGTCTGGTATTCATAGATGGCCTGGAGGATGCCCTGGCTGATTTCCGCCTGATAGGGCGTGTAAGCCGTATAGAACTCGGAGCGGCCGGTCACGTGGCCCACGACGGCAGGGATGTAATGGCGGTAGGCCCCCGCCCCTGCAAGGACAATGCGGCCGGGGCGGTTCCGGGCGGCCAGCTCTTCGAGAAGAGAGAAAGCCTCCTGCTCTGCCAGGGGAGGCGGAAGGTTCAGGGAGCCTTTCAGCCGGAAGGATTCGGGGATGTCCGAAAAGAGATCCTCCACCGAGGCGACACCGATGGTTTCCAGCATCCGCCTCTTGTCCCGCTCGGTATGGGGTACGTATTCCATGGCACCGTCCTGAAAAGGGTTTCCGCTTCCTTCAGCCGGCATGCTTTCCCGTAGCGGCTTCCATTCCTCGTCTTTGTCCGAAAAAGCGTATTGTAAAACGGTCTTTCAGGCTGTTCAAAAAGGGTTGCATGCAAGGCGCCCGAAATTCCGGGCCGTGAGGCGTACTTTTTCGTACGTCGAACGGCAGGGGACGAGGGCAACGCGGCAGGCGGCGCTTTTTCAACAGCCTGGTTGTGAACCGATCCTCTGGGCTGTTCAAAAAGGGTTGAATGCAAGGCTCCCGAAGTCTCGATCCGCGAGTCGTACCCCTCGGTACGTCGAGCGGTGAGAGACGAGGGGAACGCAGCAGGCAGCCCTTTTTCAACAGCCTAGTGTGATTCCTGCAGGATCATCTCGCTATACGCCGCCGCGTCCAGCAGCACGTCCAGTTCCGACGGATCGTCCATTTTGATCCGGGCGATCCAGCCATCGCCGAAGGCGTCCTGGTTGAGCAGCTCCGGCCGGGTTTCCAGTTCGGTGTTGGCGGCGATGATCTCACCGCTTACCGGGGCGTATATGTCGGAGACGGATTTCACCGATTCCACCACGGCGAACGCCTCCGCCTGGCGGACCTTTCTTCCCATCTGCGGAAGCTCCACAAAAACAATGTCCGTCAGCATTTCCTGGGCATAATCAGTGATTCCCACCGTGACCGTTCCGTCAGGTCCGATCAGGGCCCATTCGTGTTCCCGGGAATATCTGCGATCCGTCGGATTCGGTTTGGCCATAGGTGCTCCTTATATAAAGGTGTTGTAAAATTCGTTTTTCTTTTCCTTCCGGTAGAAGGGAAGCGGGACGACGGTCGCCCGGGCCTCGCTCTTCCGGATCCGGATGGTAAGAGATGTCCCCGGCTCGCGGCAGTCGGCGGGGACAAAGGCCAGTCCCACGGCCCGCTGCAGGGTCGGTGCAAAAGTGCCGGAGGTGACGTCGCCGATGACCACGCCGTCCCGGAAGACCTGGTATCCATGGCGGGCGATCCCCCGGTCTTCCATTTGAAAACCCACCAGTTTGCGGCGAATTCCTTGCTGCTTTTGCTGCGCCAAGGCGTCTCGGCCGATGAAGTCCTTCTTGATGTTCACCAGCCAGCCGTAGACGACCTCGTAAGGGGTGACGCTCTCGCACATCTCGTTCCCGTAGAGCATCATCCCCGCTTCCAGGCGGAGCGTGTCCCGGGCCCCGAGCCCGGCGGGCCGGATCCCCTGGGCGCGACCGGCATCGAGGAGAATGTCCCAGACGCGTCCAGCCTCTTCCGACGCCATATAGACCTCGAAGCCGTCCTCGCCGGTGTATCCGCTCCGGGAGAGAACCACCGGGACGGACCCGAGCGACGTTTCCAGGAATGAATAGTAGGTCAGAGGCTTGAGAAGAACCGGGACCAGTTCCTGGAGAATCCCTTCCGCCCGGGGACCCTGGATGTCGATCTTGCCTATGGCGTCGCTCCGGTCGGTCACGTCCACCCCGCGGTAGCCCGTTTTTTCCCGAAGAGCGAGGAGCCACCGGTAATCTTTTCCCCTGGTGGAGGCGTTGGTTACCAGCCGGTAGCGATCGTTGCCGAAGCGGTACACCGTCAGGTCGTCCAGGATACCGCCCTTCTCATTCACCAGCAGGCTCAGGCGCATCTGGCCCGTCTCGAGCGGGGACAGGTCGCGGGTCAGGGCCTTCTGGAGGAACGGCAAGGCCTCGGGACCCGACACGTCGATTTCTCCCATGTGGCACGTGTCGAACAGGGTGACCCGCTCCCGGGTGGCGTGGTGCTCCTCGATGACGTTTGTGTACTGGACCGGCATGGCCCAGCCCCCGAAATCGATGATTCGGGCGCCCAGGGCTTCATGGCGGCCAAAGAGAGGTGTTTTATTCATGGTTCCTTCCGGAATATCCTCTGTTCGGGGGCTTCGGGCCGCTTCGGCCGGGCCCGTCATGACAGGAACCGGTAGACCATCGAGAGGATCAGGAGGAGTACGGCGACAAAGATAAAAACATCCACCTTTTTGTAGGCTTTCGCTCCGGTCACCACGTAGCCGCATCCATCACAGACGGCGAGCCTGCCTTCAACCGGGGCTCCGCAGTGCGGACAGGAGGGCCGCCCGTCGGTTATGGGAAGCTTCTGGGCGACGCTTTTCCGCAATTCCTCGTGGATATCGTAGCGCCATTCGCAATCTTCGGTAGGGCATCTCCCCTTGGGGTCCATGTTGTCGGTCCAGATGAAACTCTTCTGACAGAGAGGACAGGTAATCTTCTGCATGAGAAGTCTCCATGAACGGAATCAGGGAAATGGTTGCGGGAAACGGGATTGCGTTAGCACACAACACGTACACCAATTCCCGGACCATTTCAAGGAACAAAACGTCGCAAACCCGCAGGGGCGCTTGATGCCTGTATCTGTGCCAGAACCGAAGGCAGAGGAAAACGGGGCTCTTCGGGAAAACGTGGTCGTTGATTTGTCCGGGGGAATGGGGTATAGGTTGCTTCCATTTCCCGGGACAATGAAGGCATCTGTTTGCCGGCCCCCCTGTCGCTCCTGTGAAATGACAAGTGTAACGCGGAGTTGACCATGATCCGGTTCGAGGCCGTTCACAAGTGGTTCAAGGATCTGCACGTTCTCAATGACATCAATCTTCATGTAAAGCAGGGCGAGGTCGTGGTCGTCTGCGGTCCCTCGGGATCGGGGAAATCGACCCTCATCCGCACGATCAACAAGCTGGAGCCCATCCAGAAAGGTCGGCTGTTCGTCGACGGCAAGGACATGTCGGACCGGAAAACGGATATCAACCGGCTCCGGGCCGAAATCGGCTTTGTCTTTCAGCAGTTCAATCTCTATCCCCACCTGACCGCCATCAAGAACATCACCCTGGCTCCCATCAAGATCCGCAAGCTCCCGAAAAAGCAGGCGGAAGAGGAGGCCATGGCGCTTCTGGAGCGTGTGGGGCTGGCGGACCGGCGGGATTCCTACCCCTCCCAGCTCTCCGGAGGACAGCAGCAGCGGGTGGCCATCGCCCGGGGGCTGGCGATGAAACCCAAGATCATGTGTTTCGACGAGCCCACGTCGGCCCTGGACCCGGAAATGATCGGCGAGGTGCTTCAGGTCATGCAGGGGCTTGCCCATACGGGAATGACCCTGATGGTGGTCACCCACGAAATGGGGTTCGCCAGGGAAGTGGCGGACCGCGTCATCTTCATGGATTACGGGGTCGTTCTCGAGGAGGCCTCTCCCGAGGAGTTCTTCCGTAATCCCAAACATGAAAGGGCCCAGCTCTTCCTGAAAGAGATCCTGTCGCCCATGCACTAACCTTAACTGAAGGAGGAAGAAACATGAAAAGGACGGCGGTATTGGTGTTGGCGGTGCTTTTCGTCGCGGCCCTCTGCGGGGCGGCTGCAGCAGCGGATACGCTGGCGGACGCGAAGAAAAAGGGCGTCTTCGTCTGCGGCGTGAAGGATTCGACGCCCGGATTCGGCTACATCGACGAGAAGAGCAGGGACATCGTCGGCTATGACGTGGATTTCTGCCAGGCCATTGCGAAGAAGATGGGCGTCAAGCTGGAACTGAAGTCCGTCACCTCGGCGTCGCGAATCCCCCAGCTCATCGCTGGCAACATCGACATGATCGCCGCCACCATGACGAAGACGGCCGACCGGGCCAAGCAGATCGACTTCAGTGTCACGTACTTCTTCACGGGGCAGAAATTCATCACCCGGAAGGGCGAGGTGAAGAAGCTGCAGGATCTGGCGGGCAAGAGAATCGGCACTGCCAAGGGATCGACCTCGGAGCAGAACGTCAAGAAGGCCCTGCCGACTTCAACCGTCCTGTCCTTTGACGACTATCCCCAGGCGTTCCTGGCGCTGCAGCAGGGCAAAGTCGCGGCGGTGACCACGGATGAGTCGATCCTGGCCAACATCCTGGCCAAGGCGCCTGACAAGACCAAGTACGAGATTCCCAACATCCAGATCTCCGACGAGCCCTACGGCCTCGGGATGAGGAAGGGAGACACGAATCTGGTTGCTTTCGTGAACAAGACGGTCCTCGAGATGGAGAAGAGAGGCGAGGCAAAGAAGATCTTTGACAAATGGTTCGGTCCCAAGGGGATGGCCTACCACATGGCGCGGACCTTTAAGATCACGGACAAAAAAGAGTCCTGGGAGAAGTAGTCAGCGGTGTTCAGCTATCAGTTCGACTGGTCGGTCGTCACCTCGGGCCAGTATTTCGAGTGGCTCGTCTCGGGGCTCAAGATCACGCTTGAGCTCTCCGTCTGGTCGATAATCTTTTCATTCCTGCTGGGCCTGATCATTGCCGTCATGAGGATGAGCAATGTCAGGCCCATTCTTTGGTTTTCCCACGCGTACCTGGAATTTTTCCGGAACACGCCGCTGCTGGTTCAGATCTTCTTCTGGTATTTCGGGTCTTACCAGATCCTGCCAAAGGCGATCAACGACTGGCTCAACAGCGTGAATTTCGAGTTCGCCGCGGCGGTTATCGCGCTCACGATCTACACCTCGGCTTTCATTGCCGAGGATATCCGCTCCGGCGTACGCTCCATCCCGAAGGAACAGATGGAGGCCGCCCGAAGCTCCGGATTCTCGTACCTCCGCTCCATGCGCTATATCATCCTGCCCCAGGCGGTCCGGCTGACCATCCCGCCCCTGATCAACCAGTTCCTGAACGTGACGAAGAACTCGTCCCTGGCCATGACGATCGGCGTGGCGGAGATCACCTACCAGGCAAGGCAGGTGGAGAGCTACACCTTCAAAGGGTTCGAGTCGTTCACAGCGGCAACCCTGGTGTACCTGGGCCTGTCTCTGGTGATCGCCGGCCTGATGACGCTTTACAACCGGCGGGTGCTCAGCCCCATGATGGGGGGGAAGTGATTATGGAAGGAGGCCTCGACTTCGGCGTCATCTGGACCAACCTCACCTACTTCATGGTCGGACGTTACCCCGGTGGACCCATGGGGGGAGTGCTCCTGACGCTCTACCTGGCCGTGGTGTCGCTCATTATTTCATTCTTCGGGGGGATGATCCTGGGGCTGATGTGCGTGGTCCGGAATCCTTTGATCCGCTATCCCACCGTGGCGGTGGTCAATCTGGTCCGGGGGATTCCGCTCTTGCTTGTGATCTTCTGGATGTACTTCCTCCTGCCCTTCGTGATGGGGCGGACGACGCCGGAGAGCGCGACGGTCATTGCGGCCCTGTCCCTGTTCACCTCGGCCTATATGTCCCAGATCGTCCAGGCGGGAATCGAGGGGATTCCGAAAGGGCAGACGGAGGCGGCCCTCTCGACAGGCCTTCATCCCTGGCACGCCATGGTTTTTGTCGTCCTGCCCCAGGCCCTCCGGAACATGATCCCGTCGTTCGTCAACCAGTTTGTATCCATGATCAAGGACACGTCGCTGGCATTCATCGTCGGAGTCTCCGAACTGACTCAGGTGGCCACGCAGGTGAACAACCGGACCATGATCTACCCGGCGGAGATATTCCTCTTTATCGCCATTGTCTATTTCATCATCTGTTTCGCCTTTACCACCCTGTCGCGGTGGCTGGAGACCAGGTTGGCCTGGCGGAAGGCCATCTAATCCGGCTGTTGAAAAGGGGCTGTCTGCTTCGTTCCCCTTGTCCTTCGCCATTCGACGTACCCAAAAGTACGCCTCATGGCTCAGGACGGCGGGCGCCTCGCATCCAACCCCTTTTGAACAGCCGGAAAGGTGATTTTTTCCGTGGGCCGTTGAAAAACAACCGTCTGCTGCGTTTCCCTGATCCCTCACTGCTCGACGTACGGAAAAGTACGCCTCATGGCTCAGGACGGCGGGCACCTTGCATCATGAGGCATTACGAAATTTCCGGGGCAGGGGCGGCGCCTCGTAAGTGTCTGTGACGACCTCTATGTAGGCCCCGCTGCCGCATCCCTCCGCCTTTTTGACGGCGTCATCGAGCTCGCCGCACGTGGTCGCACGGGCGCTGAACCAGCCTTCGCATCCCAGTGCCTCGGGCAGCTTGTGGTAATGCCATTGCGCCAGGTCGTTGTAGTATATGCCGGGGTCCTTGCAGAGGAGGCGCTCGATCAGGTATCCGTTATTGTTGATTACGAATATGATCGGCTTCAATCCGTAACGGTGGAACATGCAGATCTCCTGGGCCGTGAGCTGGTGGGAGCCTTCACCGGTGACAAGGATGGTTCGCCGGCTAGGGTCGGCCAGGGCCGCGCCGAAGGCGGCCGGCGTGGCCCAGCCGATGGAGCCCCACAGAGACTGATTATGAAACGTTGAGCCCGCGGGCATCCGGGCGAAAGCGAACCCCATGGACGCGGTGCCCGTCTCGACAATCACGATGTCTTCCGTTTTCAACATCCGTTCCATTCGCGGGTACAGGTATGACGAGGTAATTTTGTCGGCCGGGCTGCCTGTCGGTTCACCGAGTCCCTGGACCCGAGGGGCTTTCACGTCCGTACGCCGGGGGAGCCTTCCCGCCAGGGCCGTCAGCACGTCCCTGATTTCCACGTTGTTGTAGACGGCATACCCCACCCGTACATGGTGAAGCGTGATGTTGATGCTTTTTGCCGGGTCGATTCTGGCGGTGAAGCCACCGGAACTCAGATCCGTCATGAGCGCGCCGATTTCGATGACGCAGTCACAGCCCTCGACAAATTCGCGAACTTCCTCGTTCATGAGCCGTCCGTCATAGATTCCGATATAGCCCGGATGGGTCTCATCCAGAACGGATTTGTCCATGATCATGGTGGCATAAGGGAGTCCCGATGCGCTCACCAGATCGGTTACGGATTCTTTCAGCCCGCAGCGGGAAACGATGATGCCCGGCAGGAAACAGGCGGATCCGGCGCGGCACACGACATCGACGATGGCGTCTACCGCCTTTTCAAGCGCCGAGGGGTCGCTTTCGCGGGTCTCGACGACCGGAACCGGTCCGTTCACCGGCATATCCGCATAATCGGCGGGGAAGGCCATGTAGACCGGTCGACGATCATAGAGTGCCGCCGCAATCAGCCGCTCCGTTTCGTAGATACAGTTGTCCGGGGTCAGGATCGCCCGTCCGCAGACCACGGGCTCGGTCATATGATAAAAAAAATCGAATTGGCCGTTGCCGAACGTGTGATGAACCAGACGTCTGGCTTTCCTGGTTCCGCTCGATGGCATTCCCACCAGGTGAAAGACCGGAAGATGCTCCGCATATGAGCCGGCAATCCCGTTGACGGCGCTGAGCTCGCCCACCCCGTAGGTGGTGCTCAGTGCGCCGGCGCCCCGGATGCGGGCGTATCCATCAGCCGCGTAGGCGGCGTTCAGTTCATTGCAGTTGCCGATCCAGCGGAGGCTGCTGTCGGAGCAGATGGCGTCGTTGACCGGAAACGAAAAGTCTCCCGGCACCCCGAAAATTTCGTTTATGCCGATGGCCGAGAGACGCGAAAGTACATGCTGAATCACGGTCTTGTTCATGTCCCTATCCCTCCTTGTTGAATGGAGAACCCTGTCAGATGTTACGTCCTGGAAAACCGGAGACTTCGTATTGTGAACCGCCCAGGCCCTGTTCCGCGGGAATGTTCCGTGCGTAATGCCGGTGAATGGTGAAGGAAAACCGGAAAACCGTCTCCCCGTCCGTCAGGTTGAGCGTCCTCTGGAGGATCCCCCAGGACGTCCCGAACGTTCCCGGCCGGCCTGCCGGTCCGGTTGGCTGACGGCAGGCAGGCTTGTGAACGGGCAATTCGAGAAGGCTGTATTCCCGGACCGGAACGGCCCTCAACTCATCCAAACGCCGATGCCGTCCAGGTCTCGGATACTCCCGGGGATCAACGAGGCAGGGTGTTCGGTGATTGCGGGCGCGAATCTTGAGATCAGACCTGTGATATGAATATTTTGGCAGGATTCATACCATTCCTATGTCATCTTTGTCGAGAGCAAAACAAAGGACTCGGACGTTACTGTCTGGTTCCGTATCCGTTTTTGATGCACTGGAGGGCGACAAATGAAATCCGTCCGCCTCTTCTAGAAGCGCACGCCGAGGACCTCCGCGAAGAAGCGTTCCTTCTTCTTCGGATACCAGAGGCTTCCCTCATAATCGACGATGAGCCTGCCGTCCAGATGGTCCATCTCGTGCTGGGCGATGCGGGCCAGGAAGTCAAGGTAGCGGCGGTTGAGTTTTTTCCCATACCGGTCCAGCGCCCGGACCTTGATTTCCGGGAAGCGGTCGATCTCCACCTGGATGTCGGGGCAGGAAAGACAGCCCTCCGCCCCCTTCACCGGCTCGCCCCGGGACTGGGTGATCCGCGGGTTGACCAGGACGTCGTAGTCGTCCTCTTTCCTCGACCAGTTTTTCTCCTCGAAGTCCTTGTTGCGAAACACAATGATCCGCTCGCTGATGCCTATCTGCGGAGCCGCCAGGCCCAGGGCGTCATTCCGTTCCAGGAAGGTTTTCACCAGGGTCTCGATATTCCGGAGTGTCTCCGGCGTGAACGGAGACGCAGCCTCCCGGCAGGGAGTCCTCAGGACGGCGGCGTCGCCGACGTTTCGGCCGGTTTCGGTCCACAAGGTCAGAACTCTTCTTTCCAACATGCCGATTCGTATGTTCCTTTCCGGTTTATGAGTTTTTTGTCCCTATAGCACCGGGTGTCGCCTGTTGCAAGTGAACGGGCGAAACCCCTTGATTATTTATGGAGCCTCTGTTAGCCTCTGCCCCTCACCAACGGAAGAACCCATGTTGACCCCTTTGATTATTCACCGGATCATCAGCAAGCAAGCCAGGGCGGAATTTGCCAGGGCCATGAATTTCGAAATCGGCCCTCCTCCGGAGCTTCCAGCCTGTACCGATTCGGAGTCGCGGCTTCTCTACCTCCATATTCCTTTTTGCGAACGGCTGTGCCCGTACTGCTCGTTCAACCGGTTCGTCTTTCAGGAAAAGGTCTGCCGCCGTTATTTCAAGGCCCTGAGGAAAGAGATGGGCCTCTACCGGGAACGGGGGTACGATTTCCAGGGCATCTACGTCGGAGGCGGTACGCCGACGGTTCTTCCCGACGAACTGGCGGAGACCCTTCTCCTGGCGCGGGAGACGTTCGGTATCCGCGAGATATCCGTGGAGACCAACCCGAATCACCTGACGGACCAGAATGTGAAAATCCTGCGACAGGCCGGAGTGAACCGCCTGTCGGTGGGTGTTCAGAGCTTCGACAACGGGCTGCTGCGCCAGATGGAGCGCCGCGACAAGTATGGCGACGGGGAGGAGATCCTCGGCCGCCTCCGTTCATGCCTGGGGGCTTTCGATACCCTCAATGCCGACATGATTTTCAACTTTCCCACCCAGACGCCCAAGATGCTCGATCGGGATCTGGATGTTCTCCTGGGGAGCGGTGTCGATCAGGTGACCTATTATCCCCTGATGGTGTCCGATTCCACTCGCCAGATGGTAACCCGGACGCTCGGATACGTGGATATGAAGCAGGAAGGCCTGTTTTACCGGCAGATTCTCGAACGGCTCCGTCCGACGTACCGGATGTCCTCCGCCTGGTGCTTCTCCCGCAAACCCTCCCTCATCGATGAGTACATCGTGGATTACGACGAGTACGCCGGGCTGGGCAGCGGATCCATCGGGTATCTCCACGGCACCTGTTACGCCAACACCTTCGACGTGGCCGAATACGTCGGCCGGATCGGGCGGGGGGAGGTGCCGCTGATGGCCTCCCGGACATTCAGTTTGCAGGAGAGGGTCCGTTACGATTTTATGATGAAGCTGTTTGGCATGGAGCTCCAGGAATCCAGCCTGCGGAAAAAGTACGGGGCCATATACAAGTATCTCTGGAAAGACATCGCTGCCTTTACCGCGGCAGGAGGACTCCGTTATCGTAACGGTACGTTTTCCCTGACGGAGCGGGGATGCTACCACTGGGTGATCCTGATGCGGGAATTTTTCACGGCGGTGAACAACTTCCGCGATTTCTGCCGCGATGCCATCGAGTCTCCACTGGTGTGGTGAGGATAGCCTTTCTTCTGCCAGTGGATGCGTGCCGGGCCGCTGGCGGGATACGAGGGGAAACATTTCCCCCTCGTCGGCAGGAAGCTTCCTTTTCTCCGGAACGATCGGTCGCCGACTCCGACGAGTTGGGGCGCCGGCATGAAATTCCGGTTGTGGACAGGCAGGGAATAAACAGCAGCACAGGATTCCGGGAGGGAGAGGCATAGATATGGAGGAACGGACAAAATCCCGGCTGCGGAAGCTGCCGAAGATTGACGAACTGATGCTGCTCCTGGAGAAGCGGGACCTCGTCCGGCAGATGCCCAGGGAATTCGTCCGGGAGGCATGCCGCACCGCCGTCGACGACCTGCGCCGCCGGATCCTGGCGGCGGATGCGGAAGAAGCGTTTTCCGTTCCGGATCTGCGGACCGTGGCGGACGGTGTGGAAGAGAGGTTGGCAGACCTGCGGTCCCCCCGGCTGAAGCGGGTTGTGAATGCCACCGGGGTGATCCTGCATACGAACCTGGGACGGGCCCCCCTCAGCCGGGAGGCGGTCCGCCGCGTGGCGGAGGTGGCCGGCGGCTACTCGAACCTGGAGTTTGATCTGGAGAAAGGAGAGCGGGGACTCCGGTACGATCACGTCCGGGATCTTCTCCTTGTCCTGACCGGGGCGGAAGAGGCCCTGGTAGTGAACAACAACGCCGCCGCCGTTCTCCTGGTTCTCAACACCCTGGCGGAAGGCCGGGAAGCCATTGTTTCCCGTGGAGAGCTGGTCGAGATCGGCGGGGAGTTCCGGATTCCTGAAGTCATGGAGAAGAGCGGCGTCCGCCTCCGGGAGGTTGGTTCGACCAACCGGACCCGCCTGGGAGACTACGAGCGGGCCGTCACGGAACAGACGGGCATGATCCTGAAAGTGCATACGAGCAACTTTCGGATTCTCGGCTTCACGGAAGAGGTGGGCATTTCCGACCTCGTTGCGCTTGGGGGCAGGGCCGGCATCCCGGTCATGCACGACCTGGGCAGCGGTTGCCTCATCGACCTCACACCTTACGGGCTGGAACATGAACCCACGGTCCGGGAGGTCGTGGCCTCCGGGGCGGATGTGGTGACCTTCAGCGGGGACAAGCTCCTTGGCGGGCCGCAGGCGGGAATCATCCTCGGCCGGCGGGAGAGCCTGGAGCAAATCCGCAGAAATCCCCTGAACCGAGCCCTGCGAATCGACAAGCTTACCCTGGCGGCCCTCGAGGCGACCCTGGCCGCCTATCTTGAACCGGATCGGGCCCTGCAGGAAATCCGCGTCCTGAAATCCCTCACCGAGACTCTGGATGCGGTGCGAAAGCGCGCCCGCAGGCTGATGACCCTTGTCCGGAGGTCGGGACTCGAAGGGATCACCCTGGTCCTTCGATCCGGGGTCGCGATGGCAGGCGGCGGTTCCCTCCCCGCCCGGGATATCCCGACCTGGCTGGTCGGTGTGAAGATGGCCGGCCTTTCGCCCTCTTCGCTGGGAGAGCGACTTCGGCGGCTCCCGCTGCCGGTCGTCGTCCGGATCGCCGACGAGGAAGTCCTCTTTGACGTCCGCACCCTGGACGAGAGCGATCTCCATGCGGTTCGGGACGCCCTGCGGACGGTGTCGGCGACGTGACCGGGAACCCGCCGAAGACGGAACAATATACGGTCACCGAGGCCAATGAAGGGGTGCGCCTGGATGTGTATCTGGCCGGTCGGGATGCAGGCCTTTCGAGGTCCCAGATCCGGAGGGCCGTTGAGGAGGGACGGGTCTTTGTCGATGACCGGCAGGTGAAGGCAGGGCACCGGCTCCGCACGGGAGAGACGGTGGAATTGACGATTCCCGAGCCTGCGCCGTGTGCGGTTCAGCCGGAGGCGATTCCGCTGTCCGTCGTTTTCGAAGACGAGCACCTGCTGGTGGTGGACAAACCGGCGGGAATGGTGGTCCACCCGGCGGCGGGCCATTCCAGCGAGACCCTCGTGCACGCCCTTCTCCATCACTGCCGCGATCTCTCCGGCATCGGCGGGGTGCTTCGGCCGGGGATCGTCCATCGCCTGGACCGCGACACGTCGGGGTTGCTCCTGGTTGCCAAGACGGACGAGGCCCATCGGTCTCTCACCGCGCAATTCCGGGACCGCCGGATCGACAAGACCTATCTTGCCCTGGTTCTGGGGACGCCACCGACGGAGACGGGGGAGGTCCTCCTGCCCGTGGGGCGGCACCCGTCGGACAGGAAGAAGATGTCCACACGAAGCTCCCGGGGCCGCGACGCCATCACCCGCTGGCGCGTGCTGGAGCGCCTCGGAGTCGTGACGCTGCTCGAGGTTGACCTGGAGACGGGACGGACCCATCAGATCCGGGTTCATCTAAGTTCCCAGGGCTATCCGGTCGTCGGGGACGTCGTTTATGGGAAGTCCGGCTTGCTGAAATCGGTTGCGGATACGGAAACCCGGTCCATTCTCCGGGGAGTGAAGCGCCAGGCCCTGCACGCGGCCCGGATTGTGTTCCGGCATCCCGTTCACGGGACCCAGCTGTCCTTCCAGTCCCCGTTGCCGGAGGACCTGGCTGGGTTGTGCGAGGCCCTTCGTGAGAGGCGGATGCATGTTTGAACTCGTGCAGAGGGGGCCCATATCGTACCTGGAGTGCGTGCCCCTGAGGGAACTGGGCTTTGTAACCCATGCCTTCTGCACGCGTCGGGAGGGAGTCAGCGCCGGGGCCTTCAAAAGCCTCAACTTCAGCACCTCCGAAGGAGACCCGGAGGAGTGTGTCCGGGCGAACTGGGACCGGACGGCGGAAGCCTTCGGCCTGTCCCGCCGCCAGTTTTTCAACGTTCACCAGGTGCACGGGAACGAGGTCCTGGTCATCGACGATCCAGCGTTCAGGACCTTCACCTGCCAGCCCCTTCGTTACGATGCGATTGTCACGGCCCGGCCGGGCCTGGCCCTCTGCATCCGGACGGCCGACTGTGTTCCCATCCTGCTGGCGGATTCCCGGAAGGGGGCCGTCGCGGCGGTTCATGCGGGCTGGCGGGGGACATCCCTGGGCGTCGCAGCCCGGGCCGTCGACTGCCTCCGGGAGCACTTTGCCTCGGATCCGCGGGACTTGCTGGCGGCGGTGGGTCCTTCCATCGGGCCTTGCTGCTATGAGGTGGACAAACCCGTCCACCGGTCCATGGAGGCCCTGGGACCCGACCGGACATCGTTTCTGGCCGCGGTGGGGAAGGGAAAGTGGAAATTCGACCTGGCGGCGGAGAACCGTTCCCAGTTGCTGGAGCGGGGGCTTTCTCCGGAGCGGATCTATCTCTCCGGCGCCTGCACGTCCTGTGAGTCCGAACGCTGGTTTTCCCATCGCCGGGACGCGGGGCGGACAGGCAGGCACCTGAATTTCATTTTTATGGACCGGACGCCGCAGATCCTGTAAAAGAATAAAAAACTATTGACACATTAGGGGGCATCGGGTAGAGGGAGTCGGGAATTTTGAAAGGTAACTTCTAAGCCTCCCTTTTCAAGTGTTTCCAGCGTTCCAATTGGCAAACCGGTTCTAATCCAGATTCGTCTTTCTGTCACATGGCCAATTCCACTTGAAGACAGTGGGAATCATGGTGCCCGGAACAGTCACGCGTGCAGGCGGGTGATGATGTTCCGGCTGGATCCGTGCAGCGACACGGAAAGGAAATTCACATGAACATAGAGGAAATTAAAAGACTCCCCATCAGCGAATTGGCCGGCCTGGCAAAGGATCTCAACGTGCCGGGCGCCGGAGGCATGCGGCGGCAGGACCTCATCTTTTCCATCCTGCAGGCGCAGTCCGACAAGAACGGCGTCATCTCCGGTTCCGGCGTTCTGGAAATCCTTCCGGATGGTTTCGGGTTTCTCCGCGCCGTGGATTACAATTATCTCCCCAGCCCGGACGACATCTACGTGTCTCCCTCCCAGATCCGGCGCTTCAGCCTGCGGACCGGCGATACAATTTCAGGAGAGGTCCGGCCTCCCAAGGAAGGGGAGAAATACTTCGCCCTGTTGAAGGTGGATTCGGTCAACTTCGAACATCCCGACGCTGCGCGGGATAAAATCCTGTTTGACAATCTTACGCCGCTCTATCCCCAGGAGAAACTGAGCCTGGAGTCGGACACGGAGAATTTCTCGACCCGGATCATGGACCTGTTCACTCCCATCGGGAAAGGTCAGCGGGGCCTCATCGTATCCCCCCCCCGGGCGGGGAAAACGGTTCTCCTGCAGGATATCGCCCATAGCATCGCCAAGAACCACCCGGAAGTGATCCTCATGGTGCTGCTCATCGACGAGCGGCCGGAGGAAGTCACCGACATGCAGCGGAGTGTCCAGGGGGAGGTTATCTCCTCCACGTTCGATGAACCGGCCACCCGGCACGTCCAGGTGGCGGAAATGGTCATTGAAAAAGCGAAGAGGCTTGTGGAGCACAAACGCGACGTGGTCATTTTGCTTGACAGCATCACCCGGCTGGCCCGGGCGTACAATACCGTGGTTCCCCCCAGCGGGAAGGTTCTCTCCGGCGGCGTCGATTCCAATGCCCTCCACAAACCGAAGCGCTTCTTCGGGGCCGCCCGGAACATCGAAAACGGCGGGAGCCTGACCATCATCTCAACGGCCCTCATCGACACGGGAAGCCGGATGGACGAGGTCATCTTCGAGGAATTCAAGGGGACCGGCAACATGGAGTTGCACCTGGACCGCCGCATCGCCGACCGCAGGATCTTCCCCGCCTTCGACCTTATCCGCTCGGGAACCCGGAAGGAAGAACTCCTGATCCCGAAGGTCAACCTGAACCGGGTCTGGATCCTCCGCAGGCTTCTCCAGGAGATGAATCCCCTGGACGCCATGGAGTTCATCATCGACAAGATCCGGAAGAGCGACACGAACAAGCTGTTTCTGGATTCCATGAACCAGTAAAATACCGCTTGAATTTTCCGGCGGATTTGATTAGATGCACAGCCCTTCGTTACATGGTTCGCATAACACGGAAAAAGGAGAGTAAGTCCCATGAAAGAGGGAATCCATCCGGAATACAAGAAAACGACCATCACCTGCGTCTGCGGGAACGTCATTGAAACGAAATCCACCCGGCAGGACATCAAGGTAGAGATCTGTTCCAACTGCCACCCTTTCATTACGGGGAAACAGAAGATTGTCGATACCGCCGGCAGGGTGGAGCGGTTCAAGAAGAAGTATGCCTTCCTGGACCAGAAAAAGGAAGCATAAACGGCTCCTCCGCTTGCGGGGGGCTTTCATGAGACCGGTTCGGCGGCCGCTGCTACAGCAGGTCGCTTGGAATGATCGACAGGCAGTGAAGGTCCGGTCCTGTGATGCCCCGATTCATCCCCCTGTCTTCACTCTTCCCCGGGGCAACGCCCCTCGAAACTGTTCGGAAAGCCAGTGCCGGAACGGACAATTCAGTCCACCCGGCGTGCCTGGGTTTCCTGTCCCGTCTCCCGGGTTCTCGGTATTCCCATGTTCAAGAGACTGAAAGACATCGATCAGCGATTTCGGGAGCTGGAGGGGCTGCTAAGCAGTTCCGACGTGGTCACCAAGCCCTCCCTGTACCAGAAGTACGCCAAGGAGCATTCCGACCTCTATGACCTGGTGGATGCCTGGCGGGAATACGAAAAGCTGGGCGGGCAGATCGAGGAAGATCAGCGGATCCTTCGGGAGGACGACGAGGAACTGAAGGAACTGGTACGGGGAGAGTTGACCCAGCTCAAGGAGCAAAGAACGCTCCTGGAAGAACGCCTGAGATTCCTCCTGCTTCCGAAAGATCCGAATGACGACAAGAACGTCCTCCTGGAAATCCGTGCGGGAACGGGGGGAGACGAGGCGGGCCTCTTCGCTGCCGATCTTTTCCGTATGTACGCCCGCTATGCGGAGCGTTCCGGCTGGCGGGTGGAGGTCATTAGCGGCAGTCCTTCGGGGGGAGGTGCCGGCTTCAAGGAAATCATCGCACTGGTCGAGGGCCGTGGGGCATACAGCCGCCTCAAGTACGAGAGCGGTGTCCACCGGGTTCAACGAGTTCCGGCTACGGAATCCCAGGGCCGGATTCACACCTCTGCGGTCACGGTGGCGATCCTCCCGGAGGCGGAGGAGGTGGACGTTCAGATCGATCCGAACGAACTGCGGATCGACGTTTACCATTCCAGCGGTCATGGCGGGCAGAGCGTCAACACGACCGATTCCGCGGTGCGGATCACCCATCTGCCCACCGGTCTGGTCGTTACCTGTCAGGATGAGAAATCCCAGCTCAAGAACAAGGCAAAGGCGATGAAGGTGCTCCGGGCGAGGCTCCTGGACATCATGGTCCAGAAGCAGAACGACGAGATCACAGAAGTCCGGAGAAGTCAGGTGGGCAGTGGAGACCGAAGCGAGCGAATCCGGACCTACAACTACCCCCAGGGCCGGGTCACGGATCATCGCATCGGGCTGACCCTGTATAACCTGGAGAGCATTCTGGACGGCGAGATCCAGGGGATCATCGATTCCCTGACGACCCACTTCCAGGCGAATGCCCTCCAGGCGCCGACGTCCGCCTGAGGTCAACTCGTCCCGCGACCGGTGCGAATCGGGGGGGAGTCATGGCAACCATCCGTTCCGTCCTTCACGAGGCAACCGATGACCTTCACCGTCATGGGCTGCCCTCTCCCCGTCTGGATGCCGAGGTTCTGCTGTGCCGATACCTCGGTACCGATCGTACCCATCTCTATGCACACCCGGAGGAGATCGTCGGGAAGGATGTCGTCCGCGGCTTTATGGAGTGGGTGGGGCGACGGCAAAGGCAGGAGCCGGTAGCCTACATCGTCGGGGAAAAGGAGTTCTGGTCCATTCCCTTTTCCGTCGACAGGCACGTTCTGATTCCCCGGGCGGACACGGAAATTCTCGTCGAAGAGGCGATCCGGGTGGCGAAAGCCGGGTGTGACATCCTGGATGTCGGAACGGGAAGCGGGGCCGTTGCTGTGGCGCTGTCCCGGGAACTGCCGCGGGCGAGGGTCGTGGCGACGGACCGGTCGATTGCGGCGGCAGTGACGGCGGCAGGAAACGCGAAGCGGGCGGGCGTGGCTGATCGGGTGCTGATCGTGGTAGCGGACCTCCTGGAATCGCTTCGCGGTCCTTTTGATGTGATCGTCTCGAACCCTCCTTACATCCCGGAGGACGAATTCGAAGGGTTGCCTCCCGGGGTGAGGGAATATGAGCCAAAAGAGGCTCTGTGGGCTCCCGGGGACGGGACGGCGGTGCACCGCCGGCTCATCTCGGACGCCCCATCCATCCTGAAGGATGGGGGATGGCTCCTGATGGAGATGGGAGACCGCCAGGCGAAGAGACTCACGGATGTTTTGCAGGCGGACGGCCGGTATGACCGAATCGACATCCGGAAAGACTATGGAGGCCGGGACCGGGTCGTGAAGGCCAGGAGGATGGAGATCACACATGGATAAAATCATCATCCAGGGGGGGCGGAAGCTGGCCGGGGAAGTGCCTGTCAGCGGTGCCAAGAATGCGGCATTGCCCATCCTGGTCTCAGCGCTGTTGACGGAGGGAACGAACACGTTCCGCAACATTCCGAACCTGGTGGATATCAAGACGGCCCGAAGGCTGCTGCACAATCTCGGCGTTCGCACGGAGGGAAACGGCACGGTTCGGGTGGATGCCACCGGCATCACCAGTTGCGAAGCGCCGTATGATCTGGTGAAGACGATGCGGGCGTCGATTCTGGTCCTGGGACCACTGGTGGCCCGGATGGGCCAGGCCCGGGTGTCCCTGCCCGGCGGATGCGCCATCGGGGCAAGGCCTGTCAATCTGCACATCAAGGCCCTGGAGGAGATGGGGGCGGAGATCCGCCTGGAAGAGGGGTATATCGACGCCAGAGCCCGGCGGCTCCGGGGGGCGCGGATCTATTTCGATCTCTCCACCGTGACGGGAACGGAGAACATCATGATGGCCGCGACCCTCGCCGAGGGCACCACGATCCTGCAGAATGCAGCGAAGGAGCCCGAGGTGGTCAACCTCGCGGACGTTCTGATCGGAATGGGCGCCCGCATTGCCGGGGCCGGGACGGATGTCATTACCATTGAAGGGGTCCCTCGCCTTCACCCCGTCGAGGCCTCGGTCATTCCCGACCGGATCGAGGCGGGAACATTCCTGATCGCCGCCGGCATGACCGGTGGTGAGGTGCGCCTCACCGGTTGCGAGCCCGATCACCTCGATGCCCTGATCGTGAAACTCCGGGAAACGGGAATGACCATCGACGTGGAGGCAAATGGAATCCAGGCGCTCGGAACCCGGCGAATTGCAAGTGTCGATGTGAAGACTCTCCCTTACCCGGGTTTTCCGACGGACCTCCAGGCCCAGATCATGGCGATGATGACGCTCGGCCAGGGCTTCAGCCTCATTGCCGAAACGGTCTTCGAGAATCGCTTCATGCATGTGAGCGAACTGCTTCGGATGGGTGCGGATATCGACATCCAGGGAAACAGGGCTGTGGTGCGGGGGGTGCCGCGACTGCTCGGAGCGCCCGTTATGGCCACTGATCTCCGGGCGTCGGCATCTCTGGTCCTGGCCGGTCTGGCGGCGGAGGGACGGACGGACGTTTCCCGCGTCTACCATCTGGATCGCGGGTACGAGTCAATGGAGAAGAAGTTTGCAGCTCTCGGGGCCGATATAAAAAGGGAGAAAGCGTGAGATGAGGATCATCCGGACGAGCGATTCCCGATTTGAAGAGGTGTTCCGGCAGATCGCCGGGAGGGGCCGTGTCTTCGATGAGGATCTCTGGAAAGGAACGTACCGCATTGTCAGGGATGTGGCGGAAAGGGGAGACGCGGCTCTTTTCGCCTATACGGAACAATACGACGGCTATCGGCTTGTGCCGGGTGCGGTGGCGGCTTCGTCAGCGGAGATCGACGCCGCGATATCCGCCGTCACTCCCGAGGAGTGGAAGATCCTCCGCCTGGGGGCCGAAAGGATCGAGCGTTATCACCGAAGACAGGTCCTTCCGGAGTTGCGGATCGACGAAGAGGAGGGTGTGATTCTCGAACAGCGGGTCCTTCCGCTGGAGAGGGTGGGCGTCTATGCCCCCGGGGGGCTTGCCGCCTATCCGTCGACAGTGCTCATGGCGGCCATTCCCGCCCGAATCGCCGGCGTGAAAGAGATCCTGCTTGCGTCACCGGCCCGGGAAGGACGGCTTCATCCCCTGATTGCCGCGGCGGCACAGCTCTGCGGCATAACGGTAATCCTCAAGATTGGAGGAGCCCAGGCGATTGCGGCCCTGGCGTACGGGACCGCCTCGGTGCCCCGGGTCGACAAAATCGTGGGACCCGGGAATGCTTTCGTAGCCGCTGCCAAGCGAATCGTCTTCGGGGAGGTGTCCATCGACATGATCGCCGGTCCCAGCGAGGTTCTGATCGTTGCCGACGGCAGCGCCCCTGCATCATTCGCCGCTGCCGACCTCATCGCCCAGGCGGAGCACGACGAGACGGCCAGTGCTATCCTGGTGACACCCGATGCACGGTACGCATCCCAGGTAGCGGCGGAAGTTGATCGGCTGGTGAGCGGCCTGTCCCGGAGAGAGATTCTGGTCCGGGCCCTGGAGCGGTTCGGGGCGATTTTCCTGGTGGAGAGGCTGGAAGATGCGGCGGAAGTCGCCAACCGGTTCGCGCCGGAGCACCTGGAACTGATGGTGGCGGATCCCCGTCACATTCTCCCATGGTTCAGGCATGCCGGCTCCATCTTCCTGGGCGCCTATACCCCCGAGGCAATCGGAGACTATCTTGCTGGTCCGAACCACATCCTGCCCACCGGTGGAACCGCCCGCTTCTCATCCCCGCTGGGGGTTTATGACTTCCTGAAGCGGACCAGTGTCCTCCAGTTTTCGCCGGAGGCCTTCGGGCGTTATGGAGCCGCGGTAAAGGCCTTTGCCGGGATGGAGGGACTGACTGGGCATGGATTGGCCGCGTCTGTCCGGATGATCGGCACCCCATCCGATCGTTCGGACTCCCGTTGATCGGCCCGTGAAAAGGATGCGGGAAAAAACCCTTGATAAAAAAAACGGTCTCCATTAGGATGGCGATCTCCATTCAGCATCAGGAATCATCGAGGGCGGGCGTAATTCAGAGGCAGAATGTCAGCTTCCCAAGCTGAACGTCGTGGGTTCGATTCCCATCGCCCGCTCCATCGATTCCCTCCTCTTTTTGTGACCGCTTCCGGCCCCTGTTTCCGGGCCGTGTCCCGGCTTCGTACCGAAAAAAACACTTGAAATTGCGGTCTGGATATGGTACCGCCCCGCCAGATCATCGTGGAGTTCTGATGAGTGGGCTTGAGCCCACTTTTTTTTTCAAAGCAATGGAAAACAGCCTGACCGGAAGACCCATCGAGGAAGCGATCTGGAACCTGGCGGAGCCCACTGCGGAAGCGGAGGGAGTGGAGTTGATCCACGTGGAATGCATCCGCATGAAGACCCGGTGGATCGTTCGGATTTTTCTGGATAAGGCAGAGGGCATTACGGTGGATGATTGTACGCGGGTCAGCCACGTGCTGGGGGATCTCCTGGAAGTTCATGATCTCCCGCCGGGGCCTTACACACTGGAGGTTTCCTCGCCTGGTCCGAACCGGCCGCTGTTCCGGGACTGCGACTTTGTCCGGTTTTGTGGAAACCCGGTAATGCTCAGGCTGGACGGTTCTCTGGAAGGGCGAAGGAACCTCCGTGGAACGCTCCTGGAGTATGAAGCCGGAGAAGCGGAGAAGGCGCTCCTGGTAGAGGAGGACGGAACAGTCCATCGCATTCCTAGGAAGGCCGTTGTGAAGGCGAACCTCGCGGAAGTTGCAGGGAAGGCCGGCCACGCGGGCTCTCCCCGAAAGGGAAAAGGAAAATCCGTCATTAAGTCGTGACCGGAGCGATCTCCATCATTTTGGGTTTGCCGACTAGCGCGGAAACGGTGGCCTGTCACACCGGGTCAGGGGGAGATGGAAAAACCGATCTCCTGGATGGATCACGTGCCTGGTGACGAGTCATATCTTTGTCAGCGGAGGAACATTCATGTTGCCGGAGTTGAAACGACTGATTGAACAGATGGGGAAGGACCGGGGAATCGACAAGCAGATCATCATCGAGGCCCTGGAAGCGGCGATGCTCACGGCGGCGCGCAAGAAGCTGGGTCCCCACGTGGAGATCGAGGCACATTATAATGATGATGCGGGCGAAGTGGAGGTCTTCCAGTTCAAGATGGTGGTGGACAAGATCCTCGATCCGGATCTCCATGTCCTGTTGGACGAAGCGAGGCAGAATCTCGATGAGGAAGCAGAGCCCGGGGACAGCCTGGGAATAAAGATCGACACGAGCACTTTTGGAAGAATCGCCGTTCAGACGGCCAAGCAGATTATTATCCAGCGGGTCAAGGACGCGGAACGGGACAACATCTACGACGAATACAAGGATCGGAAAGGAGAACTGATCAACGGGTTCGTCCAGCGGTTCGAGGGGGGCTCCATCATCGTCAACCTCGGCCGTGCCGAGGGAGTCGTTCCCGTATCCGAGCAGATCTTCAAAGAAGTATACAAGCGGGGAGAGCGGATCCGGGCCTATATCCTGGAAGTGAAGCGGATTACAAAAGGACCGCAGATCATTCTTTCGAGGACCCATCCCGGGTTCCTGCGGGCCTTGTTTGAGGTTGAAGTCCCGGAAATCTCTGAGGGTCTCATCGAGCTCGTCAATGTGGCGAGAGAGCCCGGAAAGAGGGCGAAGATCGCCGTACGTACCAAGGACAAGGATATCGATCCGGTGGGGGCCTGCGTCGGCATGAGGGGGTCCCGCGTCCAGAGCGTGGTTCAGGAACTGCGGGGTGAAAAAATCGACATCGTTCCGTATTCCGACGACCCGGTCAAATTCGTCTGCAGCGCCCTGTCTCCGGCCAAAGTGGAGCGGGTTCTCATGGATGAGGAAAACCGTTCCATGGAGATCATCGTTCCCGATGATCAGCTTTCCCTGGCCATCGGCAAAAACGGGCAGAATGTGCGGCTGGCCGTCAAACTGACGGGCTGGAAAATCGATGTGAAGACGGAAGCGCTGGTTTCTTCTCAGGAGGCCCAGGGACAAAAGGAATTGATGGGGATTCCCGGGATGAGTGAGGAGCATGCGGAGCAGCTCTATGAGCTTGGTTTCAAAACAGTGGCGGCCCTGGCTGCGGCAGATCCGGGAATGATCACTGCGTTGCCTGGTCTGGATGAGCAGGTGGCAGCTCAATGGATTGAAGAAGCGGGAAGGATGATCACACAGGATGCTGTTGCCGGAAAAGGCGAGTGATCGAAAACCCTTCGGGGTGTTTTCCTCTGTTAGGACTTCGTCGGAGGAAGTCGGGATGTCGAAGAAGAGGGTATATGAACTGGCGAAGGAACTGGGCCTGGACAACAAGGAGCTCATTTCACGCCTGGAAAAGATCGGCGTCATCGTGAAATCGCACTCGAGCACGCTCGAGGAGGCGGATCTGGAACGAATCCAGAAGGAGTTGCTGGCGCCGGAGCCTCGGGAAGTTGTAGAGCAGCGGATCAAGTCGACGGTGATCCGGCGCCGGGCGATCCGGACGGCTGCGGATGAGGACAAGCCTGCGGAAACGGATGAAGCGCTTGCGGAAGCGGCCGCGGAAGGGGAGCCTGCCGCTCTTGCACCTGAACCTCCCGAAGCCGAGCAGCCGGAGGCCGCACCTGCCGTAATTCCGCCGGAGCCGGTCGCACAGGAAGCCGAAACGTCGGTAGAGCCGGTCCCCGTTTCTGTGGAGCCGGCCGCTCCTCCCGAGGAAGAAAAGAAACCCGAAAAACCTGCGGAGGCTCCCTCCCGTGGAACTACCGCCACGGTCATTTCCAGACCCGCCCCTGGCGAAATCCGCAAACCGTTTGTGAGGAGGGAACCGGTTCCCTCCAGGCCAGCCCCTGCCGCACCCGGTACGCGAAAAGAAGTCCCTCGCAGGCCTGATCTGAAGGTGACGAGAGACGTTCCTCCAGCAGCGCCTGCAGCAGGAGCTGCTGCGGACAAGAAGCCGAAATGGGTGGCCGATAAGAAGAAAAAGACCATTGAGGTGGTCATGGGCGAGCAGCCGGGTCTGAAGAAAAAGACCCTGGCCCGCAAATCCACTGATCGCCGGGACATCCGGCAGGAGTTGGATCTCGACGAGCGCGCGCAGCGCTGGCGGGAGGAGAAGAAAGCCACGGTTGCCCGGATGCAGAAGCCCCAGATTACCGTACCCAAGGCAAGCAAACGGCGGGTCAAAGTGATGGAAGCCATCACCGTCGGGGAACTGGCAAAGAAGATGGGTGTCAAGGCCAGTGAAGTCATCAACAAGCTGATTGGGTTGGGCCTGATGGCGGGGATCAATCAGTCCATTGACTTCGACACGGCCGCGCTGATTGCCGGCGATTTCGGATATCAGGCGGAGGCCGCAGCCTTTGATTATGATGAAACCATTCAGCGTCCGGAGGCGGCCTCGGAGAATCTGAAGCCACGGGCTCCCGTTGTGACGATCATGGGCCACGTCGATCACGGGAAGACATCCCTTCTGGATGCGATTCGCCAGACCAACGTCATTGGAGGGGAAGCAGGCGGCATCACCCAGGCGATCGGCGCCTATCACGTTCACATCAAGGACCGGGACATCGTTTTTCTGGACACGCCAGGTCACGAAGCCTTTACGGCCATGCGCGCCCGCGGGGCCCAGGTTACGGACATCGTTGTCCTGGTCGTAGCCGCCGACGACGGCGTCATGGAGCAGACCGTGGAGGCCATCAACCATGCCCGGTCAGCCGGTGTTCCCATCATGGTGGCCATCAACAAGATTGACAAGCCGAATGCCGACATCGCACGGATCAAACAGGGACTGACGGAATACAACCTGGTTTCAGAGGAATGGGGAGGAGACACGATCTTCTCGGAAGTGTCCGCGAAAAAGCAAGAGGGTATCGAGGAACTCCTGGAGATGATCCTTCTCCAGGCGGACGTGTTGGAACTGAAAGCCAATCCGGATCAGCCGGCCCGGGGGATCATCATTGAATCAACGCTGGACCGTGGACGCGGGCCCGTAGCGACCGTCCTGATTCAGGAGGGCACTCTGAAAGAAGGGGACACCTTTGTTTCCAGAACGGAATTCGGGCGGGTCAGGGCCTTGATCGACGACCAGGGACACCGGGTGAAGGAAGCCCCACCCTCCATGCCCGTTGTCGTCATCGGATTCTCCGGTGTACCCCACGTAGGGGCCGAGTTTGTGGGCGTGGAGGACGAGAAGAAGGCCAAAGGCATCAGCGAATACTGGTTGCGCAAGGAACGGGAAAGAGAGCTTTCCTCATCCTCCAAGATCACCCTGGAGCAACTCTATCAGCGGATGAAGGAGGGCGTCAAGGAACTCAATGTCATTCTCAAGGCCGACGTTCAGGGGTCCGTCGAGGCCCTCGCAGATGCCCTCAACAAGCTCGGCACGGATGAAATCAAGGTCAAGATCATTCACAGTTCCACCGGCACTGTGACGGAGACGGACGTAATGCTGGCCTCCGCCTCCAATGCTATCATCATCGGTTTCAACGTCCGGCCCGATGCACGGGTTACCGAACTCGCGGAAAGCGAGGGCGTCGAGATCAAACCTTACGACATCATTTACAATGTCATAGCAGACATGAGGGCGGCCATGGAAGGACTCCTGGAACCGGAGTACCGGGATCTTGTCCAGGGACACGCAGAGGTGCGCCAGCTCTTCAAGATTCCGAAGGCGGGGACCATCGCCGGCAGTTATGTCGTGGACGGCAAGATCTCCCGCAACGCCCAATTGAGGCTGCTTCGACAGGGGGTCGTGCTTTATGACGGCCGGTTTGCTTCCCTCAAACGCTTGAAGGACGATGTCAAGGAGGTCCAGACCGGTTATGAATGCGGGATCGGCATCGAGAACTTCAACGACCTCCGTGAAGGAGATGTGATCGAGGCCTACGTCAAGGAACGGGTCGAGCGGAAATTATAGGGATGAACAGCCGGGATGAGAATTCCGGCCGGTGGGAGTTAAGATGGTCATCGGATCCGGCATCCTTGAAATCCTGATTCCCGACAGCCGGTCCCTCAAGGACAAGCGGGGAGTCCTGAACCGGATCCTCAAGAGAACGCAGAATTCGTTCAATATATCCATCGCCGAAGTGGGCCTGCAGGACTTGTGGGGACGGGCAAGAATCGGGTTCAGCATCGTCGGCAACGATCGGGCGTATGTGAACCGGAAGATCGACATGGTGTTGAACTTCATCCAGGAGCAACAGCTGGCGGAGATTCTGCAAACCATGATCGAAATAACCAGCGTGTCGGAGCAGATGTCCCCCGCAGTCTACGAGGAGCGGAAATATGCAGCCGTTCAAGAGGGCCCAGAGGGTGGCGGACCTGATTCGGACGGAGGTCTCGGAAATCCTCCGCCGTCAGATCCGTGATCCGCGGATCGGCTCGGTAACCATTACGGATGTGCGCGTGACGGATGACCTGCGGTTGGCGCGGATTTTTTTCGTGGAACTCGGGAAGGATAACGTTGCTGGGGAAACGTGGGAGGGACTCGAAAGCGCCTCCGGTTTCCTGAAAAGGGAACTGGGGCACAGGCTGCATCTCCGCTATGTGCCGGAGATCGTTTTCAAGCACGACCCATCTTTTGCTTACGGCAGTCGGATCGAAGGTCTGCTCAAGGAGATCCATCAAGGGGACGCGGAGCACGATGCAGAAGATTCTTGATGTCATCCGCAGGGGACGGACGTTTCTTGTCGTTGCCCATGCCCGTCCCGACGGGGATTCCATTGGATCCATGCTTGCCCTGTATCATATGCTGAAGATCGCCGGGAAAGAACCGCTTGTTTACTCCCAGGACGCCATCCCGGAAAACTACCGCTTTCTGCCGGGTTCCGATGAGGTTGTATTCGATCTTCCGGTTGGTCGGAGTTATGACGCCGTTTTCCTTCTCGATTGCAGCGAACTGGACCGTGTCGGAGACCATTGGGAGGAAATCAGCAAAGCCGGCCCCGTCGTCAATATCGACCATCATCTTTCCAACGATCGGTTCACTGAAATTTATCTCATCGACGCCCATGCCAGTTCGACTGCCGAGCTGCTCTATCGGCTGGCCGGGGCTCTGGAGTGGGATCTGTCCAAGGACGCCGCCGATTGCCTATATACGGGGATTCTGACGGATACAGGCGGATTCTGTTACGGCAACACCGGTCGGGACAGTCTGTTTGCAGCGGCTGACCTGGTGGCCAGAGGAGCCGACCCGCAATGGGTTTCCGAGAATGTTTACGAAAGCAGCCCGATCGCGAAAATCCGACTCCTGGCAAAGGCAATGGCGGCCCTGGAATTTCACCTCGATGGAAAAGTGGGGCTCATGGTCGTGACCCTGGCCGATTTTGCCACCTGTGGGGCACTGCATGAGCATACGGAGGGCTTTGTCGATCTGCCCCGAAGCATACGGGGGGTGCAGGTATCCATCCTGTTCACGGAAGTCGCCGAGAGATCGTACAAGGTCAGCCTGCGCTCCAAGGGCCGGGTGAATATCGAGCGGGTGGCGCGTTCTTTCGGAGGAGGCGGCCATCTGAATGCCGCTGCCTGCAGGGTGCAAGGTGAGCTTGTGGCCGTCAAGAGCCGGATGCTGGGGGAGATTGAAGCGGTCCTGTCGGAATGAATGGCGTCGTGATTGTGGACAAGCCGGCGGGACGGACATCTCATCGCGTCGTTCAGGATGTGAGGCGGGTGCTGGGCATCCGGAAAGCTGGTCATACGGGTACCCTGGATCCACTGGCCACGGGCGTTCTTCCCGTATGCCTGGGGGAGGCGACAAAGCTGGCCCCCTTTCTGATGGAGGGAATCAAGGAATACCGGACGACCCTGCTCCTGGGAACGACGACGGATACCATGGATCGCGAAGGGAGGATCCTTTCAAGCCGGGAGGTTTATGCTTCAACCGGAGACATCGAAGAGGTCATTCCACGGTTCATCGGCCGTATTCGCCAGGTACCACCCGTGTATTCCGCCATCAAGCTGCAGGGGGAGCCGCTCTATCGCAGAGCCAGGCGGGGTGAAGTCGTCTCGTCGCCTCCCCGATGGGTGGACATCTTCCGCCTCGATGTCGAAGATGTACGGCTGCCGTACTTGACCCTGCGGGTTACCTGCTCAAAAGGTACCTATATCCGCTCTCTGTGCTCGGACATCGGTGACGCTCTCGGCTGCGGGGCATGCCTGACGGAGTTGCGGCGCCTTCGAAACGGTTCTTTTGCGGAAGGGAATTCCGTTTCTTTAGAAGGCATGAGCCCGGAAGAGGCCCGGAAAGTTCTGCTGGAAGCCATGATTCCCATGGCAGAAGCGCTTGGAATAGGCATCCGCGCCGTTTCCGTCGAACCGGATGAAGTGAGGAGGATTCGGGATGGAGGGCAGCCCCGGGTGGATACGTTCCGTGGGGTGGATATCACTTTCCTTGCCCCGGGAGATATGATAAAAGTACTGAATGTGCAAGGAGAACTGGTCGCTGTTGCAAAAATGTTGTTATCTTCGGAACGACTGTTAACTGAAAAGGGGGATGTCCAGGCAGCGAAGCTGCTGCGTGTGTTTCTTCCGTCCAGTATAGACCGAAATCAGTGAAAGAGGGAGGATATAGAGGTGTTAGATACGGAGAAGAGAAAAGACATCATCAAGAGCTATCAACTCCATGAGGGAGATACCGGTTCCCCGGAGGTGCAGATTGCCCTCCTCAGCGCCCGTATTGAGTATCTGACGGAGCATTTCAAAATGCACAAGAAGGACCACCACTCCCGGAGAGGGCTCTTGAAGCTTGTCGGCCAGCGTCGGAGACTGCTGGATTACCTTAAGAAAAGCGATGTGGATCGATATCGAAGCATCATCTCCCGGTTGGGACTCCGGAAGTAATGCGCGGTCCGAAAACCGTGCCGCCGATCCCGGATACGGGGGAGGAATGCATGGAATCCTTACATTCCTTGCCCGATCAAGGATCGACTAAAAAATGAGGAAGAATACGATGAGTCAAGTATTTAGTACAGATTTTGCCGGAAGACCGATTTCGGTCAAGGTGAATTACATGGCGGGCCAGGCCAACGGCAGTGCGCTCGTCCAGTATGGAGACACGGTTGTTCTCGTAACAGCCGTGGCTGTCAAAAGCAGGAGGGAAGGGCTCGATTTTCTTCCCCTGACAGTGGATTATCAGGAAATGACCTCTGCCGCCGGAAAGATTCCCGGCGGCTTCTTCAAGCGTGAAGGACGTCCCAACGAACGGGAAGTTCTTACCTCGCGCATCATCGACCGTTCCGTTCGTCCCCTTTTCCCAAAGGGATATGTTTACGAAACCCAGATCGTGGCGACGGTGCTGTCGGTGGACAACGAGAACAATCCGGACGTGGCGGCCATGCTGGGCGCCTCGGCAGCCATGGAAATATCGGACATTCCTTTCAAGGGTCCCGTTGGTGGGGTCCGGGTGGGAAGGATCGACGGTCAGTTTGTCTGCAATCCGTCACAGGAGCAGATGACCCAGAGCGACTTCAGCCTCTTTCTCGTCGGACGAAAGGTCACTCCCGGTACCGGCGGAAAGCCCTACGATATAAACCTCGTCATGCTGGAAGGCGAGGCCAGGGAAGTCGCGGAAGACGTGTTGGTGGATGCCATACAATGCGGTTTGGACGAACTGGCGGCGGTGATCGATCTCCAGGACAAGATGCGGGAAGCCATCGGCCAACCGAAGCGGGTGATTGAACCGCCGAAGGTGGATGAAGCGCTTGCACTGCGAATCAAGGAACTGGCCCTGTCTGGGTTGCAGCAGGCCTACGTGACGCCTGGGAAGCATGACCGTTATGCACAACTGGATGCCCTGAGGGACACCGTTCTGAAAACGGTTACAGAAGAAAACGAGGCATTGGCACCGCAGGTCCGGGGAATCTTTGAGGAACTGGAAAGGCAGGTCCTGCGGGGCATGATCCTGGGACAAAAGAAGCGAATCGATGGCCGTGCTTACAATGAAATCCGACCGATATGGTCGGAAGCGGGCATCCTGCCGAGAGCGCATGGTTCGGCCCTGTTCACAAGGGGTGAAACCCAGGCCCTGGCCTCCCTGACGCTAGGTACTTCGTCCGACGAACAACGACTCGACTTCATTATGGGGGAGGAGTTCAGGTCCTTCCTTCTGCACTACAATTTCCCGCCTTACAGCGTGGGTGAAGCGAGACCGCTGAGAAGCCCGGGCCGACGGGAGATCGGACACGGAAATCTGGCGCGGCGGGCCATCGTGCCTGTCCTGCCCTCGGCGGAGGACTTCCCTTATACGATCCGGATCGTTTCCGAGATCCTCTCATCGAATGGCTCGTCTTCCATGGCCACTGTGTGCGGGGGTATCCTGGCCCTCATGGATGGCGGGGTTCCCGTGAAGGACGTCGTGGCCGGCATTGCCATGGGCCTTCTGAAGGAAGGGGAAAACGTGGCGGTCCTGTCGGACATCCTTGGCGACGAAGACCACACAGGCGACATGGACTTCAAGGTCTGCGGCACCAAAAACGGCGTCACGGCACTGCAGATGGACATCAAGATCGACGGCCTCACGGAGGCAATCCTCCGCCAGGCCCTGCAGCAGGCCAAGGAAGGCCGCCTGCATATTATCGGGAAACTGAAGGAGACGCTCTCCCAGGCCAGAAGCGACATTTCCATTTACGCCCCCAGGATCACGACTGTGAAGGTACGTCCGGAAAGGGTGAGGGACGTCATCGGAACGGGCGGCAAGAACATTCGCCAGATCATCAACGAGACGGGCGTGACCATTGATGTGGAAGACGACGGGACCGTGACAATCGCCTCCAGCGACGCCGAGGCCTCGGCACGCGCTGTGGCCATGGTGAAGTGGCTGACCGAGGATGCGGAAATCGGCAAGATTTACCGGGGGACGGTGAAAAAGATCATGGACTTCGGCGCATTCGTTGAAATCCTGCCGGGAACGGAAGGCCTGATCCACATCTCCCAACTGGCGAAGGAAAGGGTAAACAAGGTGACCGACATTCTCCAGGAAGGGGATGAAGTCATGGTGAAGGTCCTGGAGATCGACAAGGCCGGAAAGATCCGCCTCAGCCGTAAGGAAGCCCTGTGAGCGCATGATCCGGGAAAGCACCCTCGATAACGGCATCCGGGTCGTGTCGGAGAGCATCGACCACGTCCGGTCGGTTACGATCGGGGTATGGGTTCGGTGCGGGACGCGATATGAGGACGGATCGACCAACGGCATGTCTCACTTTGTCGAGCACATGCTTTTCAAGGGGACCCGAAAGCGGTCCGCCTTTGACATCGCATCGGCCATTGATTCGGTCGGCGGCGTCCTCAATGCCTTTACAGGCAAGGAACTGACGTCTCTATACGTCAAAATCCCCGATTATCATCTTCCCATGGCAATCGATCTCCTGGCGGACATCCTTCAGGAATCGGTTTTCGACCCGCAGGAGATCCAGCGCGAAAAGTCGGTTGTCCTCCAGGAAATTCACATGCTGGAGGACACCCCGGACGAGCAGATTCACGATTTCTTCGAGGCTCTCTTCTGGGACGGGCATCCGCTCGGACTTCCAGTCCTCGGAACGAAGGAGAGGGTCCAAGAGTTCAGCAGAGAGTCTTTGACGGAGTTTTTTTCACCTCGCTACTGTGGAGAAAATCTCGTCATCTCGGCGGCCGGGAGGCTGGAACATGATGCGCTGGTTCAACATGTGAAAGCTTCCTTTTCGAGAATCGACCGAAAGGCCAGGACCGCAGAAAACACCGTTCCCACGATAGCTTCCCGGATCGGAGCCCTGGAAAAGGACCTGGAACAGGTGCATGTGATTATCGGTACGCCGGCCCCATCTTCCGTAAACCCGAGGCGCTACGCCGGCTTTCTGATGAATGCCGTTCTCGGGGGGAGCATGAGTTCCCGGCTGTTTCAGGAAATTAGGGAGAAGCGCGGGTTGGCGTATGCCGTTCAGTCCTACCTGACCCCCTACCTGGATACGGGAATGCTTGGTATCTACGTGGGCACAAGTGACGATAAGGTGCGGGAAGTGGTCGGGGTGATCCTGGACGAGATGCTCCGCCTGGCCAATGAGCCGCTGACCGATCGGGAACTCCGCGGCGCCAAGGAACTGATCAAGGGAAACTTTCTCTTGAGCATGGAGAGCACCGACAACCACATGACCAGGCTGGCGAAGAATGAAATCTGTTTCGCCCGACAGATTCCCATAGAGGAGACCGTTTCCGCCATCGATGCCGTGGAAAGCCGGGATGTCCTGCAACTCGCTCAGGAATTATTCAATCCTGGCCAGATCTCGGTGGCGGCTACGGGACGGGTTTCCGAAAAGGATCTGACACTTTCGATTCTTCATTCTTAAGAGAACGAACGCCTGCAAATGGAAATCCTGGAATTGGCCATTCAGCGCCTCCCCGGTGGCTCGGGACTGCCTTTGCCCTCCTATATGACAATGCATTCCGCAGGGATGGACGTCCACGCGGCCTTGACGGGAGACATTGTCATCCAGCCGGGAGAAAGGGTGAGGGTCCCGTCTGGGATCGCCATCTCACTGCCGGTGGGTTTCGAGGCTCAGGTCAGGCCTCGCAGCGGGTTGGCTCTCCAACACGGCATAACATTGGTAAACACACCCGGCACAATTGATGCCGATTACCGGGGAGAGATCGGCATCCTGCTCATCAATCATGGCCACGCCCCTTTTACTGTTCGGAGGGGGGATCGAATTGCACAACTGGTCGTTCAAAGGGTGGCCAGGGTGATATGGGTCGAACGGGAACAGCTCGATCCCACGGTTCGGGGGGATGGCGGATTCGGCCATACGGAATGAGGGTGGAAGGATGAAGAAACATCGGGTCGCCAAGAGCTATCGTGAGATCAACGATCGAATCCGTCAGGGACGAGCCGTGGTCGTCACGGCGGAGGAGATGATCGATATCGTGGAGCGTCATGGGGACGTCGAGGCGGCCCGACGAGTCGATGTCGTGACGACCGGTACCTTCAGCCCCATGTGTTCTTCCGGAGCGTTTCTGAATTTCGGACACAGTTCCCCAAAAATCAAGGCTTCAAAAGTCTGGCTCAACGATGTGCCGGCATATGCAGGAATAGCAGCGGTGGACTGTTACATCGGGGCAACGGAAGTTGTGGAGGGAGACCCACTCAACAGCGTGTATCCGGGTGAATTCAACTATGGCGGCGGCCACGTGCTGGAAGATCTGGTTGCGGGAAACGTGATCCGGCTGCGAGCCGAATCCTACGGAACAGACTGTTATCCTCTCCGGAAATTCGAGAAAAACATCACTGTTCATGATCTCAGAGATGGTATTCTTTTCAATCCCCGGAATGCCTATCAGAACTACAGTTGCGCCGTGAATCTTTCGGATCGCACGATCTATACCTATATGGGGATGTTGCGGCCCCGGGCCGGGAATGCGAACTACGCAACATCCGGCCAGCTCAGTCCCCTTTTCAACGATCCTTACTACCGGACCATCGGAATCGGAACGCGCATATTCCTGGGCGGCGCCCAGGGATTCTGCGCCTGGCCGGGGACTCAGCATAACCCGAATGCCATGAGGGGAAAGAACGGTGTGCCCCGGGAAGGTGCCGGGACGATTGCAACCATTGGTAACCTGAAGGAAATGTCGCCAGACTGGATTGTAGGGGCGAGCATTCTCGGATATGGTGTTTCCCTTTTCGTGGGGATCGGCATCCCAATCCCGATCCTTAACGAAGAGATGGCCCGTTTCACATCTGTTCGGGATGAAGAAATCGTTACACAGGTATATGACTATGGGATGGATTATCCCAAAGGGACGGCCAAGAGCCTGGCGGAGGTAAATTATAAGGAACTCCGAAGTGGTACGGTCCGGTTGTTTGAGAAAGACGTGCCGACAGCGCCATTGTCAAGTATGTTCAAAGCCAGGGAAATTGCCGGTATCCTCAAAGATTGGATCGAACAGGGAAATTTTCTGCTCGGAGAACCTCAACAGAACCTGCCAACGGTGGATGCGGAATAAGCATTTCATCCCTCCTCTTTTTTCTAACCAATCAAGAGCTGCAACTCAATTTTTTTCTACAATTCGATTTTATGTTGCAAAGCGTCTAAATTTGCTTTATATTTCCAATCCAAATTGCTATACGAAATGCCTGTTTGAATCTGAATATTATGCGGGTAGGACGGTATCTTGTCGTATTCATAATGTTTATGGCCATCCTCATCACCTTCGGAAACCGTGGGTTGCTGGATAATTATAGGATGGGAAAGAAGCTGGCATCCATCCAGCAAGCAAATGAGGAGATTTTACAAGAGAACAGGGAGTATCAGAAGAAAATCGATTTGCTGAAAACCCATCTTGGTTACATTGAAATGGTGGCCCGCAATGAACTGGGCATGGTCAAGAAAGGGGACGTTGTTTATCGGTTTCCGAAGTGAGTGTGATTGAAATGGCCCGCTTGCCGGCATTATCGGCAGGAGGAACGTGATGAACCCATTTCTTTTGTGGTGATCCCATGTTCGATATCAAAAACTTGTTTGCCGGAAAGAAACAGGTAGTGGGACTGGATATTGGGTCCAGTTCTCTGAAATTAGTGGAAGTCTTGGATTCCGCCGACGGATATCTTTTAAATCACTTTTCCCAAGTATCCCTTCCCCGAGGCATCATTGTCGACGGCTTGTTGGTCGACCAGCGAGCCCTCACCGAAAAAGTCAAAGAACTTTTCAAGAATTCGGGCTGTAGCAAGAAAGCGATTGTCACCTCCCTGTCCGGTCACTCCGTGATTGTGAAGAAAGTCAACTTCTCCACCATGGAAGAGGAGGAGCTCCGGGAACTGATCCGGGACGAAGCCGCCAAGTACCTTCCCTTCGACAACATGGATGATATTAATTTTGATTTCGAGATCCTCGGAGCTTCCGAATACAATCCGAATCAAATGGATGTCCTGATTGTTGCCGCCAAGAAGGAGGCGGTCAACAGTTATGTAGACGCCCTCATAGATGCGGGTCTCTCCGTTGCGATTATGGATGTTGATTCCTTTGCCCTGGAGACCATGTTTGAGGAGAACTACGATTATCAGGAAAACGAAATGGTTGTGATTGTGAACGTCGGAGCAACCATCACCAACATCAGTGTTATCAAAAGTGCAACATCCGTTTTTACACGCGATTTCACACTGGGAGGAAATGCCGTAACGGAAGCGATCCAGGAGCGGTTCGGCCTGACGTTCGAAGAAGCGGAACAGGTCAAAGCAGGGAAGATGGCCTTTGATGACGCTGCACGACGGGAAGTAATGGCCAGTCTGCTTTCCTTCGCGGAGCCCCTGATTCTGGAGATCGAACGATCCATCGAGTACTTCCAGTCCTCATACGGCGGTGCATCCATCAAGAAGATCATCCTCTCCGGAGGAGGGGCCAACTTGCCTGGGCTTGCAGGAGAGCTTTATCAAAGACTCAACATTGAAACCGAGATCGTCAATCCCTTCCGGAAGATCGGCATCAACAGGAAGAAACTGGATCCGGATACGATGGATCGAGTTGCATCAGTTGCCGCGGTTGGGGTCGGTCTCGCTTTGAGGAGGATTGGCGACTAATGATCCGCATCAATCTGCTCCCATACGTTGAGAAGAAAAAAAAGGAGGACACGAAAGCGGAGTTATTCGTCTTTGCCGGAGTGATTCTCCTGTTTCTCGTGCTCCTGGGGTCCGTGGCTGCCTATATGATCGTCACGATCGGCGGTCTGGAAACGGACATTGAGAAAAGTGAACAGCGGCTTGTGGTTCTGAACAAAGTCGTTGGCGAAGTGGAGACGTTCAAGGCCGACAAGATGCAGATGGAGAAAAAGCTCTCCATCATTCAAAGGCTGGAGGAGAACCGCCTTTACCCTGTGCGCATGCTGGACCAGTTTACATCCCTGGTGCCGGTGAAGGATATTTGGCTCGAAAAGATTGCTGAAGCGGGGACGGAGCTGACCGTTGAGGGGATGGCCCGGGACAGCATAGCCGTTGCGAGATTCATGAAAAGTCTTGAAACGGCCTCTTTCATCAAATCTGTGGACCTCGTCTCCTCCAAGCAGAAGGATCTCTCCGGCCATAAATTGCAACAGTTTACCCTGAAATGCATCACCAGAAGGAGTATGTGAGCCATGGCCCTGTCGTCCCTGGAGGATCTGAAGAAATTGTCCATGCCGGTAAAGATTCTGATTCTTTGCCTGGTCCTTCTCCTGCTGGGGTATTTCTTCTGGTTCTTCTACCTAGAGGCTGCATTCGAGAAGAGGAAGGGACTGGAAGAAAAAAAGGCGACCCTGGATCAGCAGATCGACGAGAAAGACCGCATCGCCAAGCAGAGAGACAAGTTTTTAAAGGAGGTACAGGCCCTCAAGGAAGCTTATCAACTGGCTCTTACAAAGCTGCCGAATCAGAGGGAAATCCCCGGGCTCTTCCTATCTGTTGCTGAAGCCGGAAAGGAGGCGGGGGTGGAGTTCATTCTCTTTGAGCCGAAAGCGCCGGAGAAGAAGCAGGAGCCCCCCAAGTCTCAGGTCGCCCAGAATCTCAAGCCTTCGGACCAGCGGGCTGATCAGAAAGCCACGGAGGCAAAAGCGGGAGATAAAAAGGAAGAAGCAGCCAAGGGAGGAAAGGGGAAACCGGCAGAGCCGGAAAGGTTCTACGAGGAAATCCCCGTCAAGGTCTCAGTGAATGGCCCCTTTCACAGTGCTGCCGTCTTTTTTGACAAAGTGGCCAAGCTTCCTCGAATCGTGAATATTGAGGAGATCACCATGGGAGGGGGAAAGGATCTGAAAGGTCAACGGGTCCTTACAACATCCTGTATCATCAAGACATACATGTTCCTGGATAAGGCCGATGAAAAGAAAAAACCGTAGCTGGATCGGGATAGCTGCCTGCGGAGCGGCTCTGTTGCTGGCGACTGACGGATGGGCCCAGACGGCAGTACTGCCAGTTCAGCAACCGCAGGGACCGGTGGAAACCTATCGATATGTACCGGCGGGGAAACCGGATCCGTTCAAGCCTTTTGTCGAATTGAACAAACCGCTTGTGGTCACGAAAAAAACTGCCCGGGGGAAAATGGGACCCATCTCTCCGCTGCAGAACCTGTCCTTGGAGCAGTTTTCTCTGGTCGGCATTGCGGTCGGTAGAAATAGCCGTGTCGCTATGATGGAAGACAAAATCGCCAAGAAATTTTACCCAGTGGTGCCAGGTACTTACATTGGGCAAAACGATGGCCGCGTGGCGGAAATCCTGGCCGATCGGATCATCGTGGAGGAGAAGTTGCGAGAGGGCAGGGGAAGGGTGAAAGCGAAGCGGATTTCTATCCTGCTTCACAAGGATGAAGGGGTGAAACCATGAAGCGATTGATTATGGGACTTATCGTCGTTTTCTTTGTGCTGGCCGTCCTTCTGCCTGGAGGAAATGCCTCCGATCTGGCCGTGCTGGAAGGCCTCACGTTTGACAAACCAGCCGGGAAGGAACGAGTCAACATCTTAATATCAAAGCCCGCTTCGTTCACAGTGGAGGAGCGGAATGGAAATGTCGTGCGAGTTCGGCTGGAAGGGGCTTCCGTGCCGGATAAGCTGAAGCGTCCCCATGGAGAAGAAGGTGGATTTGCCAATATCATCAACATTATCGCCGACGGTAAGGGAGATGGAAGACAGAACTGGGTCGCGGTGGATATCAGCCTGAAAGAGCGGGTGCCCTTTGTCGTCAAGCAGAGCAGTCGCTCCATCCTGGTGGATTTCGATTTGACCACGCTGGCAGTTAAGAAGCCTTCCGCACCTGTATCAAAACCGCTGGTTTCCAGCAGGAAGCTCCTCCTCGGGCAAGCACCTGTGGAAGCGAAGTCTGCTCAGGCCGCAAAACCCGTAGTTGTCGATATGACTGACGGGGACAAGCCGAAATATGCCGGCCAGCGAATTTCAATCGATTTTCAGGATGCCAACATCCGCTCAGTCTTTCGTCTTCTCTCCGAAGTAAGCGGGAAAAACATCGTGTCAGCCGAGGACATCAAAGGCAGTGTTACCATTACACTGAAGAATGTCCCATGGGATCAGGCCCTGGACACAATCCTGTCTCTGAACAGCTTGACGAAGAAGGAATCGGGTAATGTCATCTCCATTATTACACAGGACAAGCTGAAAAAGGAAACGGCCGACAGGAAGGCCATCGAGGATGAGCAGAGGAAAACGGAACTGGCACGCAAGGAGGAAGAACAGAAACAGCTCGTCGAGAAGGGGCGCCTGCGGCAAGTGTCCATTGAAGCAAAAATTATCGAAACAACAGACAGTTTCATCCGGCAACTGGGAGTTCAATGGGCAGCCGGTGGCACTGGGGTGGGAGGTTCAAACAGTTACCCCTATGGTGTGGCAGGGGGAACCAATCCGTCCCTGCTGAATTCACTCGTAACAACTCCACCTACAGGGGTCGGTCTCACCAGCGAGGCACTGGCCGTGAACTTCCTGCCCATGGCATCGACTTTGACAGCTCCGACACTGGGCATCGTCCTGGGAAGCTCCAAGGCGATTCTGGACGTACAGATCGCCGCCAGCGAGACCAACAGCGAGACCCGCATTATCTCGTCTCCAAAGATCACCACGATGGATAATGTGAAGGCCATTATCAAGCAGGGGGAAGACGTGCCGTATGTGACGCCGGCTTCCTCCACCAGCCCGGCAACGGTTTCTTTCAAGGAAGCGGTTCTGAAGCTGGAGGTGAAACCCCGTCTGACACCGGATGGCAAGATCTCCATGGAAATCAAGGCATCCAATGATTATGCCGACTATGCCCGGGCCGCCAGCCTGCAAAACAATCCACCGATCAACAAAAGCGAAATCGAGTCCACGGTTGTGGTGCGGGACGGTGATACGATTGTAATCGGCGGAATCATGAAAACGACGGATACCGAGGCGACAACGGGTGTTCCCTGGTTCCACAAAATTCCCGTTCTGGGATGGCTTTTCAAGACAGAAGACATCACGAAGAAGAAAACGCAGCTTCTCATCTTCGTCACACCGAAGATTATCAATGCGTCGGATACGGCATTTGCCGAGCCTTCCGCACTGGTCGAAGGATAAAGCCGAAGATCAAGACCCCAAAGAAAGCCCCTCCCTGCACTTGCGGGGAGGGGCTTTCTTCTTGAGGTTTGAGAGTGCCACGCATGACGAAGTGGTGAGAGAGCACCAATGTGTCCGCTGTTGTGGCCGGTAGAGGATAGAAAGCGAACATCCTTGCACTCTGTGCGGTGCTTCAAAATATTCGTTCGGTAGTAACGCTCACCAAGGCGACTAAAATAACCCTTTAAAAATACATTGGCCGGCCTGCTGTGTGTAATTGAAATCGGGTTGGAGAAGCTCTTCGACAGGTTGCACCGCAACCCGTTCGTGTAGCTGGTGAAATGGAAGGTTTATGATCGCGGTCCTGTCGTTCATTGACAGGGGGGATTCCGGAGTGAACGGCAACCTTACAGCGGTAAGGAACGCAGAAGGCCGTCCTCTGCTCCCGCTATTGTTCAATACCTTTCTGGATGAACCGGCCGGGAAACTTAGATGGAGAGACTGCCGGTTCTGACACTATGCGGAACCGCTCGTACCTTGGTGTCTGGCACGATGGGACCGGCCCTCCATCAGCACGATTCTGTTGAATCGATACTTTGGAGAACGGCCGGCCCCTCCGTTGTGCGATTTCCCTTCTCCCTGATGCGACATCCCATGAAACAGGGGCCGGGACGACGGACTGTTATTGCAGACGCCGGTCCCGCCAGTAGAGCATGTTTGTTCGGTTGGACGGCGACACGGGGTTGATGTCCGCCCGAATTGTGCTTGCCGAAGAGCCGGCACCGCCGCTTACGGTTACATAGAGATCCGGTACCGGCGATGAGCCCGGCTTCAGGGAGATGACGGGTGCCGACGGAATCCCCACGCCGAGCGTGATGCTGCGGGATGTTCCCGTGCTGGTTGTCAGGCCGGCGCCGCCTGTCGTATAGTTCACGCCATAGAGCGTTGCCGTCCCTGCCTGTGAACAGAGGTCACTCCCGATCGGTGGCTTGTAGGAGGTAAAATAAACAATGCCTCCATACACAGTGGGATCCGCAAGCATCTTTTCCCCTTGGCCTGCGAGGTTGATGTACCATCCCTTTTTCGTGGTCGAGGCGGTGTCGTAGGTTCCCGTTGTAATATTCTCCAGGTCGTTGATCCCGTATGATGTTGTCCGGTCGTTGTCCTTGAGGCCGAAGAACTTTTCCTGGGCGTTCGCCGCCGTCGGATCCGCCTTGTCGCCCGTACCCCAGTAGACCCAGAGATTGTTCTGCTTGTCCTTTGCAACGGCGGGACTTGTGAAGATAGGACGGATGGTACCGGTGGAGGAGGCGAACAGATAGCTTCCCGACCAGCTTGATGTCGTGCAGTACGGACTGCTGGCCAGATCGGCGGCTGAGCACATCTTGAAACGCCACATGCTTCCGCCCAGGTCTCCAATGTAGACCGTGTCGATGAAATTGTCGTTGTCCGTGTCGGCGATGGCCGGTGGGGCCGGGAGGCTGTAGTTCATGTTCGTGTTGTCCGCCCGGGTGTAGCTCCACAGGACAGTACCGTCCGCCAGGTCAATAACGAAAAATCCCTTGCCCCGGGCATCGCAGGTACCGCCGCCGGAGCAGTCGGAGGCGTTATAACCGGCCCCGATGAAGCCTACCCATTTCTCATTCCCCAAGACGCTCACCCGCCCGATCTGCATCCGGCTCCAGGGGTCTCCCAGGTATGGCGCCTGGGTGCTGGTGGGCATGATGCGCCACAGGTATGTCGGGGTCAGAGGATTCGTCACGTTCAGGGCATAGAAACCGCAGTAGTTGGAGTATGTTGAGGTATACGCGGAGTTGAAGCCGCTGTCACAGGAGGCTGATGAACTCCACAGGGTCGAGCTGCCACCCCGCCCCTCGCCGAAGACGAGAATGGTCTTCCAGTCGGTGGACGTTTTGCTGGTGCCGTCGCCGGAGCCGGTCCAGTATTCGGACACGGTTACCTGTCCGTCCACAAAGTAGGCGTGGGCCAGCAGGGTGGGATGGGATGAATGAGCGAGTGACTTGAGGCGATACAGGAAATTCGGCGGGATGAAGCTCCACGCCTCCTCGCCGTCGCTCGTTTTGAAGGCGTGCATCTGGGCGTCGTTGGCTCCGGCGAGGATGACCCTGTTCCCGATGGCCGAGGTCCTTGAGTGACCCGAGCGGAATGTGGAAAAGGCATTGTTGGCGTCACGGGTGTCGTTGAAATAGGAAGACGGCGTGCTGATGGTGATTGGGTTGGAGCGGAAGACGTCGCCCAGCTTCCAGTAGTCGAAATTATAGGCAGTTTCACCGCGCATGTATCCGACGATGCTATTCCGCTCGGTATCTGAATCGGCGTTGAAGTATGTCCTGGCGATGCTGGTTGTGAAGGACGTCAGCGCTGAACCCACATAGGTGTACATGGCTCTGGTGTCGGCCCCCCGGGATTGAAGCTTGGTGCCTGCGTCCCAGACCATGCTGCCAATGCTTCCGTCGGTATTGATGTTGTATTTCTTCAGGTGGCCGAACCAGAAAGGCTCGTTCGCCACGGGCTGAAAAGAGCCTTCGTATATGTAGTTCTCGTCCTGAGTCCGAGTCGACTGGACGGATGCCTGGGAAAAGGAATAGGTGGCCTCGCGAATGATCGTGAAGGCGGCCTTGAGGGCGGTGGACAGCTCGGTCGGGTTCGAGGCGATAAATGCATATCCGGACAGGGACAGTTCCCCGGGGTCGTTGGGTGAGTAGTAATGGGGGTCTTCACCCGTCAGGGTATGGTAGCAGATGGAATTCGCCGCATTGTAGTCCGCCGTGGCGAGGCATTGGCTGCCACTGGTGACCGTTACAGCCGTGCAGGGAGAGGATACCTCGGTATATGCCGTCGGGTCACCCGAATTGGTTGCCTGCGGATTGTCCGTGCCGCCAAGATAAGCAGCCCAGTTCAGCGTATTCTTAAGGAAGTGTGGCATGGCCGCGCCGAAGCCGATCACAAAGGTGCGATAGCCTGCTGCGGATAGGGCCCGGGCTTTCTCCACGAAGGCCCTCCGGCGCTTGTACTGGTCAACCTGGTTTTCCTGTCCGTTGCCGCTGCAGGCGAAGGTATCGGCGCCGTCGGTGATGAGGATGGCGAATTTCGAACGGCAGAGGGCCGCGCTATCTGCATCTTGATGGACCTTCAGGTAGGCCTTGGCTTCCGTCAGGGCGCCCGCCAGTGGGGTTCCTCCGGTGGCGCTGGCGCCGGCGATGTTGGTGCTCGCCCCGGGGCTTGCCGAGGTACAGCTCGAAGCGCTGCCGCAATAGATATTGCTGTACTTCGTATCGATGGTCTTCAGGACCTTGTTACAGCCGCTGGAATAGTCGCCGCTCTCGTCGGAGCCGCAATTATAATACCGCATGTAGCCTAGGCGAATGCCGAGACTGTTCGAGTCCTGAAGATTGATGTACGTGTCATTGTTATCGTCCAGGATCTCGAAAAGCCCTCGCTTGGCGATGGTAAGGCGGCTGCAGTTGGTCGTGTAACCCGTCCGGCTTGTCTTGTAAAAGGCACCGTCGCAGTTCGTTGTTCCATATTTTGGGACGTAGGTCGTGCTGATCGTGCACCTGACAAGGCCTGCGGCGGCGTCGTTATAAAACGGTCCGTCGGAGGAACAGCTGGCTGCATACATGTACTCTCCGGCGGCCGCCCAGTTCATGCTCCCCGACAGGTCGAGAACGATCAGCGCATCCGGTGCCAGGGAGGTGAACAGCGCCGATTCGTCCTCCTCTTCTTGAGCAAAGGCCATTGTGGGCAGGATACAGACAAGCAGCAGGACCCAATAGAAAAAAGCCGAACGCTTCATACATTCTCCTTCAGGTTTCAACGATGCATCAGACTGATTTCCACCGGGCCGAAGCCGAGGCCGATCCCGACTGTGACGGTGGAATTGTAGGTCGTGTTTGTCCCCGTTATGTCCACATTGAAACGGGCCTGCCCCCATTGCTGTCCTCCGCCGATGGCGAATCCGGCCATGGGGATGATGGAGGGCCCGGATGTCGGTGCAACCGCGGCCCCGATGGCGTAGTAGGAGTTGGGGTCGTTGCTCGAGTCCACCTGGGTGCTGGATGTTGTGGCCGACAGGTTTTCCGGGTCGAAAGACTGCATGAGCCGGTGTATCCCCGTTTCCACCGCGGCGAGGGCCTTCTTGTCCCCCACGGTCTGCACGCTGCTCCGCAGATCGCCCGTGGATAGATGAATGACGAGCATGCCGATCGCCAGGAGAATCAGGCAGGCCATGATGGCTGCCACCATCGCAAATCCCCGTTCCGACGGGAGAGGGTGCCTATGCTTTGAATCAATTGGCCACATGGTTCCTCGGGGTGACACTGGTTGAGTAGACAAGACGTCTTCTCTGGTTCGTCATGGGATCGATCTCCGCCGTTTCCACAGCCAGGGTGATATCGATGCGCCGGATATTCGGAATGTCGGCCGGCCAACTGGTCAGCTCGGTCCCGCTCCCGTCGAAATAGCGGAATATGGGGATATCCACTCCTGCGTCGTATGTGCCATTGCCATTGACGTCGTTGATGACCCGAACCGTCCGGGGCCGTCCGCTGGCGGCGGTCTCACCGAGAAACGGCTGCGCACTCCCGCTGCAGTTGGTCATCCTGGTGATGTACTGGTTGGCCGCATCATAGACATAGGAAATCGTTTCGTTGGGGTCCGTGTTCGTGTTGTTCGTGATGACGGAGTTCTCGTTGATGTCCATCTCAATCGTGATGAGATTGTTCGTTGCCGCCTGGATGCCCTGATAAGTCTGGTTCCCGCTTGTACTGAAGCAGTTTCCCGGATCGACCCAGATATTCGTGACGAAATTCGGATTGTACGAAGCCATGCGGATCTCCATGGCCATCAGTTCGACGGCGGCACGGGTGTCCTGCTGGGCCGTCACTTTCCGCTCAATTCCCTGGGTGGACCGCTGTGCGGAGTTGATGGCCCCGTAGATGGCCATCATAAGTATGACAGTAATGACCATCGTGACCAGCAACTCAATGAGGGTAAACCCTTTGTGGCTTCTCATACGCTTGAACACCCCTCCGGGAATCTGTACTTTTCCTGACGGGTAACCACCAGACTCTCCGAGATTCCCTTCGTGTTGATCGGCCAGGTGACCCGAACCGTGATCCGCCAAACGTTCGTGCCGAGGTTCGTAACCGTCGTGGTAACCGTATATGTGGCGTCTCCGGCGATCACGCCGGCCATGCCGCTGGTTTTGACGGATCTGGTCGTGGGCGTCAGGCTCACGGCGTTACATGGGTTCATGATCAGGGTTTCCTGGGTGTCCAACTCCTTGTAAAGAATCTCTGCCGCACGGCCCAGGAAGTCGGATCGGCCTACCGTTCTCCAGGCGGAGGGCTGTAGGGACAGGATAGCCAGAACACCGATGGTGGTCAGGAAAATGGCGATGATGACCTCCGGGAGACCGATCCCCCGCTTATTGCGTGGAGAACTGAACATAATTCTTCCCTGTCATGTTAACAACGATTTGTGCCGTGGAACCACGGCTGTTGACAAGTGTCACGTTTCCGGCCGAGGCCGTACCCCTCGGCAAAAACGTGATTACAGTGCCCCCGATTCCGAAATTGGCCCCCGTGAGACGAATGTCCGAACCGAAGAAAGTGGGACTCTTTACTTTTGCTCCTGGAGCAATTGTGTACTGATTGCCTGACACGTCGAAGGTGATCGTGTAGTTCCGGCTTTCCTTGATGGCGGTTTGTTTTGCCGTAGAGAAATCAGAGGCAATCTCCCGGGCTGCGGCCCGCAGGTTCGCGTTCGTAACGTAACGCTGCCAGGAATATCCCGAAACCGTAGCGAGTATGCCGATGATGGCAATCACGATCAGGAGTTCGGACAGACTGAAACCTTTAGCGGAAACGCAACCTCCGATGTCCCCGGATGTTCGCGTTCTGCAATCGGCTGAGTGCTGTCGATTCACAGAAGTCATTTTTTCGAGTCCAGTCTTCTTAACAATTCATCCTCTGGTACGGCCCCGGCAATGACCGATCCGTCCGGGAGGATTATCGTGGGGGTTCCCAATTCCAATGATCCAGCAAACTTGATATTCTTGTCCAGCTCGTCGGTCTGGCAGTCCGTCCGGGGGATTTCTTTTTTCTCGAAATTGTCCTCCAGCATTTTCAAAGAACGGTTGCATAGGATGCTCTTCGATTTCCAGTAGGCGTCCTTATGCATGGGCAAGGGCAGGAGCTTGATGAGAAAGGCCACATCCTTCCTCTTTGTGACGATCTGCTGGAGAGTCTTGTGGAGGGAGGAGCAAAACGGGCAGTCGGGATCCGTAAAGACGATGACTTTCTGGGTTGCCTTTTCGCTTCCCAGCAATAAAGCCTTTTCCAGGGGGATCTTTGAGATGTCGACCCGGAACTGTTCTTGGATAGCATTTCGCGAGATCAGACTCAGGTTCGTCATGCTTTTGGCGTCGAACAGCGATCCTGCGAGGATGTACTTTTTCGCATAGTCGAGATAAACGATCTGTGGATTCATCTTGCTGCCGATGGCGATTTCGCAGAGGCCTTCCACCGGGCTGCGACGATTCGACAGGATAAGGACTCCCCCCGGTGCAACCTTGTCAAAAATACCATGCAAAGCCGCTTCGGTCATGGACGAGCAGGGGTCTTTTGCCGTCGGTCGATCCTGGGCGTTCGCCAATGCGGGCAGACTGAAAACGAGCGCCAGAAGAATAAACGGGACGATTTGTGTCATGATCCACTTACGAGAAAACGATGTCATCAGCATGCTCCTTGATCCCCTTTTGAAGGGTGATATGATTGAAATTAGGTAAATATTCTCATATCCAAACATCAAAATCAAGAAGCGTATCCGCAGATTGGCGTCCACGGTCTGTCTCGGGTAACGGCTTGAAGGAAAAATGGTGGGATTTCCGGACAGCCAACGGGAGTTTCCCGGAGTTATAAAGGGTGATGTTGACTGCTGTCGCCCGGCAACCCTGCCGCCATATCCCATATCAAGACGTAGGCCGCTGGTTTTGCGTCCTGCCCTTTCGGGCAGTTTGCCTCTACAGGCAGTGTGACAAGCCTTGCAATTGTTAGACCATTAAAACCGAATCAACCTCCTGTATGCCGAAGCTATAGGAATATATGATGTACATATGTTTAATAGCGCTTCCTCTTATACGATGCATTCTCTGTCTGAAAGCATAATAACCGGGGGTTTTCACCATTGAGGCGTCATTTTCACCGGACTGTATCGTGACGTCTTTGTGGAAGCGCGAATCCCGTGGATAAGCAAAGATTTCCTCCTTGACACCCCGTGGGGGCTATGTTAGCGTTCACCGGGCCGTGTTAATCGGCTAAAAACTCAAATATTTCGAATACATTGACCAATGAACCCAAGCGAAGTTCAGGGAAGCTCCCCGTTTCTGGAAGAAGCGGACCTGCTGTTGAAGCAGGGTCACTTTGATAGCGCCCGTCGGCTTGCAGAAGAGAATCTGGCCCGTCTCCCCTTCGATATCGAAGGGAGAATTGTCCTCTGCAGGGCTCTGCTGGGCATGGATGCCCCGGAGGCCGCCGACCCGTGGATCTGCGAAATTGATCGCTGGATTCGTTTAACAGCCCAGATCTATCTCGATGCCGGCGATTCATTTGCCCGAAAGGGACGCCTGGATGAAGCAGCCCGGTTCTACAAGAAGTTTCTCCGCCTGAATCCAGAGGCTCCCGAAGCGGAAGAGATTTCTGCCAGGATAAGCCCCGACAGTGACTTGGACCGGGATGTGGAACCCGGTCCGGACAGCCGTTACGAGCATGTCGAAGAGATAGACCGTCAGTTCTGGACCGTCACCTTGGCTGATCTTTATACCCGTCAGGGGCATCTGGACATGGCCCGGGGGGTTCTTGAAGAAATCCTGAAGCGGGATCCGCATAACGAGGACGCCAGAATCAGGTTGGGAGCGCTCCCCAAAGGAGACGCACGGTCCGATGCCGTCTCGCAGAAGAGGCTGGCCGAGGAACTAGCCCGCTGGCTGAAAAATATTGACAGGCTGAAATCCCATGGGTCATGAACAAAATTCATATTGCAACCGGCAGACCCGGGTCCGATCCATGTTTCCGGTTCTCGGTCTCGATGGGATTATCTTTTTTGATCTGAGAACGATCCGTTATCTGACGGGTTTCTCAGGAAGCGATGGAGTTCTCCTGCTGTGGGCCGACCGGACGATCCTTTTCGTGGATGGTCGTTATCAAGAGCAGGCGGCCCGCCAGGCGGATAGTGCGGAGATCCGGCTTTACGAGGATAAAGTGACGGGGCTCCTGGGGGCGTTATCGGATGAAGGCAAGCAAAACTTTGGTTTTGACGCCTCCTCGCTTTCGGTAGATCTTTACCTGTCCATGACTCAGCGCCTCGGTGAAAAGAAACTCACTCCTCTCGGGGAAGAAATTCGGCTTCTCAGGGCCATCAAGGAGGATGCGGAAATTGATCTCATGCGGAAGGCCGCCGCTGTTTCTTCGGAATCCGTGCTGTCACTTTTCCCATCGATCAGGCCGGGAGTGAGCGAGCGGGAACTGGTTGCCGAGCTTGGTTATCTGCTTCGAAAGAATGGTTCTGACGGGCCGTCCTTTCCAATCATCGCGGCTTCCGGGGAAAACTCGGCTCTCCCGCACGCTGCCCCGGGGGGGCGCCGTATTCAGAAAGGGGACATTCTCATCATCGACTGCGGGGCAATCCTCGAGGGTTATTGCTCCGATGAAACCGTGACGGTTGTCTTGGGGTCCTTGGATCCGGAAAAGAAACAGGCATATGCTGTTGTGCGGGAAGCCCACCAAGAGGCGCTGGATGCTGTCCGCCCAGGTGTTTCCTGCAGGGATGTGGACGGCAAGGCGCGCGAAAGGATCGAGCGGGCAGGGTGGGGACAGTTTTTCTCCCACGGAACAGGGCATGGCGTTGGGCTGGATGTTCATGAGGCGCCTCGACTGTCGGTACGATCCGATGAAGTGCTGGAAGAGGGTATGGTGGTTACTGTTGAACCGGGTGTTTATTTCCCCGGGAAATGGGGCATACGAATAGAGGACATGGTTGTGGTCCGGCATGACGGGATCGAGATCCTCTCCAGGGTGCCAAAGGAATTGAAAGTTCTGTGATCATGCGTCGTTTCGCTGGACGAAGCGACTATCTGCAGACGGCCAACCGGTTCAAAAGAGGAAAATTAACGATATAGAGGCCATTATATGAAAGTATTTCCTGATGATTTCTACTACAGCCGGGAGCATCTCTGGGTTCGGATCGAAGGGGATCTGGCAACGATCGGGATCACCGATTATGCGCAGGAGAGGCTTGGTGAAGTGCATGCCATAGAATTGCCGGATACAGAGGACGAGGTGGAACGGGATGAGCCCTTTGGTTCCATTGAGGCAGTCAAAGGCGTGGTGGAACTGATTTCTCCCGTGAGCGGTGATGTCGTTCATGTCAACGAAGACCTGACCGACGACATCGGGATCATCAACAGCGACGCCCATGATACGGGATGGATGATTGTTGTCGCCATGAAAGATCTCGATGAACTGGATGATCTCCTGGACGCAAGAGGATATCAGGACTTTATTGCTCAGGAAGGGGAGGTGGACTGAGATTCCCGTGTGGAGGGTCCTACGCTATCAGGTTCACTCGGCATTCGACAACATGGCCATCGACGAGGCCGTTTTCCGTGAAGTTCAGGACCACCGCTCACCGCCGACCATCCGATTCTACGGGTGGTGTCAACCATCCATTTCCCTTGGATATTTCCAGGACCTGCGGTCGGAGGTCAATCTGGATGCGTGCAAACGCCTCGGAATCGATGTTGTTCGGCGTCCTACCGGCGGGAAGGCGGTCCTGCACGGAAGCGATCTGACCTATGCCGTGGTTGCCCGTCAGGAAGGGGATTGTTTTGAGCCCGGGATCCTGGCGACCTACCTGGCAATCAGCCGGTGCCTGTCCAGGGCTCTGCGAGACTGGGGGATCCCTGTGGATTACGCCGAATCAAGCCGGTCTTCCCCGGAGGCGTTCCTGAATGCCTCCTGCTTTGCGAAGCCTTCACGATATGAGTTGCTTGTACATGACCGTAAGATCTGCGGAAGCGCTCAAGCCCGGTCGAAAGGTGCCTTCCTCCAACACGGTTCAATTCTGATCGATTTCAATGCCGCCCTGACAGTGGAGGTTCTCCATGGGACCGTGGATACGGATGAACAGGTCCAATCGCTTGCGAACTCGGTGACCTGCATCCGTGATTATCGACCCGTTGGGGATGAGACACCTATGCTGCTGAGCCGATGCTTGGAAGAGGCTTTCTCAGAGGAGTGGGGGATTTCCTTCAATGGATCGGTCATGACAGAAAGGGAGGGTGCTTTAGCCGAGCGAATCGGGCGCGAGAAGCTTACGAGCGGCGCTCCCCATGGAGTTCCGTCTGGAGAACGAAAATGAAAAATGTGCAATCCCTGGTCCGGGAAGAAGTGGCCAACCAAAAAGCTTATTCCATTGAGGATACGCCGGCCAGAGTCAAACTGGACGCAAACGAGAACCCGTATCCGCTTCCTCCGCGACTGCGGAGCAAATTGTCTGCCGCCATGAGGTCCGTTGAACTGCATCACTACCCCGAGCCTGGTTCAACGAGCCTTCGAAGAGCCTATGCGAAGCATTTCGGGGTCGATGAAGACATGATCCTGATCGGCAACGGATCTGATGAGGCCATTGCCATCCTCTGCACAACCATGGCGCGTCCCGGTGCAACAATCCTGATCCCGGTGCCCACGTTCGCCATGTATCGGATCTCGGCATTGAACAACGGATACAGAGTTCTCGAAGCTCCCCTGGATGAACAGGGCGACCTGGATATTGAGGTCATGGAACAGCAGCTGAGAACCGACAAACCGGCCATCACATTCCTGAGCTATCCGAATAATCCGACTGGCGGCTGTTTTCGTGCCGATCGGGTGGAACGACTGATCAAGGCGTCTCCGGGAGTCGTGGTGGTGGACGAAGCGTACTTCCACTTTTCCGGCAGGACATTTCTCCCGAAACTAAAACAATACGACCGGCTCGTGATTCTGAGAACCCTGTCCAAGGTCGGCCTCGCCGCCATGAGGATCGGTTTTTTGATCGGAGCCCCGGAATTGGTGAGGGAGTTGAACAAAGTCCGCCTGCCGTACAACATGAATGCGCTCTCCCAGGTCGCCGCGGCTTTTTATCTTGAGCATGAAACGGCTTTTCTCGAACAAACCACCAGGATCCGTCAGGAACGTGAAAGATTGATGCGGTCCCTGTGTTCCATCCGGGGTGTGCAGGCCTGCCCGACGGACGCTAATTTCATATTTTTCTGTTGCAAATTCCGAGAGGATGACGTATATCAGGCGCTCCTTCGGGAAGGCATTCTCGTCAAAAAATTCAGCCGACCGGGGGCAGCCAGCGGCATTCGCGTGACTGTGGGAACGCGAAAAGAAAACGGGGAGTTCCTCAGAATCGTCAGGAGCGTTCTCGTATAGGGCCGATAAGGAGCGTGATCTAGAATACTCGGCGTCAAAGGGTGGTTTACGGCACGATGAAGATAGATGCGCCGTACTACCCTTTTTTTGTGCCCAACGGCCGATACGATTTAACATATTGTAATATAAGGGATTTATCGTCATGACGAAGCCGGATCGGCCGGATCCGGGGAAACAGGAATGAACATACATAGAAAAGAAAGGATGGATGGCCTTGGAAGTAAAGGTTTTTGACAATGACGTGGAAAAGGCCTTGAAGATCCTCAAGAACAAGCTTTCCAAGAGTGGCTTGTTCAAGGAGCTGAAGTTACGTCGGGCCTATGAGAAGCCTTCCGTGAGGCGAAAGAGAAAAGCCATCGAAGCACGCCGCCGTATGGCGAAGGTGCAGCGCCGCCGCCATACCTGATAAAGAGCGTGGTTGTATCCGGGACGGAATGAGTTGGTAACCGCCGGTATCAGATCCTGCGCGGATTTTCTTCGCCGGGGGAATTCGGGATGGATGAAAAGCAGTATCTCGTGGACGCCTTGTCCATCGATGAGTCATGGCGCATCTTCCGCATTATGGCGGAATTCGTGGAGTCCATCGAGTCCCTCTCGAAGGTGAAACACGCTGTTACCATTTTCGGTTCAGCCCGTCTGACTGCAGCCGATCCTTATTACGAGAAAGCGGAAATCCTTGCCCGGCGGCTGGCGGAAGAGGGGTTCGGAGTGATCACCGGTGGCGGTCCCGGGATTATGGAAGCGGCCAACAAGGGTGCAGCTGCCGCGGGAGGCAAGTCCGTCGGGTTGAACATCCACCTTCCGTATGAACAGAAACCGAATCAGTACGCGAACATAAGCCTTGATTTCAAGTATTTCTTCGTCAGGAAGGTGATGTTCGTCAAATATGCCGTAGCCTATGTCATTTTCCCCGGAGGCTACGGTACCATGGATGAGCTTTTCGAAGCCCTCACGTTGATTCAAACCAAGCGAATCCGAAGCTTTCCCGTCATTCTTGTGGGCCGGGCCTATTGGCAGGGGCTGCTGGACTGGGTGAAGAAGGTGATGGTGAAAGAAGGCAAGATTGACGCCGAGGACCTGGGTCTTCTGAAAATCACCGACGACCCGGAAGATGCCGTCCGGCACATTCAGAAATTTGTCATCCTCTGATCCTATCGAACGCCCCACACCCCCCTTTCCAGGGGAGGATCCCTCATATCTGCAACTCCCTCGTCAGGGGACAAAAGCATGGAAACCAGAGATTCGTTGACGGGCATTCTGCGAGAAATCCGGCAGGGGGTCGTGGCTTCCTGCTATCTGCTCTTAGGCGAAGAGGAATTCCTCCTCCAGGATGCCCTGCAAAAAATCATCGATACGCTCGTTCCGGAATCCGATCGGGAATGGAGCCTGTTTATTCTGGACGGCGATCAGGAGACCCCTGGGCGGCTCTTGGATCACCTGAACACGCCATCCCTCATCCCCGGCCGCAAGGTTGTCGTTGTCAGGAATACCCGGTTGTTTCAGTCTGCCGCCACTGCATCACAGATTCTCCAGAGAGCGCGGGAACTGATGGACCGCAGTCCGGCTCAGGCCGCACAGTCCTTTTCCCAGTTTCTGGCAGTCAGTGGCCTGCAGATGGAGGACCTGAAAGACGGCGGCTGGAAAAACCTGCCCGGCGAGGAATGGGTTCGTATGGCCGGTGCGGAAGCCGCCCGGGAGCTTCCCTCATGGCTTCCCCGACTGCTGGAAATGTGCGAGCGAACCGGGATGTCCACATCCGCTTCCGCAGACGGTGCCGGACGCCTTGAGGATTTTTTCCGTGCCGGACTGCCGGAGGATGTCTGCCTGATACTAACGGCCCCGGCAGCAGACCGCCGGATGCGGCTGTTTAAGATCATCAGCGAAAAAAGCCGCGTCCTGACCTTTGCATCGGTAAAAGGGGAGGCAAGGCAGAGGCAGTCCCTAGCCAAGTCTGTCGAGGATCTTCTGACGGGAACAGGCAAGAAACTGACCGGCGACGCATTGCTGGCGGTCGGGCGGAAAACCGGATTCCAACTCCGCGAGTCGCTGAAGATGGTGGAAAAGCTGATAGCCTATGTCGGGGACCGGGCGGTCATCGAGGCCGGTGATGTGGAGGAAGCAGTTGGCAAAACGAAGGAAGACACAGTCTTCGACCTGACAACGGCCCTGGCGGCAAGAGATCTGTCCCGATGCTTGCTGACCCTTGATGAACTATTCCTGAGGGGTGAGGCCCCCGTTTTTATCCTCTCCATGGTTGCCCGGGAGATCCGCAATCTCCGGCATGCCGCGGCTCTGATCCGGTCCGGAAAGCTTCCGTCTGCCTATCGGGCCGAGATGGAGTTTCACGATTTCCAGCGCGCCGTGTATCCGGCCCTCCGGGCAGGCGATGCTTCCTCCGCGCAGGAGGCAGGCATTCGGAGTCAGCATCCGTATGTGATCTACCTGGCCTTGCGGAACGCCCGCTCCTTCTCCGTCGGCGATTTGGAGGGATGGATATCGGATCTGGCCGCAATGGACCTCTCTCTGAAGTCGACCGCCTGCAGCCCCCGTCACATGCTCGAACGCTTTCTGATCAGGGTCTGTTCCCGCTGACAAACCCCCTTTTTCGAAGGAGAGGCACGAGGAGAACGCCCATCTCATGCAAGTCGCTGAGAACGCTCTCAGGACGATCTCGAAAGAGCCGGCAGGCAAAGCGTACAAATACTGAGGAATGAGGGAGGTGTACTTCTGGTAGGTTGAATGGCAAAGGGCGAGAGAAACACCGCAGGCGGCCCTTTTTCAACAGCCCGTCATAGCTTGCGGAACCGCGACTGATACGCCCTTTCTCTTTTCGAAGGACGCCGGGAGGGGCCTTTCCTCTTGGCGGGACGTTCCTCTTCATCGCCGGTGTCTGCCGGTTCGCCCTTGACTCCGCTTTCCGAAGGAGATTTCATCAGGATTCGCTCAAAGTCCAGCGAGGAAACGGCGCTGCCACCATGGCGGTCTGCATAATCCGCTACGTCCCGGTCGGAGGTGACGACGATGGTTTCCTCGCTGCTCCGGTGGACCATCCGCTTGATCACCTCATCGGCCTTTTCGCCTTTTCGGGAATAGATGATATCGACATTTCCAAACCGGTCACGTTCCTCCAACGGAGATCCCCCGGACCAGCCGTCGAAAACGATGGTTACCCGGTGTCCCTTCATACGCTGGTATGCCGCCACGGAGCGCACCAGTGCGGTACGGGCCTCCTCGAGGCTCCTCCGCTCAAAGGCCCTCAAGGCGTCGGATTGACGGATGACATTATAGCCGTCCAGGATGACATGCATAACCACTCTTTATATAATCGCACGGATCTTGACTGAAATGTCAATCATGCCGTTGTCACGGATTGGTGAATGTGTTATAAACCCCGTCGCATGTGATGGAAAACATGTAGTCCAACGGCCGATAAAAGTCCACCCGTTCCACCCGTTCCGGCGGGTCTGCATCAAGGCGGTCCGCCAGGGAACGACTTCAGAAGGCTTCCTGGCTTTCACGGCCCATCCTAAATCCACTTCGTTAGCAACGATCGGCCTGCAAACGGCGGGTACGGTCTGTGCATAATCACGGGAAGGAGGTTGAAGATGGAGATCAAGAACATTTGTGTGCTGGGTGCTGGTCTGATGGGCAATGGAATCGCGCAGGTATGCGCCCAGGCAGGGTATTCGGTCACCCTCCGGGACATCGAGCAGCGGTTCGTGGACGGCGGTATGAACACGATTCGGAAGAATCTGGCAAAGGAAGTGGAGAAGGGCAAGCGGACCCAGGAAGACATGAACGCCGTCCTGGGCCGGATCAAACCGACGCTGGACATGAAAGAGGCCGCCGCCAACGCCGACATCGTGGTTGAAGTGGTCATAGAGGTCATGGACGTAAAGAAAAAAGTCTATGCGGAACTTGAAGAAATCGTTCCGGCCCACTGCCTGTTCTTTACCAACACATCCGGCCTCAGCATCACGGAAATGGCGGCAGTGACGAAGCGCCCCGACAAGTTCATCGGGACGCACTTCTTCAACCCCGTTCCTGTCATGCGGCTCCTGGAGATCATCAAGGGGTACGAAACCAGTGCGGACACCCTCGCGGCTGCCGAGGCCTGGGGAAAGAAGATCGGCAAGGAATTGGTTGTCGTGAAAGAGGCACCCGCCTTCGTGGTAAACCGGATCCTCTGCACGATGCTCAATGAGGCGTTCTTTGTCCTCGGCGAAGGGCTGGCCAGTCCGGAGGACATCGATAAGGGCATGGTGCTGGGTTGCAATCACCCCATCGGACCCCTGGCACTCTCAGACCTGGTAGGCAATGAAACGCTCCTGCGTGTCATCGACGGACTGCATCGCGAGCTGGGGGACAAGTACCGACCGGCGCCGCTTCTCGTACAACTCGTCCGGGCAGGCCGCTTCGGTCGCAAGGTGGGAAAGGGCGTCTTCAATTACAAGTAGGAAGCCTCGTCCAAGTTCATATCCCGGGAACGGCTCGGGGGGGCCGTTCCCGGCTTTCCACCAGAGGAGGGAAATCCCATGTCGGCGACTTACGAACCGGGACAGAGCTACAATTACCAACTCCTCATCAAACACATCCTCGAAATGCCCCTGGTGTTTGCACCGAACCAGGAAATCGTCTACCGGGACAAGCTCCGCCTGACGTACCGCCAGCTCAACGAACGGATCCACCGTCTCGCAGGAGGGCTGGAGAAACTGGGCGTCAAAAAAGGAGATGTGGTCTGCGTTTTCGATTACGACAGCAACCGCTACCTGGAGTGTTTCTTTGCCGTGCCCATGATGGGTGCGGTCCTGCATACCCAGAACTGGCGCCTTTCGCCGGATCAGGTCCTCTACACGATGAATCATGCAGAGGACAAGATCGTCATTATCCATACGGACTTCTTGCCGCTCCTGGAAGCCGTGTGGGACCAGATCAAGACAGTCAAGACGGTGATCCTGATCAGTGAGGACGGCAGCCGGCCGGCCTCGAAGATTCCGTTTGCCGCCGAATACGAGGAAGTCCTCACCGGAGCCGCTCCATCCTACGACTTTCCGGAGTTCGATGAAAACACACGGGCAACGACCTTCTACACCACGGGGACGACGGGGCTTCCCAAGGGCGTCTCTTTCTCACACCGGCAACTCGTCCTTCATGCCCAGGCTCTGATGATCATGACGGGCTCCTATGAAGGCATCGGACGCATGCGGTCGACCGACGTGTACATGCCCATGACACCCATGTTCCACGTCCATGCCTGGGGCGTGCCCTATGCGGCGACCATGATCGGCGTCAAGCAGGTCTATCCGGGGCGTTACGAGCCGGAGATGCTCCTCAAATTGATTCTCATGGAGAAGGTCACGTTTTCCCACTGTGTGCCGACCATCATCCAGATGCTCGTTTCCAACCCCTTCGTCAAGCAGCTCGACCTGAGCCACTGGAAAGTCGTCATCGGCGGGGCGGCCCTGTCCAAGGGGCTGGCCTTGGCGGCCATGGAACTGGGAATTCAGATTTACGCCGCCTATGGGATGTCGGAGACCTGTCCGCTCCTGACCCTGTGCAATGTCAAGCCCTGGATGCTGGACTTGCCGAAGGAAAAGCTCGTGGACTACTATACCAAGACGGGCATTCCGGCGCCGCTGGTTTACGTGCGCGTCCGCGATGCCCGGGGAAACGAATTGCCTCACGACGGGAAATCCGCCGGCGAGGTCGTGGTCCGGGCGCCCTGGCTTACGGAAGGCTATCACAAGGATCCCGAGCGCACCAGGGAGCTGTGGCGCGACGGTTGGCTCCATACGGGGGATGTGGCGAACATTGATGAGGAAGGGTACCTCCAGATCACCGACCGGATCAAGGATGTCATCAAAACGGGCGGTGAGTGGATTTCCTCCCTGGAACTGGAGAATCTGTTGAGCCAGCATGAGGCGGTGATGGAAGCGGCTGCCATCGGCGTTCCCGATTCGAAGTGGGGGGAGCGGCCCTTTATGGTGGCCGTGCTCAAAGCGGATTTCCAGGGCAAAGTTACGTCGGATGATCTGAAGAAATACCTGATGGAAATGAGCGAGACCGGACGGATTCCCAAGTATGGCGTCCCGGACCGGGTGGAGATCGTCGAAGCCATTCCGAAAACGAGTGTCGGAAAAATCAACAAGGTCGCATTGCGGAAGACGTACGGAGCATAGTTGTTCGGAGACTTGCCCCTCCTTGGTGGGGGGCGGGCGATCATAGATCTCAGGAGGTTTGCGATGGATTATGAACTTTCGGAAGAACTGAAGATGTTGAAGGAGATGGCGTACAAGTTCGCAGTGGCGGAGTTCACGCCGATTTCAAAGGAATGCGACGAGCACGAGAAGTACACACCGGAGATCCGGAAGAAGGCAGCGGAGAACGGCCTGGTCGGGGCGTGGATTCCCGAGGAGTACGGCGGGGCGAACGCGGGGATGCTGGGGAACGCGATCATCACGGAAGAATTGTCGAAGGTGGACATGGGGATCGGCCTGAACGTTGTCGCCGCGTGCTTCGGCTGCGAGTCGATTTTCCAGTACGGCAGTGATGAGCAGAAAAAGAAGTACCTTCCGCCGGTCTGTGCGGGCGACTGGGTGAGCTCCGGTGGATATACCGAGCCGAATGCGGGAACGGACGCGTCGGGATACAAGACGCGGGCCGTGAAGGACGGGTCGGACTATGTGATCAACGGGAACAAGATGTTCATCACGAACGGGACGGTGGCGGACTTCATGGTAACGGCGTGCATCACGAACCCGGACGAGAAGAAGCACAACAGCTTCAGCCTGATCATCGTGCCGATGAGCACCCCGGGGATCACGCGGAACAAGATCAAGGGGAAG
>PHBD01000071.1 GCA_002841865.1 Deltaproteobacteria bacterium HGW-Deltaproteobacteria-19
CAGATGCCACGCGCCATTCAGGGCATAGACCAGTACGCGGGTGTTATCGACGTTGAACGCCTGGCGGCGCGAGTAGTCGTTGCGCGCGAAACCCGACGGCGCCTCGGTTGCGTGGTCGGTGGCCCGCACCACGCAAGTGCCGAAGGCGGGGTCCTTGAATGGAACACCCTTGGCAGGCCGTGGCGAAGTCGGCGACGGCGAGATCACTTGACCAGTCACAGGAGTGAAAGCGTCGCCATATATCGCCGCACAGTCGGCGTTGACGTCGACGGCGCGCGCGGCGCTAATCGGCAGGATCGCCAGAGGCGCTACGATCAGTGCAAGAACAGACTTAAGGAACGGGCGGAAAAAGATAGACGTGTGCACAGGGGCTACTCCGAAATTTCGGGCGGTACGGCCCCCTGACCGTAGGGCGCATTCTCCCGATGACCCGGATATCAATTTGTGACGGCATGCACACTTGGGTGTTCATGAAGCGACACAACCGAGATGCTCATCACATTTTTTAAAAGTCGGTGCCACGAATAGGAATGCTGCTTGTCGAGTAGGTCGGAACAGCCGGCCAGGTATTCGAATCAATTTGTATAGGCCCGCATGAGTAGCCGCAGCGTGGTGCCAATGTGCGTTACTGAATGAGTCTCAAGTGCTGCTTCGGGTCGTTTCCTGCCGGCACGCGATGATGCAAGCCCGTTGCTGTCATGACGCGATGCGTCGTCACGTTTGGATGTGCCAATCGATTTGCACGCCGTTCGATTGCTTTGGAAGCACGGTGACGGATTAAACTTGAAATTCTTCCTTGCCATGCGAATTTCGCCGTTCTCAAATTATCGTTGTACAAGCCAGAGCTACAACGTCATTCGGGGTAGATTCGCTTGACACAGCGGTCGAACGAACCGAGTTTGTCGTTTATAGATCGCGTGCGATGGTACCCGTTCGGTCTGGTGCGGACCATTTTTCGCCCGTACTGCAGGTCCGGAAATGAGCAAGGCCGGCATCCGCCGGCCTTGCTCGAACATTCCGTATTGCAACTCGATTTGCGAAGCGCAGTTTGCTTCAAAGCACGGCTGCCGTTCCTGCACTTGCTGTGGACAGATTGGTAAGGATTCCGCTGGGGTCGCGCAACAGGCTCATCACCTTGATGGGCTGCGTGGCAGTGACGGTAAGCATCCACTTGCCGCTGCCACTGCCGATCCCGGAACCGCCAAGCAATGCGTTGCCAAACTCGATGTCGGCGGCGCTCAGGACGCGTGCGGAGCCCGCCGGCAGTAGCAAGGTAACCGCTCCGTTTGGTGCGGACTGTCCGGCATCATCCCGACCGCTGATGGTGACCGTAGTAGCAGTCGTATTTGGATTGATCAAACGCAGAAGGCTCACCTGCTTGAGGTTCTCCGCCGGGTTGAACGTCGGCACCTCCGTGATCAGCCCGTTGCCGGAGACGATGTCGTGAATTGTGGTGAGAAAGCCGTCCGGGGTGCGGATCAGGGCCATCGGTAGCAGGTCCAGATCGCTTTGAAGCATCAGGCGCCAGTTACTGCTACCCATGCCAATACTGCCACTCAAGCCCTTGTCCGGGTTTCCGTTCTCCAAGTCCTGCGAGTTGAACTGGCGCGACTCATTGGGTGCCAGGATCAGCGTCATCGTGCCTGTTGAACGCCGACCATCATCATCAATACCCCAAACCCGTACCTCGGCACTGCGGTTCTCACGATTCACGAGGCGCACAAAGCCCTGTTGCAGTGCATTGGCTGCTGGCGGCAGCATCCACAGCAGGTGTTCGCCGGGTAGCGGCTGTGAAAGATCAGCGACAGTAGAGAGATTGGTCAACTTGCCCAGCGGATCGAACAACAAGCTCTGTACAGTGACACGGCCTGTCGCAGAAACTGTCAACTGCCACTTGCCTTCGCCATCGCCCAGTTTGCCAAGCAATCCCTTGCCAGGGTTTCCGTTCTCCATATCCACCGAGCTCAGTTCGATCGAAGCCAGCGGAGCAAGAGTGGTGGTGACCGTAGTCTGACCAACACGGCCGCTGTCATCGCGACCACTGATTTGTACGCCAACCGCTTGCAGGTTGGTATTGATGACACGCAATCGACTCAACTGATTGAGGTTCTGGGCCGGGTTGAAGATTGGCACCAACCAATCCACACCATCACCGGAAACGCGGTCGTGGATGGCGGTAAGAAAGCCGTCCGGAGTTCGGACATATGCCAGCGGTTGAACATTCAGGTCGGTGCGGATCACGAGCGTCCAGCTACCAACGCCAGTGCCGATGTTGCCAGTCAGGCCCTTGCTGGAGTTGCCAAACTCGATATCTTGCGAATTAAACTGTCGCGATTCATACGGCGCCAAAGTCAGGCTTACCGTTCCCGGCGAGCGGCGTCCACTGGCATCAACACCCCATACCGAAACGTCGCCAGATCGATTTTCGAGGTTCATCAGTCGCACAAAGCCCTGCTGATCACTGTTGAACGACGAGGGCAACGTCCATACATATTGGTCGGTCGGCTCCAGTGGCTGCACCGTTGAGCTAGGCGGGTCGAGGATGCGGTCAGGCAATCGCACCATGAAGGCATCCACGTCCAGGTCCGACGAGGTACCCCAGTTGGAGGAAAACAAGACGTGGGTGAAATCACGGCTGACCGAGGCATGCGGCTCGGTCCAGTAGCCGTTGTACTTGCTGTGGTGATGGGCAATGTTGATGATCTTTGGATCGGCTTTGAGCTCGACC
>PHBD01000038.1 GCA_002841865.1 Deltaproteobacteria bacterium HGW-Deltaproteobacteria-19
GGGAGACCGTCGGCCTGACCGCTCATGGGGAATAGCGCCAGTTCCTGAAGTCATAAGATCTTCAGGCAGCGGAGAAGAGGATAACTTGTTCACGTCGAAACGATTCATGTCTATTGAAGGGTAAAGTACCGCTGAAGATCCTGCTCCACTTTCGTTTCTTCCGATTTGGTGGCCACCGAGATCTCTTTGACCAGGAGGTTTTTCGCGGTGTCCATCATCTTCCGCTCGCCGAAGGAGAGATTCTTGTCGGTTTTGAGGATGAGAAGATCCCTGAGTACGCGGGCAATTTCAAATACGGAACCGGTCTTGATCTTTTCGAGGTATTCCCGGTACCGCTTGTTCCAGGTCTGCTTGTCGATGGAAACGTCCTTGTTGCGAAGGATGGCGTAGATCTTCGGTATATCCGCCGCGGGAACTACTTCCCGGAGACCGACCGATTGCGCGCTGTGGAGCGGAATCATGATCTTCATGCCATTTCCCATGATTTTCATGACGTAGAAGAGCTGCCTGCTACCCATGACCTCACGATTTTCAATGGCTTCGATCACCCCGACCCCCTGGGCCGGGTATACCGCGATGTCTCCAACCTTAAACATACTGCATTACCTGTCACCTTCTTTTTAGAACGCATATTCTATCAACGAAGGGCTCAAAAGTCAATAAAAAGACTATAAGAAAAGCCCTCTCTGCCCTGTTCGCGACGCCATGGAGCCCGGGATGAAAAGGATTTCCGCTTGACAAGAAAGATGTCCTTATATGAGGGTCTCTAATTCATTTTGAAACCGTAAGCGCCATTCCATTTGCGGGCTACGGCGGGCTTTGGGCGAGGAGCCCTGGGGCTCTCCGGAATCATCCCCCCGAAGGAAGTTATGATGAGAAGAATCGTTCTTGCCTGCATGCTTCTGACCGCTTTTCTTCTGCCGGTCGGTCCGCTTTCCGCTCTCGCCGATGACTACAGCCTCGATGAGGCTTTCCGCACGGCCCTCCGCAACTCCGAGAAGATCCGGCTGTCCGAAGAAAATGTCGTCATCGCCGAAACAACGCGGCAGAAAGCTTGGGCGGTCCTGATCCCCAAGCTTACCGCCTATGGCGGACAGACCTGGTATTCGGGAAAGAAGACCACCTCCACCGGGACGCTGATTCAGCCGGACGAGGGAAATTCCTGGGGTGTCCGGGCGGACCAGGCATTTTCCCTGAGCGGCCGGGAGTTCACGGCCCTGAGCATCTCCGGGGACAACATTGACAAGAGCAGGAAAGATCTGGACGCCGCGCGGGACGAAATGTTGCTCCAGACGGCCTACGCCTATTTTGATGTCCTCAAGGCAGGAAAATCCCTGGAAATCGCCGACGCCAACCTGGAGAGGCTGGCGAAATACCGCCACCTGGCGGAGAGGCGGCTTCGTCTGGGAGAGGTGACCAAGACGGCGCTTCTCCGGGCGGAGGGAGAATTGTCGGGCGCCCGGGCCGACCGGATCCGGGCGGAAAACGGCGTGAACCTCACGAGGGCTGTCCTGGCCCGGGTCCTGGGGGTCAAAGGGCCCGTCGGAGTGAAGGAAAGCGCCGGTAAATCCGGGGAGATCCCGCCGGTCGACGACCTGCTCCGGAAGGCTCTCGAACAGCGGCCCGACCTCCGGGCGCTGGAGATTCAGAAAGCAGCGGCGGACAAGCAGGTCTGGTTTGCCCGGGGAGGCTACTGGCCGTCGGTGGCCGTAAGCGGCGTCTACCAGAAAAACTACCAGGACCCCGCAACAGCCTCCTTCCTCAACGAAAACGCCTATGCCACCGTGTCGCTCACGTTCCCGTTTTTCGAAGGGGGACTGCGAGTGGCCGAGGTCAAGGAGGCGATGGCCAGGAGCCGCCAGGCCGAACTGGCACTCGACGATTTCAAGAAGACCCTAGGGGTCGAGGTCGAGGGAGCCCGGCTGGAACTGGTTACCCAGAAGGGGGTCCTCAAGTTCCAGCAGGATCAGGCGGCGTTTGCCCGGGATAATTTCCAGGCGGTCTCCCGGCAGTTCGAATTCGGTCTGGCCTCCAGCCTCGATGTCATCGACGCCAATACGCTTCTGGTGACGTCGGAGCAGAAACTGGCCGAGGCCTCCATCAACTACCAGGTCTCCTGGCTCCGCATGATGCGGGTCACCGGGGATCTTCTCCCGTCGGTGATCGCGAAGCAGTGAGGAAAAGATGATCCGATTCCAGAGACAATCCGGCGTATCGAGGCAGGATGAAGTGAACGGTATGAGGACATGGAGATCCGGAATGCAGTTGTCCGGTTTCCGCGGCGGGCGGCCGGGCATCTTCCTGCTGGCGGTCATGGTTCTGGTGGTTGTCTCTGCAACGGGCTGCCAGAAAAAGGAAACAAAAACGGTTGAAAAGATCATCAACGTCCGAACCGCCACCGTGGAAAAAAAGTCCCTTCGTCCATTCGTGGAGGCAGTGGGGACCCTCAAGCCCTTCCAGGAGGTCGTCATCAGCCCCGAAGTGGACGGCATCGTCCGGAGGCTCTACGTGGAGGAGGGGTCCTCCGTGGCGAAGGGCATGGTCCTGGCGGAGATCAACGAAACGGATTATCGCCTGGACCTGGAGCGGGCGGAGGCGGCCCTGAAACAGGCAGAGGCCACGCTGGCGAATGTGAAGGTCGAGTACTCCAGGAAAGATGCCCTCTACAAGGAGCAGCTCGTCACGCAGCAGCAGTTTGATGACATCACCACCCGGGTCACCCTTGCGACGGGTGACGTCGATCGGGCCCGCGCGGCCCTGTCCATGGCCCGCGAACGCTACATCCGCAGCCGGGTTAGATCTCCCATGGCCGGCGCGGTCCGGGAAAAGCGCGTGACCGCCGGGGACTTCGTCCGCACCGGGACACCCATGCTGTGGATCGTCCAGTCCAACCCGATCAAGCTGTCCTTTTCAGTTCCGGAAAAGGACGTCAGCAGCCTCAAGCTCGGCCAGGAAGTGGGTTTCCGGGTCGACTCCTTCCCCGGCAAAATCTTTACGGGCCGGCTGATGAGCATTTACCCGAGCCTTGACGAGAAGACACGGACCCTGCAGGCGGAGGCTCACATTCCGAATCCCCAGGGGCTTCTCAAGCCCGGTTTCTTCGCCCGAGTGACCCTGTACACGGGTCCGGCCAATGATGTCGTTGTCATTCCAATCACGTCCATCCTCTATGAAAACGCCCTGAAAAAGGTCTTCCTCGTGGAGGGCGACCGCGCCCGGGAAGTGAAGATCCAGATCGGGGGGAAATACGGCGAGTCCATGGCGGTCCTGGAGGGGCTCCAGGGGGGTGAGCAGATCGTCGTGGTCGGGCAGAATACCCTGGCGGATGGAGTGAAGGTGAATGTGGCTCGCTAATACCTCGATCAAGCGTCCCGTCTTTGCCACCATGTTCATCATGGCCCTGGTGCTCCTGGGGCTGGTTTCCTATGCCGAAATCGGCGTGGACCTGTTTCCGAAGGTCGAGTTTCCCATCGTCAACATCACTGCCGTTTTGAAGGGTGCCAGCCCCGAGGTCATGGACATCGACGTGACGGACAAGATCGAAGAGTCCGTCAACACCATCGAGGGCGTCAAGACCATCACCTCGACGAGCCGCGAGGGAGTCTCCAGCGTCACCGTGGAGTTCGTCCTGGAGCGCGACATCGACCTGGCCGTCCAGGATGTCCGCGAGAAGGTCTCGATGATCCGCTCCAAGCTGCCTTCGGACATTGAAGAACCCATCATTCGGAAGGTGGACCCCGATGCGAACCCCGTCCTGTGGGTCAATCTCTCGGGGCAGAAGAGCGTTCGCGAGCTGTCCACCTACATGGACGAGGTCCTGAAGGACCAGATCCAGCGCATTCCCGGTGTGGGGGCCCTGCGGATCGGGGGGCTGCAGCTTCGGGAGGTGCGGATCTGGCTGGACGCCGACAAGCTCAGGGCCTACCAGGTGGCCCCCGGCGACGTGGCCGCCGCCCTGAAGCTGGAAAACGTCGAGCTTCCCGGAGGGCGGATCGAGACCGCAACCAAAGAATACTCGGTCAAAATCAAAGGGGAATTTCCCCGGATCGCCGACTTCAACGACCTGATCGTCGCCTATTCCAAGGGGGTTCCCGTCCGGATCCGTGACATCGGCCGGGTGGAGGACGGCCAGCAGGAGAAGCGTTCCATTGTCCGGTTCAACGGGGTCCCGGCCGTCGGAATGGGGATCCAGAAGCAGTCGGGGACCAACACCGTCGAGGTCATCGACCGGATCAAGAAGGAAATCGCCGTCATCAACAAAAACCTGCCGCCGGGGCTGAAACTCGACTTCGCCTTCGACCAGTCGACCTTCATCAAGCGCTCCATCAACGAGGTTCAGGGCCACCTTATTCTCGGCGGGATTCTCGCCATCCTGGCTGTCTTCCTCTTCCTGCGGAACACCCGGACAACCCTGATCAGCGCCGTGGCCCTCCCGGTCTCGGTCATCTCCACGTTCGCCCTGCTCCGGGCCTTCGACTTCACGTTCAACAACATGACCATGCTGGCCCTGACGCTTTCCGTGGGGCTCCTGATCGACGACGCCATCATCGTCATCGAGAACATTTACCGCCACGTGGAGGAGGGCATGCCGCCACGGGAGGCGGCCGCTTTTGCCACATCGGAGATCGGCCTGGCAGTCATGGCCACAACCCTGGCCGTCATCGTCATCTTCCTGCCGGTGGCCTTCATGAAGGGCATCATCGGGCGATTTTTCCTCCAGTTCGCCCTCACCGTCGTCTTCTCCGTAGCGGTATCCCTTGTTGTGTCCTTCACGTTGACCCCCATGCTGGCGTCGATCTACCTGAAACAACTGGAGCGATCCAAGGGTGATCCGGAGCTGCCGGCACCGGGGCGGTTCGCTGGGCTGAAAAACAGGCTGGCCTGGATCCACAAGGCCGGTGATGCGCTGGAGAGAGGATACAAGAAGACGGAAGGATTGTACCGGGTCCTGCTGGAAATCTCCCTGCGCCACCGGGGGGTGGTCCTTATTGCAGCCCTTGTCCTGTTCATCTTCAGCCTGTTCATCACCCGGTTCATCGGCAAGGAGTTCGTCCCGCCGGAAGACCAGGGCCAGTTCCTCGTCCGCATGGAAGCGCCCTTCGACTACTCGGTCTACCGCGCGGACGAGATGTTCCGGCAGGCGGAGGACATGATCCGGAAAGTGCCCGAGGTCCGGTCCGTTTTTTATATCCAGGGAATGGGCGCGGGCGGTGTCGGGGAGGTGAACAAGGCCGTCTCGTTCGTGACCCTGTATCCCAAAGCCGACCGAAAAAGGAGCCAGGAGCAGATCAAGGCGGACATCCGCCGGAACATGCGGGCGATCCCGGGTCTCAAGGGTACGGCGGAGGACGTGTCCCTCATCGGCGGCGGCATCCGGAACGTGCCCATTCTTTATGCCATCCGGGGAACCAGCCTGGCGGATCTCCAGACCTATACCCGCCAGATTACGTCCGAGTTTTCAAAGCTGCCGGGCATCGTGGATGTCGATACGTCCATCGAAGCGGGGAAGCCGGAGGTGAAGGTATTCATCGACCGGGACAAGGCGGCGGATCTTGGCGTCTCTGTCGGTTCCATCGCCGAGGCCGTCAACATCCTCATCAGCGGCGAGATGGACATTACAAAATTCAAGGACGAGGAGAGGGGGAAGCGTCTGGATGTTCGCGTCCGCCTCAACCCGGAGGACCGCACGAATCCCTCCGACCTGGGAAACATCTATGTCCGGGGCCGGGACGGCCGGCTCGTGGATCTGGCCAGCGTGGCCCGGTTCCAGGAGGGGGGAGGGCCCAGCACCATTCAGCGCGTCGACCGCCAGCGGGCCACCATTGTCTATGCGGGCCTCGAAAAAAAGCCCCTGGCCGAGGCCATGACGGAGCTGAACGCGATCTCGAGCAAGGTCCTGCCGTCGGATTACTCGGCCAAATACAAGGGGCCGGCGGAGACCATGGGGGAATCCTTCCGCTACCTGATTTTCGCGCTGATCCTTGGAATCATCATGGCCTACATGATCCTGGCGGCCCAGTTCGAGAGCTTCATCCACCCCTTTACGGTCCTTCTCGCCATGCCGCTGTCCTTCATCGGGGCCTTCGGCGCGCTCTACCTGACCGGGAATACCATCAGCATCTACAGTCTGATCGGCATCATTCTCCTCATGGGTCTGGTGAAGAAAAACGCGATCCTGCTGGTGGACTACACGAACACCCTGCGGGAGCGCGGCATGTCCCGGAAGGAAGCGATCCTCCATGCAGGTCCTGTGCGGCTGCGGCCGATCCTCATGACCACCTTCGCCATGATCTTCGGCATGATTCCCGTGGCGCTCGGAGTGGGCGAAGGGGCGGAGTCCCGCGCCCCCATGGGCATCACCGTCATCGGCGGCCTCCTGACGTCGCTTTTCCTGACGCTGGTCGTGGTTCCCGCCGCCTACGACCTCTTCGACGACTGGACCCGAAGGATCCGGAAGAGAAGCCGGGTCAACCCGGAAAATGGAGGGACTCCGTCATGAAAGTGTTTGTGGTGGTCTATTCACGGGAGGCCGACGAGCATGTCATCGCCCGCTTCAAGAAGGCGGGCATCCGGGCCTACACGAAGCTGGAGGAGGTCCGGGGGGAAGGGACCGATACGGAGCCCAAGCTGGGGACTCACGCCTGGCCCGGGGGAAACAATGTGCTGTTCCTGGCTGTTCCGGACGAGGAAATCCACGTCGTCACCTGCATCGTTCATCAATTGAAGGAAGAGCGCCCCCGGGCGGGCGTGCGGTGTTTCGTCCTGCCGCTGGAGGAGTATATCTGAAAAAGAACCCCCCGACGCAAAAAGATGCGACGAGGGGGTTTCACCGGTACGGTCCCGCAGGGATTACGGGACCTGGTTGTTGATGATGCCCTTGATGGCGTCCTGAAGCACTTCGGTGCTGAAATTCGCCTGCTCCCTCCGGGCTGTCATTTCGTGAACGGCCTTTGTTGCCGTCGTTTTTCTCTCTCCGCCTTTTCCTTTGCCGGCCGCTTTCCGGCGGGCTACCGATCCTTCATTCCATTCTGTCTTTTTCATCGAGTGTTTCCTCGCGATCGACTCGTGGTCGGTGTAAAGCAACCCCGCTCCTGTTGCGGTCCAGGAGGAGGAGACATCAGGTCGGGTCGCATCCGGGCCGCCGCGGAACGGCTTGAATGTGCCCCGGGTCCGTTCCGGGAGAGCCTTTCCTGCGGGAAGGTTCCCCCGTGGTCCAGTAAAACCGGGTCCGGGAAGGGTCGTTGCCTCTTCCCGGCTGCAGACTGCAGGATGAGAAGTCATTACAGGTTTGTTTATGCTGATGCAATCAGGGGGGGGCTGAAGACGCTATCGGATATGCGAATGCACAAAAACAGGACAAAAAACCCTCCTCGCATCGGTGTTTGTCCGATTTCGCCGGGCCTTCCGTACTGTCGTGTGCTGTTTGTGTTTTCTATGTACTCTTTTTTCTTGTCTTTACTCCGGAGCCTCAAGCGGTCCGTAACGGGCAGGGTGTTATCCACCCCGCCCGTTTGGAAAGAGAGGAAGGGAATTCGTGCATGTTCGTTCGGTTCGGCCTCTCTTTCCTGACCGCCGGGCGGGCGCCCGGGTGTTCGTTCCGTTACGGAGCCCAGCGAATGGGCGTGGCCATCGGATCCACCCAGCCCTTCGTCATGTTCTTCCAACCCTTCACTTTTCTCTCCTGTGTCTTCTTCATGGCTCTTTCCTCCCGTCTCTCTTTCCGAGATGATTTTATTTGACCGGTCTTTGGGTCTCAGGCCCAGCCGCCCGCCGGGCGATTCAACCTTCCCTTGCCGGTGTTTCTCTCTGTGTGCCCGGACATCTTCCCGAGCAGGTCTCTCTGCGGGTTGAACTCGATCCGTTCGGGGAGAATCATTGTCATGGCTCGTTTCCTTTCCTTTTCTATTCGATGGCAGGATAAGCGAAAGGCCTCGACACAACAATCGGGGAGACTCCGAATCTTTCTTCGGAAGACGGAGGGAATACCGGACGGATGGTCTTACGGGGACCCATCGGAAAGTCTGGCGGGTTGCACGAGAAAGCCTTGAAGAGGGCGCATCGGCGTTTGTCCGACGTGCCTTCGAGCCTTGTCAGTTGACGGTTTCCAGGACGTTCCTGAGGAATTGTCCTGTGAAGGAGCGATCGACCCGGGCGACCTCTTCGGGGCTGCCGGCGGCGATGATTTCCCCGCCCCCTGGCCCGCCCTCGGGACCGAGGTCGAGAATGTAGTCGGCGGACTTGATGATGTCCAGGTTGTGTTCGATCACGACGATGGTGTTCCCCATGTCCACGAGGCGCATCAGCACGTCCAGGAGTTTCTGGATGTCGGCGAAGTGAAGCCCGATGGTGGGCTCGTCGAGAATGTACAGCGTATTGCTTTCGGGCCGCTTGCCCAGTTCGCGGGAGAGCTTGATCCGCTGGGCCTCGCCGCCGGAAAGGGTGGTGGCCGACTGGCCCAGGCGGATGTATCCGAGCCCCACATCCACCAGGAGCTGGAGCTTCGAGCGGATGGCGGGAATGTTGGCGAAGAAGTCGATGGCCTGGTTCACCGTCATGTCCAGCACGTCGGCGATGCTCTGATCCTTGTAGCGGATGTCCAGGGTATCGGCGTTGAACCGCCGTCCGCGGCACGTTTCGCAGGTGACATAGACGTCGGGAAGAAAATGCATCTCGATCTTGATCAGCCCGTTTCCCTCGCAGGCCTCGCACCGCCCTCCCCGGACGTTGAAGCTGAAGCGGCCGGGCTTGTAGCCCCGGACCCGCGACTCCGGCAGGCCGGTGAAGAGATCCCGGATCGTGTTGAAGATGCCGGTGTAGGTGACGGGATTGGACCGGGGAGTCCGGCCGATGGGCTGCTGATTGATCAGGATCACCCGCTCGATCCCGCCCAGGTCGACGATGCGCCGCACTTTCACGGCCGAGCCCTGGTGTCGGTAAAGGCGCCGGGACAGGGTCTTGTGGAGGGTCTCGATGACCATGGTGCTCTTGCCCGAGCCGGAGACCCCGGTGACGGCCGTGAAAACGCCCACGGGAATGCGGATGTCGATGTTCTTGAGGTTGTTCTCCCAGGCCCCCTCCAGAACGATCCACCTTCCCGGGATGGTCCTCCGTTTCCCGGGAATCGGAATCGACAGGGATCCGGAGAGATAGCGGCCCGTCAGGGAGGCTTCCGACCGGAGGATCTCCTCGGGCGTTCCCTGAAAGACAATCTTTCCTCCCTCGCGGCCGGCGCCGGGGCCCATGTCGATGATCTCGTCCGACTTCAGCATCATGTCGGCGTCGTGCTCCACCACCAGGACGGTGTTGCCCATGTCTCGCAGGCGCTTCAAGGTTGCAATGAGCCGGAGGTTGTCCCGCTGGTGCAGTCCCACCGTCGGCTCATCGAGAACGTAGAGAACTCCCATCAGGCCCGACCCGATCTGCGTGGCCAGGCGGATCCGCTGGCTTTCCCCGCCGGAGAGAGTGCCGGAGGAGCGGGCCAGGTTGAGGTAGTCCATGCCCACGTCCAGGAGGAACCGGAGCCGTTCCCGGATTTCCTTGAGCACCCGTTCGGAGATCACCGCCTCCTGGTGGGAAAGCGGGAGCGTGCGGAAAAAGTCGAAGCAGTCCCCGATGGAGAGGCGGCACACCTGGTCGATGTTCATTCCGCCCACCCGGATGGCCAGACTCTCCGGCTTCAGCCGAGTTCCACCGCAGGTGGGGCAGTCGCGGAGGCTGATATAACGGGCCAGGTCCATCCGCACATGGTTGGACGCCGTCTCGCGATACCGACGGTCCAGTTGGTTCAGGATCCCCTCGAAGGGTTTGGTGAAGAAGAAGCGCTGGCCGCCCCGGTCCATCCAGAACCGGATCTTTTCCCGACCCGATCCCCTGAGAATCGCCTCCCGCACCTTCACGGGGAGTTCGACAAAGGGCGTGTTGACGTCAAAGCCGTAGTGCTGGGCCAGGGCTTCCAGCGTGGTGTGGAAAGACAGGGAATGGCGCCCCACCCAGGGGGCTATGGCCCCCTCCCGCAGGGACAGCTCCGGGTCGGGAACCACCAGTTCCTCGTCGAAATACATCCGGGTTCCCAGGCCGCTGCAGTCGGGACAGGCCCCATAGGGGCTGTTGAAGGAGAAAAGACGCGGCTGGAGATCGGGGATGCCGATATTGCATTCCGGGCAGGCGTACTTTTCGCTGAAAAGGATTTCCTCCGCCCCGGCGGGGGCGATCCGGACCAGGCCGTCGGAGAGGCGGGAGGAGATCTCCAGTGAGTCCCGGAGCCGCTTGCGGATTCCCTCGCGGAGCACGAGGCGGTCCACGACGACGTCGATGTCGTGACGGCGGTTCTTGTCCAGGGGGATCTCTTCCGCCAGGTCGTGTGTCTGGCCGTCCACCCGGATGCGGACGAAGCCGTCCTTCTGGAGTTTTTTGAATTCCTTCTGGAACTCCCCCTTACGACCCCGGGCAATGGGGGCCAGGATCGTCAGGCGGCTTCCCTCCGGCCAGGCCAGGACGGCGTCCATCATCCGGTCGATGGTCTGGGATCGGATTTCCCGGCCGCAGGAGGGGCAGTGGGGGATGCCGATGCGGGAGAAGAGAAGGCGTAGATAGTCGTAGATCTCCGTGACGGTTCCTACCGTGGAGCGGGGATTCTGGCTCGCGGCGCGCTGCTCGATGGCGATGGCCGGCGAGAGCCCCTCGATGGACTCCACGTCGGGCTTGTCCATCTGGCCGATGAACTGGCGGGCATAGGCCGACAGGGACTCGACATAGCGCCGGTGTCCCTCGGCATAGATCGTGTCGAAGGCGAGGGAGGATTTCCCCGATCCGGAGACCCCGGTGATGACGACCAGCCTGTCCCGGGGAATGTCCAGGCTGATATGCCGGAGGTTATGCTGTGAAGCTCCCTTGATGCGGATGACCTGCATGATCCTACTTGATCTCGATGAGGGCGCCCTTCCGGAGTTCCGTGATCCATTCCTCGAACCTCCGGTTCATTTTCTCCTCTTCGATCTTGGCCTTGATCTCGTTGCGGACGGCGTCCAGGGGCTTCGTGCCGGCCCCCTTTTTGTCGACAATCTTGAGGATATGGAATCCCGTAGAGGCCTCGATGACATCGCTGACTTCGCCGATGTTCAGGCGGAAAGCCTCCCGGTCCGCTTCGGCGACCAGGGATCCCTTTTCCACGAAACCGATGTCCCCACCCTGTTCGGGAGCGGGCCCCTTGGTGAACTGGTACGCCATGGCCTCGAAGGATTCGCCCTTTCGAATGCGATCCAGGATCGACCTGGCCTCGGCGCGGAGGCGTTCCCGGCTTTGGGCGTCGGCATCCTTCGGGAGCGGGAGGAGGATCAGGTGGATACGGACCGCTTCCGCACCCTCGTAGGCTTCCCGGTTGGCCTTGTAGTATTCTCCGATTTCCTCTTCGCTGACGGCGATCTTGGATCCGATCTCCCTCCGGATGAGGCGCTGCCGGGTCATGTTTTCCTTGATGTCCTCCTTGTACTGCTCAAAGGTTATCCCCTCTTTGGCGAGGGCCTTGCGCATATCTTCAAGGGTTATCTTCTGCCGGGCGGTAATGTCCCGAATGGCCGCGTTGATCTCCTCCTCCTTGACGGTCAGGCCGGCCTTTTTCGATTCCAGCTCGACGAGCTTGCTGTTGATGAGCCGGTTGAGGGTGGCGGTCCGGGCTTCCTTCAGGATCTGATCTTTGTTTGGACCGTTGTATCCTTTTTCAACCCGTTCCTGTACGGACTGGAATGCGGCGTTCCATTCGGAAAGGGTGATCACCTCGCCGTTTACGACGGCGGCGACGCGGTCCACGAGCTCTGCCGACACAGAATTGGGAATCAGAAAAGTCCCTGCCAGGACCAGAACGATCAGAATGTTGATCTTTTTCACTGTTTCCTCCGTTCAGATGGGGTGCTCCGGAGGGGTGGCGGCTCCGGTTTCGGGGTTGAAGGGCGATTCTCGGGAACACGGATTTTCGTGAGGACACCCTTCCGGACTTCAATTTTGGCGGATTTCCGGAGCGCTTCCATCCAGGCGCCGTATGCCGCTTCCGCCTTGGCTTTCCGAAGGTCCTCGATCACCTGTTCCCGTGCGGCCGGATAATCCGGCGGTTTGCCTTCCTCACGCTGGAGGACCTTTACGATGTGGTAGCCGTAAGGGGTCCGTATGGGAGGACTGATTTCTCCCACCGGGATGGAGAAGGCAACCCGGTCGATGGCATCCGGCAGGGTGCCCCGGGAGAAGAATCCCAGGTCTCCTCCCCGGGTTGCCTCGGGCCCGACCGATTCTTCCCGGGCGACCTTACCAAAATCCTCCCCCTTCTTCAATCGATTCCGGACCGCGGGGATCCGGCGGGGGTCCCTGAGGACGATCTGCAGCGCCCGGACACGGGGTTCCCGCCGGTAGGAGTCGCGATGCTTCCGGTAATACGCCTCCGCCTCTCCGGGAGCGATGATCATGGCCTGGTAAAGATCCTGCTGGATCAGCTTGCGGATCAGGATCTGCCGGCGCAGGGACTCCCGCCACGAGGGAGGAAAGGCATTGCCGGGACGTTCGCCGCCGGCGAGAGAGACGGCCTCCCGGTCGAGTTCCTCCTCCGTTACGGAAAGGGAGAGGGCGCGGGCTCGCTGCAGCATCACCTTTTCCTGGATCAGTTCCTGGAGGACTTCTTCCTTCACTGCATCGCGGTTGCCCATGGCAGTGGTCGGCCCGCCCCAGCGGACCGATTCGGAGGCCAGACGCTCCACAAGCTCCGCCGCTGTGACGGCCTCGCCGTTCACGACGGCCACGGTGGCCGGTTTCGTGGATTCTCCGCAGGAGGTGAGAAAAACCAAGATAAGGACGCCGGCAAGAAGGCAGAGAAAACAAAGGCCTGAACGGCTGTCTGCCGGGATGTCGCGACAGAAACACGCCTGGTCGGGTCGTCGGTTCGAGGAATGACCGCTCATAAGGATTCAGACCCCCTTTCAGGCCGTCAGTACCCGCAGGATCTCACGGGCTCCCTCGATGACATCGGCGCCCCGTCGATCCGGCAGGGGTATGGAAAGCCTGCCGTCCGGGGCCAGGGCGATGCCGCGGTACGGGCCGCGGGACAGGGACAGGATTCTCTTCGGATCCACGGGTGTCGCGGCGGTAAGAAGCAGGGAAGCCTGTTTCCCGTCGTAGGTGAACTTCCGGATCTTCAGTTCCTTCAGCTGGTTGCGGATCCGGATCGCCTCGAAGAGGGACGCCGCTTCCGCCGGGAGCGGGCCGTAGCAGTCCTCCAGTCCCTCGCGGATTTCCCGCAGTTCCTCGTCCGAGGCGGCCAGGGAAATCCGTTTGTACGTGATGAGCCGTTGATGTTCGTCTCCGATATACTCGTTGGGGAGATAGGCGGCGATGCCCAGGCTGATCTCGGGCCGGATTTCCTCCTCCGGCAGCTCCTGCCCCTGGAGCTCCCGGATGGCCCGCTCCATGAGTTCCGTGTACAGCTCGTAACCGACGGCCGACACGTGGCCTGACTGGGATGAGCCCAGAAGATTGCCGGTTCCGCGGATCTCCAGGTCACTGGTGGCGATCTTGAATCCGCTGCCGGGTTCTGAGAAATCGAGGATTACCTGGAGGCGCTTGACGGCATCGCGGGAGAGCAAGGCCCCCTTGGGGACCATCAGGTAGGCAAAGGACTCCTCCCGGGCGCGGCCCACCCGTCCCCGGATCTGGTAGAGCTGGGCCAGGCCGAACCGGTCCGCCCGGTTGACGAGGATCGTGTTCGCCGTTGGGATGTCGACGCCGGAGCCGATGATCGTCGTGCAGACCAGGACATCCGTCTCCTGGCGGAGGAATCGCACCATGGTGTCCTCGATCTCCCGGGGTTTCATCCGGCCGTGAATGACGGAGATGCGGGCCTCCGGCACGAGTTGCTCCACCAGCCGCGCCACCGTCTGAATGGAGCGGACCCGGTCATGGAGGAAAAAGACCTGGCCTCCCCGCTGAAGCTCCTGCCGGATGGCATCCCGGATGACCTCTTCGTCGAATTCGAGGACGTAGGTCTTCACGGGAATCCGGTCTTCCGGGGGGGTGTGAATGACCGATAGATCGCGGATGCCCACGAGGGACAGGTGCAGGGTGCGGGGAATCGGCGTCGCCGTCAAGGTCAGGACATCCACCAGCGTCCGGAGCTTCTTCAGTCGCTCCTTGTGGACGACTCCGAAGCGCTGTTCCTCGTCGATGATGACGAGTCCCAGGTCCCGGAAGGCGACGTCCTTCTGCAGCAGGCGGTGGGTGCCGATAATGATGTCCACCGCGCCCCGGCGAAGATCTTCCGCGATCTTCTTCTGCTCCGCCTTCGTCTTCATCCTGTTGAGGGTCTCGATGCGCACCGGGTAGGGCTCGAAGCGGCGGAGGAAGGTCTTGTAATGCTGCTCCGTCAGGATGGTCGTGGGAGCGAGGACCGCCACCTGCCGGCCGTCCATAACGGACCGGAAGGAGGCCCGCAGGGCCACCTCCGTCTTGCCGAAGCCGGCGTCGCCGCAGACGAGCCGGTCCATGGGCTTTGCCAGGCTCATGTCTGCGTGGATGTCCTCGATGGCCCGGGCCTGGTCGGGGGTCTCCTCGTACTCGAAGGAAGCGGCGAATTCCTCGTCGAGCCCCCGGGGAGGGGCGAAGGCCTTCCGCTCGAGGATCTCCCGGGCCGCATAGACCGCCACCAGTTCCTCCGCCATGTCACGGATGGATTTCTGGACCCGCTCCTTGGTCGTCTCCCAGGATGTCCCGCCGAGGCGGTCGATCCGGGGATGCTCGCCATCGGGGCCGATATAGCGCTGGAGCTGGTCCATGCGGTCCACCGGGAGATAGAGCTTGTCCCCCTCGGCGTATTCCACCAGGAGAAAGTCGTTCTCGATGCCCGAGAAACAGAGCCTCCGGAGACCCTGGTAGCGGCCGATGCCGAACTCCTTGTGGACCACCAGGTCTCCCTCCGCCAGGTCGCCGAAGGACTTGAGGAAGAATCCCTCCCGGAGCGGGCGCCGCGGGCGCCGCGGGATCTTTTTGCCGAATATGTCCTCGTCGGTCAGGACGACCAGCCTTCGATCCTTCCAGAAGAACCCGGAGCTGATCCGTCCTTCCGCCAGGAGCAGGTCGCCGGCTTGCCGTGGACGGTCCATCTCCACGGGAAGGCGCTCCCCGGGGATTCGGAAAGGAAGGCCGGCGGCCTGGAGGATGGAGGCCATCCGCTCCCGTTCCTCCGGACCGCTGGCCAGGAGGAATACCTGCTCGCCCGCGGCCAGGTTCCTGCGGAGCCGGTCGGCCAGCTCCCCGAAGCGGCCCTCGTCGTTCCGGGAAACCGGCGCCGTGCGGTGCATCCCGGGAACGGGCGCCGTGGAGAAAGTGACGGTTCCCTCCGGCGGCTCTTCCCCGGCGCCCAGCAAGAGGCTTTCCAGGCGGATCTGCCGGTGCTCCCCGATGTGCTGCCGGTATTCCTGGGGAGACAGGAGAAATGCACTTCGCTCCAGAAAGAACCGCTCTTCCTGGTGGGCCTTCCGGAGCGTTCGGTCGATGCCGCTTTCCAGGCCTTCCCGTGCGCGCTCGATGGCCAACGGGTCTTCCAGGACGACCGGGGACGACGGCGGCAGAAACTCCAGAAGGCTCCCCGGCCGCGGGTCTGACGGCGGATCCTCCGGCCCGGCATAGAACAGGGGCAGGTAGAGGGGGTGGAGGGAATGAAAGGCGTCTCCGGAGACGGCCTCCAGGAGACGATCCCGGGTGGTCCGGGGGAGGTCCAGCGCGAGGGCTCGCTGCCGGATGCTTCGCTCCGCCCGTTTCCGCCTCTCCCCGGTGACGAGGATCTCCCTCGCCGGAACGATCGGGAAAGACACGACTTCCCGGAGAGAGCGCTGGCTCATGGGATCGAACTCGCGGATCCCCTCGATCTCGTCACCGAACAGCTCCAGCCGGAACGGCAGCTCCCGGGCAGGTGGAAAAATGTCCACCACGTGGCCGCGGATGCTGAACTGCCCGGGCTCCTCCACCAGGGAGAAGGCCTCGTACCCTCCCTCCAGGAGCTTTACCGCGAGGGCATCCCGGTCGATGAAATCGCCCATGGAAAGGGTCTGCCGCCAGGAGAGCAGGAGTTCCCTGGGAAGCGTCCGCTGGAGAGCCGCCGTCAGGGAGGCCACGACCACGACGGACTCGCCCTCCAGGAGGCGGCTCAGCACGGCGAGGCGGGTTCGTTCCAGGGTTCGCTGCGGGGAGATCGGATCCATGGATCTGATGTCCCAGGGAGGGAAATGGAGCACCTCGCCGTCGCCCAGGAACAAGGCAAGGTCCTGCCGGAAGGCGATAGCCTCCTGCTCGGTCGGCGTCAGGACAAGCACGGGCCCGGCCAGGCGTGGCCGCAGGCGGGCCACAACGAGGGCCCGGGCTGCGCCGTGGAGGCCCGCCAGGGAGATCTCATGCCGTCCCTGCTCGAGATGCGCCAGCAGTTCCAGGAAAGAGGGATCCTCCCGGGGTTTTGAATCGATGATTTTCCGCATGGGTCGGTGCCGTCAGGACAGGGCCGTCATCCTCTCCAGGGTCCGGCGAGCGGCCGCAGCCGTCTCTTCGGGCACCCGGATGACGTACCGGTTCTCCTTGAGGGAGGACCGGATGTCCTCCAGAGTGGTGAATTTCATGGTCTCGCAAAGGAGTGAAGGGGAGGCTGGAAGAAACGTCTTTCCCGGGTTCTCGAGCCGGAGGCGATGAAAGATCCCCTGCTCCGTCCCGATCAGGAACGCAGCCGCCTTCGATTCCCGGACGAAGCGGAGGATTCCCGCGGTGCTGCCCACGAAATCGGCCAGGGCCAGGACGGCGGGTGGGCACTCGGGGTGAACGGCCAGCGGTGAGTCCGGATGAGCCTGTTTCAGCCGCGCCACGGCCCCGGCGTCGATCTCGTCGTGGACCGGGCAGGCGCCGCCCCAGGGGATGATCTTCTTGTCGGTGAACCGAGCGGTATAGCGGGCCAGGTTCCCGTCGGGGACGAAAAGAATCTCGTCTTCGGAAACGGACTGGACCACCCGGACAGCATTGGCGGAGGTGCAGCAGATGTCGGAGAGGGCCTTCACGGCGGCGGAGGAATTGATATAGGTCACCACGGCGGCCCGGGGATGCGCCTTCCGGGCCTCCAGGAGCGCCTCCGGCGTCACGGTGTCCGCCAGAGGGCAGCCGGCGTCGCGACGGGGCAGGAGGACCGTCTTCTCCGGGCTCAGAATGGCGGCACTCTCGGCCATGAAGTGGACCCCGGCGAATACGATGACCCGGGCCGCCGTCTTGGCGGCCTCGATGCTCAGAGCCAGGGAATCCCCAACGATGTCGGCAATTTCTTGAACCTCGTCGCGCTGGTAGTAATGGGCCAGGAGGATGGCCTCCCGCTCCTCGATGAGCTGCCGGATTTCTTTCTGGATTTGCTTCGTTTCCATTGACGGTCTTTCATGTATCCCATGATACGAAGGATTGAATTTCCTATATCAGGAGGAACGTGAATTCAAGGAGAAAAAGGGCGGCCCCGGCTCCGGCCGGGGGGCATGCCTTTCCATTTGGCCTTGGACGCAGGGCAACCGTTCGTGTTATTCAGGGCAACCGAAACAAACAGGGGGGAATGCATGGCCCGTCACCGCTCCGTCTTCTTCGTGTCCGACAGCACCGCCATCACCGCGGAAACACTGGGACAAAGCCTCCTGACCCAGTTCGAGCACATCCCCTTCGATCCCGTGACCCTGCCGTTCATCGATTCGCTGGACAAGGCCGCCGAAGTCGTCCGGCAGATCGACGCGGCAACCAAAGGGAAGGGTGTCCGGCCCCTGGTCTTCAGCACCCTCATCAACCCGCGGATCCGGGAAGTGCTCAAAGAAAGCACCGGCGTTTTCTTCGACTTCATCGGGACGTTTCTCCCCCTCGTGGAAAGCGAGCTGAAAACCCAGTCTTCCCACACCGTGGGCCGATATCACGGGATGGTGAGCGACACCCAGTACAGCGTGCGGATCGACGCGGTGAACTACGCCCTGGGCCATGACGACGGCATCTCGACAAAAAACTTCGAGGAGGCCGACGTCATCCTCGTGGGCGTCTCCCGGACGGGCAAGACGCCGACGTGCATCTACCTGGGGCTCCAGTTCGGGATCTATGCCGCCAACTATCCGGTCACGGAAGAGGATTTTACCCAGAAGGACAAGCGGATCTACAGCCTGATCTCTCCCTACATGGAGAAAATCTTCGGCCTCACCATCAACCCGGAGCGGCTCCACAAGATCCGCTCGGAACGCCGGCCCGGGAGCCGATACGCCTCCCTCGGCCAGTGCCGGCTGGAGATCGCCATGTGCGAGTCCTTCTTCATCTCCGAGGACATCCCGTTCCTCAACATCACGAGCATGTCCATCGAGGAGATCGCCGCCACGATCATGCATGCCCACAAGCTGCCGCGGCGTGTTGTCTGAGGGGAATCCGCGAACGGCGGATCCCTTCCGGCCGGCCGCCGGCGTATCCGCCACGGAGGCGACATGACGGGTGGGGGGAACGCTTGATGCGCCGAGTGCCTTCTGCCGAGTCGGCAACGGTTCGATCCAGACCGGGAGCTCGCAGGTGAAAAAAAATATCCGGCAGATCTTTCTGACGGGCCTGGCGGTGGTCGTACCCGTCGGGGTGACCATCTACATCCTCGTGTTCCTGGTGCGCCTCATGGACGACCTTCTCTCGGTCGTCCCCCGGTCCTTCCATCCGGACACGATTCTTGGCGTCCACATCCCCGGACTCGGGATCATTTCCACGATCTTCTTCATCTTTCTCTGCGGCCTCGTCACCAGGAGCTATCTGGGACGCCGGATCGTCCGGACGGGGGAGCGCATCCTCCAGAAGATTCCCTTCGTCCGGGGCGTCTACCGGGCAAGCAAGCAGGTCTCCGACAGCCTGATCATGGACAAGGGGCAGGGGTTCCGGAAAGTGGTCCTGGTGGAGTTTCCCCGTTCCGGGACCTGGGCGATCGGATTCGTCGCCGGACAGACTTCCGGAGAGCTTCGGGAAAAGACGGGAGGGGCCGTCAGCGTCTTCATGCCCACGTCGCCGAATCCCACTTCGGGGTATATCCTCCTGGTCCCGGAAAAGGATCTCTTGCCGTTGGAGATGACGGTTGAACAGGCCTTTACACTGATCGTCTCGGGTGGTATTGTGGCGCCCCCCGAGCGGGGGAGACATCCCGATGCACCGGCATGAGCCCTGCTTGGGGAGCAGATTTTAAACCGGCTCCCCGATGGTGGAGCATGAAACGACAATACCAAAGGAGCGAACCATGAAATATCAGAAGATTGACCCGGCCCTTCCCTTCAAGGTGGCGGACCTGTCCCAGGCTGACTGGGGCCGCCGGGAGATGGACCTGGCTGAGAACGAGATGCCCGGCCTGATGGCCGTGCGGGAGAAGTACGGACCCCGGAAACCCCTGAAAGGGTTGAAGATCATGGGCAGCCTGCACATGACCATCCAGACGGCCATGCTGATCGAGACGCTCAAGATCCTCGGAGCGGACCTGCGGTGGGCCTCCTGCAACATCTTCTCCACCCAGGACCACGCCGCGGCGGCCATCGCGAAGGCCGGTTCGGCGGCCGTCTATGCCTGGAAGGGCGAGAGCCTGGAGGATTACTGGTGGTGCACCGAGCAGGCCCTCACCTGGCCGGACGGCTCGGGGCCAGACCTGATCGTGGACGACGGCGGCGACGCCACCCTCTACATCCACCAGGGAGTGGCGGTGGAAAAGGACCCGGCGATCCTCGAAAAACCTTGTGACAACAAGGAATTCGCCATCATTCTCGATCGCCTGGGCCGCAGCCTGAAGAAAAACCGGTCGCGCTGGCAGAAGGTCGCCGCCGGCATCCGGGGCGTCTCCGAGGAGACCACCACGGGGGTCCATCGGCTCTACGCCATGCAGAAGGCGGGGGAACTGCTCTTTCCGGCCATCAATGTGAACGATTCGGTCACCAAGTCCAAGTTCGACAATCTTTACGGCTGCCGCGAGTCCCTGGTGGACGGCATCAAGCGGGCCACCGACGTGATGGTGGCGGGGAAAATCGTGGTGGTCTGCGGGTATGGAGACGTGGGCAAGGGGTCCGCCCAGTCCATGAGGGGTTTCGGCGCCCGCGTCATCGTCACCGAGGTCGATCCGATCTGCGCCCTCCAGGCGGCCATGGAGGGTTACGAGGTGAAGACGCTGGAAGACGTGGTCGGGATCGGCGATGTCTTCGTCACCGCCACAGGCTGCTGCAACGTCATCACCGGGCGGCACATGGAGAAAATGAAAAACGAGGCCATCGTCTGCAACATCGGCCACTTCGACAGCGAGATCGAGGTGCGGTACCTGGAGACGACGAAAGGGATCCGCCGGGAGACCATCAAGCCCCAGGTGGACAAGTGGACGCTTCTGTCGGGGCGCTCCATTCTCGTCCTGGCGGAGGGGCGGCTGGTCAACCTGGGCTGCGCCACGGGCCATCCCAGCTTCGTCATGAGCAACAGCTTCACGAACCAGTGCCTCGCCCAGATCGAACTGGCGACGAACCGCCTGCCTGTCGGCGTCTACACCCTGCCGAAGAAGCTCGACGAGGAGGTGGCCCGGCTTCACCTGGGACGTCTCGGCGTGAAGCTGACGAAGCTGACGAAGGAGCAGGCGACGTACCTGGGGGTGCCGGTGAGCGGCCCCTTCAAGCCGGAACACTACCGGTACTGAAAAGAAATAGGATGCGGGATGAGGGGGAGCGGACTCAAATCCGTTCCCCTTTCCTTTATTCTTTCCTTTTTTTATAGATAATCAGGCGCGGATGGGAGGCCGGCATGTGGGAGAAGGGCTTCCCTCGCGCTCAGAAGCGTTTTATCGACCCTGCAACGTCTCGCTCCGCTGCAAAGTCATAACTCGCACCGGACGGTGCT
>PHBD01000039.1 GCA_002841865.1 Deltaproteobacteria bacterium HGW-Deltaproteobacteria-19
GACAAGGCAGCTCCTGGGATTCGCCAGGGAGGGGAAGTACGAGGTCAGGACACTGGCAGTCAACGACCTGGTTCGGAAGAGCGCTCAGTTCTTCATCGAGACCAGGAAGGAGATCGATGCGGATTTTCAGTTGCAGGAAGACGTGCACCCGGTGGAGGCGGACGCCGGGCAGATCGAGCAGGTGCTTCTCAATCTGTACCTCAATGCGGGCCATGCCATGCCGAAGGGTGGGTATCTGCACATCCAGACGAGCAACGTGGTTTTGCGGGAGGAAGACGCCCGGGCCTTCGAGACGAAGCCGGGAAGTTACGTCCGGATCTCGATTTCAGACACCGGCGTAGGGATGGACCGGGAGACGCTGAAACGGATCTTCGAGCCGTTTTTCACGACGCGGGCGCAGGAGGGGGGAACCGGCCTCGGCCTGGCCTCGGCCTACGGGATCATCCGGAACCACGGCGGGTTGATCAATGCCTACAGCGAGCCTGGACGGGGCTCCACGTTCAACGTTTATCTTCCGTCCTCGGAGGAGAAGGTCGAAGAAGAGCAACAAGGGCCGTTCAAGGGGCTTCTCGCCGGGAGCGGGAGGATTCTGCTGGTCGATGACGAACCCATGATCCTGGAACCGGCGGCCCAGATGCTGAGAATGCTCGGTTACTCCGTGTATCCGGCGGCGAGCGGACAGGAAGCGGTAGCCTTCTACTCTGAAAAGGGGGACCGGATCGACCTGGTCATCCTGGACATGATCCTTCCCGGGATAAGCGGTTCCCAGGTGCTGGAGATGCTCATGGGCATCAATCCCGAAGTCCGGGTGATTCTATCGAGCGGTTATGGCCTGCAGGGGGAAGTGCAGAAGGTCATGGAGGCGGGATGCCGCGGATTCATCCAGAAGCCGTACAGCATGAAAGAACTGTCCGGCATCGTGAATCAGGTGCTGTCTTCCTCTTCCGGGATCGGTACAAACTGAGGCGGGGCTATGAGCCCAATTCTGACGAATCCCATCAATTCCCGTTGATTCCCTTATTTATTGGCTCGCCCGGACAAAGGAAGGTGGGCAATGGATGTGGTACGTCTTTTCGGGGCGGGTCACGAGTCACCCCCCTTAGACTTCGCTGCTAAGATTTTGTCGTAAGCATTACAAATGCTCGCCACAATAATTTCTACTTCATCCATATTGTTATACCTGCCATACGAAATGCGAATTGCAGATTTCGCTTGCTGTTCGGTTAACCCCAATGCCATTAGCACATGTGAAGGTTTGTCCTTTCCAGACATGCAAGCGGAACTCGTAGACACGCATATTCCCTTTAAATCCAACAAATGCACAAGCGATTCGCCTGTGACACCATCAACGATGATGTTGACCAATCCGGGTAAGCGATTATTCTTATCACCGTTAATAATGATACCCGGTATTTTAGCACGTATTCCACTTGTGGTTGCTTGAACAAACGCCAATAGTTTGTCGGCCATTGCGTTCATATCAGTGACGCTTTCGCTGATTGCACAACCCGCTGCCACTATTCCCGCAACATTCTCAGTTCCAGCACGTACCCCGCATTCCTGCGCCCCTCCAAAGATCAAAGGCGGCAATAAAATGCCATTCCGTTTGTAGAGAATACCTGTTCCTTTTGCCCCATTAAATTTATGGCTGGAAGCGGTTAAAAAATCTACTTTAAGTTCCTTAACAACAACAGGTATATGACCTACTGCCTGAACTGCATCAGTGTGAAACAGAATACCGCGTTCGCGAAGATATTCCCCGATTTCAGCTATAGGTTGTATTGTCCCAATTTCGTTGTTAGCGAGCATAATAGAAACAAGTTTAGTGTCGGGGCGGATGGCTTCTTTTAAACTCTCTAACGAAACGCGGCCCTTGCTATCAACAGGCAGGTAAGTCACATCAATGCCCTTACGCTCAAGCGAATAGCATGAGTTTAGCACAGAGTGATGCTCAATAAAGGAAGTAATAACATGGCCATTGCTCACAGAAGACAACACCCAACTATTGCTCTCAGAGCCTCCTGAAGTAAACATTATTTCAGAAGGATCTGCTCTTATCGCCAAGGCAACTTGCTGGCGAGCTTGTTCAACGGCGAATTTTGCTTTTATCCCGAGTGAATACTGACTGGAAGCGTTGCCATATTGCTCCCGCAAAAAAGGGAGCATTTTTTTAAAGACGCTATCTGATATTTTTGTCGTAGCAGCATTATCGGCATAAATCATTTTTTTCTGCCTCACCCGAACAACGCACAGCCCTGCTGCTTAAATCCCTCGATCATCTCTTTCAGTTCCTCTTCTGTCGTCTCAAAATACGCGGCCATACACGTCATGCACATCATCCGTTCAACCTGCTGATGGATGAGTTTCTTGTTAAGCCCAATGACATTTTTGGAAAGCCCATCTTTGTCGCAATAGGCACAATTGATTTGTTTCCCTCCGCTCATTGAACTACCTCGCATAACGTGTATGCGGCTACGTTCTTCCCTCCGTATTCAAACGGGTCTATCTTCTGCAACTGCTGCCGGATCACCGTGCGCATCTGTACAGCGGGCCGCAGACAGTATCGCTTGAACTCCCCCTTATCGATTCCGTCCGGCTCTATGACGTGCGGGAATAGTAGTTTAAGGTAGGCCGTGCACAACCGTAAAACCGCTTCCGTGTCGCGGGTATCCGCCCCGGAAGGATAGTCCACCAGCTTTTCGACAACATGTCGGTAAATCAGATTTTCCGCCGGCTGGCGCAGCATGTGCATGATTTCGGAAAAATACTCTGTGTTAAGCGCCCATCCGTTAATTTTCAGGTTCTCACTCATACGCGGGATGTCGCGTCCCCGGATAAAGCCATGGAACCGATCAAGCAATGCCGACTCGTGAAACACTTCCGGCAGCCTCTGAAACATATCTTTGGTTTCGTCCATCTCTGTTTGCGGGATGTTCCCCAGCAGGATGACACCGGCCCCGCCAATGATACGGTTCTTGCCGACCGTGATCTCCCCACTTTCCATGTAGGCTTTCAGCCCGCCCTGCATCTCGTACGGGTCGTTGAAGCTGATCGACTGGATTTCGTCCAGCGCTATAAAGTCGTTGGATGCGATCAGACCAGGGCTCTTCCCATTGATGTCTCCGAACATCTTTGCCCGTGTCAGTGTCCCCCCGCTGACCAGCCAGCCGTATTTCCCTACCTGCCCGAACATATAAGACTTACCCGTTCCCTTGGGTGCCAGTTCCACCAGATTCAGTCGCGGTTCGACGAACGGCAGCAGGCGCGTCAGCACCGTGTGTTTCTGTACCCAATCTTCGTATCCCTCCTGGTTGTAATCAATCGCTCCCAACACAACGTCGATCCATTCCTCGATAGTGAACTGACTGCGAGCCTCTCTATAGGCGTCCAGATCAATTGTGTACGGACAGAAATTCTTGTACTCTAAGAGCGTGAAACATCCTCGAGGATTTTCGCCGTCCGGGCTTCGGTATCCCAATTGTACCAACCCCCAGCCACCAGCAGTTTTTACAACATCATCTTTGATCCGGGTCCAGACATAGTCCTCGATCAGCGTTTCAGCATTACCTAGCCCCAATTCCGGAATAGCAAACGTGTATTCGTTGGACCGAACACTGAATTGGATTTCAATTTTGGCCAGAAATTTCTTCGTGCATCCCTCACTTCGCGCTGCATCCTTCAATTCCAGCAAATTTTCCCGGCGCGGGATAATTTCGTAAATGTATTTTCGCAAAGCCTCAGCATCATGGATTTTACCGTCAGACTCCGCTTTGCGCTTCAGAATCCAATCCCGCAGAAACGACGGAATCGACGCAGCTTTGAAGATCGCCACGATGTTCGGATCCTTAAAAACAGTCGTGTCCGGGAATGTTGCCCGCAATTTTACAGTATCGACCATCGTTGATCGCCCCCGCTGAAACTAAAGATCAAAATCGTCTTTCTGAACAATCTGTGCACGTTTGCCACCGGTCTTTGCCTTCGGCACGAACTGCCCTGTCCTCGAGAAAACCACAACCGGTACCAGTCGCTCCTCCAGAGTTGCCCCGCCGTGTAGCTCAAAGCACTGTCCACCGCCCTTCTTGGGCAGCCGGTTATACCCGCGCACCGCCCAATGCCTGCCGTCCAACGTTTCCTCCAGTTCCGGCGGACATCCGCCCTGCGTCACCCGCTCACGGTAACGCCAATCTGCGATTTCCGCGTCAGCCTCACAGGCAAGTGTCCGCGCCAGCCTCGGTTTGTACTGCCACGCCAACACAGCTAGCCGAGAACTCCCGTGGTCTGCTGTGACAAGCACCCTTTCAAACTGCGTCAGCCCCTCCGCAACGCGTGGCAACACCTCGCTGCCGATCACATCCAGCGCAGCAGCCAAGTTCTCCTCCGCCCGCAGCTCCTCGTGCGTCTCCGCGCCGTTGTGCGCGATGTTGTCGAACCGCTTGATGTCTGGCAACCGCCGCTTGGCGTCTGGCCAATAGATGTTGTTGAATTTTGTCGATGTCGGCAAATGCGCTTCGCCGACCGCAATCGAATCCATGCCTATATTCCGTTGCCGCGCCATTGCCACCAACATCGGCAGCCACTCCGCGCCCATCGCGTCGACAACTAATAACGCGCACACGTTGTCCGAGGTATACCGTTGCACCAGCGCGTCCCGCGATTGCAACGAACTCGGAGGAACCACCCGCTGCGCCCTCTCGTAAAACTCTGGCGTCACGCGGCCAGCCATTTTCAGTTCACGGTATTCCATGAAATATTCTTCCAGTGCCACGTCGCCGAAAACGAGATCTGCGTTCAGATACATTGCCGCTTCTGGATACACCTCTTTTACGACGTTTGACACAATGCCGTCCACCGAGCAGCGCCGCATTAATTCCGCCCGCTCCGCGTCCGTCCTGGAATTCAACCACGGCGCAACTCGCGACGTGGATTCGCCCACGCAACGCGATATGAACTGCCGGATGTCCGCGTCGGACCTGCTAACGTCCGCTTCTCGTATAGCATCCCTGCGTTCGTCAGCATATATCACCGATTCATCCAGCCATTCTGCGGCGCCCGTTACGTATGCGGAGCGGAAGTTGCCGACATGAACCCCATCTTGCCTTACAACACACTCAAGGTAACTTCTCTTGGATGCGACGTGTCTTACCAGCCACAGTACCGACTCGCGTTCCGCACCCTTTTGCCCGTCAAATACACGCAAGACGGGCTTTGCGACTCCACCTTCCGGGAAAAACAGCGCCTTTAGCGTTACCGACAGTGTTTTCCCCGCACCATCTTTACCCCGCTCGCACATCCACCGCAAGGCATCCTCGGACAATCCCGCATCTTCCACGTCGTAAAAAACGCGAGCGAAGTCCCGCAGACTTACCACTTGCCGCACATCGGCGCTGAGCCCCGCCAATTCCCGCCCTTCTGAGGCTACAACAATCCGCCGGACAGAGCTGTCGTTCGGATGTTCCTCGGTATATCGCAAATACTTCTGAAATGTGTCGCACGCTTCCGGGATGAAGCATGCCAAATCGTCCCCGACCAGCATCACCTCCGTACGCCCCACGATTCTTTCCGCTTCTTCGGGAGCGACCTGTGGCACGACCTGTTCGGCATCAATTTCAATCAGTTGCTTCCCTTGGCGGTAACGCGGATTGGCGAAAACATCCTTGAGTATCAATCCCGTGCCGTCATCGCTCCGAAAAAAGCAGACCGCTTCCTGCCCTGACGCGCTGTCCAACCATTCGCGTAAAGCGACAATCGCAGCCCATTTATTCTCGTCCGTTAACAACGCAAGATAGCCCGGCATCCCCAGCAATACCAAAGTCTTACCGCTTTTCGCCTGTGCCGTCATCGCATCGCGCACCCGCCCGAAAACTTCGTCAGGCATTGGGAGCCACGCCCTTTCCCTCACCAGATCGCTTAAACGCACCTCAACGTCGCCGCGTTCTCGGTAAAACCGGCGCAACGCCGTCCAGCTCTCTCCCGGAGGCACGATCACCACCCGCGCCTTCGCCTCCGCGAGGGGATTCCTGATGTATTCGCAATACTCACTCAGTGTCATGGTATTACTCCAGCACCAAAAGCCCTACATCGGGGATATGATCAATCATCTTCAGGAGCAGTATCTTCGCCTCGGCATCGGGAAGCATATTCACCTTTTCCGCAGCCTGCTTCCGCACATGATTATCATATCCCTGCTTGACGAACGCCTCGACCGCTTCGCGAAGCCTTCCGTCCGTCAGCCATCGGCCCGGTGCGTCACCCAATTTTCTGCACAACCAATCGCTCAGTTCTCCGACACTGAACCCGATCTTTTGATAGCGCGCGGGCAGCACCCCTTTGAGGAATTTTTCACCCGCCGTGGCCACATCTACAAACGCACTCTCTTTTTCAAGTTCGTCATGCATGTACTGTAAGCGTTCCGTCGACACCCCTCCCGGATTTGCGACCGCATCGACGATGCCCTTGGCATCGTCCACCGCCAAAACACATTCGGCGGGCAGCGCGTGTTTGCGGCTCCATTCGACAGGCGATTCCGTGCCTGTGTGCTCTTGCCACAGCGCAGCCACCTGCTTGGAAACCAGCGTTTGGCTGTATTCCTCGATCTTGCCACGCCCTTGTGCTTTAAAACTCTGCTCATCGGCTCTCGCCGAATCCTGCGGGAAGACATTGTAAAGTTCGCGGCCTTCCGCGATCGCCATCGGCCAGATTTCTCCATAAATTTCCTGCATCGCACCCAGTTGCCGCGCTTGCGCCACGTCGAAGAACACTTCGCGGATAACCCCTGCTTGCTGTTCTATAATCTCTTCAAAAGCTTTTACATCCTCGCCGGACAACGACGGCCTGCTGAGCAATTCAAAGAAGCGCTGCAACGCTGGATGCTTCTTCGCCCAGAACGCCGTCGGAACCTTATTCTCGCTCAACACCGCGTTACGCAAGAGGTACAGCGCGTCCTCGAAGCTCATGTATCCCGATGAGCCAGCCAACCCGCGGATATGCTCTGCGCATAGCGTCTGCCGAAAAACCTCTTCCAACACGACTTCGGCGTCGATGCGTTTCCATAGCCAGCCGCTCGTTGCCGCAAAACGGTATTTGACCGCCCTGCAATAGATGTGCGACGAATCGCCCATGCGCTCAGCCGCCACTTTCAACTCCGGTTTGGCGCTATCGACATACTGCTGGAACGCCTCCTCAAAAACCACCGGCGTTATATATTTGGCCATCGCCTCCGCCAATCCCGGCGTCGCCAGAAGAATCTCACCGATTTCCTTCACCTTGTTGCCGCGAGTCTCGGTATCTCCTTTGGAACTGATGCTATTCGCCGCGCACAGCGCTTCGATGACTTTGCCCATCGCCTCAGCGCACGGATCGTCTTGCGCGCGGATATGCCCCGGCAGCACCCACAGCGGAACGCGCTGTGAAATCTGTTGCATCCTTGTCCCGACTGCATTCAACGCCGCCTCCACCGTTCCGTCCGCAAGCGGACAGTTCCCGAAAATCACACTGCACTGTTCGATGAACGCCTTTTCCTCTTTCGACAGGCGACAGATCAGTTTCTCGTTCCTGATGGCATTGGAGCCGTCGTCTTTCACCACCGCCTCGATGATTTCAGCCAGCACCGATGCGTCCAGCGCCTTGCTTGTCACGCCATCCGTCCATTGCAGTTTGCGCTGTCCTGTTAACCATGTTTTCAGCACGAAGCCCAGCACGAAGGCCGAATGCGGCACACACAGCAGTCCGTACGGCGGTCGCTGCAGGTCGATGTAGAGTTTGCGTATGGAGCAGGTATTGCCTGCACCCACCGTGCTGTCCTGCCGTTTCTTGCAGAAATCCCGTAACTGCGTCAGCGGATGGTTCGGATTCGCGTCAAACCACGCTTCCTCTCCGTTGACGCCGTTTTTCTGCCACGTCGCCATGACGGTCTTCCATGCGCCGGACTTCGCGAACTTGTCGAACTCCATGCCCGCCAGCGCCCAGCTCTGCAAGGCGGTCGGCGCGGCGAACGCCCCGATGTGAAAGCCGCACAGATCGTCTGTATATGCCTCGAACATCTGTTTCGCATAGCCGGTAAGCCAGTCCTTTTTTAATTGTCCCCACGTCACTTCATCAGCGAACGGCTCTCCATTTACATTGGGTTTGTACACTATGAGTTTGGCAGCACTCGTCACTTTGGAATGCCACGCCGCCTTGGCGCTGCTGACCTGCGTCTCGAACACCTTCTTGCTCGCACTGTCGCTTGCCAATGCGAGACGGGCGCTGTTTTCCGTGAACTCTTCCCATGCCTTCGCGTTGTCGCGGCAGAAGTTGACCTCCGGTATCGTCGCGAACAGCATCCGGTGGTCTTTGAATTGTTTCGCCAGCTCTTTTGCCTTCTCAGGAATGCGCAATTGTTCCTGCTCGTCCCGCGCCAGAATGAACTGCACGAGCACTCGGTTCCCGTTGTCACAAAAAGACTCGCGTTTTGCGATGCTTGAAGCCGAAAGACCGTTGACGCCCGCAGCGCGCACATCAAAACGCCCACCGTAGTTCACACCTTTCAACTGTTTAACCAACTCCGTCTCGGTGTCTTTCAGCACGAGGTCGCCAAATTTGCTATCCAACGCCGCTTTTTTCTCCTCAATCTCTTTCGTGTCCAAACGGTCACGGAAACGTTCGCAACGCCCGTTCACAATCGTGAAACAATGCTTCTGCTCCAGATTGCGTAGGATAGCATCCACGCCCTGCAAAGCGCCGTCCCCCTCGAAACTGCGTTGGATATTTTCCACCGTCGCGTTCAACAGCGGATGCCCCGTTCCCTGCATCTGTTCGATCAAGCCAAACAGCAACACCGTCTTAAATACGCGCCTCTCGTCCGGCTGCAAATCCTGTTCGCGTCGAGCATTTTCGCCCCGTACTTCCTGCACGGCTTGCCCCGTCCCCAGATCGTCCCGTTCCACAAAATACCGCCACAGATGATCCACCGTTAGAAACTGATGACCGGAAACATCCAAACCACCTTTTTCAATGAACGCTTTGAATTCCTCGCCGTTCAGGAACTCGAACATGCTCCGCTGGTTTGCTCCTACCGCAACAGACAGATGTTTCAGTAGGAACGCCGCCATCGGGTGCAGAGGCAGGATACCCTTGAAATCTGCTGGTCCGATGCCCGCCTGGTTGACGACCATGTAGTTTTCAACGACACCTTTCGCACTGTGCCATAGTATGTCGCGATCTTGACTCCACTCCGTTGCCTTCTCCGGCTTGACAACGAAGGCGTCTGCCGCCAGTTTCAGCGCGGTCTCGTTCGGCAGGTCAAGCCGCTTGAACGTGAATCGGCTGTTCGCCTTCTTCGCGCTCTCCGAACCAGTCGCGACATAAGATGATATATCCGTGTGCGTCACCGGCACGAAATAGAACCGACCCTGTTGCGCGGCCTCCGCCAACTGCTCCAGCGTCTTTAATTCCGAGCGGTTGCGATCCATAAACGCCGAGAACTCGTCCCAGATATAGACCAGCTTGGAAAGTCCGTTCGCTTTCAAGGAAGCGTCCACCCACGCCAAGAAATCTTCAGCGTTCAAACCCAAATAGATTTGCCGCGCCTCTAGTACTCGCATCGCGTCGCTGACCAGCCCCGCCTCCAGGTTCGTATCCCGCAGTTTCTTGTCCAGTGCGTCTGCGGTCTTGATCCCCGCATGCAGGTGCGAGAGCCGTGCCTGCATCGCGTCGCGCTTTGCGAAGAAATGCGGCTCATCCTGCCGGATGCGCTCAATGAGATCATCCAGCTTGCCTTTCAGCGGAATCGTATATCCGCCAATCTCCAGTGCCTTTGTAATACCGCGCTGCACGCGCATTAGGAACTGGTTCTTCGCGTCCACGCCGTCTGCGTTCACATCATAGACGACGAGCGCTTTTTCCCCGCGCCGCGCCAGCAACCCCTTGCGCACGGGTTCCGGGATCTGCGCTCTGCGCAGCGCGAGCCATTTCAGGACTCGCGCCTCGTCGTCCGTGAACAGCTTTTGTAGAACCAGCGACGCGTGGCTCTTGCCCGTGCCATACGCGCCCGTGATCCACAGCGTCTTGTTCCCGCCCTCTAAACTCTTGAGCAACTCCCGCAAAATCTCCACGAACGAATCGTGCGGATAGAATCCCAGCCAGGTCTCCGGCGTCTTATTTATGTCCGCCAGCGTCATGCACGGCGCGTAATCCGGTCTGATCCCGAAATAGTCTTTATAGAATTCCATGTCTTTCAATCCCCCTGTTGTAGGTTACTTCCGCAAAATCAGTTCGACCACATCGTCCCGATTCTTCGTTTCAGGGAACAACCGAACCTCGTCCAGACCTAGCGTGAAGCTGCACGCGATGAAGCCTGGATACACCGCCGCCAGCCCCATGCTCTGCTTCTTGAACTCGTCCGGCGGGATACCGAACGCCGACAGCGGCGACACAACCTCTCCATCGAACTCAGCCGCCATCATCTGCCGCACCGTGAACGCACCGGACCCAGCCTTTTCCGTCATTATATAAAGCCCGTAAAGAACTACCAGCGGATCCACCGAACGTGAACGGCGCGTTAGCTTTTCAACAGTTCTGCCCTTCATGTCAGTTTCAATAAACGCCCTGTCTCCTTCGCCAAGCGGAGAGGCCTTAATCAGTTGGCAAAGCGACTGCAACGCGCCTTTCCTCACCGATGCCGAAGCCACTGATTGAGCGAGGGTTTCATTAATCCGCTTCACTGGATAACCGGTGTCGAAATCCGTATTGCAGACATACCATTTTACGAGCGGTGAAGCATTTACCAGACGGAACCATAATAGTTGCCAAAACAATAAGTTGTTGAAACCTAGTTTCTTTCCAACTTCCAAGAGCAGCGTTGTGGTTATAGCTGTCGAATCTTCAATCAATCCCGCCTCACGGAACCACGTAACGGCTGCTGGAACCATTCGATTACCCAGCGCAGTTGTCTGACGGAAACTTGCGCCCTCGTTCGCCAGGACTTCAATCCATTCAGGTTTCAGTCCAAAAGTCATGTATTTGTTGATACCGCTGATGTTCATCGTCTTTGCTCCTGCATATCGTTTCGAGTAATACCGCCAACAGCCCTCGCCAGGTGCATAGCACCTCATGCAATGGACGCACATGGCTTCGTCGATAAAGACCTTCCGCTTGAGGCCACAGGTATCTTTCTCAAACCGCAATGCACCCGTCGGGCATTCCGCCTCGCAAGCGCTACATCCCGTGCAGGCAATAGCCTTGTGAACAGCGTATGTTAACCACTTTGAAACGGACCTATCGGCTTTTCCGTTTGTCCAGACACATTGAAGCAGCCCTCTTTGACCGTCCTCACAAAGAAACAACTCCGCACATTTAATCTCCCCAATCGCTTTGAGCCATTCCTTCAAACCCGGCTCTGCTTCAATTGGAAATTCACAAATCACTCGATCACTCTTGCGTTCCACTCCCGGTTCCGCAATGACTTGTTTCAAGGATACGCCACTTTTCCTTGCATACCAGCCGCCGTCATAAACGAACGCATCCGCGTCTTCTTCGGAAGAAAACTCGCGATCAATCGTATCACGCACCACGTCAGCAAACGGCGCGACTGCCTCATGATAATTCATCCATATCAAATCATTCTGACGGCTGGTTGACATCGGACACATCAGGCATCCCACACGGGGTATTCCTTTTCGGTACGCCTCGTTCAGAACTAGATCATGCTTAAAAATGTAAAGCCACAGTTCATGCGCTGACCACGCCAAAATCGGCATGGCATTCACCTGTGATTGGCTTTTCAAACCATCTCCAATATCGTTGTATTCTGAACGCCGTTGACTCTCCTCACCACGTACCCCGACAAATGCCAGCGTTTTGATAGATTTTTTCCCGAGCCTTTCCTTGAGTGCCAATATTGCTGGTGTGCTCTTGTGGACTGAACAGCACCAACGCAACGCTTGCGAAGGAGGTCCGAAGAGTCGCCAGTTTTCTAATGCGGGAGTCTTAGCGGCGACCTTTAAAAACGGGCGGCCTTCGTAGCGGCTTTGGATTTCTTTCCAAACGCGGTAGGTATCCGGCAGTTCCATATCCGTATCACTGAAAATAACCGGAACGTCCAACGGCAGGACTTTGTGGCAGAGGTCAAGCAGAACCACCGAGTCCTTGCCCCCGCTGAAACCGATGTAGACCACATCGCATTTACCAATGTAAGTGTCGTACATCTCCTTGATGCGCTTGAGCGTATCTGCCACCAGCGCGGCCATGATGTCACGGTTTTCGGCCGCCATCGCCCCGACATCAACCGGAACCAGCTTCACTTTTCTTCGTGGCTTCACACCTTCGGACGAGCCTTCGTTCGCGCACAATACACCCTTCCATTCGATTTCAAGCGGCTTTCCGTAACGTGTCTTATTGAGTTTCGCGATTTCTTCGCCGCGATACAGATACACGTTCTGCTTCGCCCAGAGGAGCGGGCGCCGCTCCTTAGAATCGAACGCCAATCGTGCCTCCAATCCCGTAGGCGCTAGTTCCTCCGCGAAGACCGGTCGGATTTCACTCGCCACGAATTTCCCTATCCGCGTCATAAGGCGGTACCCGCCCGTACGCCTGTCCCACTCGTAACTATACATTCGTGCCGCCCTCCGGCACGATGCCATTCAGTTTGCAGACCTTGAAATACAAGCGGTAGTTAGAAATCATGACTTTTATTGTGGGAACTGCAGAACCAGACTCCCTTGCAATTTGTTCCACCCTTTCCCCTTGTTCGACGCGTCGCTCCCACTCCGCGACACGCGGATTGGTACCAGCACTTCTGTACACCCGCCAAGTCGCTGGCGACAGCGTCCGCCCCTCTAAGCCGATGATTCCGCATTCCGCCTCCTGCAACTTCGGCGGCCTCGGTATCTCCTCTGCCCGATATTCGTCCTGTTCGCCAGCCCGCTCCAGCCGCAACCGGCGACCCCACAATATTTCGCCCTCGTAGCTAAAATGACAAAAACCATTTGCAGAAGACACCCCCAACAAGTGAATCGCCAAGGACGAAATCGTCCATGCCTTTCCGGCATATTGCACTTGATTGACGTCATCCAGCACAACACAAGAGATATGGCGGTCCTTTGTGAAAACCAGTTCCGCGCCAACCGGTACACCAAGGTTACGGAAGCGAGTATTCGGACTACGCACACGCCTGCCTGGCATGGACAAGTCATTTGCTCTTACAGGGAGTTTCTCCTTATTCGGAAAGACATCGTTGTCGCCTTGGTAGTGTTTTTCACAGATACGCATGAAAGTATCGTCATTCGGCAGGGCGTATTTCTCACGGACATGTGTTCGGTAGAACAAATTCAATGCAAATTCAAGTTTCTTGGCGGATACTTTCTCGTTCAGCTTAACCAGCGTATCAACTATGGTTGTCAATCTTTCCGAAAAATCCTCCGGCAGATGGATCGCCTCCGTACTGCACCAGCAGGGCACCTCGCCGACTTCCGCCGCATGGACTTCCGGCAGGAATTGCGCGCGGATGCCCTCCAACGCTTCTGCGGTCAGGTGTGGCATCGCCTGTTCGATTCTATTAAAGGTCAACGTGCCGTCCGCCTCTTCAAGCCATCCGGCGATCGTTTCCGAGATTGCCGCCAGACTATCGTCCAGACTAGGTGGGGGATGGGAACAGAAATAACCTCCCTTTCCCCATACAGCGACTCTGAAACCCAAATGCCTCAGAAATGCCGCGCAATCCTCCAGCGTTGCTATATGGCGGAAAACACAGGAATAATCCCTAAATAGCCGTTCGACCGAAAAGCAACCGTGTTTCATTAACCATTCCATCGCCTGCCCTTCGAACGTCACCCAAGACACATCGTCCAAAATCATGTCGCGGGAAAACCACAACCCGTTCACCAGCTGGAACATCTCGGCTTTCAGGTCTTCGATTTGCCAATCCTCAAACGGGACTTTCTGCCGCAGCAGCCGTACCGCCATCGGATCGAATGACACGCCGTTGGGGCATTCCCGCGCCAGTGCCGCTAAAAGCTCGGCAGTCGTCATGACACCCTCCATTAATGGGTCAACCAACATGCTAGCAGGCTGTTGAAAATCTTGTTTACGGGTCTTTGATCGATCATCGGATCGATTTTACAAATTGGATCTTGCTGCTAATCCGGTTTTTTGTGCTCTTTGACAATCCGTTTTGTGCGTCAACATCGGGCAATACGGCTGTGAGAGGGTGAATTTCCCCTTCTTATGCGACACCAAGCCCCAGGTTTCGCATCCGCACCAGATTGTAAGCCGAGACCGCCAAGGTAAAGTACCAGGAGAGTTTCTCCCGGCCCCGATACCGGGCTTTCCGTAAGGTGCCAATGGTCTTGAGCCAGCCGAAAGTCTCCTCGATGCGTTTCCGGATCCTACCGCTGGCTTCATATCCGGGATGACGCGTGGTGCGGCCATCGATGGCAGACTTCCGGTTTGTATCATTCCGGGCCACATGAGGGGTCGCCTGGAGGCTGCGCAGGGTGGCGACGAATCCTCCCGTATCGTAGCCCTTATCCGCACCGATCGTCACCCGCCTTGTCCCGGGGATGTTCTGAACCATCTCTGCCGCGGCTTCTCTCTCGGCCGTTCCGGCAGCCAGCCTCAGCCGGGTATCCACCACCAAGCCGTTTCGGTTCTCCATCAGGACATGACCCATGTAGCAAAGCTTCGACTCTTTGCCCTTCCCTTTGCGAAACAACCGGGATTCCGGATCGGTCGTCGAGGCATGGGTATCGTTCTTGAGGGTTTTGCCATGGAAATCAACGCTGTCGTTCCGTCCCTTCCGGTTTCCCGGTCCCTTGAGCACGAGGCTGAAAGCTCTTGATGGATGCCCAAGCCTCGATGAGTGTCCCGTCCACGCTGAAGTGCTCTTTGGACAGGAGACGCGCTTCCTTGGCCTGTTCGATGATCTTCTGGAGAAATTTCGCGGCCAGATCCGTACCGATCAGCCTCTCCTGATTCTGGGAAAACGTGGAGTGATCCCAGATCCGCTCTTCCAGTGACACTCCCAGAAACCAACGGTACAGGATGTTGTAGCCAAGCTGCTCGACCAATAAGCGATTGCTCCGAATCGAAAACAGGATCTGCAGAAGCAACGATTTCAAAAGAACTTCCGGCGGCATGGAAGGACGCCCCGTGTGGGAATACATCTGGTCAAACTCGCCGGATAGGGATGCCAACGCTTTGTCTGCCATCAACCGGATCGGACGCAGAGGATGTTCAGCCGGAACGAAAGAATCCGGGGACACATACAGAAACAGTGCATCACTTCTATCTTCTAGGCCGCGCATGTTTATCTCCTGTTATTTCAATGTATTATGCGCGGCACATTACCACAAAACGGATAAAATGACCATGATCCATCTCATAAAAGTTTTTCAACAGCCTGCTAATACCCGCATCTAGTCGTGTTATGCATGGCCAGCCTCGTGCAGGACCGTCTGTTGCCGCGCCACCTTGATTCCCAGCTTCTTCATGCGATACATGAGGGTCGTCCGGTTCAGGCCGAGACGCACCGCAGCGCCGTCGGATCCTCCGATTTTGCCCCCGGCCGACTTGAGCGCCTCCAGGATATGCGCCTTCTCCAGGTCCTTGAGCTTTATGTCCTCACTCCCCGTCGACGGCTTGACCCTTCTGGCTTCCAACTCGGGGAAGCGGATGGTTTCTCCTCCCAGAATGACGGCCCGCTCGATCATGTTGGACAGTTCCCGGATGTTGCCGGGCCAGGAATAGGACTGCAGCTTCCTCATTTCCGATTCCGGTATGCCCGGGTATTGCCTGTTTGACTGGGAGCAGTACAGATTGAGAAAGTGAATGGCCAGATGCGGGATATCTTCCGTTCTCTCCCTCAGCGGCGGAACGACGATCGGGAAGACGTTCAGGCGGAAGAAGAGGTCCGCCCGGAATCGCCCCTCCGCCACCTCCCGGCCCAGGTCCTTGTTGGTGGCGGTGATGAGCCGGAAATCGGACTGCAGCGTTTTTGTTCCTCCGACGCGCTGAAACTCCTTTTCCTGCAGGATCCTGAGCAGCCTGCTCTGTGTTGAGAGGGGAAGCTCGGAAACCTCGTCGAGAAAAATGGTCCCCTGGTTCGCCAGTTCGAAGCGCCCCTCCTTCATCTTCACTGCCCCGGTAAAAGCGCCCTTCTCGTAGCCGAACAGCTCGCTGTCGATCAGGGTCTCCGGGAGGGCGGCGCAGTTCACCCGGATGAACGGCCCGTCTCTCCGGGTGCTTTCACGGTGAATCGCCCGGGCGACGAGTTCTTTGCCGACGCCCGTCTCCCCATGGATCAGCACGGTGGACTGGGTGGGAGCGACCTTCCGGATCAGGTTCTGCACGTCATGGATGCCGTTGCTGATGCCGATGATCTCACCGAAAGGTCGGATTTCCTTGATTTCTTCGATATAGTACAGGTTTTCCTGGATCAGCTTCCTGTTCAACTGGGCGATTTCATCGTACGCCTGGGCCCGGTCGATGGATACGGCGATCTGGGATGCAAACGCGGAGAGAAGCTTGATGCTGTTGGAGCCGACCTCGAGGGAAAAGAACCGGCTGTCCTGATATAGAACGCCGATCGTCTGTTTCGCCAGCCGGAGGGGGGCGATGATCACCCGGCGGTAATCGGTCAGGCCGCTACCGCTGATTTCGTGCTGCACAATTTTTCCTTCCCCGCTGTCGGATACATCCCGGATAGCCGCCATCATCTCCCGGAACGCCTCTTCCTGCGTTTCCTCCGGCAGCAGGTTTCTCGATGCGGCCAGGCGAAGAGCGGAAGAATGCCGGTCCTTGATGAAGAGGGCGGCGCGCTCCGAGCCCATCAGGCGCGAGATGGACGTGATGATGTTGGTGAGCAGACGTTCTATGTTTTCCTGTTTGGTCAGGGCCTCGCCCATCTCAACGATCAGGTTGAACAGGCGAAGATCCTTTTCCCGTTTTTCCCTGGGAACCAACAGCTTCACATCGGGGGGGAAGGAGTCGGACGCGATGGGCCTGTAAAAATCCCAGGCCATCTTCGCGTATCGCTCCGCCTTCCGGGAATTCTGGATTTGATCATAGAGCCTGGCAAGCTCGATCCGTATTTTGGCCAGTTCAAAGGTAGCGCCCAGCTTCCGGAGAGCCGTTTCCATCTCGATCAGCGCCGCGATCTTTTCGTCGGTCGTCATCCGGTTTTCAGGCAGGCTGAGTTGAAGGCGCCCGATGATGCCGTACATGAGAGGGTTCAGGTCGGCTTTGTTAACCTGCTTCAGGAAATCGAAGAAAGGCTTCAGTTCAATGGGGGAAACGCCTTTCCGATGCAGGATGAAGGGTGTTTCGAAAATGGGGAAAAAATTGAGGATGTGATACCAGCTCGACTTTTTAATTTTCCAGATCAGGTTGAAATACTCCCCGGCCAGCCGGAAATTTCCATTCTGGCACTCCACGTCCGAGAGGCTGATCCCCGCGATGACCTCCACCATGGGAAGATTTTCTTTTCCTGCGAGTTCAAGGGCACGCCCCAGGAAAACCCTGCTCTTGTCCCGTTGTCCGATTTCAAGGAGAATCATTCCCGCTGTCACGAGCGTGAAGGACAAAAGGGGATCGTTGCCGGTTTTCCGGCAGTGGTTCTGAATGGCCTCTGTGATGCCGAGGGCCCTCTGCGGCATGCCGACTTCGGAATAACAGAGGGCCAGGTTCAGCGCCGCCAGCAGGAAAAAATCATTGTTGTCGGCCGATTCCAGCTCGCCCAGCGACTCTTCGTACACTTCAATGGCCTTGCAGAACTGGCCCTTGATGGCAAATACCAATCCCTGAACCTTGAGCCCCCTCTTGTATGTCGATTCGTCTTCCAGCTGCTGAATGATCTCCCACCCCTGGTTGAAGTGCTGAACGGCCTGGTCATGCTGGAAATTCATCCAGTGGTTCTGGCCGATCAGGAGTTCCAGGGAGGCCTGTGATTTCATGTCGCCAAGGCGCTGGGCGGTGCCGAGAGCGGCCAGAAGCAGGGGGGTGATCCTCTTCAGGCTGGGATGAAAGAGAGACAGGGAGGCACGGCGTTCGACGGCCCTTATGAAGGTCAGCCATATATTATCAGACAGGGCCTGGTCTTCCTTCCCGATAAATCGTTCCATGAAGGCCAGGATGGAATCATAAAGCTTGATGGCCGAGGACACCTTGTGCTTTTTCTCTTCTATGACCGCGGCCTTGAAAATGAAATCGAGATCCTCTTCCTGAACCCCCGCCAGCAGGCACTGCCGGGCGATGGTCGGGATTGACCTGTCATCCAGCGGAGCGTTGTTCATCAGGATGGAAACCGCGTTGCGATAGCACTTTGACAGATCGTCGGGGTCCATCAGATCCGTGATGATCTGCCGGGGGAAATCGATGGACCAGACAAAGCACCCCGGTTCCCCGGGCTTCACAAGGATCCAGCCCTCCTTCTCCAGCGCCATGATCACCGACATCAGCCTCGAGGGGGGGCAGGTCGAGAACCAGTCCACGGAGAAAAAATCCGGAAACGCTATAAAATAACACAGAACCTTTCTTTCCTCTTCCAACAGGCCCGCAAGAAAGTTTTTCACGGATAACGGGGTCCTTTCCCAATCGAACTCGCACCGCAGATTTCCTTTCACAGTTTAATCTGTCTGTCAACACAAGGTTAATATTTGACACCAGACAAAACGTACAGATTTGACATCATGACGGTCGTCATCTTTAACTAATAGAAAACATGGATTAAATAAGTTGCAAATGACGTGGCATGACTTTTGTTTGTGACAGGGAACAATCAAAGGAAGAACGAGGTAACAGGATGAAGAATGAAAACGACGTCGTCATCGTCAGTGCCGTTCGGACGCCCTTCGGCCGGTTCGACGGTGTTCTGAGAACCGTCCTCAGCATGGATCTGGGCGTCCTGGCCCTGAGAGAGGCCGTTCGCCGCATCCAACTCGACCCGGCCCAGGTGGACGAAGTGTATTACGGAACCTGCATCCCCGCGGAATATGCGATCTACACCAACGTCCCGGCCCGGCAGATCACCCTCCTGGCCGGCTTCCCGGAAAGCAATATTTCCCTCACCATCGATCGGGCGTGCTGTTCGTCCATGACGGCCATCCGCCTGGGGGCCCGGGCCATCAAGTCCGGAGACGCCGAGATCGTGATCGCCTCGGGGGCGGAAAACATGGGCAATGTGCCCCTGATCGCCAGTGCGGCCAAGGTGCGCTGGGGGAATCGCCTGGGGCCCATCGAGATGGAAGACGTTTTGTATGAGCTTGGTTACGGCCGCAAGGGTTTCGCCCCCGTCGCCACCGATGCGGGCCATGTGGCCGTCGAGTACGGCGTCACCAGGGAGATGCAGGATGAATGGGCCCTGGGGAGCCATCAGAAGTACTTCCGCGCCCAGAAAGAAGGGAAGTTCCAGGTCGGCGAGGAACTCATGCGGATCGAGATTCCCCAGAAAAAAGCCCCCATCGTCCTCGAGTCCGACGAGTCGCCCCGGGAAAACCTCAGCATGGAAAAGATGGCGGCCCTGAAGGGGGTTTACGGCAGCCCCACCGTTACGGCGGGAAACGCGCCGGGGCTGAATTCCGGGGCTTCGGCGATCGTCCTCATGAGCCGCCGGAAGGCGGACGCGCTGGGCCAGAAAGTCCTGGCCCGGATCGTGGCCTGCGAAAGCGGCGCCGGAACGCCCAAATACATGGCCTGCGTCCCCGCCCAGACGATCGACAAGATGTTCGCCAGAACGGGGCATGCCATTGACGACATGAACCTGATCGAGATCAACGAGGCCTTTGCCGCGGTCACGCTGGTATCCCTGAAGATGCTGGCCAAGGACGACCCGGCGAAATGGAAGGCCCTGATGGGCAGGTCGAACGTGAACGGCGGGGCCATCGCCATCGGGCATCCTGTCGGCGCCAGCGGCGCGCGAATCACCATGACCATGATGTACGAACTCATGCGCCGGGGTGGAGGCCGGGGCGTGGCAGCCATCTGCGGAGGGCTGTCCCAGGGAGAGGCGATCCTGATCGAAGTGTAACCGGTGAGATCCATGATGGAGGAAAGACATGTCTGAGTGGTTGAAAGAGGTAGAGCCCCTGACACAGAAGGGGCAGATCTCGGTGCCGTATTCCTGGTGGGCCGGGGAGACGGCGGGCCGGTTTCTCGAATCTCTGCGGGACGAGCGGAAGATACTCGGGACCCGGTGCAGCGGGTGCGGGAAGGTGTACGTCCCGGCCCGGAAGTCCTGCAGCCGGTGTTTTGTCGACATCACGGAATGGGTGGAGATCGGCGACGAAGGGGTGATCGAGGCCTTCACGGTCGTTCGTTACGCCCACCCGGTGCAGCCGGTGCAGGCACCGTTCGCCTATGCCCTGATCCGGTTGGACGGGGCGGACGTCGGATTTCTGCACCTGATCAAAAAGGATCTGGAGAAGATCGGGGTCGGCCGGCGGGTGAAGGCGGTGTTTAAGGCGGAGAGGACGGGGCATATCCTGGACATCGACTCCTTCGAGTTGCTGTAGGATGCCGCTGAGAAAAAGCCCGGCGAAGGCGTTTCCCTCCCCTCCTCGTTGCTGCGATATACATGCGGGCGTACGCCCCGCACCTCGGGGTCAGGGGGCCTTGCCGCCGGGCGTTTTTTGAGCGGTATCGGACATGGGGGCTTATTCCGGCAATGGTCGGGTCCCCTGGAAAGGAACGACACATGGACAAAACTGCAATCGTCGGCGTAGCGCAGACGAAGTACGAGCGGAGGAAGAAGGACCAGATCTTCGCGGACATGGTGTTCGACGTGACGC
>PHBD01000040.1 GCA_002841865.1 Deltaproteobacteria bacterium HGW-Deltaproteobacteria-19
CCGCCATAACGTGTCAATAATCAAATGGTTATGGGCTTAATTGTTTTGTGGCTGCAATTTGTTTTCCAGTTTAGCTATGGCACGAGATGTGCAATTTCATTTTGAAAAGAAGGAAAAGGGGGTGGAGCTTGGCGTCATAGAAAATTTCTACAAGCGATTAAGGCGGATGTAAAAAATCCATTATCAAAAAAAGAAGGAGGAATGAAAATGCTGAAAAAGAGAAATCAGAAAGGTTTTACGCTGATCGAGATCATCGCCGTGCTCGTAATCTTGGGAATCCTGGCTGCTGTTGCAATCCCGAGGTATCTTGACCTTCAGGATGAAGCTAGAAATAAAGCAGCCTTGGGAGCGATTGCAGAAGCCAAGGGGAGGCTCTCTTCCGGTTATGCAAAGGCTTTGATGATAAAAAATGGCGCAGCAGTTAGCGTGGCTGAGGCAATGGGAAACGCCAACATAGCAGCAGGTAGCTGGGGTGATTATACTGTCGCAGTTGATGAATCTACAACGTACGCAACAATTACAGTCTCTGCTGTGCAAGGGACGACTATAACTGATAAACTTGGATACTGGAATCTGCCGCAGTAAGTAGATATAGTCGATTGTCGAAAGTATTCTCATGGGGTGTGATTGGAAAGTTGCTTGCAATCACACCCCATTTTTTAATATGAATATTTGGCTATAATTTGTGTCCTGATGAAAAAATATCCGGAAAGATATGAATGACTATCCATCAAATACATCTGCTTCGCAATTTTATCACCAACCGGTCATCTTATCCCATCATATTAATCTCACTCTTCTTTATCCTCCTGATCGGCTACTTCCTCACTTGGCCGATCGTGATGTATGACACGGACCTGTGGTATCATCTTTCCGGGGGGAAGTATTTCTGGCAGAATGGAACGATTGTCCGAGACGCTTTCTTCTCCTTCATAACGCCCTCTAAATCCTGGTATAATTACTACTGGCTATTTCAAGTTATTGTTTACAAAGTATTTCAATGGGCAGGATATTATGGTCTGATCATCTTGCGCGGTCTGCTTTATCCCCTGACCGCCTGTTTTATCTGTCTTTTCTTTGTCCGCCGGCACGAGAACCGTACAGGGCAATTGCTGGGCCTTTTTCTGTTCGTCTCGTGCACGGTTGTGATCCTGAATCGTGAATTGCTGGTAAGGCCACATCTTTTCTCCTATCTATTCATTATTATATTTCTATACATCCTTGAATTCAGACGTGACAGAATATGGATTCTCCCGCTTCTGGGTATCTTCTGGTCCAATGTCCATGGGATCGAATATCCGGTGATGTTCCTGATTGTTTTTGCATATCTGGCAGAGATCTACTGGTGGCAGATCCGGAAAATCCAGACTATTGAGGATTCGGGGAAAAAAACGAAATGGCTTATGATCTCTGTCTTCTACACTATTTTTCTTACGCCGGGTGTGATCGAACTTGTCCAGACGCCGTTCGGAGTATCTTTCCAGAGTGCCGCATATCAAAATCTATATGTGGCAGAATTACGTCCAATACCTGTCAATAATTTTTTTGTTTTTGACATTTCTTCTGTAAAGGGTTTCATATCTTCACTGCAGAATTTAATTGTGATTCTCACTGTGATTTCTTTCCTCGCCGGACTATGGAAAAGGAAATTGCGAATCAGCCATGCCTTCCTTTTTATCGGTGCCCTCATGCTGCTCTTGAAGCACTACCGGTTTACCTATGAATTCACATTGCTCTCCATCCCGATATTGCGCAGCTTCATGGGATCACTCGCGAAAAAGGATCGAATTCCACCCAGGGTGTTCGCTGTTGCTCTCCCCGTCGTGGTTCTCATTGTTCCACTTGTTGTCTTCCACAGCGAGTTTGCAAATCGTCCGGCCTACCCATTTTCCCAGGCAAACCTGCCTACCGGGATTGTTCGATTCCTGAATCAGAATGCTTCAGGGGGAAATATTCTCAACGAAGCGAATACAGGGGGATATCTTCCCTGGGCATTGAGTCCGGGATTTAAGATATTCATGGATATGCAGATGACAATTTTCAGTGATACGGATTTTGCCACAGCACAAAGCGCCTTTTCTGATGTCAATGCCTTTAAAATGTTCACTCAACGATATGACCCTTCATTCATCTCGGTTTCATTGCACAGGAGTGGTTTTAACAAAATAGTTTCGACCGAATCGCGATTTGTTCCTGTTTTTTTTGATCACGCTGAATTGTTGTATGTTAATAAGGATAAATTAGCTGATCTGGCTAGAAAATACGAATTGAAGGTGATCAACCCCTTCCATTATCGAGAGATGCCGTACGAAGAATTGGGCGAGGATGTGTTGAACTCGACCTTTTCGGAGGCGATGAGAATTTATAATCAGGATCCAACAAATTACAGCGTGAATCATATTCTTGCCAGTATCTTGATTGTTCGTAAACAATATGACCAGGCCCTTTCCCACGCAGAAATGATCATCAGGCACTATCCGGAACAGTCGCACGGTTATGCACTGAAGGGAGACGCCTTCTTCGGGATGGAGCGCTACGCTGAGGCCGTATGCCTTTATGAAAAGGCTATGAATATGGGACAAACATCAAAGATTGAAAAAGTTTATTGGAATCTGCATGTCGCCTATGTAAAATTGAAAAAATATAAAAAAGCTTATGTGTTGCTTTACAAATATGTAAATCCATTTTCTCCCAATGCAGACTATAAGGATATTTATCAACTGGGAATGTCGGCGGCTTCCGTCGGAAAAGAAAAAGAAGCGGTGAAATTCCTCGAGATTGCCAAGATGAAGGTGCCGCCTGCGGATGCGGAGTACGGCGAAAAGATCGAAAAGAACCTGTTGATGTTGAAATCGGATTTAAAATAAGATCTATAAGATGGGAATACCTCTTTCACTGAACGATATAGTTAAAGAAGATAGATATGCAAAATAATGATGCACAATTAAGCAACACAACAGAATAAGGCAATAAACCAATGAATAAGAATCTTTCACCTTTTATGAGGAAGCCACGCATCTATGTTATTATCTTTTTCATGGTCTATCTCGCTGTTGGCATATCCATATATAAAGACTACGGTGTTTCCTGGGATGAACCGACACACCGTGAGATTGCCAGCGTGACAGCAAAATATATGGCATCCATCTTCATGCCTGAGTATCAACCACCTGAATTTTCATCAATTCCAAAGCTGAAAGAATACTCGTCGAAGCAATACGGCGTTATCTTTGACCTGCCGATGTATGTTGCAGACCTGCTGATGGGTTACAACGGAAGAATGCCTGAAGCATACTATATGCGGCACTTGTTCACATTTCTTTTGTTTTTTATCAGTGTGTTCTTTTTCTATTTAATAGTTAAAAACAGGTATGATAGTTGGGCAATGGGATTAGCCGCAAGCTTTTTTATGATCCTGAGTCCAAGGATTTTTGCTGATTCATTCTATGGTAAGGACGTTGTGTTCTTATCATTATTCATCATAGCGATCTATTTCTTTGTCCGTTATTTAAACAATAGAACATTCATAAATTCTGTACTTTTTGCCTTTGCCACAGCACTTGTTGTAGATCAAAGAATAACGGGAATATTTATACCTTTTCTTGCATTATTAATTACTGGCATTGATATAATCAAAACAGGCCGACCTTTCGATGATCTGCAGAAAAAAATGTTCCCTTTGTTCGCTTATTTGTTTTTCTTCTCTTTTTTCATGATACTGTTTTGGCCGTACTTATGGGAAAATCCTGTGGGAAATTTTATTGATTCATTTACGGTCATGAACAGGTTTCCTATTTCTTACTATGTTCTCTATTTTGGCACGTTTATAAAGTCTACCGAAATCCCTTGGCATTACATTCCTGTATGGATTTTATTAACGACACCCATACTCTACATCTTTTTCTTCCTGCTAGGATCTTTTTGGGTAATCAAAGGGGTTATAAAGAACGGGATTAAATTGTATTCAAATCAGAACGAACGTCAGGATTTTCTTTTTCTTCTCCTTTTTATCGTGCCGCTGGCTTCGGTTATTATTCTGGGATCTGCCCTTTATGACGGCTGGAGACATATGTATTTCATTTATGCACCATTCATGTTGATCGCCATGACGGGAGCGGCATGGATTCTGAGACTTATAAAAAAAGTACATTCCGTGCGTGAGCGAAGTGCGGCTTTATTTGTTGCTGTTGTTATTGTGTTTTGTGTTATGAGTACAGCATATCAGATGGTTCGATATCATCCGTTTCAGAATGTCTATTTCAGTGCCTTAGCAGGGAGTAATGCGGGACAGGCCTTTGAACTCGATTATTGGGGATTGTCTTTTCGTCAGGCGCTTGAATATATTGTTAAAAGCGATGCCCGCCCTGTCATAGGATTAACGGCAAACACGATCATACCCATGATAAACAACTCGGTTTTCCTGGAAAAAAAGGATCGCGGGAGGATGAGGCTTGCTAAAATTAATCAAGCGGACTATTTTCTGACAACCTACCGTTGGCATCCACACCCTTATGAATTTAGAAATGAAGTATATTCGATTGTAGTAGATAAGAAAAAGATAATGTCAGTATTCAAATTGCGCTGAAATGTAAAAATATCCTGTTATCATCCGTTGAAAAGATTGTATTTCAGGATGCAGTAAAGCGCCCGGATCCCGTCCTTCCAGTTGATCTTCTTTCCTTCCGTGTATGTGCGCCCGTAGTAGGAAATGCCGACTTCATAGATGCGGCAGTTTTTCCGGGCGATCTTGGCCGTGATCTCAGGCTCGAACCCGAAGCGGTCCTCCTCGATTGTGATGGACTGGATGATCTCCCGGCGGAAAGCCTTGTAGCAGGTCTCCATGTCCGTCAGGTTCAGGTCCGTCAGCATGTTGGAGAGAAGGGTGAGGAGGCCGTTTCCCATCCGGTGCCAGAAGTAGAGCACCCGATGTGCCTCGCCTCCCAGGAAGCGCGATCCGTATACGACGTCCGCCTTACCGTCCAGGATCGGTTGGAGGAGTTTCGGGTATTCCCGGGGATCGTATTCCAGGTCGGCGTCCTGGATCAGGATGATGTCGCCCTTCGCAGCCTGGATGCCCGCGCGAATGGCAGCGCCTTTTCCCCGGTTGGCAGGTTGCAGGATTGTGCGATCGATCCGGTTCTTCAACTCACCCAGTTTCTCCCTCGTTCCGTCCGTCGATCCGTCGTCGACGACGATGATTTCCTTTTCGGGGTACGGAGCATTCCGAACGGTGTCGAGGAGGGTTTCTATAGTCTGGATCTCATTGTAGCAGGGAATGATGATTGAGAGTTTCAACGGGCAGTCACCCTGAATGATTTTGAGATCATGTTTAGAGAAACCAGCTCTCGTTGTCAACCTCGATAATCACTGATGATTTGACTCTTTATTAGGAATATATTATATTGGCACAAAAAGGGAGGAGGGGGGACCGATGGGCGGCTTCTTTGACAGCATGAGGCGCGTTTTTAAAGGGCGACAAAAGGACCGCTTTTCCGTGACGGGCAAGGCCATCGTCATCATCGCCCCATCGACGGATAACGAAAAGAGGGTCCAGATCCTGGACATCAGCAAGGGAGGGCTGGCCTTTGTGTATGACGGATCCAAAGAGGAACTGATCGAATCCGGTATCATGAAACTCATGGCGGAGAATGAAACATTCCTGGAAAAAGTTCATTTCGAAACAGCTTCCGATATCCCGCTTGAGAATGAATCGGGCTATTTCCGCCGCCGGGGAGTCCGATTCAAGTGGATGGGGGTCTTCGATCAGGCGAAGCTGGACGACTTCATCAACGATGTGAGGACCTGCTCATTGTAGTTGAAAGCGGGCCTGGTTCATTACTACTGCGAGAGAGGGGGCAGAGTTGAAATCTGCCCCCTCTTTAATTTCCGAAGAGGTCGTACACGTCTGAGGCAATGATCCGAAAGGTCTTGAACTGCCCGGGTTTCAGGCTTCGTTTCTTCAGGCAGGTCATCCCGTCGATCTCCGGTGCCTGTCGGCGGCAGCGTCCGACGACAGGATAGTCAGGATTCTCGCCCCGCCCCTCGATCAGCACTTCCTGGCTGGTGCCCACAAGAGAGGCGTTTATCTCCACGGAAATTTCCGCCTGCTCCTCCATCAGGACCTGCCGTCTGCGTTCCTTCTCCTTCGCTGAGATTCGTTGGGGCATCTTCGCCGCCGTGGTCCCTTCCTCTTTTGAATAGACGAAAACCCCCAGGTGGTCGAAACGGGTCTCCCGGACAAAATCCACGAGGGCGTTGAACTTGCGGATCGTCTCGCCGGGGAAGCCGACGATGAGGGAGGTCCGCAGGGCAACGCCGGGGACGATCTCCCGGGCCTGCCGGATCGCCTTACGGATTTCCGCGCTTCCGCCCCGCCGGTTCATGGCGGCGAGTATGTCGTCGTCGATGTGCTGGATAGGGATGTCCATGTACTCGCAGATCTTGTCTTCCTCCGCCATTGCCTCCAGGATCTCTGTTGTGAGGCCCGCCGGGTATGTGTAGAGCAGGCGGATCCAGCGCAGGTCCCTGATGCGGGCTAACTCGCGGAGCAGGCGTGGCAGGCGCTCCCCGCCCTTGCGGTCCTTGCCCCAGGCCGTCGTGTCCTGGGCAGTGAGGATGATCTCCCTGGCACCGTGTTGCACCAGGTGTTCCGCCTCCTGAAGGACGTCGTCGAGGGGCCGGCTCCGGTAAGGGCCGCGGATCTCCGGTATGGCGCAGTAGGCACAGCGGTTAGAACAGCCGTCGGCGATCTTCAGGTAGGTGGTGTGTTTTGGTCCCGAAACCAGACGGGGGAGGGATGCGTCCATCAGGAAAGACGGGTGCCGGGCGGCAGCGAGGCGGTCCCTTGATTCTCGATCTTGGAGGGCCGCGACGTGTTCGGCGATCCGGGGAATCTCGTCGACCCCCAGGAAAAGGTCTACCTCCGGCAGATCCCGCGCCAGTTCCGGGCCATACCGCTGGGGCAGGCAGCCCGTGACGACCAGGTGGCGGCATGAACCCCGCTGCTTGTATTCCGCCAGGGTCAGGATCGCCTCGATGGACTCTTCTTTCGCCGGGAGGATGAAGGCGCAGGTGTTGACCAGGATCAGACGGGCGTCTTCGGGCCGGTCCACAAGGACGTGGCCCGCCTGCCGGAGGAGCCCTGCCATGACCTCGGCATCCACTTCATTCTTCGGGCAGCCGAGACTCAAAAGGAATAAGGAGTCAGACCCCTTTTTCATAGCTTCTTGACGAGGACTTTGCGGGGCTTGGCACCGTCGGCGGGTCCCACGATGCCGTCGGCCTCCATGTGCTCGATGATCCGGGCGGCCCGATTGTAGCCCACCTTCAGGTAGCGCTGGACCAGCGAAATCGAGGCTTGCCCCAGGTCCGACACGAGCGCCACCGCCTCGTCGTACTTCTCGTCCACGTCCTCGTCGCTCTCGGTGGTGGAGGTTTCGGGCCGGTATTCGGTGATGGATGGATCGAAGCTGGGCTGTCCCTGCTTCTTGATGAACATGACGATGCGGTCGATCTCCTTCTCCGAGACGAAGGGTCCATGGATACGGGCCAGCTTGGAGGTCCCCGGCGGCATGAAGAGCATGTCTCCGGAGCCCAGGAGGGCTTCGGCCCCGAGCTGGTCGAGGATTGTCCGGGAATCCACCTTCGAGGAGACCTGGAAGGAGATGCGGGTGGGGAAGTTCGCCTTGATGACGCCGGTGATGACGTCAACGGAAGGCCGCTGGGTGGCCAGGATCAGGTGGATTCCCGAGGCGCGGGCCATCTGGGCCAGCCGGGCCAGCGATTCCTCCACGTAGCGCTGGGCCACCATCATCAGGTCCGCCAGCTCGTCGATGACGATGACGATGTAGGGAAGACGGACGTGTTCCTGCGGGGCCTTGGCAATGGCGGCCAGGGCCTGGCCCTCCGCTTCCGGGGGCAGGACTTCCTCCGCCTCGGGAGCGGCCTCCGGCTTCGGCGGGGCGGATTCGAGCCCGAAGGCCTGCCGTTTTGCCTTTTCGTTCTTCGACTTCTCGATCATCCGGTTATAGCCTTCGACTCCCTTGGCGCCCACTTCGCCCATGACCCGGTAGCGCCGCTCCATTTCCTCGACGGCCCACTTCAGGACCATGGATGCTTTCTTCGGGTCCACCACGACGGGATGGAGCAGGTGGGGAATCCCCTCGTAGGCTGAGAGTTCCAGGCGCTTCGGATCGATGAGCAGGAACTTGACCTCGTCGGGGGTTGCCCGGAAGAGGATGCTGCAGATCATCGCGTTCAGCGAGACGCTCTTTCCGGAACCGGTCGTGCCGGCGATGAGGAGATGGGGCATCCGGGCAAGATCGGCCATGACGGGGCCGCCCACGATGTCCTCTCCAAGGGCGATGGGCAGGCGGAATTTCGCCTCCCGGAAGGCCTCTGTGTCCAGTACGTTCCGGAGTCGGACCGGCTCGCGCTCGTGGTTCGGGATCTCGATGCCGATGGCCCCCTTGCCCGGAATGGGCGCGATGATGCGGATGCTCGGAGCGCGGAGCGCCAGCGCCAGGTCATCGGTCAGGTTGGTGATCCGGTTGATCTTCACCCCCGGGGCGGGTTCCAGTTCGTACATCGTGATGACCGGCCCCGGCTTCACTTCCAGGACGCGGCCCTCGACACCGAAGTCGGCCAGTTTTTTCTCCAGGATCCGGGCATTGGCGATCAGGCTGTCCCGCTTGACCCGGGAGTCCCTTTTCTCCGCCGGATCGAGGATCGAGAGCGGAGGAAGCTGGTAATCGCCCACCCGTTCGAGAAAATCGAAATGGATCTGCTCGATCTTTTTCTGTTTCGCTTTTTCCGCCGGCTCCGGCGATTCGATGATCGGTACGGGCAGGTCGTCACCCGGTTTCTCTTCCGGAGGCTCCGGTTCCTTCGCCCGGGAAGCGGCCCTTTCGCTGCCGATCCGGCGAACAACGGCCCATGTGGCCTCCGATGCGGATTTGAGGACCCTACCCAGGGTCACGACGGAGACGTCTGCGACGACCATCAGGGAAAGAAGGAGAACAAGAAGGAAGAGAAGGCACGTTCCCGCCCGGTTCAGCACGGGGATCAGCACATCCGTTATGATGCTTCCCAGGAGACCGCCGGCCTGGAGCCGTACCCCGTAGATGCTCACCTTTGTAAGGATCAGGCTCAAGAGGCCGGAGCAGACGAGGAGCAGCGCCGCTGCGCCAAGGGCCGGAACGGCCTTGATCCGGAAGGATTCGTCAAGGAAGAACCGGAAGGAGGCGACGAGTGTCAGGATGGGGATCAGAAAGGCGCCGAATCCCAGGAGGCGGATGAGGGCATCGGCGGTGTAGGAGCCGGCGGCCCCGAAGATGTTCCGCACCGACGGATCGTCCGATACATACTGGGTCAGGGAGGGATCGGCCGGCGAGTAGGAGATGAGGGAAAGAAAGAGAAAAAACGAGAGGGCGAGGCCTACAACGCCGAATATTTCCCTTTTTCTCCGGTTGTTTTCCTGAGCCTTGACCGCCATGGATTCAGGCCGCCCCCCTCGTCGTGTCATGGGTGGCGCTGTATTTCTCGTAATTGTGCAGGATCGTGTTGCGGACCCGCTCAATGAGTTCATGCCGGGTCTCGATGGTATAATCCTTCGTTTCAATGGGCTTATCGATCACCATGACGACGTTTCCCGGGTTGATCTGAAGGGACCGTTTCTGCATGACCTGCCCGGTTCCGATCAGCGAGATGGGGATGATCGGGACGCCCGACTGGATGGCCAGGTGGAACGCCCCCTGCTTGAAGGGCTTGAGCGTCATGTCGCGGCTGCGGGTACCCTCGGGGAAGGACATGACGGACTTTCCCTCCCGGATCTTCTCCGCCGCTTCGTCGATGCTGCGCAGGGCCTTTTCGTGATGCTGGCGGTCGATTTCGATGTAGCCGGCACCGCGCATGGCCTTTCCGAAGACGGGAATCTTGAAGAGCTCTTTCTTGGCGATCCAGCGAAACTGGCTGGGTATATGGCCGAGGACGACAAAGATGTCATAGTCGCTCTGGTGATTCGCCATGAAAATCTGCGGTTTTCCTTCGAGAACGTTCTCCGCGCCGATAACCTTGACCTTGACGCTGGACATGACCAGGAGGGTCCTGCCCCACATCCGGGCCAGCCGATGGACCCTGTTTTCCCCGGGGGACATCAGGGAGAAGGCGACAGCACAGATGGAGAAGAAACCGGTTACGGCAATGCCGAGAGATACAAGGATTGTGGAACGCAGGATGTTGGAAGCCATGGTCTATAAGGATCCTGTTTGAAGATGTGGTGTATTTACTTGATTTTATTCATCGAATACTTTAGTATTATGACCTACTCCCATGGGGAAGTCAATACGGAATTGGCTTTGCCGCCGGGGGTTCACCGGTGGAAACAACGGAACGGAATAAAAGAATTGACAAACTGACTGCGGAAACATAGCATCCGTCGGTTCAAGCCGGGCCGGCGGAGTCCACACGGTCCCTGAGGTTCAACGTGAAAGGCATTCTAACGAAAAAAAAAGCGGAATCGATCATTCAGGGCTTCTCCAAAGCGAAGGTCCTGGTGGTGGGCGACATCATGGTTGACCATTTCATCTGGGGGCGGGTGTCCCGCATCTCCCCGGAAGCCCCCGTGCCGGTGGTGGATGTCCAGTCGGACAACCTTCTCCTGGGGGGATGCGCCAACGTTCTGAACAACATTTTTGCCATGGGGGGCCTTGCGTTCGGTGCCGGCGTGGTCGGAACGGATTCGATGGGCGACCGGGTGGTGGATGAGTTCAAAAGGCGCAGGCTCAACGCAGGCGGCATCATCCGGGAGAGCGATCGTCCGACGACGCTGAAGACGCGGATCGTGGCCCATTCCCAGCAGGTGGTTCGCTTCGATCGGGAAAGCCGCCGGGCTGCGGCGCCGGAAAGCATTAAGCGGATTCTTTCCTATATCCGCGGCCTCCGGAAGGAACTGGGAGCCGTCGTCATTTCCGACTACAACAAAGGGGTAGTGACAAAGGCGCTTCTTGACGGAATCCGAGAGGTGCTGGCCGGGAGCAGAGTGGTTGTCTGCGTGGATCCCAAACAGAACGATTTTGGTCTCTACCACGGATTCGACGTCATCACGCCGAATCACCACGAGATGGCGCGGGCGCTCGGCATCGAATACACCCCCGGGGCAGATCTCGTCGGCATGGGCACTTCCCTGCTGGACCGGTACGGCTTTCAGGCCCTCCTTGTTACCCGGGGGGAGGAGGGAATGAGCCTTTTTGAACGGGACGGCCGGATCCGACATACCTTTTTCCCCACCCAGGCCAAGGAAGTCTTTGACGTGACGGGCGCCGGCGATACGGTCATCGGCGTCTTCGCCCTGGCCGTGGCCTCGGGAGCGACCTTCAAGGAAGCGGCCTTGCTGGCGAACCACGCCGCGGGAATCGTGGTCGGCAAGGTCGGAACCGCCACGGTCTCACAGCAGGAGCTGAAAAGGGTCCTATGAGCCGGCCCAGGAGCGCGGAACCGGTGAAGCTGGTGGCGAGTTTTCTCTCCACGCGGGATGAGCGGATCGCAGAGGCGATCCGGGGCCTTGCCAAGGTCTGCGGCGACCCCGATTTTGTCGGTCCATGCCATCCCTTTTCATTTACCGAATACTACGAGGGAGAGCTCGGTTCCCCACTCCGGCGGCGTTTCGTTTCTTTCGAGCGCCTGGCGGCCCCCGACAGCCTTCCGGCCGTCAAGCTCCAGTCCAATTCCCTGGAGGAGAGGCTGGCCGAGGGAGGAAAACGGACCGTCAACATAGATCCGGGGTACATCTCGCTGGCTCACATGATCCTGGCCACCTGCAAGGGATACACGCACCGTCCGTATCTGCGGGACGGCGTTTATGCCGATCTGACCCTGCTTTACCAGGACCGCCGGTTCCGGACCCTTCCCTGGACGTACCCCGACTACGCGGCGGAGGAGACCCGGGAGATGTTCCGGACTCTCCGGGAGCGGTATGTCCTGCAACTCAAACAGATGGGAGCATCTTCATGATCCGAAGCATGACGGGATACGGCCGGGCGGAAGTCGTCCGCAGCGGTCGAAAAATAACGGCGGAGATCAAATCGCTGAATCATCGCTACCTGGAGGTTACGGTCCGTTTTCCCTCGGCCCTGTCGGCCATGGAACTGGACATCCGGCGCAAGGTGAGCGAGCGTTTCGTCCGGGGGCGGGTCGAGGTCACGATCCGGGTGAACGGCGAGACGGATCCCGAGAACGGAAACCTGCGGGTCAACTGGCCTGCCGTGCTGGGGTACCGCCGCATGCTGGACGAGATCAGGGAAAAGCTGGCCCTGGAGGGGCCGGTGACCCTGGAGATGATCGCCTCTTTCCGGGACGCCTTCACCCGGGAGGATGACGCGGATACCTGGTCCGAGGCCGGGGAAGCCGTGTCGGAAGTGGTGGAGAAGGCGGTCACATCGGCGCTGGAAATGCGCGATCGGGAAGGGGAGATACTCTATCGGGACCTGAAGGCCCGCCTCGAGTTGCTGGTAGGCTGGCTGGATGCCATCGCCGCCAAGGGGCCCGTCCTGGTCCTGGAGTACCAGAAGCGGCTGTCTGAAAGGGTTCGTGAGCTGGCAGGCGGGGTCATCACCGATGAGGCCCGCCTGGTCCAGGAGGTGGCCATCCTGGCGGAGAAGACCGACATCACCGAAGAGATTGTCCGCTTCCGCGGGCACATGGACCAGTTCCGGGAGATGCTCGCGGCCGGTGAGGCCGTGGGCCGCAAGATCGACTTCCTGATCCAGGAGATGAACCGGGAGGTCAACACGATCGGCTCCAAGAGCGGCGATTCGGAGATTGCCCGGCAGGTCATCGAGATCAAGACGGAACTGGCGAAGATCCGGGAGCAGGTGCAGAACATTGAGTGACGGGTCCGTGAAATCCGGGCTCTTCCTGGTAGTCTCCGCCCCGTCGGGGACAGGGAAGACCACGGTCTGCCGCAAATTCCTGAAGCAGACTCCGGGGGTTCGTTTCTCCGTGTCCTATACGACCCGTTCTCCCCGCCGCGGTGAGGTGGACGGCCGGGACTATCACTTCATCCCGGAAGAGGATTTCCGGTGCCGCATCGCCGAGGGGGAGTTTGCCGAGTGGGCGGAGAATTACGGGAACCTCTACGGCACGTCGGCGAAGACGATGCGGGAATTCCTGGAAAAGGGCGAAGACCTTCTCCTGGACGTCGATACCCGCGGGGCTCGGGCATTGAAAAAAAACTTTCCTGGTGGTATCTATGTATTCATTCTGCCGCCGGATTTGGACGCATTGCGGGCACGCCTCTCCCGGCGGGGAAGCGAAGCCCGGGAAACGATGGAACGCCGGTTCAGTCGCGCCATCGAAGAGATCCGGGAGGCATTCGGCTACGATTACGTCGTCTGCAACGACCGGGTGGATGAAGCGGTGGACTGCATCCGGTCCATCTATATTGCCGAGCGGTGCCGGACGGCCCGCTGGACCGGCAAAATCGAGCAACTGATTCCAGAATGACGGAGGAAACATCGATTCATGGCAAGAATAACCGTTGAAGATGCGCTTCGCAACGCCGGCAACCGGTTCGCCCTGGTGATTCTGGCGGCGAAGCGCTCCCGGCAGCTCCTGAAGGGATCCGCGCCGCTGGCGGACATCCGCAACAACCGGGAGATCGTGGCGGCCCTGAGGGAGATCGCGGCGGGCAAGGTCGTGTTCGCCCATCCGGAATTAATGCGGGCTCTGAAGGAATCCTTCAAGATTCCGATGGACCACCAGACGGATTACATCGGGGATGACGACGACTCCGAGTGACCGGGCGCGAAGCCGGCTGATCTTTGCCCTTGATGTCAGTGACGGGATCGACGAGGCCCTGTTGTGGGTCCGCCGTCTTCGGGACCATGTAGGTCTGTTCAAGGTCGGCAAGGAGGCCTTCACGTCCCTGGGGCCGGAGATCGTGCACCGGATCCGGCAGGAAGGGGCGGAGGTCTTTCTGGATCTCAAGTTTCACGACATCCCCAACACGGTGGCCAGGGCGGCGGAAGCGGCTTGCGGTCTGGGTGTGGCGATGTTCAATGTCCACGCCTCCGGCGGCCGGCGCATGATCGCCGATGCCGCCGATGCCGTTCGTCGCTGTTCCGGCGAGCTGGGAATCGAGCCTCCGCTTGTCCTCGCGGTGACGGTCCTGACGAGCCTGGACGGGAAGGACCTTCAGGACATAGGATTCGCCCTCGGCGTGGAAGGAATGGTCCTCCGCCTGGCAGGAATGGCCAGGGACGCGGGGACGGGAGGCGTGGTGGCGTCACCCCATGATGCGGCGGCGATCCGGCAGGCCTGTGGAAAGGATTTCATCATTGTCACCCCCGGAATACGAGGGGCTGACGCGGTTTCCGGGGATGACCAGAAGCGGGCCTGGTCCGCGGAGAAGGCCATCCGGGAGGGAGCCGATTTTGTCGTTGTCGGGAGGCCCATCCGGCTGGCCCGGGATCCGGCTGCGGAAGCGGACCGCATTGTCGCCCAGATACGAGAGGGATTGTCCGGGAGATCGGCATAAAAGGCCGGTTTTGGAGCGGGAATGGCGCTGCCGCGGGATATGGAGGTCATTTACGGGGTAAACCCCGTTCTGGAGGCGCTTCGCTCCGGGGAACTGCCCATCGAGCGGGTCCTGATTGCGAAGGGCCGCAGTGGGGCGGCTGTGGAACCCGTCCTGAAGCTGGCGGAAGAGCGGGGCATTGCCCTGGGTTTTACGGATCGCCGGGAGATTGACAAACTCGCGGGCCGGACATCCCATCAGGGTGTGGCGGCCCTCTGCCGGCCTTACCGATACGCCTCTCTGGAGGAGGCGGCCGGGGAAGGAAACAGCAAAGGACTGCGGCTCGTCGTGGTCCTGGACGGTGTCACGGACCCGCAGAACCTGGGGGCGATCATCCGGACGGCCTGCTGTTTCGGGGCTTCCGGTGTCGTGATCCCGGAGCACCGGGCGGCGCCGGTGACGCCGGCGGTGATGAAGGCCTCTGCAGGGGCGGCGGGAAGGATCCCCGTGGCCCAGGTAGGGAACCTGGCACAGGCCTTGGATGCCCTCAAAGGGATGGGATTCTGGGTCTATGGAACGGATGCAGCCGGCGGCGCGGAGGTTGCGGCCGTGTCTTTTGAAGGGGATGCGGCGGTGGTCATGGGGAGTGAGGGATCGGGACTGCGGCCCCTGATTCGCAGGAAGTGTGACTTCCTGCTGTCCATTCCCATGGGGGGTGGCTTCGATTCTCTGAATGTTTCGGTTGCGGCGGGGATCATCCTGTACGAAATCTCGCGTCGGCGGAATCCCGACCGGTGACATGTCGGGAAACCAAACGTCTGAAGAAAGGAAGGGACTATGCCGGCTTACGTTTGGGAGGCGACGACCAGGGCGGGTGCCGTCAAGAAGGGGGAACTCGATGCGGCCGATCAGGCTGCGGTCCGAACCCTGCTGCGGCGACAGGGATTCAAATCCATCACTGTCAAGACGAAGCCCAAAGATCTTCTGGAGTACCTGCCTTTCCTGAAACAGAAGGTGAAGGAAAAGGAGGTCGTGGTCTTTTGCCGGATCTTTGCCACCATGATCGGTGCCGGCCTTCCCCTGATGCAGTGCCTCGATCTTCTGGCGCAGCAGGAGGCGAACAAGACCTTTCAGAAGATCATCCGGTCCATCAAGGAAGACATTGAGGGCGGCATGACCCTGACGGACGCCCTGAAGAAATACCCCGAGGTTTTCGACCAGCTCTTCGTCAACCTCGTTGCGGCCGGGGAGAGCGGCGGTATCCTCGACATCGTCCTCCAGCGGCTTTCGAGCTACATGGAAAAGGCGATGAAACTGAGGAGCAAGGTGAAGGGGGCCATGACGTACCCCGCCTCCGTTCTTGTCATTTCCATCTCCGTCGTGGCCCTTCTTCTCATCAAGGTCATCCCGGTTTTCCAAAAGATGTTCGAGGGCATGGGGGGGGAACTTCCCGGGCCGACGCAGTTCCTGGTGGACGCCAGCGCCTTCACGCAGAAGTATTTTCTCCTCATGATCGGGATCGTGGTGGCGATCGGGTACGCATTCAAGAGGTTTTACGCCACCGAGAAAGGGACCCTCACCATCGACGCCATGGTCCTCAAGGCCCCCGTCTTCGGTCCCCTTATCAAGAAGGTGGCCGTGGCCAAGTTCACCCGCACGCTTTCCACCATGATGTCCAGCGGTGTGCCCATCCTTGAGGGGCTGTCCATCGTCAGCAAGACGGCGGGAAACAAGATCATCGAGATCGCCCTCATCAAGGTCCGGCAGAGCATCAGCGAGGGCAAGACCATCGCCGAGCCCCTGCAGGAGGCGGATATCTTCCCGCCCATGGTGGTGCAGATGATCGCCGTCGGGGAAGCAACGGGCGCCCTGGATACGATGCTGTCGAAGATTGCCGATTTTTACGACGACGAGGTGGACGCGGCGGTGGACGCCATGACCGCCCTCCTGGAACCCTTCATGATGGTCTTCCTTGGCGGAGTGGTCGGCGGCATGATCATCGCCATGTACCTGCCGATCTTCAAGATGGCCTCGGTGGTGGGGGGATAGAACAAGCAGTGGGGGGAATAAAAAAATGGTCGGGATGGCGCGATTTGAACGCGCGACTCCTGCATCCCGAATGCAGTGCCCTACCAGGCTGGGCCACATCCCGACACGGGCGGCACCATATACAATCCGGGTATAAATGTCCATCCCTTTTTTCTCGGCGGATTCCGGTAATCCCGGTAAGTTAGGAAGCTACGGTGATCATTTACGACCTGCGCTGCAAGAACAACCACACCTTCGAGGGCTGGTTCCAGGACCGGACTGCCTTTGAAAAGCAGAAAGACGGGAACTTCATCACCTGCCCGGTCTGCGGGGAGGTGGAGATCTCCGTCGTTCCATCCAGCCGTGCCTTTGTCTCGCGGGAATCCCGGCCGGAATTGCGGGACTCGCAGGAGATCACTCCGGCGAAAGCCTTCCGCATGTTCCATGAGTTTCTCAACAAGCACTTTGATGACGTGGGAGACCGGTTCGCGGAAGTTGCCCTCAAGATCCATCGCGGAGACGAAGAAAAACGGAACATCAAGGGCACTACGACCCCGCAGGAAGAGGACACCCTCCGGGATGAGGGCATCGAATTCCTGAAGATCCCGGTGCCGAAGCTCGACAGCTGAGACTCCCGCCCGCTCCGGGCCGACGGCCGGTCCGGGCGCTACCGATTTCACCGGATACCCCATGGACAGAACCTATCCAGACATCCTCAAGACCATCGGTAACACCCCGCTCGTCGAGATCCGGCGCCTGAACCCCAATCCGAAAGTCCGCATCCTGGCGAAGCTGGAGAGTTTCAACCCCGGCGGCTCCATCAAGGACCGCCCCGCCCTGACCATGATCGAGGGGGCGGAGAGACGCGGCGAGCTGACAAAAGACAAGGTCATCCTCGAAGCCACGAGCGGCAACACCGGAATCGGTCTGGCCCTGATCGCCGCCGTCAAGGGATACCGGATCAGCCTGATCATGTCCGAGGCGGTGAGCGAGGAGCGCAAGCGGATCCTGAAGGCCATGGGCGCAGAGCTGCTGTTCACGCCGGCCAACCTCGGGACGGACGGGGCGATCGAACGGGGGTACCAGCTGGTTCGGGATAATCCCGGAAAATTCTATGCCCCCGACCAGTTCAACAATCCCGATAACGTCCTGGCGCATTACAACGGCACCGCTGAAGAGATCTGGCGCCAGACGGAAGGCACCGTGACGATGGTGGTCTGCGCCCTCGGCACGACCGGAACGGTCATGGGGTTGTCCCAGCGCCTCAAGGAACTGAACCCCGCCATCCGCATCGTCGGCGTCGAGCCGTACCTCCAGCACAAGATCCAGGGGCTCAAGAACATGAAGGAGTCCTACACGCCGGGCATCTATGAGCGGAAACGCCTCGATGAAAAGGTGAACATCCTCGACGAGGACGCCTTTGAGACGGCCCGCCGGCTGGCACGGGAAGAAGGGATTTTCTCCGGCATGAGCTCCGGTGCCGCCGTTCATGTGGCCCTGGAAAAAGCCCGGGAAATGGAGGAAGGGGTCATCGTCGTCATCATTCCCGACGGAGGGGAGCGGTACCTCAGCACCAGCCTGTTTGTGGACCGGGAAGAGACGACGCTGAAGTTCTACAACACCCTGACCCGGGAAAAAGAGTTCTTCCGGCCGATCCGCCCGGACCTCGTCCTGATGCACTCCTGCGGTCCCACGGTGCATGACGTGCCCCACATCGGGAGCTACCGCCGATTCGTCGTCTCCGACCTGATCCGCCGCTATCTGGCCTACAAGGGATATCAGGTCAAACACGTCATGAACATCGTGGACCTGGCGGACCGGTCCATCCGGGGGGCGGAGCGCGCCGGCATGGAACTGGCTACCTACACGGAGCGGTGCATGGAGGCCTTTCTCCGGGGACTCGACCGGCTGGGCATCACCCGCGACGAGGCCTTCCCCAGGGCGAGCGAAAACGTGGACGCCATGATCCAGCTCGTCGAGAAGCTGGTGGAGCGGGGATACGCTTACGAGAAGCTGCGTTCCGTCTATTTCGACATCTCCAAGCTCGATGCCTACGGGCGCCTGTCCAATATCGACCTCGGCAAGGTCAAGCAGGGGAAAACGGTGGACATGGACGAGTACGAGAAGGACAGCCCGGTGGATTTCACCCTCCTGAAGCGGTCCACCCTGGGGGAACTGAAGCGGGGGATCTACTACAAGACCCGCTGGGGCAACGTCCGGCCCAGCTGGCACCTGGAGTGCGCCGCGATCTCGCTGAAATACCTGGCGGAGACCTTCGACATCCACGCCAGCGGTTCCGACATCGTCTTTCCTCACTGCGAGAACGTCTACGCCATCGGCCGTGCCTATACGGGCAAGGCACCGGCGAATTACTGGCTGAACACGGAGCTGGTGATGGTGGAGGCGAAGAAGATGTCCCGGTCCCTGGGAAACATCGTGACGCTCGACGAACTGGAAGAACGCGGATACGGCGGTCGGGAGATCCGCCTCTTCCTCCTCGGCTCCCATTACCGGAAGCCCCTGAATTTTTCCTACGGGGCCCTCGACACGGCCCGGAACACGGTGCGGCGCCTCGACGGCTTCATCCAGAGGCTCCTCCGGTTCACGCCGGGGCCGGGATTCCCGGATACGGACCAGAACATCTACGACATCAAGGAAGGCTTTGCCGCCGCCATGGACGATGACCTGAACATCTCGGTCGCGACGGCGGTGCTCTTCGA
>PHBD01000041.1 GCA_002841865.1 Deltaproteobacteria bacterium HGW-Deltaproteobacteria-19
GACGTAGGTGTCTTTCACCCCGACCTTCCACTCCCGCTCCGGCAGCACCAGCCGGTTCAGCCCGAAGTAGGGCGCGATGGAGCCGTACCCGTAGAGGCCCTCCATCCGGTCGGCCCACTCCGCCGGGAAGGCTCCCTTGTCGGCCACCTTGAAGGTGTCCTGGATGGGGATGTTGCTCACCACCCGGGAGGCCTTGATTTTCCGCGCGGCGCCGGTCCGGTCCTCGACCATGACGCCGACGGCCCGGCCGTTCTCGATCAGAATCTCCCGGACGCGGGCGCCCAGCTCCAGGGTCCCCCCCATCTCCACGAAGCGGTTCGCCACGGCCTGGCTCCAGCGCATGATGCCCCCTGTGGTGAACCCGGAGGGCCACTTCGCCCGTCCGGCCTTGAAGCGGGGGTTGATCACCTGCCCCATGTAGCGGAAAATGTCGCCGATGGAGATGTCGTCGGGGTCGTTGATCGTGGTGATCAGGGTGGACACGGCGTGGATCATGCCGAAGATCGTCCTGTTCTCGTACAGCCCGTTGTCCTTGCACCACTGGGTGACGGAGACGGACTCCAAACGGTCGAAGTCCTCGTCCTTGAGCCTGGCCGCCGCGAGATAGAACTTGACGAAGGGAATCCGGTTCTCCTCGGCGATCTTCTTCAGGCGCTCGTCCATCTTCCCGGCGTCGAAATCCAGGTACCACTCATCGCCGACGTAGGTGCTGTTGAGGTTCCCCACCATGGGAACGCCGGTGCCGATCCGCTCGTCGAGATCCAGGAAATACCCGGCGCCGTTGAGGGCAACGCCGTGGTAACCCACGTCCAGCGTGTACCCCGAGAGCATCTGCCGGGCGATGATGTCCTCCAGGGACGGTTCGGCATAGGGAATCCAGGTGTACTGCTTCGCCAGGAGCGTCTTGTACCAGGAGGCCCCATGCCACAGGATCTCCTCCCCGCGGATCGTCAGGGCCCGTCCCCCGACCCGGTCGCACTGCTCCACCAGGAGCGTCCTCAGCCCTTCCTTCGCGGCCAGGGAGGCAACGGTCAGCCCTCCCACACCGGCCCCGACAACGATTACATCATAAGAATCTTCCATGTCTCCGTCCTCTTCCGTTCTTGATAATCTTTATGCGAAACATCATGTATTCTTGTTGATATATCTAATTTTATTGTCTTATCATCCATATGCCATCTTCCCGTTGATGATTTCAACGACGGGTCTCTCGCAGACGATCGGATGAAAGGGGACGGAGGGCCCGCCAGGCCCCCTGCCCCCGAATGGACCGGAATTGGAATGTTGCTACTTTCCCTGCCGGGCCAGGATTTCTTCCGCGCAGATCATGGCGGAGCTGGCGGCCGTGTTCATCCCGACGCCCCGCCCCGTGTAGCAGTCGCCGGCGAAATACAGCCCCGGCACCTCGGGAAGGAAAACGGGAAGCCGGTAGCGCCCCGTCATTCCGGGCGAGCGGCTCAGGCCGTCGATGCCGATGGTGAAGCCGTCCTGCTTCCACACGAGGTCCCGCTCCACGTTGGGGAACATCTTCTTGACGACCTCCCAGAACTGATCCAGGGTCTTCTTGCGGAATTCCGGATTCCCGATCTGCGCCGTCGTTCCGCAGGCCCCGATGAAGGCGATCATGTGCCCCGGGGGGGCGATCGTGTCGTCGAAGTTCGTGTGCCCCAGGATCTGCAGGGGCAGCCCGAGGCCGGGGACGCGCCAGGCGGAGAGGTAGCACTTGTCGTCGAACAGCGGCGCCTTGGTCCCGATGGTGAATCCCGTGGACGCGCTGGTCTCGTACTCGCATTCCTTCATGCGCTTCGCCCAGGCCGGAGCGAACTGCGCCATCTCGTCCATGGAAAGGAACCGGAGCACGTTCCAGATTGGCGCGGCGATGACGACGATCGGCGCGGAATACGTGCCGCCATCCGTCACAACCTCCGTCATTTCCCCCTTGCGGACGCTGACCTTCCGGATCGGCGTCCCCAGGTTGAGCGTTCCTCCCCTCTCGCGGTAGGCCGCCTCCATGGCCGCCATCATCGTCGCGACGCCGCCCAGGGGCATCCGCACAGCGTTGAAGGGAAGGTCCGGGCTGATGGAGACGCGGATCTGGTCCCGGTAGATGTGGATGAACTCGCCCGCGGAGATGATGTCCGACTCCGTCAGGGTCGTCTGGACCATGCCGACGGTCTTGCAGAACTCGGCGATCTTGGGCGACTTTACCTTCTCTTCGAGGAGCTTCGTCAGCGAGACGTTGTCGTAGTGGTCGATGATCTCGTCCGTGGCGGCGCCGATCCACTTTTGCAGGTCCAAAAGCTCCTGCTTTTCGCCCGCCGAGAGGTTCAGATACTCCATCATGGGCTTCCACGCTCCGTCTTCGTCGTAGAACATGAAGCCCTCCAGGTTGTGGGACCAGGGGATCTCCTTTCCCAGTACCTGGAGCAGCTTGTTGCAGGACGAGTGGATGCCCTGGTCGACACAGTGCGTTCCCATGTCGATCCGCCAGCCGCCGGGGAGCTCAAAGGTTCTCGAACGTCCGCCGACGACCTTGCTTTTCTCGAAAACTGCCGTCTTCAGGCCCTTGTCCTGGAGAAGGCTGCCGACGCCGAGGCCGGCGATGCCCGCCCCGACAATGATTGCATCGTACTTTCCCATAACTGCCTCCGTTCTTATTTTCCCAGCTCCTTCTTCATCTCCTGGTAGAGATCGAGCTTCTTGACCTTTCCCAGCGGCGTCAGCGGCAGCATGGGACGGACGATGATATCCTCGGGAAGCTTGAAGTTGGAGAGCTTGTCCTTCAGGAACTCCTTGATCTCCTCCGGAGTCGGGCTCTTTCCCGGCTTGGGCATGACATAGGCCCTGCCGACCTCGCCCCACTTCTCGTGGGGACGGCCGATGACCGCCACCAGCATGACATCCGGATGTTTGCATATCACGTCTTCGATCTCCGGGGGATAGACGTTTTCGCCGCCCCGGATGTACATCTCCTTTTTCCGGCCGACGATGACCAGCGACCCGTCCTCCTCGAACCGGCCCATGTCTCCCGTGTGGAGGAAGCCGTCCCTGTCGAAGACCTTGGCGTCCTCTTCGGGCCGTTTCCAGTAGCCCTTCATGACGACGGGGCCCTTCACGCAGATCTCGCCCGCCCCGCCCTGGGGAACGACGTTCCCGTCGTCGTCCTTGAGGACCATTTCGATGCATGAAATGGGTTTGCCCACCGAGTAGGTCAGCTTCTCCTCTCCGTCACTCTGGTGCGTGAAGGTGATGGCGGCGGTGCACTCCGTCAGGCCGTACGCATTGAGGGGGATGACGCCGACGACTTTCTTGAAGGCCGAGATCAGCTCCGACGGGCAGGGCTGGGAGGAGACAATGGGGATCTTGAGCGTGCTGATGTCGTACTTGCCCAGGTTGGGGTGGGCGAGCTCCATGGCGTACATGGCAGGCACCTGCCCCAGCGTCGTCGCCTTTTCCTCGGAGACGAGCCGGAGGGTTTCCTCCGGGTTGAAGACGTCCATCATGATGACCTTGTTGCCCGCATTGAGGTTGCAGGTAATCCCCATGACGGCGCCGCCGACGTGGGCGAAGGGGAGGTTCAGGACAATGCTGTGGCCGCGATGATACTCCATGCATTCGATCTGCGCATTCGTATAGGTAATCAGGTTCCTGTGGGTCAGCATGGCCGCCTTGGGGACCCCCGTCGTGCCGGAGGTGTAGATGAACAGGGCGGGATCGTCCTCCTCGATGGCGTCGGCCGCCTTCTTGAGCGCCGCCGCGTCGGGTTCCGCCAGGAACTTGTCCCACAGCAGGATTCCTTCCGCCTCCCTGTCGAAGCACACCACGTGCTTGAGGGTCGGCATTTCCTTCCGCACGGCCTCCAGGTTCGCCAGGAAGTCGGCACCCATGAATCCGCTCGGCATGAACAGGACGGAGATCTCCGAGTCGTTGACGAAGAACTTGAGCTCCGGCGGCGTGGTCCGGACGCTCAGTGGTACGCCGATGGCCCCGATCTTCGTCGCGCCGAAGTGGGCCATGACGATTTCCGGCCACAGAGGCCCGTAGATCCCGATCCGGTCTCCCCTCCGGACGCCCAGCTTCAGGAGGCCCATGGCCACCCGGTCGGTCGCCTCGTCGTACTCCTTGTACGAGATCCGCCGCTCTTTGAAGACCAGCGCCTCGTCATTTGGGATCTCCCTCGCGTGCTTCTTGAAAAGATCTCTCAAAATCATCTTGTATCCCCCTTTCCCATCCATGGTTGTTTCCCCTCCTGCAAGGCCGGCGGCGGGAGGAAGCCTCCGCCGCCGGCCCACGAACGCGATTGGCCGGGCCATCCGATGCAATCAGGATGCGAAGCTCTCCTCCGCGATCTCCAGGATCGACAGGTCTTCCCGCCGGATGGCCTTCACCGTGCCCTCGATCTCGGGCAGCACGTTTTTGATGAAATAGGCCGCGCCGGCGATCTTGCCGGCGTAGAAGGCCGCCTCCCGGTCCTCCTTCGCACGGGCCTTCAGGGCCTTGCGGTCCGCCGTGTCCACGCCCATGGCAGAGAGCTTCTCCGCGGCGATGCCTGCCTGCCAGAACAGGAACCAGGCGCTGACCACCTTCCCCATCATCATCAGGAACGGATAGGCGTTGACCAGGGGAACCGCGAACTTGCCCTCCTTGCCGCACTGGCCGAAGTACAGGACCGTGTTGACCAGGGACTCCACGGCGCCGTAGACGTCGTCCACGATGTCCGGGCAGCGATCCTTGTACCGGTTCAGGACCTTGTTCATCTCCTCGATCAGCTCCATGAAATAGGCTCCGCCCTTCATGCCCAGCTTCCGTCCCACCAGGTCCAGCGACTGGATGCCGTTCGTCCCCTCGTAGATGGAGCCGATCTTCTCGTCCCGGAGAATCTGCTCCACAGGGTACTCGCTGCAGAAGCCGTATCCGCCGTAGACCTGGATGGCCGTCTCGCAGATCCGGAAGGCCATGTCGGAGCAGTAGGCCTTGCAGATGGGGGTGAGCACTTCCATCATGCCGTTCCACTTGGCCTTTTCCTCAGGATCGCCGGTGAGTTCCCCCCGGTCATGGCAGGCGCCGGAGAAATAGATGAGGGCCCGCATGGCCTCGACGTGCGACTTCATCCACAGGAGCATGCGCTTGACGTCGGGATGCTTGATGATCGGCACGCTGCCGTTGCTCTTGCCCAGCAGGTTCGCCCCCTGGAGACGCTCCCGGGCATATTCCAGCGCCTGCAGGTAGGAGAACGACGCACCGGAGAGGCCCTGGACGCCCACGCCCATGCGCGCCCCGTTCATCATCTTGAACATGATCTTCATGCCCTCGCACTCCCGGCCGAGGAGCTCGCCGACGCAACCGCCGTTGTCGCCGAAGTTGATTACGCAGGTGGCACTGCCGTGGAGCCCCAGTTTTTCCTCGATCTTGGTGACTCCCAGGTCGTTGTGCGCCCCCGGGGTTCCGTCGCCGTTCACCCGGAACTTGGGAACCAGGAAGATGGAGATGCCCTTCGTTCCCTCGGGATCGCCCTCGATCCTCGCCAGGACGGGATGCACCATGTTGTTCACATAGTCGTGATCCCCGCAGGAGATGAAGACCTTCGTCCCCTGGATCAGGAACGTGCCGTCGGGCTGCCGGATCGCCTTGGTGGTCAGCGCCCCCACATCGCTGCCGGCCCCTGCCTCGGTGAGGCACATGGTGCCCCCCCACTCGCCGCTCAGCATTTTCGGCAGGTAGCGATTCTTCTGCTCCTCTGTGCCGTAGCTCTCGATCAGCTCCGCCGCCCCGCTGGTCAGGCCCGGGTACATGGTGAAGGCGAAGTTGTGGAAGAACCAGTCCGCGCAGGCCAGGTACAGGACCATGGGAAACCCCTGGCCGCCGTGCTCCTGGTGGTTCATCATGGCGTTCCAGCCGGATTCGCAGAACAGTTTGTAGCCCTTCCGGAACGCCTCCGGACCGAAGACCTGCCCGTTTTCCAGGCGGCAACCCTGGTGGTCGCCGTCTTTCAGGACCGGAAATATCTCCTCCTTGGCGAATTTCTCCGCCTCCGTCAGGATCATGTCGAAGGTGTCCCCGGCAAAGCTCTCGAAGCGCCCCCGGCAGATGCTCTCCACTTCCAGCATCTCGTGCAGCACGAAGCGCTGGTCTCTCGAATCGACGATCAAACTGGACATGCTATCCTCCCCATCGTTGGTGATTTATTGAAAATTTATTTCTCCACACTCCATCGATGCTGACGCACTCTCGCATCACAGGCCGATTTCCTTTCTCTCGATATGAATGGGACGCGTGGCCCCGGATATATCTTCAGCCGAACATCTTCTTCAAGGCTCCCGGATTGGCTTTCAGACCGTGGAAGGTCGCATTGAGCAGCTCGGCGTTCCGGGCAACCAGGGCCATCTGCTGCAGCGCATCGAGCCGGGGCTTCATCTTCTCTTCCCAGCGCTTTTGGTAGGCCGACAGGAAGGACTCGGAGAAGTCGCCTTTCTCCAGTGCCTCCAGGGCCGTCTGCACGGCGAACCCGCCGCTCCGCACGCTGTTGGCGATGCCCTCGAGGATGAACGGATCCACGAAGCTGCCGGCATCGCCGATGAGCATCGCGCCGGCGGCATAGGTTTTCCCGATCTGACCCGCACTCGGCACACGCCATCCCATCCAGTCATGGAAGCTGCGGCCCGGCGTGCCGAGGCCACAGCCTCGACAACGGAGCCCTTTGCCTCCACGATGTCGCCCGCGAGGAACACACCGTCCAGCGTGGTCATCCGGGTGTCCGGATCGATCCGGACCCGTCCCCCGCCGTTGATCTCGATGCCCGGCGTGTTTTCGAAAACCCCCCTGTCCGCCTGCTGGCCGACGGCGAAGACGACTGTGTCGGCCTCGACGAGAAATCTCCCGGCGCAGTCGGTGTCGCATTTGATTCCATTTTCTCCGATTGAGAAGCGCGTGACCGGATCCATCTCCACCCACTGGACCTTCTGCCAGTCCCCCCCCGCCGATCCGCACCGGCGAGGCGGAATGAATGAACTTGACGCCTTCGCTCTCCGCCTCCTCCATTTCCCAGCTCATGGCCGGCATCTCGCACTCTCCCTCGATGCAGGCGAGGGATACATCCGTCGCGCCCATCCGGAGCAGCGTCCTGGCAACGTCCGTGGCGACGCTTCCACCGCCGATTATGAGGGCCCTCTCCCCGATCTTGAGGGGAATTCCGGCCTTGACGGAGGTCATGAAATCGATGGCATTAAAAACCCCCATGAACTCGGCGCCGGGAATCGAAAGCTTGATCCCTTTGGATGCACCGGCGGCGATGAGGACGGCGTCGCATTCGTGGGCAAGCAGATCGGCGATGGAAGGACTCCTGCCGATCTCGACGTTCGGCCGGAACGTGATTCCCTTCTCGATAATCGAATTGAAATCCCTCTCGATGACGTCCGCCGGAAGCCGAAAAGACGGCACCGTTCTGGTCAGCATGCCTCCGAATGACGGAGATGCATCGTAAACCACAACCTCGTAGCCCGCCGACGCCAGGTAATGAGCCCCTGCCATACCCGCCGGTCCGGCACCGACCACCACCACCCGCTCATCGTATTTGCGAGGGTAGCGTCCCCTTTTTACCCATCCCTTCTCATGGGCCATGTCGGTCACGAGCCGCTTCATGGCCCGGATGGGGATGGGGGCGTCGATCAGCCTGCCCCGCTTGCATGCTTCCTCGCAGGGACGCGAACAGATTCTGCCCAGCACGGAAGGAATGGGATTCACAGCCGTGATCAGCTCCCATGCCTTTTCGAATTCTCCATCCGCCACCATATTGACGTAGCCTTCGGGGTAGTGGCCGACAGGACAGGCGCCGGCGCAGGATTCCGACGTCAGCTCCTCCATGTCCCTCGGGAACATCACGGGACTGTCGGCGCAATCCGGACAGAGCCTGCAGATCTGCCGCTGGAGTTCATAAACCGCCCCCGTGGGACACGCCTTGAGGCAGGCGCCGCAGTTGACGCATGTCTCTGTTCTCACGACGGGAGAGACGAGCTTCGCAAACCGGACGGGATCAGAGCCTGCCTGACTCATCTCAACATCGACGGGATCCTTTTCTGTGCTCATTGAAAACCTCTCTTGCCTGAATCGATCGTCATGGACCGGACGCAGGGCGCCGACCCCAGCTCAACGAGATTTTCACCTTTTTCGGCTTCAGGCCGGTCTGGGCGATTCATCTCCATGATATATTTAGATATTATTGGTGATATTCCAACTGGCGGCGCTGCCGTCAAAACGCGCCTTTGGTGGGTCTGAAAAACCGTGTAAAGCTGCATGGTTTACCAGGGTTATCTTTCGTGAACATCTGTGTGCGAATACAACCATGCTCCTAATTAAAATGTCAAGTTATTATTGAAATCAGATTCTATTAATTGTATTTGATTCCATGTCAATGACGGCTACCCTTTTCGACCCTGAGCCAGTGATTGAGTCGGCATTCTAATCCGGCGAGCGTCTTCAACAGCTTGAGGGGATAATTCGGTTGACGCACCGGGCACGTCTCTCTATATTGCCGTCAAAATACGAATGCTTAATTATACTTTGTAGATGAAGGAACAGGACGATGAGCGATGAGGTGTATGCAAGGCTGAGACGCTTCCTGGACACCCTGCCTTCCGGTTTTCCCGAAACGCCCAATGGCGTGGAGATCCGGATCCTGAAGAAGATGTTCACCCCGGAAGATGCGGAATTTGTCATGAAGTTGAAGGACGAGCCGGAGTCGGGGTCGGACATTGCCCTCCGCATTGAAATGAATGAAGCGGAAGTCTCATCAAAGTTGGAGGAGCTGGCGACAAAAGGTCTGATTTTCAGGACATATCAGGGAGATCGGCGCCTGTATCAGGCCTACTCCTTCGTGATCGGGCTGTATGAATTCCAGGTCAACCGCCTCGACAGGGAATTCTGCGAACTCTACGAAGAGTATCTGCCCTACCTGGCTCTCTCGACGGCACGCCTCACCAGCCAATACCGGGTCATCCCCGTCGAATCCTCCCTGGAGGAAACGGCCGGCGTCACGCCCTACAACCGGATCCGCGAGATCATCCGGGGCGAAGGGCTGATCGCCCTGACCCCCTGCATCTGCAAACAGGAACGTGGGCTCCTGGGTCACCCCTGCACAAAGCCTCAGGAAGTCTGCATGATGTTCGGAAACTTCGCACGCTTCTACATCGACAACGGTTACGGGCGGGAAATAGGCCTGGAAGAGGCCCTCCAGGTGCTGGATGTTGCGGAAGCAAACGGGCTCGTGCTTACCTGCAGCAATGCACTGAAGCTGGAGACCCTTTGCTGCTGCTGCACCTGCTGCTGTCCTACACTGAAGAACATCAAGGTCCTGAGGAGCCCGGCCCGGTATATATTGTCCTATTATCGGGCGATTATAGATGACGATGCCTGTGTCGGCTGCGATGCCTGCGTCGAGATCTGTCCCATGAATGCCATCGGACCCGGTCAGGATGCCCCGGAAATCAGTGAAAAGCGGTGCATCGGATGCGGACTTTGCGTGGGCAGGTGTCCAGCCGGGGCTCTCTCGCTCATGGCGCTGCCGGATCGGACGGAGCCGCCGCCCACAGTCGCGGGCATCATGGAGCGGATTGCAGCCGAGCGCGGGCTTCGCTGAAAAGGGGAAAGGCGTGACATGAAGAAGAGTCCAGGTACCTTGTCCAGAGCCGGACAGAGAAGGCAGAGGGAAAAGGAGGGGCGCCGCGAGGCCATTCTTAAGGCGGCGATGACCCTGTTTGCCTCCGAAGGCTACAATCAGGCCAGCATGGAGCACATCGCCGACGAGGCCGAGGTGTCCATCGGAACCGTCTACATCAACTTCAAGAGCAAGGAAGAAATCCTCGCTCACCTGATGGACGAGATCGCGTACGAGATCCGTAAGATCGTCGGCGACAATTTCCGGACCGTCGAAGACCCCTATGAAGGCATGAGGAAGTCGGGCATCGCCTTCATGACGGAGTTCTGCCAGAAGTACCCGGAAAAGATCATCATCCTGTACCGGGAGTCGGTGGGAAAGAGCCCGCTCCTGGAGGCGCACCGGGAGAAGATGCACAAGCAACTGGTCGCCGACCTGCAGGGCGCCGTCGAAACACTGAAGGAAAAGAGCGGCTTCCGTTTCCGCAGCGGCTTGTCCTCCGAGATCATCGCCACCTGCATCGGCGGGATGTACGAACGGATCGCCTACCAGTTCATCATCTGGCAGAACCGCACGGACGAGTTGGATGAAGCGAGCGAGGAGGTGGTCGATTTCATCGTGGGAGGTGTCAACAGCCTGCGGATGAAATAATTGCCGCAGGACAGGGTCTCGTTTGCGACTGCAGAAAAGGCGTCCAACAGGCATGACTTTCTGAAGCCGGTCTTTTGTCTTCTCGACAAATCCTCATCCTTGCCGGTGACCATCACGGCTCTCCCAACCCAAGACGTCATCGTTCACCTCTGATACAATCCGGAAACAGCAATCAGCCATTGAAATAGATGGATTCCGCAATGCCATCATTGCCCCCATCGATCGTCGCCGTCCGGCTTCGACGGAAAAAATCTTGACAAGAGATGGCTGCTCTGCCAGAACGCAATCAGGAATGGTTCCGAATTAATGACAATGGAAAAAGAAACGATCATTCAACGGTTGAAGGAGAAAGGCCTAAGCATCACAAGTCCGAGACTGGCCATCATCGACGTGCTGGTTGAGCAGGGGCATCTTCATCCCGGCGCGTCCTTCATCTACCACGAGGCCAGGAAGAAGCACAAAAGCCTCAGCCTTTCGACCACATACGCCACGATCAACGAGTTTAATCGGCACGGCATCGTCAAGGCGCTCGAGTTCGACGGAAAGGAAAACCGATGCGAAGTCAACCTTGACGATCACATCAATCTCATCTGCAACCGGTGCGGAAAGATCATCGATTACCATCCTCTCCTGTCCGTCGACCGGACGGATGTGGCAAAAGCAACGGGTTTCGTCATCACCGGCAACCGCACGGAATATTACGGATACTGTCAGGACTGCAGCAGAGATCGGGACAGCGCGTCTCCCTCGGGAAAGCAGCACAATCACCATTCCTGAGGGGGTTTACATTTTTTTTGCATCGGATCAGGAATCATTCCTGATTACACAGCCAACCATAAAACAAGTCTACAAACCCCTTGAAAACAAACGTGATGAAAGGAGGAGGCAGGATGAATGAAGACAGCAAGGCCCCGTCAAAGGGCAGTGAGCGCAAACCCATGGCCGGCAGAGGCACGACGAACCGGGACTGGTGGCCGAACCAGTTGAACCTCAGGATTCTTCATCAGCAGGATAAGAAAAGCAACCCCATGGGCGAGTCATTCAACTACACGGAGGAGTTCAAGAAGCTCAATCTGGCGGCCCTGAAGAAGGACCTCTACGCACTGATGACCGACTCGCAGGACTGGTGGCCCGCCGACTGGGGTCACTACGGTGGCCTCTTCATCCGGATGGCGTGGCACAGCGCGGGCACCTACCGCCTGGGCGACGGCCGCGGGGGTGCGGGGTCCGGCTCCCAGCGCCTGGCGCCCCTCAACAGCTGGCCCGACAATGTCAACCTCGACAAGGCACGCCGCCTGCTCTGGCCGATCAAACAGAAATACGGCCGGAAGATCTCCTGGGCCGACCTGATGATCCTCGCCGGCAACTGCGCCCTGGAGTCGATGGGATTCAAGACCTTCGGCTTCGCCGGCGGGCGCGTGGACGTCTGGGAGCCGGAAGAGGACGTCTACTGGGGCTCCGAAGAAGAATGGCTGGCGACGAGTGACAAACCCAAAAGCCGTTACAGCGGCGACCGGGAGCTGGAAAACCCCCTGGCGGCCGTGCAGATGGGCCTGATCTACGTCAACCCGGAAGGCCCGGACGGCAACCCCGATCCGGTCGCGTCGGGCCGTGACGTCCGGGAGACCTTCGCGCGCATGGCCATGAACGACGAAGAAACCGTAGCGCTCGTCGCCGGGGGCCACACCTTCGGCAAATGCCATGGCGCCGGTCCGGCGACCCACGTGGGACCCGAGCCCGAGGCCGCCCCCATCGAGAACCAGGGTCTCGGCTGGAAGAGCAGCTTCGGCAGCGGCAAGGGCGGCGATACGATCTCCAGCGGCATCGAGGGCGCCTGGAAGCCGAATCCCACCAAATGGGACCTGGGCTACCTGAGGGTGCTGTTCCAGTACGAGTGGGAACTGGTCAAGAGCCCGGCCGGCGCGCACCAGTGGCTGGCCAAGGATGTAAACGAGAGGGACATGATCGTCGACGCCCACGATCCGTCCAAAAAGAACCGGCCGATGATGACCACGGCGGACCTCTCTCTCCGTTTCGATCCCATCTATGAGCCCATCGCGCGGGACTATCTGAAGAATCCGAAGAAACTCGCCGACGCCTTTGCCCGGGCATGGTTCAAGCTGACTCATCGCGACATGGGCCCCCGCTCGCGCTACCTCGGCCCGGAGGTCCCGTCGGAGGAGTTGATCTGGCAGGACCCCATCCCGGCGGTCGATCACAAACTGGTCAACAAAAGGGATATCGCCGCCCTCAAGGCGAAGATCCTGGCCTCCGGCCTCTCCGTGGCGGAGCTGGTCTCCACCGCCTGGGCGTCGGCGTCCACCTTCCGCGGCTCCGACATGCGCGGCGGCGCCAACGGGGCACGCATCCGACTTGCGCCGCAGATGGAGTGGGAAGTCAACGAGCCGGCCCGGCTGGCGAAGGTGCTCAAGACCCTGGAGGGGATCCGGAAGGAGTTCAACGGGGCGCAGTCCGGCGGGAAGAAGGTGTCTCTCGCCGACCTGATCGTCCTGGGCGGGTGCGCCGGTGTCGAGCAGGCGGCGAAGAACGCCAGCCGCAAGGTGACCGTCCCCTTCACTCCGGGAAGGATGGATGCGTCGCAGGAACAGACCGACGCGGCCTCCTTCGCGGTCCTCGAGCCGAAGGCGGACGGCTTCCGCAACTACCTCAAGGCCAAATACAGTGTATCGGCGGAAGAGCTGCTGGTCGACAAGGCGCAGCTGCTGACACTGACCGCTCCGGAGATGACGGTTCTCATCGGCGGCCTGCGCGTCCTGAACGCCAACTTCGGGCAGTCCCGGCACGGCGTATTCACCAGGCGGCCGGAGGCGCTCACCAACGACTTCTTCGTGAACCTCCTCGACATGGGAACGGAGTGGAAGGCGGTATCGAAGGACGGGGACCTGTTCGAAGGGCGCGACCGCAAGACGGGAGAGCTCAAGTGGACCGCCACCCGCGTGGACCTAGTCTTCGGTTCGAACTCCCAGCTCCGGGCCGTGGCGGAAGTCTACGGATGTGCGGACTCCGAGGAGAAGTTCCTGAGCGATTTCGTTGCGGCATGGAACAAAGTCATGAACCTTGACCGTTTCGACCTCGCCTGATCGTAGCATAAACGGCTTCGAGGGGTTTCAACGGGACAGCGGGAAAATATGGTACGGGCCGTGTGATCCGGATGATTTCCGGATCACACGGCCTCAGGCTGAACTTATTTCTTGAAGAGCTGTACTAACGCCCCTTTGTCAATCTTCATGGCGGCATTCTTCGGCATCGTCTCCACAAATTTGATCACTCTCGGTTTCTTGTAGCCGCTCAGATCTTTTCGGCTACCGCAATAATCAAATACCTCCTGCTCCGTCAGGCTTGGGTCTTTCTTTACGATCACGGCGGCCACCTGCTGCCCCCAGTCGTCATGCGGAATTCCGAGGACAAAGGCCTCCGCCACCTTGGGATGGCCCGCCAGGACGGGAATGATCTCGCCGGGATAGATATTCTCACCCCCGCTGATGATCATGTCGTCCACTCTTTCCTTGAAGAAGAGATAACCGTTCTCGTCCTGGACGAAAACGTCTCCCGTATGCTGCCAGCCGTCGGAGGCAAAAAGCTTTTTGGTGTCTTCCGGTTTGTTCCAGTAGCCGGGCGTAATGTTGTCGCCGATGACCACCAGCTCTCCCGGTTGCCCCGGAGGCACTTCCTTCCCTTCCGAATCAACGAGCTTACCCTTCATAATCTGGGTCAACAGCTTCCCGACCGAGCCGGGTACCCGGGTGTCATTGGAGTCATAGTTGATCGATGAACCGACATGCTCCGTCCGTCCGTAAAGCTCCAATGTTCTGACTTTGTATTTACTTTCAAACTTCGCATACATCGCCGCCGGAATCGGTGAACCGCCGAATGCGACATGGTGAAGGGAGCTCAGGTCATACTTTTCCAGATTTTCTACCGTGGCCAACTGGGCGCCCATCAGACCCACCAGGAAGGCCCAGGTCACCTTGTTCTTCTCCACAGTCTCCAGGAATCCCGTCGGGCTCCATCCACCCGGCGTGAAGACCACGGCGCCGCCGGTAAGAATGGCCGCAAGCGAAGCGATCGTACCGCCGACATGAAACAGAGGCGCAATACAAAAGAATCTGTCGGTTGAAGTGATCCGCTGCGTATACGCAAATCCCTCCGCACTGACGATGTTGTTGCGGTGGGTCTGCCGGACGCCTTTTGGACGTCCCGTCGTGCCGCTGGTATACATGATCATGGCCAGATCATCATCCAGTGCCGGGTAGATCTCGGTTTCGCCGGAGTATTCAGCAACGATGTCCTTCAATAAGATTGTCCCCGATTTCTTGTCGTCTCCATCGGCGACGACGATCTGCTGAATATATCCTTCCTCCTTCTGCAACTCGCTCATGACGGCTGCGTGCTGGCTCAATGTAAAGACTGCCGCCGCGCCCGAATCCTTCAAGACATACCGGAGCTCTTCCTTCTGAAATCGATAGTTCAATGGAATCGGAACAATTCCGGCCTTCAGGGCGCCATACATGAAATAGAAATATTCGGTACAGTTGGGCAGATAAATAATACCTCTTTCCCCCGGCTTGATTCCCGTTCCCTTCAACCAATTGGCAACCTTATTGGATATCTCCTCCAATTGATTATAGGTTGTTTTCCTGTCGCCATCGATGGCCACCAGGTTGTTGCCGAATTCCCGGGCCCTCATTCTGTAATACGTTGATAAATTCATTTATCTTCCTCCTTATTGATGGAGAGGTATTATCTTTCACTCATTCACGATCACATCCACGCACCACATGCCGCTCCGGGCGACGCTGTTGATCGCCGGTCCCCGACCGGCACGGGTGCACGGATACTTCCCGAACTCGTTTATCTGTTTCAGCTTTCCTGGATAATCAACTATCCTCAGTTCCTCCGATCGATTCAAGTAATTTTTTTCGCATCGAAGCCAGCCATACCGAATGCCGCCCCGGCCCGAACCGGCGGCATCGGGGAGCGGCGACGGGATGTCAATAGGCCCCCATCAGCTCCTCGCTCAGGCTGATCATGATGTTCTTCTGCTGGGAGTATGCATCGAGAACCATGATATGGTTCTCCCGCCCGATGCCCGACTGCTTGTAGCCTCCGAAGGGAGCGTGTGCGGGCAGCAGGTTGTAGCAGTTCACCCACATGCGCCCCGTCTCAACGGCCCTGGACACGCGGATGGCCCGGTTGATGTCCTGGGTCCAGACGCCGCCCGCCAGTCCGTAGATGCTCTCGTTGGCCATCCGGATCACGTCTTCTTCCGTTTTGAATTTGATGAAGCAGACCACCGGCCCGAAGATCTCTTCCTGGGCAATACGCATTTTGTTGTCTACATCGGCCAGGATCGTTGGCTTCACGAAAAATCCCTTCGCAAAATCCCCGTCCGTAACGCGGTAACCGCCGCACGCAACTTTTGCTCCCTCCTTCCTGCCGATTTCCACATACTCCAGAACCTTCTTCAGCTGAGCCTCGTTGGCGAGACACCCCATCTGCGTTCCGATGTCCCATGGCATGCCGAGAATGACGTTTTCGAAAGCCTCCACACAATCCACCAGGAAGCGGTCGTAGATGTCTTCATGCACAAAGACACGCGATCCCGCGCAGCAGACCTGTCCGACGTTGAAAAGGATCCCCAGGGCCGCGCCTTCGACGGCCTTCTTCCAGTTGCAGTCCGGGAAGAAGATATTGGCGGATTTTCCGCCCAGTTCGAGCGTGGCCGGGATGATCCTGTCCGCGGCAGCCCTGGCGACCGTCTGACCGATCTCTGTGGAGCCGGTGAAGGAGATCTTCCGGATGCCTTCGTGTGTCAGGACGGAACCGCCCGTCGTCGATCCCCGTCCGGTGACCACGTTAACGACCCCCGGCGGCAGGACCTGCTCCATGAGCTTCGTCAGTTCCAGGAGGCTCAGGGACGTCTCCGACGACGGCTTGATCACGACGGTGTTCCCCGCCGCCAGTGCAGGCGCCAGTTTCCAGGTCGCCAGGGCGAACGGGAAATTCCAGGGCACGATGAGCCCCACGACGCCGATGGGTTCCCGGAGCACGAGGCTCAGGGTCGTCTGATCGATCATGACCGCCCTGCCCTCTTCGGTCCGGACGGCGCCGGCCATGTAGCGGAACTGGTCCGCGCCGAAGGGGATGTCGATCCAGGACGGCTCGCGGATGGCCTTCCCGGTGTCGAGAGACTCGATCTCCGCCAGGTGGTCGCCGCGCTCGTCGATCAGCCTGGCGATCTCCATCAGCATGGCGGCGCGATCGGCCGGATTGACGTCCTTCCAGTTTTCATAAGCCTTCCGGGCGGCCTGGACGGCGCGATCCACGTCCTCGGCGCCGGCATCGACGAAGGTCGACAGCAGTTCCCCGTTTGCCGGGCAGCGGGACTCCAGCGTCCTGCCTTCGATCCCGTCGACCCACTCGCCGCCGATGAACAGCCTGTAGCTGGTATCAGCCGGGTTATTCATGGAAACAAATCCTCCTTTCAGACCGCCGTGCCGTCATCGTCCGTCTTCGAGAATGCGTAGTCGCAGGCGACCTTCGCATTGTGCTCGTTCCAGGAATTGAGGCCCGGCATCATTTTAAAAAGCTGGGTCTTCTTGCCTTCGACCTTGTATTCCGGGGATGCCAGGGCCTTGAGCGGACTCATCTCCCCCCGGTTGAGCCTGGCCATCATGTTGAACGGACAGGAAAACCGCGTCACGAAGGAGTCATCGTACGGGGATTCCCTCAATTCCTTCCAGGGCGCCGGTTTCGCTTCGAACGTGACGCTCGTGCATTTGCCGCTCGCAAAGTCCCACACGGCCACCCGATCCTTCCCGTCCGGTCCGTCCCAGACCCGGAACATGAATTTCCCGTTCAGCTTGGCGGCCTTCTTCAAATGTTCAGCCGATTCGTTCAGGTTTTTCCGGCAGGCTTCGAGCCAGGATTTTCCGTAATACGTAACCATTCGATCATCCTCCTTTGGATTTTTCTTTCTCTGTCTTCCCCGTCACCCGACGTGGAGATGCGAACCGATTCCTCTCCCCGGAACGGCTTCTCAGATCCCGATGCACCTTCGCACGAGGGTCTCGAAGGCCGGGGTCCTGCTGATGCCGACGGGATTGAAGGCCATGCAGGCATCGTCCATGCTCTGTTCGATCAGGGCCTCGACGGTCGACTCGTCCGTCGGGAACCCGTAGTCCTTGTAGCTGTACTTCACCCCCACCCGGGCATAGAGGTCCCGGAGCCGCTCGATGGCCTTCATCCCCAGGACTTCATCCGGCAGACCGTCGTCCTTCACGCCCAGTGCCCTTGCCACCGTGGCATAGACATGCGGCACCTCCTTCATGTTGAATTCCATGACGTAGAGGTTGGCGATCGCCACGGCCAGCCCGTGGTGGAGATGATGCAGGGCGCCGGCTGTGTGGCCGATCCCGTGGTCGGCCCCGGGGAGGGCGGTCTGGAAGGCAATGCCCGACATGCAGGAGGCGATGAGCATCTTGGATCGGACATCGAGGTTCTCCCCGTTCGTGTGCCATGCTTGCTCGATGTTGTCCGCGATCATCTCGACGGCCCGGAAGGCAATGGCATTGGACAGGTCCTGCCGATCCTTGGACGCCAGAGCCCCGATGGAATGGGTCAGGGCGTCCAGGGCCGTGGCCGCCACGAGATGCCGGGGCAGGCTCTTCGTCAGCTCCGGGTCCAGTACCGCGAGTTTGGGGATGAACTTGTAGTCGCCGATGATCAGCTTCTTCTTCTGCGCCCGATCCATCACGACGGCCCCCCAGGTCACCTCCGACCCGGTACCGGCGGTGGTGGGGATGCAGATGATCGGTTTCGACTCCGCCGGGACCAGATACAGGCCGACATAATCCTCCAGCTCGCCGCCGTTCGACTCGAGAACGGCGGCGGCCTTGCAGGCATCCATCACCGATCCGCCGCCGAGGGCGATCCAGAAATCCGCCCCGGCGTCCGCGGCGACCTTTGCAATCTCATACACCTGCTCCCGGTCCGCCTCTTCCAGCACCCGGTCGAAAACGGCCGCCACTTCGATCGCGCTTCCTTTCAGGGCATCCAGCAGGTAGTCCAGGAGCCCCGCTCCCTTGACGCCCTGATCCGTGACGACACAGGCGCGGCTCCTGCCATCGAACTGCCAGTCCAGACCAAGGTCGTCGGCCAGGTCGCGGACCTTGCCGTTTCCGAAGATGATCCGGGTCGGATTCCACCACTGGAAATCCATGTTGTGTAAAGGAACGTTTCTGAAGATCTGGCTCATGCGGATTCTCCCCTCTCTGGTTTTTCTTCCACAACGTTCCGCGGCGACCGCCTGATCGGAATGCAACCGTCATTGCACCGACCGTGCCGAGCGCGCGGAAACGCCGGTGCCATGCTCCCGGTCAACATCCAGACAGGGACCGTCCGTCATGTACGATTGTGATATTGAATAGTTATGGATAATGGAGGGGCGGGAGAGCTTTCTTCCGGAGAGGGATCGAGAGAAGGATAACCTGAAAAAGGAAGGCAGAGTCGGCAATTCACCTGCATCAGGACAATACAGGTGCCTTGCCGTAAGACAGGTGTCCGATCATTCAACGGACTTCTGAACGGTCATTTCGTACTTCTTCATCTTTCGATACAGCGTGTCCCGGGATATCCCGAGTTTCCTGGCCGCTCCCGAAACGTTTCCCCCGCATTCTTCCAGGGCGGTTCGAATCATGGTGCTTTCAACTTCCGAAAGCCGGATGGAGTATGTTTGCCGCGGCCGGGCCGGTTTCGATTTTTCCATCCGGACGGCTCTTCCGCCATCCTGTTCACGGGAGAAATCCTCCAGGGAGAGAACGGTATCCTCCGCGAGGGTGATCGCCCGCTCGATCCAGTTTTTCAGCTGCCTCACGTTTCCCGGCCAGGGCTGGTTCTTCAGGTATTCCATCGCTTCCGGGGTGATCTCCGTCACGTCCTTCTTCAGCCGGTTGCCGATTTCCTCCATGAAATATCCGATCAGGATCTCGATATCCTCCTTTCGCTCGCATAGAGGCGGAATGACGATCTCGACGACGTTCAGCCGGTAGTACAGGTCGCTTCTGAAATTGCCCTTCTCGACCTCCTCCTCGAGGGGCCGGTTCGATGCGGCGATGATCGTGGCCTCCAGGGGGATGCAATGCTTCCCGCCCAGCCGCAGGAATTTCCTCTCTTCCAGGACTCTCAGGAGTTTCGCCTGCATGTCCAGGGACATGCCGTTGACCTCGTCGAGAAACAGGGTCCCCCCATTGGCAAGCTCGAATCGGCCAGGCTTGCCCGAGGCGAGGGCTCCCGTGAACGTGCCGGCTTCATACCCGAACAGCTCGCTTTCGATGAGATCGTTGGGAATGGCGGAACAGTTCAGGCCGAGGAAGGGGCCCGCGGCGCGCGGCCCATGGTTGTGAATGCTCTGCGCCAGCATTTCCTTTCCGGTGCCGGACTCGCCGCAGATCACAACATTGGACCCGGTCTCCGCGACGCGTTTCGCAAGGCCGATGGTTTTCCGGATGCCCCTGCCCGTCCCCCGGATATCGGGAAACCGGTACCGGGCGTCAAACCCGGCAACCTGCTTCACCAGGCTCTGGATCTTCTTGAATTCCCTCAGGACGATCAGGCTTCCCACCTTCCGTGAATCCGGATCGACGATCGGATTCAGGGTCAGGAGACACCGTTCTTGTCTGCCCGGTTTCCCCAGGATGATCTCGTGATCATCGAGCGGCCTGTTCGTTGCGACGGCCGTTAGTATTTCCGTGCTGTTCAGGATCCCGCGGATATTCTTTCCGCATGCCTCTCCGGAACGAACGGCCAGGATTTTTTCCGCTGCCCGGTTGATATGCGTGATATCACCCTTCTCGTCGAGGATAACAAGACCATCCACCATGGTCTCCATGGCGGACCGCAGGTAATGCGAGGCAATCTCCAGGGCCCGCAGTTCCTCCGTCACGCGCAGTTGATTCTCGATGGCCCTGGCCGCGGCGACGATCATCCCGAACGTGTGCGGATGCTTCTGAGCGGACTCATAGGTTGATGTAATGTCCAGGGTCCCGATGACGTTGTTATGCTTGTCGTGGATCGGAGCCGCCGCACAGCTTGCCAGGTGAATCACCTGAAGATAGTGTTCCTCGGCAACGATCTGATATGGCGTGCCCAGCTTCAGGGCCAGGCTGGGCGCGGTCGTCCCGAAGTTCTCTTCGCTGAAGCAGTTGCCGGCCACGGCATGGTTCTGCCGGCAGTATTCCCAGATTTCCCCCTCTCCGATGGCATCCAGGATAAATCCGTTGCGGTCGGTGAGGAAGAGGACCATCTGAAGTCCGCTGATGAGTTTGGAAAGGCCCTCCAGGAAGGGTCGGGCCGCTTCGATCAGGACTCTGTTTTCTCTCAGGATATTCTTCTTTTCCGGTTCCGTGAGATGGCTCGGCACCGTCCCGGACCGGGGATCGAGCCCATCCGCCCTGCATCGTTGCCATGACCGGAGGATTTCGTCCCGCACGGCCCCGCCGCTCACGGCACCGGTGGCGACGAATTCATTCCAGGCGGCCTTCAACTTTTCTCTATCGACGTCCATGTTGTTCCCTCAATTCTTCAATGAACTGTTGAATCAGGTCACCACCGCAGGACGGCCTTCCAGTGTGTAATTTACGTATGTTCTTTCCATCCGGACTCCCTTTTCACTTTCCAATTTCACCGGGGCATCCACCCGGCCCTCCGATTCCTCCGGACAGGGAAGGGCCTCCATATCCGGGGTGAGGTTCCGGCCTCAGGTCCCCCGCCATGAAACAGGTTTGCCGGGGATTGGATCATCCCCGGCATCCCCGTCCTTCGATCCGGACTTCCCGCCTGTTCTTTCCTCCTGTACCGGGTTCGTTCGTCCGATCGCTTTCCCGAACGACCCGTTGCCTTGCAGGATTATCATCACACGGTCCGCAAATCGCAGCGGGAAAACCCACGGGCAGGAAGCAACCGGCCTACTTGAAAAGGCCTTTCTCCTTGGCGGCCCGGGTCAGCTCCTCCTGCAGGTCCGGATGGGCCACCTTGATCAGGGCCTCCGCCCTCTCGTCGATGGACAGGCCGTCCAGGGGACCGGCGATGCCGTTTTCCGTAACGACATAGTCCACATGGCACGCCAGGGTCCCGACCAGGGCACCCGGCGAGAGGTTCGGGACGATCCGGCTGACGAGCTTGCCGTCCTTGTCCTTCGTACACGACGCCATGACGATGATCATGCGGCCGAAGCGGGACAGTCGGCACCCCATGGCAAAATCGGACTGGCCGCCGTAACCGGAGACCATCTTGTTTCCGATGGTCAGTGACGCGACCTGGCCGGCCATGTCGACCTCCAGTGCCCCGTTGATCCCCACCATCTGCTCCTCCCGGCCGATGACCGACGGGTTGTTCATCACCTCTCCGCAGAAGAACTTGACGTCTTCATTGTTCTTCACGAAGTCGAACAGTTCTTTCACCGGGCCGATGAAGCTGGCCGACATCTCGCCCGGCCGGAAGGTCTTGTATTTCCCGGTCAGGATTCCCTTCTCCTGCCAGAGCGGCGCGCCCGTCGGGAGCATCTCCGTGAACAGGCCCAGATCCTTCAGATCCGAATGGGCAATGAGGTCGGAGATCAGCATGGGGACGGCGCCGATCCCGATCTGGATGGAGTCGCGGTCCCTCAGGAGGCTGACCACGGATGCGGCCATTTTATGGTGTATATCTTTCGGGGCCGCCGCCGGGAAGGCAGGCAGCGCCGAGGAATTCTCCACGAAGTGCGTGAAGTTGGAGATATGCATCCTGGTGTCCCCGCAGGCGGGGATGTACTGATCGTTCACTTCTCCGATCAGGATCCGGGGGCCGCCGACAAATCCCCTCGAGGTGGCCTGCCCCTCGAGGAGCGCCCGGGAAAACATGCAGTCGGGACCGATGTTCACAAAGCCGTCCTTGTCCGGAGGCGTCACCATGGCGACGATAACATCGGGCTTGCGGTAGTAGGACCATTGCTTCAGAGAGGTAAAGACGGTCACCGGAGCATAAGGTCCGTAACCCAGCCCCTGAAACTGGGACAGGATAAAGGGCGTTCCCGTGAAGCCGGAGGTGATTTTGAAGGTCTTGCGATATTCCGGCTGGAACATCTTGTAAGGCCGGGTCGCCAGGTTCCAGCGCCATTCGATGTTTTTGAGCTCATCCTTCCGGTCGGCGATGGCGTCCGGAATCAGGGTGCTCGGCTGGCCGAGGCACAGGGGGGTCATAATGAAATCGTCGTCACAGACCGCGCGGGCGGCCGCTTCTGCCGTTGTGAGCTTTTTGTTGTACTGGTAAAGCCAGTCGGTCTTCATCATCTGCTGATCTCCCTCTTATTCAATATGGTTGCGCAGCCATCTCTCCTTCAGAATAATCATCCCTGTTCTCTTCCGTAATGGCTGCCATGGATGCCTGGAATCATCTGTGACAAGTGGCTCCTTTCGCTCCTGCCACCAATACGATTTCACCTCCTTTCGTCATTCAAATCCGTTGCAGCGGCACAGGCCGCATTTTACTTCTTCAGTTCTTTCAGGATCAGGTCGGCGCACTTCATGCCGCTCAAGGCGGCGCTGTTGATGGCAAGTCCTCTACCCTGGTATGTGTCTCCTGCGAAAAAGAGGTTCGGAATACCGGGGGCAATCAGGCCCGGTTTGTAGTTCCCCACGAGCCCGGGCTGGCGTGCCAGGCCGTCGCATCCGTCGACGTAATAGGGGAACTTCCACTCCACTTTCGACTCGATGCCGGGGAACATGTCCTTCAGGTCCTCCCAGTGAAGCGCCAGGAGCCGCTCCCGCAGGAACTTGTCCGAGGCCTCGGCATGCTCCACCACCATGTCCGTGTGGATGACCTGCTTCCCCGGGGGAGCGACATTGGCCGAGAAATTGGATGCCGGGAAGCCCTGGAAGGGGAAGCCCGCATGCTTCGTCTTGAGGGCCGACATGAAGCACTTCCGCTTCGGGTCCACCACCGGCTCCGAAAGCCCCAGCATGAAGCCGATGAGTCCGGTGACCTCGTGCTGGATGTCGGTGATCCGCTTCACCCACCAGCGGGGCAGCGGGGAACTGGCCGGGTTGAAATCGAGGATATTGGCCAGCTTGTAGATTGGAAGGGCGCAGACCACCCGGTCGGCACGGATCGTCTCGGTCTCGAAGATCCGGTACTCTTCCTCGTAGATGTGGCGTTTCGCCGGAATGCGGACGCCCACGGCCCTCTTGTTCTCGATGACTACTTCCTGGACGTCACAGTTCAGCCGGATCTCTCCGCCGTTCTCCCGGATCGTCTCCGCCAGCCCGCGGGTGATGCCTTCCATGCCTTCCAGGGGATAGCTCGCCTGCAGGGCCTGCCTTGTCTTCAGCAGGTTGTCCCGGGCAATGTAGAGGACTTCGCCTGCGGCCATGTCGATGGCATGGGGGATCGTCGTCATGATCATTCCCAGATCCGTAAACAGCTCACGCACCGGCTGCTGCGGGACATGCTCGTAGAGCCACTCCTCCAGGGACCGGTTGTCCCAGGCCTCGATCTCCTCGTCCTTCAGGGTCGCAATCGTCTGCATCAGGTCCCGGAAGGCGATCTTGTCCTCCTTCGTCATGGGGACCAGTTCCGCTACGCTGACGAACTTCTCGCCATTCCAGATGTCCACGGTATCGCTGAAGGGAGCCCACTGCACGGTCTTCCCGACGCGGTTGTTCAGGGCGTTGCAGCTGGACTTCTCGCCCAGTTCCACCATGTGAAGGCCGATTTCCACCCGCCATCCCTTGCCGGGATAGCCGTCGTAACTCATCATCCTGCCGCCGAACTTGGGGAAACGGTCCAGGATCAGGACCTTCTGCTTCGCTTCCTTCGCCAGGATCGCCCCGACACCCAGGCCGGCGATGCCGGCGCCAACTACGATCACATCGTACGAATTCGCCATCTCCTCTTCCTTTCTGTTGGAATCGTCCCGTCGCCGCCTCGTCTGATCCGGACGGCGCGGGACGTCTTTGTTTCCCGGTTATGCCACCGGGGGCTGCATGTCCGCGACCCGGGTGCTTTTCAGGGTCTTCACAGGATCGAAGATCTTCTCCAGGTTTCGGCCCCCCGTTCCCGGGGGTCCCGGTCGATCACCTGGTAAATCCTTCTTTCTTTCTGAAATGTTAGATTGTCCGGCTGATGATCTCCTTCATGATTTCCGTCGTTCCGCCGCCGATGCTGAGGATCCGCGAATCGCGGTACAGCCGCTCGACGACGTATTCCCGGGCATAGCCGTAACCGCCGTGGATCTGGACGGCGTCGTAGACCACCTTGTCGCAGACCTCGCAGGAGAAGTTCTTGCCCATGGAGACCTCCCGCATGACGTCCATCCCCGCCTCCATCCGGGCGGCGACGCGGTAGTTGTATTCCTTGGCGATCTCCACCTTCGTCGCCATGTCCACCAGCTTGTGTCGGATGACCTGGAAGCCCGTCAGGGTCGTCCCGAAGGCCTCCCGAGCCTTGGCGTACTTGATGGATTCTTCCAGGGCCAACTGGGCCGTGGCGTGGGCCTGAACGGAGAGAGAGAGCCGCTCGTTCTGGAAGTTGATCATGATGCCCTTGAATCCCTCGCCTTCCTTGCCGATGAGGTTCGCCGCCGGAACCCGGCAGTCCACGAAGCTCAGTTCCCCCGTGTCGGAGCTGTGCCAGCCCATCTTGTGAATCTTCTTGGAAACAGTGAAGCCCGGCGTGGAGGTGTCGATCAGGAGAAGGCTCACGCCCTTCGGCCCGGGACCGCCCGTCCGCACCGCCGTGGTGACGAAATTCGCCCGGCAGCCGCTCGTGATGAAGGTCTTCGCCCCATTGACGATGTAGGAATCCCCGTCCCGGACGGCCCGGGTCCGGAGGCTCGCCACGTCCGACCCGGCGTTCGGCTCGGTGATCCCCAAGGAAGCGACCTTCTCCCCCCGGAGAACGGGTGCAAGGACGTTCTTCTTCATCTCCTCGGTGCCCAAGCCCCGTACAGGCGGCATGGCGATGGTGTGGCTGTAGAGGCCGCAGTAGAGACCCGAGGCACCGCTGTGGCGGATGAACTCCTCGATGAAGGCGACGACCATGAACTTGTCACAGGGTATCCCGCCGTACTCCTCAGGGTATTCCAGTCCCAGAAGGCCCGCATCGGCGGTTTTCTTGTACAGTTCCAGGGGAAATTCTTCCTTTTCCTCCCACTCATCGACGTGGGGCTTGATCTCCTTCTCCACGAACTTGCGAACGCTTTCCCTGAAAATCCTGTGATCCTCGTTGAAATACTCCTGGTACATCTGCTGACCTCCCATCGTTTGATTTTATCGAATGATTTCGAAGTACTTGATGTCCTGGGTGTTTCCCTGCATGTCCGCGGCGTCCTTGAAGACGGCCCGGACCTTCATGCCCACCTTGATCCTGCTCAGGTCCGTCTCGTTGATGAGATGGGAAAAGATGTTGTCTGCCCCG
>PHBD01000042.1 GCA_002841865.1 Deltaproteobacteria bacterium HGW-Deltaproteobacteria-19
GGACGCCGAGCCGCAGCCGCTCGCCGGCGTCCGGAACGCTGTGGTGGTCGGCGTCGGGAACGTGGCCGTCGACGTGGCCCGGATCCTGCTCAAGGAGGTTTCCGATCCTCAGCGGTTCGGTGTTCCCGTGTTCGAAGACGACCGCATCGTCCGGGTGGAGGAGAAACCGGCAAATCCCGCATCCTCCTATGCTGTTATCGGTATCTACATGTACGACCACCGGGTGTTCGATTTCATCAAGACCTTGAAGCCGTCCCAGCGGGGGGAGTTGGAGATCACCGACGTGAACAACTTTTACATCCGGGAAGGGAAGATGGAATGGGATGTTCTGGACGGCTGGTGGACCGATGCGGGGACCTTTGAATCCCTTCTTTACGCCACGAACATGGTGGCGAAAACGGGGGCGAACCGCCTTGACTGAAGGCAGAGTCTGATATGAATCGGGAGGCGTCATGATCGACGGCGTGAAGGTCAAGAAGCTGCGGGTGATTCCCGACGAGCGGGGCCGGCTCATGGAGATTCTCCGTGTAGATGACGAGATGTTCCAGGCTTTCGGCCAGGTCTACATGACCACTGCCTACCCCGGGGTCGTAAAGGGGTGGCATTATCACAAGGAGCAGTCGGACAACATGGCCGTCGTCCGTGGAATGATGAAGATCGTCCTTTACGATTCCAGAAAGGATTCGCCTACATGCGGAGAAGTGAACCAGTTTTTCGCCGGGGAACACAACCCCATCCTGGTCCACATTCCGCCTTACGTCTATCACGGCTTCAAGTGCATCTCCGCGGAAGAAGCGATCGTGGTGAACGTGCCCGACAGGGTTTACCGTTATGACAATCCGGATGAATACCGGGCCGATCCCCATGAAAACGATATCCCGTACAGCTGGGACCGGAAGGACGGGTGACGAAAGGTGACCATGGCCGTATTCATGGACATCTTCATCACTGTGGCGGCTGCCTGTGTGGGCAGCTTTCTCAATGTCTGCATCGCCCGGATGCCCGTCGAAGGCCAGTCCATCGTGAAGCCCGCGTCGCGGTGCCCCAGGTGCGGACACCCGATCCGCATGTACGACAACATCCCGATCGTCAGCTGGCTGATCCTGAGGGGAAAATGCCGGGACTGCGGGGAGCCCATTTCGTTCCGCTATCCCCTCGTTGAGGGTTTGACCGCCATCCTGGGATTGACTCTTTTTAAACTGTTCGGCCTCGGCCTCCCTTTTTTGGCCGCCTTTCTGTTCGTCTCCGCCCTTGTGGTCATCACCTTCATCGACCTGGACCACCAGATCATCCCCCACGCCATTACCTTGCCGGGCATCCCGATCTGTTTCCTGATGGCCGTTTTCATCATGCGGATTCCGGCGGTGGACTCCTTCCTGGGAATCATGATCGGGGCGGGCACCCTCTATTTCGTGGCCGTCTATTTCGAGGCCATCACGGGCCGGGAGGGCATGGGCGGGGGAGATGTCAACCTGCTGGCGATGATGGGCGCCTTTTTCGGCTGGAAATCCCTGCTGTTCATCATCCTGATGAGTTCCTTCACGGGAGCCATCGCCGGGTTGGGATACATCCTCCTGAAAAAGAAAGATCGGGCGACTCCGATCCCGTTCGGCCCATTCCTCTGCCTTGGGGCTCTGGGTTATCTTTTCGCCGGGGACGCTTTTTTCCGCTGGCTCCTGACGCAGTCGTAAGGTTCAAAAAGGCTTGACTTCATCGGGTGGGATGGATAGATGTATCGCCCGGAGCGGTAAGGAACCGGTGCCCGGGAAGGGGCCGTTCCCGGACCTGCTGGTGACTGAAAGTTGAAAAAGGGGGATCTCCATGGGAATGGACAAGAAGTATTGTGCGATCTGTGCATGGCGCGGCACCTGCCAGAAGCGGTTCAGCGTCTCGACAGATTCTTCGGGAAACGTGCATTGTCCCGATTACACGAGGGATCTTGCGATCAAGGATCAGGATATCGATGAGGCGAAAAAGAAGTTCGGCGGATAGGAACGGAACCCCGGTAGGATCCGGGCCTGCGTGTGTTGGAACTCATGGCACGGATCCGAATGGATGAGGTTCTGAACCAATGGTTATGAAAAGGTTGGCCCCGTGCCAACCTTTTTGCTGTCCTGAAGGTCATACTTCCAGCAAGCAGATATGAAGCGAACACTCCAGAATATGTTGTCCGAGGCCCTGGCGGCGTCTTTTCGGGAAGGGCTCCTGCCGTCCTGTGAGATCCCCCCGCTCGAGGTGGACTGGACGAAAGATCCCGCACACGGGGACTATGCCTCCAACGCCGCCATGATTCTTGCCTCCCGCCTGAAGAGAAAGCCGCGCCAGATTGCGGAGATCCTCGTGGCAAAACTCGGAGATTCCGGGGGGGGCATCCAGAAGATGGAAATCGCCGGTCCCGGCTTTATCAACTTCTTCATCGAGCCGGCCCAGTGGTATCAAATGCTGGGTGTCGTGGAGGAGAGAAGCGAACGGTTCGGGATGTCGGACCTCGGCGGGGGCAGGAGCATGCAGGTCGAGTTCGTCAGCGCCAACCCGACGGGCCCCCTGCATATCGGCCATGCCCGCGGTGCCGTCGTGGGGGATGTCATTGCCAACATCCTTGCCGCCACCGGGCACTCGGTTTTCCGTGAGTATTACATCAACGATGCGGGCAACCAGATGAACAACCTGGGGCGCTCCGTTTATTACCGCTACCTGCAGCTTCTGGGGGAGGCCGTCGAGTTTCCGGAAAACGGGTATCAGGGAGACTACATTACGGGGCTGGCCCGGGAAATCATGGACCGGGACGGCGACCGATACCGGGTCCTCGGGGAGCAGGAAGCCGTACCGGTCCTGTCTGCCGACGCCGGAGGCGTTATCCTCGAAGGGATCAAGGATGATCTGAAGGCCTTCGGCGTGGTCTTCGACCTCTATTTCAGCGAACGGGAACTCTACAAGGATAACGGCGTTGCGAAACTGCTCGAGGAGTTGAAGCAGAAAGATTTCATCTACGAGGAGGAAGGAACCCTCTGGTTCCGGACGACTGCTTATGGCGACGAGAAAGACAGGGTTGTCGTCCGCCAGAACGGCGAGCCGACGTATTTCGCCGCCGACATCGCCTACCACCGGAACAAATTCGCCCGTGGATTCGACACGGTCATCGACATCTGGGGAGCCGATCACCACGGGTACATCCCCCGGATGATGGCCGGCATCCAGGCGCTCGGTCACGAGCGCGAGGCCCTGCAGGTCATCCTCGTGCAGCTCGTCAGCCTGCTCCGGGACGGAAAGCCGGTGGCCATGTCCACCAGGGCCGGTGAATTCGTTACGCTCCGTCAGGTAGTGGATGAAGTGGGGAAGGATGCAGCCCGCTATAATTTTCTCATGCGCCGCTCCGACAGCCACCTGGATTTCGATCTGGAGGTGGCGAAGCGCCAGTCCAACGAGAACCCCGTCTATTACGTCCAGTACGCCCATGCCCGGATCTGCAGCATTTTCAGGACCGCCGCCGAACGGGGTTTCGTCAGGCCTGCCCGGCGGGATGTGGATCCGTCGGTGTTGAAACTGGACGAGGAGATCGCCCTCATCAAGGCAATTGTCCGCTATCCGGAGGTCGTGGAGGCGGCGGCACTCGCCTTGGAACCGCACCGCTTGACGTTTTATCTGAACGATCTTGCGGGGTTGTTCCACAGCTACTACAACCGTAACAAGGTCCTTTCCGAAGACGACCCCTTGAGCATGGCGCGTCTCTTCCTGGTCACCTGCATTCAGACGGTGCTCCGGAACGGATTGGATCTGCTCGGCGTCACGGCGCCGGTGACGATGTAAATTCCCGTTTTGTCCCCATGCGGCAAGGAGATCGACGGTATGCCCTCCAGGAACGAAAAACGATTCGAATTCCGGTTGGGGAAGCGGGGTCTGCTGCTCTTTGCCGCCGGGATGTCGGTTCTGGTCTTCGCCTCCTTCTGGGTTGGCCTGCAGATGGGCCGAAACATGGAAACCCCGGCGATGCAGCTCAGCCGGTCATTGCCGGCAGGAATCGATAAAGGGAGCATGCCGGCGCCAGGCCCTGCAAAGGTTGCTGAGACACCGGTGACGGGAGGGGAAAAGGCGGCATCTGCATCACCGGGCGTTCTCCCGATACAGCAGGCGGCATCCTCCGGTACGGTTTCTCCTTTGCCGGCACAGCAGGCCGGCCGACCGACGACGCCCCCACCCGCAGGCGCATCCGCTCCCCGGCCGGCATCCCTTCCGGACGGTGTGGCAGCACAGAAAGGAGCGGCACCTCCGGCAAGAGGAACGGCTGAGCGTGCTATGGCGGCTCCGAAGGACACAGCCGCGGGGAAACCGGCCCCGGCCGTTTCCGCTTCTCCTGCAACAGCCCGTGGAGTGGCGCCTGCGGAAGCGACTGCCAGGAAACCGGCCGAACCGGTAAAAGGAGCCGAGAAGGCAAAAGAGTCCTTCAGTCTGCAGGTTGCCTCTTACAAGGAAAGAGCGAAGGCCGAAGAAACGGCGAAAAAACTGGGGTCCCTGGGATTCAAGCCGCGTGTCCTGGCGGTCGATCTGCCCTCGAAGGGGCGGTGGTACCGCATTGTCGTCGGGGGATTTGAGTCCCGGGAGGCCGCGCAAAAGGCAGCTGACCGGATAGCCAAGAAAATCAAGGGCGCAAGCTGCATCATTCGCAAAGCCTGATTTTATTAACAAAGTGACGGATTACCTCTGCGGAAGACCTTCCGCAGTTGCAGGCCGTGTCGCATACCTTCCGGATCAATGGGCCGGAAGGCGTCCAATGAAGGTTGAAAATCATGTTCGAGAACCTGACTGAAAAACTGGAAGGGATATTTAAAAAGCTCAGGGGCCATGGCGTACTGACGGAAGAGAACATCCAGGAGGCCATGAAGGAGATCCGGATGGCGCTTCTCGAGGCGGATGTGAATTTCCGGGTCGTCCGTGATTTTGTCGAGGACGTCCGCACCCGGGCAGTCGGCCAGCATGTCCTGGAAAGCCTGTCGCCGGGGCAGCAGGTCGTCAAGATCGTTCATGAACGCCTCGTGGAACTCATGGGCGGAACGGGCAGCGCGATGCGGTTCGGGAACCGGATCCCGACACCGGTCATGATGGTGGGTCTTCAGGGATGCGGAAAAACGACAACATCCGTAAAACTGGCCCGTATCCTGGCGGCCCAGGGGAAGCGGGTGTCCCTCGTTTCCGCCGACGTCTATCGGCCCGCCGCCATTGAACAGCTTCGGGTGCTGACCGAATCCATCGGCGCAGGCTTCCACCGGGCTGATGATTTGAAGGATCCAGTAAAGATCTGTCTGAATGCCGTCGATGAGGCCCGCTCGAAAGGGTACGAAGTCCTGATTATCGACACCGCCGGCCGCCTTCACATTGATGAAGACATGATGGACGAGCTTCGGCGCATCAAGGAAGCCGTGCTTCCCGCAGAGATTCTCTTCGTGGCCGATGCGATGACCGGCCAGGAAGCGGTGAACGTGGCGGCGAAATTTAACGAGAGCCTCGGCATCGATGGCGTCATCATGACGAAGATGGACGGAGATGCCAGGGGCGGGGCTGCCCTCTCGCTTCGTGCGGTGATTGGGAAGCCCATAAAATTCGTCGGTGTCGGGGAGAAGGTGGATGCGCTGGAACCGTTCCATCCGGAGCGGATGGCTTCCCGGATCCTCGGAATGGGAGATATCCTGACCCTGGTGGAGAAGGCCCAGACGGCGGTCGACCAGAAAAAGGCCCTTGAACTGGAACGGAAAATCCGCAAGAATGAATTTACTCTCGAAGATTTCCGGGACCAGTTGTCGCAGATCCGAAAGATGGGCTCGCTTCAGGACATCCTGGGTATGATCCCCGGCTTGGGGCGGGTGAAAGCCATGAAGGATACAATGCCCGATGAAAAGGAACTTGTCCGGATCTCCGCCATCATCGATTCCATGACCCGCCAGGAGAGGGCGAACTACCTGATCATCGACGGTTCCAGGCGCAAGCGGATCGCCCGGGGAAGCGGGACCTCCGTTCAGGATGTGAACCGGCTGTTGAAGAATTACATTGAAATGAGAAAGATCATGAAAAGGATGACCTCCAAGGATGGAATCAAAGCCCTCCGTAGGGGTAATTTTCCCTTTTCATTCTGAAAAAGATATGTTAATCAATCACCCTTTTCGCTAGCAAAACCACTTTCGGAGGAGGTTACAAGCAGATAGAATGGCAACAAAGATCAGACTGGCACGCATGGGAACCCGGAGCAAGCCTTTCTACCGCATCGTGGTAGCCGATTCCGAATTTCCCAGAGACGGGAGATTCATTGAGATTATTGGCAACTACGACCCCAATAAAGAGCCGGCGGAAGTGAACGTGAAGGATGATCGCGTCCGGGAATGGCTCTCCAAGGGGGCGAAGCCGACACTTACCGTTTCCCAGCTGTTGAAGAAAAAGGGAATCCCACTGAAAGGATAGCTTCCGCCCGTCATACCCGGCCGAACGGCATGTTTCGGGCGCTTCCGACCCACGATCGATCGTGCAAGCAGGAGATCCCAGGCTGCCGACAGGCAGCTGGTGAGAATCGATATTCGTGACGCTTCAATCTTTGCAGACATCACGGAGGTGGGAACGATGAAGGAGCTCATCAAGTACATGGCGCAGGCTTTAGTGGATAATCCTGATCAGGTGGGAGTGAATGAAATCGTTGGCGAACAAACCTCGGTGATCGAATTGAGAGTGGCCAAGGAAGACTTGGGGAAAGTCATCGGAAAGCAAGGACGAACGGCCAAGGCGATGCGGGCCATTCTGAGCGCCGCTTCAACGAAAATTCGCAAGAGGACGGTCCTTGAGATCATCGAATAATGCATGAGACTTCTGGAAATCGGCAGGATTGTTAAACCCCACGGATTGAAAGGATCCATGAAGGTGCTCTCCTTTCTGGACGGAGACCGCACCCTGAAAATCATCCATGAAGTTTATATTGGAAAGGAAGCAGCACGTGCCGTCCCTTTCCGGGTAAAGGCAGCGGAACCGCTCAATAGAGCGTTTTCACTGACATTGGAGGGAATTGAAGGGGCTGAACAGGCGGCCCCCCTCTTGGGTTTCAGTGTCTGGATCCCCGCAGACCGCCTGGAGAAGCTTCCCGACGGCGAGTATTACTGGTGGCAGATCATCGGCCTCGAGGTCCGATCGGAAGAAGGGCAGTCGCTCGGATTCATCGAAGAGATCCTTCCCACGGGAAGCAACGATGTGTATGTCTGCAGGGGAGGCGAGAGGGAGATTCTGCTCCCGGCCATTGCAGACGTGATTCGGGAGATTGACACGGAGAAGGGATTCGTGACTGTCAGGATCCTTGAGGGACTTTGATCCGCCATGCTCCGTTTTGACATCTTGTCGATTTTCCCCGAGATGTTCCGATCCCCTTTTGATGCCAGCCTCATCGGGAAGGCCAGGGAGAAAGGGAAAATCGAGATCCACCTGCACGACATCCGGGATTATGCCGAAGGAAGGCACCGGATGACGGACGATTATCCATACGGCGGCGGCGGCGGGATGGTCATGAAGGTGGAACCCGTGGCCCGGGCGCTGGAAGCCGTCGTCCCGGATCGGGACGGCGCCATCGTTGTGCTCCTTACTCCCCAGGGAGAACCATTGCGGCAGGGACTGGTTGAAGAACTGGCCTCGTGGCCTCGAGTGGTCATGATTTGTGGACACTATGAGGGAGTGGACGAGCGAATCCGGAGTCATCTGGCCGACCGCGAGGTTTCCATCGGTGACTATATCCTGACAGGAGGGGAACTGGCGGCCATGGTCCTCGTGGATGCCGTTTCCCGCTTGGTTCCCGGTGTTCTGGGAAACAGCGGTTCACCCGTGGCTGACTCTTTTTCCACCGGGCTTCTCGAATACCCCCAGTATACGAGACCGGAGAACTTCCGGGAATGGAAAGTCCCAGACGTGCTCTTGTCCGGCCATCACAAGGCCATTGAAGACTGGAGAAAGCGGGAATCGTTGAAAAGGACATGGCGCAGGCGCCGGGACCTCCTTGAAGCGATATCGCTGCCGGAGGAAGACCGGAAGATTCTGCAGAGCCTGATCCTGGAGGATGAGCAAGACGGCCCGTAACCATTGATACCCGGATCCTTTCGGTGAGGGATGAAAAAGGGAAAATGGGGGACAGGCCGATAAAAGGGCAATTTACAGGGATAGCCTTGTAGGGATAGAAGGAGGCGTTTTGTCATGAATGTATTGGATATTCTTGAAAAGGAACAGATGCGGGGAGACATCCCCGAATTTAAGCCCGGCGATACGGTGAAGGTTTACGTCCGGATCGTGGAAGGTCAGAAACAGCGGATCCAGGCCTTCGAAGGCGTCGTGATCAGGAGAAGACGTGGAAACAGCCGATCCAGTTTCACCGTCCGGAAGATTTCCTACGGCATTGGAGTCGAACGGACATTCCCGCTTCATTCCCCCGTGATCGACCGGATTGAGGTGATCAGCCGCGGCAAGGTTCGCCGATCCCGACTTTACTACCTCAGGGAGTTGAGAGGGAAGAAGGCCCGGATCAAGGACGCGAGCAGAACCTGAAACAGCGGGACAGGCACACTCCATCCCGAGGTGGCGGGGTCTCCCTTGGGGGATCCCGTCGCCCGAGAGAGCGATGGACCATTTCGAACGCAAGGTTCTTGAAGAGGGTTTTTCCTCCATTGCCGGCGTGGATGAGGCCGGACGGGGGGCTCTTTGCGGACCCGTTGTTGCCGCTGCCGTTATTTTCCCTCCTGGATATCGGAATCCCAACATCAAAGATTCAAAACTGCTGCGTCCGCAGGTCCGGGAATTTCTCCATGACCGGATCCATCAGGACGCCCTGGCGGTCGGCATCGGGGTGATCGAAGCACAGGTGATCGATCGCATCAACATCCTGCAGGCGACATTGGCCGCGATGAAGGATGCTGTACTCGGCCTTTCCCAACGGCCGGATTTTATTCTTGTCGACGGCCGGAATGCCATTCCCCTCGATTTTCATCAAAAGGTCATCGTCGGTGGAGACCGCCTGAGCGTTTCCATCGCGGCGGCTTCCATCGTGGCCAAGGTTTCCCGCGATAAAATCATGGAAATTTATCACCATCAATTTCCACAGTACAATTTTCTTCGGAACAAGGGCTACGGAACGGAAGAACACCGGCATGCCATTGAGGTTTACGGGATCTCCAAAATTCACCGCAAATCATTTCACCTGAAGGCGAAAGCCTTTTCTTCTCCCTCGGAACTTCTCCCCTTTCCATGAGGCTTCGATCGGATTCGAAAACGGCGCCGGCTCCACGAAAGGGCGCCCTTGGAGAAGACCTGGCGGCGGCTCATCTGAAAAAAGCCGGGTACGTGATTCTTGAAAGAAATTATCGGTGTCTTGTCGGCGAGATGGATATTGTCGCCAGGGATGGCGACGTGCTTGTTTTCGTGGAGGTGAAATCCCGGCGCTCCGGGACCTTCGGAGAACCGGAAGAATCCGTGGGACCGGGAAAGCAGCGGAGACTGACTAAAATATCCCTGCAGTACCTGAACCAGAAGAGGCTTCACGACGAGAAATGCCGCTTCGACGTCGTATCGGTGAGAATGGATCCGTCGGGAACCCGGATCGAGATTTTTCGGGATGCCTTTGATGGTCTTTGGTAGGGGGTGCCGGACCAGATCGTAAGCCGAGTTCTGTCCCGCACGGCCGTTACCGGCCGAGCGGCGGTGGTCATTCATCTGGGACGACAGTTGCCTGCCGCCTCAAGCGACACTACCCGAGAACTTTGGACGGGCCGCCCTCAAGCGTTCTCCTATTCGGTCTTGCTCCGGATGGGGTTTACCAAGCTTTCCCGGTCACCCGGGAAACTGGTGAGCTCTTACCTCGCCTTTTCACCCTTACCTGCAATATGCAGGCGGTATCTTTTCTGTGGCACTTTCCTTAGGGTTGCCCCCAGTCGCCGTTAGCGACCATCCTGCCCTGCGGAGCTCGGACTTTCCTCCGTTCCCTCGAGGGAACGGCGACCACCTGATCTGCTCCGGCACCTTTTCAAAGATCCCTTCCAACGCCGGTTCAGCATGCTGAACCGGCATATCCGGAAGATTATCCTATCGGGACGCCGGAATCAAGCGCCTCGATGGTTCTTTTCATTGTCTCCGTTGCTCTGGTCATCCCAATAGAGGATTCGGTTGCAATTGGGACAGAACCGGATTTCTTCCTCCCTCTGTATCTCGTTGTAAAGCTGGGGAGGGAGGTTCATCCGGCACCCCTGGCAGACTTCCTTCCAGACGCCGATGACTGCTATGCCGGCACTGACGTTGCGGATCGTATCGTACCTTTTAAGGATGTCAGGGGGGACCTTTTCTCGCAATGCCTGGCTCTTTTCTCTGGTCGCATGCAGATCCCCGTCGGCGAGGGCGAGTTCCTCGGCTCGTTTTTTCCGCTCCCCCTCGTAGCGCAACCGAGCCTGATCGAAGTCCCGCTCGATGTTCTGCACGAGGCCGCGTACGCGGTCTATTTCCTCCATCGCCTCGAGGATCTCGTCCTCCATCTGGCTGCTCTTGATTTCCAGGGTCTCGACTTCCTTCAGGATGGCCTCGTACTCCTTGTTGGTCTTGACTTCAAACTGGCGAGCCTTGGCTTTCTTCAGGGAATCCTGCCCTCTGCGAAGGAGTTCTTCCTTTTCCCTGTGTTTTTTTGTTGCTTCCTGAAGCTTTTCCTTCTGTTCTTCCATCTCTGTCCGGGACGCGGTGAATATCTCATCCAGCGCCTCCAGCATGCCAGGTAATTGGGCCTTCCGACCCTGAATTTTCTCGATTGCGGAATCGACTTTCTGCAGATCTCTTAAGAGAGAAAGCAGTTCTTTCAAGGATCATTCCCCTTTCAAACAAAGAGTCAAAAAAAAATGCACCGGAGCCGGTGCATTGATTTATTCTTGCGGGACGGAGGTTCCCTGTCGGGAACTTGCACCGCCGGTGATTGTCGACCGGCCGGTCCGTCCTTTCCTGCCGCTTGCGGATGGAACCGCTGATTTTTGTTTGGGTATCTTCATGGCTTTGAATAAACAATGGTGGGCCCACCTGGGATCGAACCAGGGACCGACCGGTTATGAGCCGGTGGCTCTACCAGTTGAGCTATGGGCCCTCTCTGCATTCCCTGCGCCCGCGAACACGCCTGTTCCCGAAGGTCAAGCCGTCCCTGACGCGTTTGATTGCTATACCCGAAAAGGATCTCTGTCAATGGTCTATTTCGAGACGAGCTTGAGAACCCTCCTCCGGGGCGGGTTGATCATTTTCTTCCCCGAAGACGCAGGCAATGGACGGGGAGCTTCCCGCCGAGTGGATTCCAGAAGCTCCCGGGTCTCCTCGTCGGTATAGTCCATGCGCTCGCTGATGCCGAACCTCATCCGGAGCACCTTTTCCTCCCGCGGGGTCAGCGTCGCCAGGATTTTTCTTGTCTGTTCCGCAAGATCCATGCTGATGGTTGCTTCGGAGGGGGACATGATTTTCTTGTCCTCGATGAAATCACCGAGATGGCTGTCCTCCTCTTCTCCGATGGGCGTCTCCAGGGAGATGGGTTCCTTGGCGATTTTCAGTACCTTCCGAACCTTCTCCAGCGGATATTCCATCTTGTTGGCGATTTCCTCGGGAGTGGGTTCCCGTCCCAGTTCCTGTACGAGGTAGCGGGAGGTGCGGATCAACTTGTTGATCGTCTCGATCATGTGCACCGGGATCCGGATGGTCCGGGCCTGGTCGGCGATGGCCCTTGTGATGGCCTGGCGGATCCACCATGTGGCGTAGGTGGAAAACTTGTAGCCCCGCTGGTACTCGAACTTGTCGACCGCCTTCATGAGGCCGATGTTCCCTTCCTGGATCAGATCCAGGAACTGAAGCCCCCGGTTTGTGTACTTTTTGGCAATGCTGACCACGAGCCGGAGGTTTGCCTCGACCAGCTTTCTCTTGGCGATCTCCGCATCCATTTCCCCCGTCTCAATCAGATACACAACCTTCTTCAAAAAGGCCGCCGGAAGGCCCGTCGCCAGGGTTACGGCCTTGATCCGCCGGGTTGCTTCCCGGTACTGCTCCTCGCATTCTTTCAACCTCTCCTGCGAGAGCCGGAGGCTCTTCGCCACGGCCTTGGCCTCCTTGGGGGATTGCCGCAGCCGGGACCAGGTCTTCTCCATTTCCTTGACGGGAAGCCCTGTTTTCTCCTTGCACTGTCGGATCAGCCAGTCGGCTTCCTCCACCTCGGCGATGTACACCTTCAGCATGGCAACCATGGAATGGGTCTGCCGCTTGCTGAACCGGACCTTGCGGCTAAGACGAACAATGTTCTTCCGGTTTTTCTCCTGATCTTCCCGGAGTTCCTGGCGTATCTCTTCCTCGATGCCTTTTTCCTTGAGTCGTTTCCGGATCTGCTCATTTTTGCGGTCCAGAGTGGCGATCCGGTCGATCAGTTTGATGACTCTCTGTTTATGATGGTCTTCCTCGACGAACCCGTCCTCATCCTCAAGATTATCGATGACGCTCTTGATGCGAATTTCTTCCCGCTTCAGCTTTGCGCCCAGGTCGACGACATATTTCACACAGCAGTCCACGCTGAAGACCGAGTCCATGACAACCTTGTCACCCGCCTCGATCTTCTTGGCGATTTCAACCTCCCCCTCCCGGCTGAGGAGAGAAACCATTCCCATCTCCCGAAGGTACATCTTTACCGGATCGCCGGTTTTCCCGGCAATCGGCATCAGGGTGAGAACATCCTCCTCTTTTGTGTCGAGGGGTTCCTCGGCGGCCTTCTTGACAATCAGTTTGTCCCCCTTGTCCGTATCGATGATATCGATGTTTTTTTCTCCGAAAAGCATAATGATGTCATCGATTTGGTCGGAGGAGACGATATCCGAGGGCAACAGGTCGTTTACGTCGTCGTAGGTGAGAAAACCCTTCTCCTCGCCAAGGGTGATCAACTTCTTGAACTCGTCGGACTGGATGTCTTTCGCCATGTATTCTCTCCCTGTTTTTTCCCGGACATTCAAACCGGAGGGACGCTCCCGATCAGATTCCCTTCGGCAAATTTCTTTCCCTGTTCAGCAACTGTTCTTTCTCTCGAAGCAAGGCTTCACAGAGGGCACCGTCTTCCCGTTCCTGGGCGCTGAGCAGTTTTCTTCTCAACTGCTCATGCTGCTTGCGGAACCATTTCCTGCGGATCTGTCCTATGCTGTCCCAGAGATACCTCTCCACCAGGGTCTCTTCCAGCGGTTGTTTCTGAACGAGCATTTTCAATATCTTCTGTCGGACTCCTTCTTCGGGAATTTCCATGGCCAGATTGGACACGTCGATCCGACCATCCCTGCTGAAGGTATCCACAAGGGTTTCAGCGAAGTTTTTCAACGTTCCGGCATCGAATTGTTCCAGGACACCTGACCCGGCCACGTCGGGAATCCGGAACGGATACTCCATCATGAGCAGAACCAGATCCAACTCCAGCGGGTTGGATTCCGTCCGCGGATTCTTCGGGGATCCCTCTGCAACGGGAACTTTCCCCGCTTCCACTTCCACGACTTTTCGGACCTGACCTTTCAGCACCGACTGGTCGAGCCCCGTCTTTTCGGATATCCGTTTCAGCAACAGGTTCCGTTTGATCGGATCATCGACTTTGGCCAGCATGGCCACGGCGCCCTGTGCCGCTGACCTCCTTGCGGCGATGGTTGTCCCGCTTCCGGCCAGCGTTTCAAGATAATAATCCATGAATGTCGGGGACCGTTGCACCAGTTCTTCCAGCGCCTCCGCTCCGGAAGACCGGACGAAATCATCCGGGTCCGCTCCCTCGGGCAGAAACACGGCCCGGGCCTCCAAATCGGCCGCCAGGAACATCTCCAAACTCCGGTCCAGGGCCTTGCGGCCTGCCGGGTCGGAATCGAATATAACCGCAACGTCCTTTGTATAGCGCTTGATCAAGTGAACCTGATCCGTCGTCAGAGCCGTTCCCAAGGAGGCCAGGGCATTCCGTACGCCGGCGTTCCAGAGGGAGATGACGTCAAAATATCCTTCCACGAGAACGGCGTAGCCTTTGCGGCGGATCGTTTCCTTGGCCTGCCGGATCCCGAACAGGTTGCGACCCTTGACGAAAATGGGTGTCTCCGGCGAATTCAGGTATTTCGGTTCCGCGTCGCCGATGACGCGGCCGCCGAAAGCGATCACCCGGCCCGAGGCGTCTTCGATCGGAAACATGACGCGTCCCCTGAATCGATCGTAGAGACTTCCGTCTTCCCGGGGCAGGAGCAGCCCCGCCTGTTGCGCCATTGCCAGCGGGATGTTTCCCCTCTCCAGCGTTTTCCGGAGCCCCGTCCACTCGTTTCTCGCAAAGCCCAGGCGAAAAGCCTTCAGCGTCTCCTCGCGGATACCCCTTTTCTCCAGGTAATCCCGAACTTCCCTCCCTCCCGGCCCTTGAAGATTTCCGGTGAAGAAGGATGCCGCCTTCTCGTTCAGGTCAAGGATGGCGGATCGCACCCCCTGGTTTTCTCCCGGAGGCTGTGGTTTGCGGGGGATCTGGATGCCCATTTTCCCCGCCAGATGGCGGAGGGCCTCCGGATAGGTCATGGCGTTCACCTTCATCAGGAAGGTGACGGCGTTTCCTCCTTCACCGCAACCGAAGCAATGGAAGATCTGTTTTTCCGGATTGACCGTGAAGGACGGGGTCTTCTCCTGGTGGAAAGGGCATAGGCCAACGAAGTTCCTGCCGGCCTTCCGCAGGGTTACAAAATCCGATACGACTTCCACGATGTCCGCGCGGCTTTTGATTTCCTCCACTTTCTCTTCGGGTATCAAGCCCATGGATGTGAGTCGCCCCTTGCTTGGATCCTTGCTGCCGATCGACCCGCTCCGGCAAGAAAGTCTTGTTCTCCATGCCGCCTGTCGCTGATATCCGCCCTGCTTCAAGCCTGTTCAAAAAGGATTTGGATGCAAGTCCCCCGAGGTCATGAGCCATGAGGCGTACTTTTGGGTACGTCGGACGGCGAAAGGTGAGGGGAACACAGCAGACGCCCTTTTCCAACAGTGGATTAACCGGCGAGTCTGGCCTTGACCAGCTCTCCCACCATCTTTCCGTCTGCCTTGCCGGTGATGCGGGGCATCAGGACTTTCATGACCTTGCCCATATCCTTGACGGACGAGGCCCCCGCCTCGCTGACCGCCTTGTCGATTTCCGCCTCGACCTCCTCCCGGGAAAGCTGCTGGGGCATAAAGGACTGAATGATCACCAGTTCGGCCTCCTCCTGGGCCACCAGGTCAGCCCGTCCGCCCTTGGCAAACTGCTCGATCGAGTCTTTCCTCTGTTTTACCATTCCGGAAAGAAGCTGGAGGATCTCCGGTTCATTCAGATCGCGCTTGAGGTCGATTTCCCGGTTGTGCATGGCGGTCTTGATCAGGCGCAACGCCGAAAGCCGAACCTTGTCCTTGGCTTTCGCCGCTTGGATCATGTCCTGTTCCATCTGCTTTTTCATTGTCATAGCGCTCACCTGTTTTCTAAATTTGTTTCCCGTTGCCCCTTTTGTCAACAGGGGCCGGACGATTCCCTACATATCTGCTACGCGAATCTTCCCACCTCCCACGACATGGACATGGAGGTGGAAGATCACCTGACCCCCCTCTTTGTTGCAGTTGATAACGGTCTTGAAACCCCGCTGGTCGATTCCCTTGATCCTGGTCACTTCCTGAATCGCATGGACGAGGGGGGGAAGGATGCTTGTCTTTTCACCCCGGACATCCAGGAGGGTGGGAACATGCTCCTTCGGCACAATAACGACGTGGACCGGCGCCACCGGGTGAATGTCGTCGAAGGCAAGGACCCACTCGTCTTCGTAGACCTTGGCGCAGGGGATCGACCCGGCGATGATTTTGCAGAAAATGCAGTTGTCCATGGTTTCAACCCTCCTTTTCTGCTGCTGCGGCATCTGCCTTGACCGTTTCGGCAATGGCCTCCTCCAGGCTCAAGGCGCCCGTATAAAGAGCCCGGCCCACAATAACGCCCAGAATGCCGGGACCGCCGGATTCCAGCAATCGTTCGATGTCCCTTAACCCCGATACACCTCCCGAGGCGATGACCGGCAGGCCCGTTGCCTCCGCCAGGGCGCGGGTAGCATCGACGTTTACACCATGCTCCATGCCGTCCCGGTGTATATCCGTATAGACGATGGCATGCAGGGCTTCCTGTCTATACCGGTCGGCCAGATCGACGATGGTGGTGTCCGATTGCTCCGTCCAGCCTTCGACGGAGACCCTGCCGTCTCGGGCGTCGATGCCCAGGATGATCCGGTCCGGATAGCGGCGACAGGCATCCCGGACCAGGGATTCGTTCTTCAGGAGCGCACTTCCCAGGATGACCCAGGATACGCCGGCTTCCAGATAGGAAGCGATGGTGTCCATGCTGCGAATGCCGCCGCCGACCTGGACCGGGAGCCCGGTAGCCTTCACGACGGCCGCCACGGCGTCACCATTCCTGGGCTCTCCCGCCAGGGACCCGTCCAGGTCGACCAGATGAAGGCGGGATGCCCCTTTGTTCTTCCACATCCGGGCCACCTGTGCGGGATCTTCCCCGTACACGGTTACCCGCTGGAAGTCTCCCTGGGCGAGGCGGACGCACCGGCCGTCCTTGAGATCAATGGCGGGAATGATGATCAAGAAGAAATCTCCCTCCGGGACGTCGGAATCGTGCCCGCGTCTTTGGTGTCACGCTGCATTCCGCCGCCGCTAAGGTTTCGCGGGGAACGTCTTGCACACCTCTTCCATGCCGGCCGCAGTCAGTTCTTCCGCGGTGATCCATCTCCCCTTCTCCTTGAAGAAGAAAGGCAACTGGAGCATGTTTTCCATCAGCGACTCCTGGGTCTGGTCGAAGAGGCCGCGCCAGAGCAGAACGCCGTCACTTGCCCGGTACAGGTGGATATCGAAGGCGACCGAGGCCGGTTTCTCAACGGAGTAGGCGAGACCTTTCCGTTCGCGCCAGCGATACACGTAACCCACAATGATCCCGTCGGTTTCGAGATCGCTGCCCATCTTGCGAAGGATCTCGGACGTTTTCATTTTGAAAGAGCCGGACGCGGCGTTCAGGTAGGCAGCCCCGGCTCGATCCGGGTAAACAACCTGAATCTGTCCCAAGGCTTTCTGGCGCTCGAGGAAAATCCGTTCCGTGATGCGCTCCGGCGATCCATCCGGACGATCCGTTCCGATCTCTCCCAGGATGACCGGCTCGCCCCCCATCCGCACCGCCACCTCTGACGGGGAAGTCTGCTGGAACGGGAGCACGGCGATCCGGCGGACCGTGATGTCCGCTCCCGAATCCGGTACGGAGGTCCGGGAAGAGGTGCAACCGGCGATCAGCAGTACCGTAATGGATGCGATCAGGATGTGGGCCAGCCGCTCCGGGATGGTTGATCGGTGCAAAAGGTCACCTCCTTACGGACGGGCAGTCCGACGGTCGGGACCGGTCAGAGGCTGCCCTTTGTGGACGGAATCCCTTGGATCCGTTCGTTGATGGTGACGGCCTTCTTCAGGGCGCGGGCGAGGGCCTTGAAGATTGCCTCAGCCATATGATGACTGTTGCCGCCATGGATCACCTGAATGTGAAGCGTCGTCCCGCTGTGGTCTGTGAATGCCTTGAAGAACTCGCGGATGAGCGCGGGGTCGAAATCACCGATCCTGCTATCGCTGAAATCGGCCAGGAAAACCAGAAAAGGCCGGCCCGACAGGTCCAGTACGACCCGGCACAGGCTTTCATCCATGGGAACGGTGGCCTCGCCGAAACGTTCCAGACCGCGCTTGTCCCCGAGAGCCTGCTTCAATGCCTCCCCCAGGCAGATGCCGAGATCCTCCACGAGATGGTGATCGTCAATATCCCGGTCGCCTTTCCCCCGAACGGTCAGGTCAAAAAGGCCATGCCGGCTGAACAGGTTCAGCATGTGGTCGAGAAACGGGATGGAGGTGGAGATGGTTCCCTTGCCCGATCCATCCAGAAAAAGGTCCAGGGCGATCTCCGTCTCTGTGGTCTTCCTCTCGATCTTCGCCTTTCTCGCCATGGGAATCCTTTCAGATTACCTTGTTGAGAGAATATTCAATGATCCCCTCTGCACCGGCCTCCTTGAGAAGCGGAATCAGGTCCCGGACGATACCCGCATCCACGATCGTTTCCACGGCATGCCATTCCTCGGAGAACAGGCTCGAAATGGTGGGGGCCTTCAGTGACGGGAGGAGTAGGATCACCCGCCCCAGGTTCTCCTTGGAGACGTTCAGCTT
>PHBD01000043.1 GCA_002841865.1 Deltaproteobacteria bacterium HGW-Deltaproteobacteria-19
GGAGTCACCGGGGCCTTGTCCTTGGACATGCTCTCCTCGCAATGGTTGTCTTGTCTTAAATCCAAGATAAAGAATCCGGTGGAAAAAGTAAAGAGATCGGGCGGAGAAGAGAAGATTTCCGGGGAATCTTCTGCCGAGGTGCTCAGACGTTCCATGCAACTTATCCGGCGGGGGACCGCGGCCGGCAGACCGGGAGGAACGGGAAAAGAAGCCGGTCAGCCTTGGAAAAGGCCAGGCGGTTCATTTCCTCGAACGTGGCCCACCGGCAGTCGGGACCGGCAGAGGGGACGATCCCGCCGCTCCGCTTCCGGCACCGGAAGGCCGTCAGGCGGAGGCGGAAGTGCGAGTACACGGTGTTCACCGATGCCAGTTCCATAAGGACGCTGACCGGGAGCCCCGTCTCTTCCCGGACGGTTCGCCGGAGCCCCTCCGGGAGCCCCTCCCCGGGCCGGAGGAAACCGCCGGGAAATTTCCACAATCCGCCCAGGAAACCCTGCAGCGGTCGCCGAACGACCAGGAAGCGGCCGTCCCGGTCGAGGAGAACGGCTGCGATAGCGGACTCGCTCGGCAGGGACTTTTTCGGCGACGCAACGGGAAGCCGTTCCTGAAGACCCTGGTGGAAGGCCTCGCAGACATTCGCCAGAGGGCATTCGGGACAACGGGGCAGGGTTGGCGTACAGACCCGGGACCCGAGGTCCATCAGGGACTGATTGAAGGCCCCGGGGTCCTCCTGGGGCACGAGTTCCGCCGCCAGGGCCCGGAGCCGAGATTTCCCCGGTCCGGATTCAACGGAGTCGCCGATGGCGTAAAGCCTTGCCAGGACGCGCCGGACGTTGCCGTCCACCGCCGGGACGGGCCGGCCGAAGGCGATGCTTCCGACCGCGCCGGCGGTATAATCGCCGATTCCCGGCAGGGCCGCCAGATCCTCCGGCGTTTCCGGAAGCCGGCCCCCGTGCCGGCTCTCCATGATCTTCGCCGCTTCGTGGAGGTTCCGGGCCCGGGAGTAGTAGCCCAGGTTTTCCCATACCTTCAGAACCTCGTCGGATGAGGCCGCTGCCAGGGAGGAGGCGTCGGGAAAGCGCTCCAGAAAACGCCGGTAAAAGGGGATGGCTGTTTCCACCCGGGTCTGCTGGAGCATGATTTCCGAGACCCAGACGGCATAGGGGTCCCGGGTCCTCCGCCAGGGAAGATCCCTCTGGTTTTTCCGATACCACCGGAGGAGCTTCTGCCGGATCAGGGACACATGATAGTCCGTTCCGGCAGAATGGACGGACTCCGAGAGACGGGGACGCTCCGCCTGTCTGGACGGGCTGGTAGGGGTTGCTTTCCGTCGAGATTTCTGTTTCATTCGATGTCAAACATGGGGAGACCCGGGAGGCGGATCATGCTGGAGCGGATGAAGGAACTGCTGAAACGGAAGGACCTGTGCGTCATGGCCACGGAATCGGAAGGGATTCCTCACTGTTCGCTCATGTCTTACATGGCCTCCGACGACGGACGGGAGGTCTGGATGCTGACCCTGACGGGGACGAAGAAATACCGGAACCTGCTTGCGAATCCGAACGTCAGCCTCCTGGTGGACACGCGGGAGGATAACCGGGCTCCCGGTCGGCCCCGGCCCATGGCTCTTACCATGAACGGCCGCTTCCGCTCCTCCGATTCACCCAAGCAGGAGGCCGACCTTCGCCGCCGCCTCGTGGAGCGTCACCCCGTCCTCGAGGAACTGGCGAAGGATCCGGCAGCCCGGGTCCTGATCGTCCGGATTCTCTCCTTTCAGCTCCTCGACGGGATCGCCGAGGCCCACTTCCGGGAGACGGATTGAGCCGGAGCAATCCCGGAGTCGTTCCCTACCGGACCTTTCCTCCCGTCAGGGCGGACCGGTCGAAGCTCACCAGCGTCAGTCCCTCTTCGCTGTCCGTCGCCAGGAGCATGCCCCGCGACTCGACGCCCATGAGCTTCGTGGGCTTGAGGTTCACCACGACGACAATCGTTTTCCCCACCAGGTCTTCCGCCTTGTAGTCCTTTCCGATGCCGGCGACAATGGTGCGCTCCTCCCCGATGTCGATTTTCAGCTTCATGAGCTTGTTCGATTTCGGCACCGGTTCCGCCTCCAGGATCTTCGCGGCCCGGAGATCGACCTTCTCGAAATCCTCGTAGGAAATTTCCGGTTTTATGGGTGTCAGGGGGGGTTTATTCGTGTCCACGGGCTGTTCCTCCTTGCTGTAGGTGATGCGCGGGAAGAGCGACTCGCCGCGCGTCAGGGCCAGCCCGGGGGCCAGGCCGCCCCATGTCCTTATTGTGTCCAGGGTCTGTCGGGCCGGATCGACGATACCAATCTGCCGGAGGATCTTTTCCGCCGATCCGGGCATGAACGGCGTCACCAGGACGCCGACAATCCGCAGCGTTTCCAGCAGGTTGTAAATGATAGTCTCCAGCCGGGCCTTCCGGCCGGGGTCCTTGGCGAGGTTCCAGGGCTCCCGTTCGACGATGTACTTGTTCGTGATGCTGATGAGTTCCCAGATGGCGATCAGGGCCTTGTGAAGGGCCAGTTCGCTGAAGCAGGTCTCCACCTCGGCGACGGTCCGGGCGGCGGTCTCCTGCAGGATCCCGTCCTCTTCCGGCAGGATATCCGTCGGGGCCGGGACTTTTTCTCCTCCGTACTTGACGGCCATGGTCACGGATCGACTCACCAGGTTTCCCAGGTCATTGGCCAAGTCGGAGTTGGCGCGCTGGACGAAGGCCTCCTCGCTGAAGCTCGAGTCGAGCCCGAAGACCATGTCCCGAAGGAGGAAATAGCGGAATGTGTCCAGCCCGTACTTGTCTTTCAGGTCCAGGGGCTTGACCACGTTGCCCAGGCTCTTTGACATTTTGCTCTGGTCGACGTTCCAGTAACCGTGGACGTTCAGGTTCCTGTAGGGCTCGATCCCCGCGGCCTTCAGCATGGTGGGCCAGTAGATCCCATGGGGTTTGAGGATGTCCTTGGCGATGAGATGCTGGGACACCGGCCAGAAGGTCCGGAAATTCTCTCCGTCGGGGTAATCGAGGCCGGTTATGTAGTTGATCAGGGCGTCGAACCAGACATACGTCACATAGTTTTCGTCAAAAGGCAGGTCGATGCCCCAGGTGAGGCGGCTCTTCGGCCGGGAGATGCACAGGTCTTCGAGGGGCTCCCGGAGGAAGGCCAGGACTTCGTTCCGGTAGCGTTCGGGACGGATGAAGTCCGGATGATCCTGGATGTACTGGATCAGCCAGTCCTGGTAGGCGCTCATCTTGAAGAAGTAGTTGCTTTCCTTGCGGTGCAGGGGAGGCGTCTGGTGATCGGGACATTTGCCGTCGACGAGTTCCTTCTCCGTGTAGAAGCGCTCGCAGCCGACACAGTAATAACCCTCGTAATGGCCGAAATAGATGTCTCCCTGGTCGTAGACTTTCTGGAGGATGGCCTGGACGGTCCGGACGTGGTTCTTGTCGGTCGTGCGGATGAAATAATCGTTGGTAACCGACAACTCGGGCCAGAGATCCCTGAACTGGGCGCTGATACGGTCGGTGAATTCCTGGGGGGTGATGCCGGCCTTGGCGGCGGCTTCGGCGATTTTGTCCCCGTGCTCGTCGGTTCCGGTGAGGAAAAAGGTCCGGTAGCCGAGACTGCGGTAGTAACGGGCCAGGACGTCGGCCACGATGGTGGTATAGGCGTGGCCGATGTGGGGCGAGGCGTTCACGTAGTAGATGGGCGTGGTGATGTAATAGACCTTTTCCATGTACGATTCCTCTGACAGGTTGCTGGAAAAGTCGTTTGCGGGCCTGTTTCAGCCGTCCGCCGACTTATCCGGATCTTTGATGCTCAGGGTCACTTCTTTTCCGTCCTCCAGCTGGACCATGACGTCCCCCTTGAGAACGTTCTGCCGGACGACTTTGCCGGGGCCCCCTTCGGTCTGAACGATCTTTCCGCACTTGGGGAGCATCTTCTTTCTTTCCGCGTAGCTGTCGTACTCGAAAGACAGGCAGCACATGAGCCGCCCGCAGAGACCGGAGATCTTTTCCGGGTTGAGCGACATCCCCTGTTCCTTGGCCATCTTGACGGTGACCCGGTCCAGGTTGGAAAGAAATCCCGCACAGCAGACCTCCCGCCCGCAGATGCCCATCCCCTTGATCAGGCGCGTTTCCTGCCTCGCTCCGATCTGGCGGAGCTCGATGCGGATCCGGAACCGCTGGACCAGGTCCTTGACGAGTTCCCGGAAATCCACCCGGTTTTCCGCGGTGAAGTAGAAGATCACCTTGCTCCGGTCAAAGAGGCATTCGGCCTCGATGAGCTTCATGGGCAGGGCCCGCTCGGCGATCCGCTCCTTGCAGAACTGGTGGCACTCCTGTTCGAACCGCTGCAGATCCATCCGGACCTGCAGGTCCTCGTCCGTTGCCAGCCGCATGACCTTCTTCAGGGATGCCGGTGGTTCGGTCAGGGGGATCATGCTGGAGGTGGTCGCCACCAGCCCCAGGGCCGGACCGAACTCCGTGTCCACCACCACGGCGTCATCCCGGTTCAGGGACAACCCGGCGGCGTCAAACAGGTATGTCTTGCCTTCCCTCCGGAATCGCACACCGACGATCCGGGGTTCGGCTGTTGCTTCTTCCATGGCATTCACTTTCCGAAACCGTTTTCAGGCTGCCCCGGCCCACTGGAGAACCATCGCCTCCAGGGCGAGGGGGCGGTTCGCGTTCTGCTCCACAGCCCGCCGGGTCCTGTTCACGGCATCCAGCCGGGCGATGAGCTCCCGGCCTGAGAGCGCCTCCGACAGGGGCCCGATCAGGCCCAGGCGGTCGCCGTACAGAAGAAGATCACGGCGTTCCGTTTCTTTCCATACGAGAAGGTCCCTGAGGAACAGGCGGACCATGTCCAGGCGCCGGAGAACCTCCTCCCGGTCTTTTCCCAACGAGGCCAGGAGGATCGGGCGCGGAGGGGCGGTTCGATTCTGCAAAGTCTCGGCAACGGCGTCCATGATTCCGTCGCGGATCCGGATATCATCTTCCCGGGCCATTTCCAGCGCCCGGCCGATGCTTCCGCCCGCGGAGGAGGCCAGCGTCGCCGCCTGGGCCTCTGAAAAATCCATATGTTCGCGCAAGAATAGGGCAATCGCCTCCGTTTGTAAAGGGTTGAATGGGAGGTGCTGGCACCGGGACAGGATGGTGGAAGGAAGACGGTGGGGCCGGCTCGTGACGAGGATCAGGTGATTCCGGGGGGACGGTTCCTCCAGGGTTTTGAGCAGGGCGTTGGCCGCCGGCTCGTTCATCCGGTCCGCTTCCAGGATGAGGAACACCCGCCGGCCGCCTTCGAGGGGCCGGAATCCCATCTGATCCTGGAGGGTGCGGACCTCGCCGATGCGGATAAAGGGGCCCACGGGACGAATGATGACGACATCGGGGTGATTTCCGCTGTCGAATTTCCGGCAGGAGGGGCACTCGCCGCAGGCGTCGTCTTCCATCCGGGAGCAGTTGAGCGCCTTGGCGAACGTTTCCGCCACGGCTCGCTTCCCGACGCCATCCATGCCCCGGAAAAGGTAGGCATGGGCGATCCGGCCGGAGGTAAGGGCCCGCCTCAGGATGGAGATGGGTTTTTCGTGGCCGCAGATGTCCCGGAAGGGCATGAATCTCCTGCAATCGGGAGGAGAGCATCCAGATGCATGCAGACCTCCCGGTGGATTTCTTGGATGGATCGGTCGCCGTCGACCACCCGGAAACGGTCCGGTTCTCTCCGGGCCATCTCGATATATCCGGAGCGGACCCGCCGGTGGAACGCCATCTCTTCGTGCTCGAAACGATCTTCTGCGGGACCGGACTGCCGGGCTGCTCGATCCAGGGCTCGGCCCAGGCCGGTCTCGACAGGCAGGTCTACAAGGATGGTAAGCCGGGGGACCAGCCCGCCGCCTGCAAAGGTGTTCACGTTCCGGACGAAGGCAACGTCAAGCCCGCGACCGAATCCCTGGTAAGCGATCGTGGCGTCGGAAAAGCGGTCGCAGAGGACCCAGCGGCCTTCCCGGAGGGCCGGCAGGATAAGCGCCTGCACGTGCTGGCTGCGGGCGGCGGCAAAAAGGAGCAGCTCCGACTCGGCCCCGATTTCAACGGGACCCCGGTTCAGAAGCAACTCACGGATCTTCACGCCCAGGGACGTCCCCCCGGGCTCACCGGTTACCAGAGGCCGGATACCCCGCTCCTCGAGATGTTGCGAGGCCAGACGGATCTGAGTGCTCTTTCCCGATCCCTCGATGCCTTCAAAGGTGATGAAGGGCCCCATGGAGGACTCCCGTCAGGAGAAAGCCTGACCGCGCCGCCGGATGGCAGCCTGAAAATGCAACAGGGGAAACAACCGGGCCGGAGGGGCCGGCGGCTTCCCCTATTCCCTTCCGTCCGGACGTTCGTCCGCCTATTTATCCTCTCCCGGGATGATCGCCTCCACCGGGCACTGGTCTGCACAGGCCCCACAGTCGGTGCAGAGCCCCGGGTCGATTACGTATTTATCATCCCCTTCGGTGATGGCCTCGACGGGGCACTCGCTTTCGCAGGATCCACAGGCAATGCAGTCATCGGTTATAACGTAAGCCATTTTGCCAAGCTCCTTTTGATTTTGTCGCCTTCTTACAAACCGTCTGCCCGATCTCCGGGCTAGACCGAAACAACTTCCTTCACTTCCGGCACCTCCCGCTGGAGGTACCGCTGAATTCCCATCTTCAGGGTCATCTGGGACATCGGGCATCCCTTGCAGGCGCCCGTCAGACGGACCCGGACGACCCCTTCCTCGGAGACATCCACCAGTTCGACGTCTCCCCCGTCCGCCTGGAGGTTGGGCCGAATCTTTTCCAGGATGGCTTTGACACGCTCTTTCATGGCATCCTCCCGCATTTCGCGGTGTTTCTTCAGTGGGGCATCTCTTCGATCATGGTCTTGAACAGGCTCTCCGCCACGTCCTTCAGGTCCGGCTTGAACAGGTAATACCGGGAGGTCTCATAGTGTGCCGCCTTCCACATGACTTTTCCGGTGGAGGCCTCCACCATCTTGACGCCCAGGCCTACCTTGCCGACTTTCTTCTCGCCTTCCATCGTGTGGTTCCAATAGTCCACGGTGATCACCAAAAAGGCATCCACCTGGCACAACTCCCCGATACGGAGGCTCAATGCGGGATCGGAGAAGTTCACTGTTTTGAGTTTGGTCAGGTAGTCCAGGACGGCCTTGCGGAGTTCCTCGTTGGCCTGGATCTGGCGGCTGATGGCATCGGCCGCCACCACGTCGGCAAACCATTTCTTGTTCACCAGGACGGCGGCGATGATCGCATCCACCGCTCCCCGGGCTTCCTCGTAAGTCCCCGCATCGACCGGCAGGACTCCGATCCGTTTGGGATGGAAGTCCTTGGCTTCAGGAGCGACCTGGGAATAACGGAGACCACCGCATCCGGCAAGCAGGAGAACCAGGAACATCCCCAACGCAACTCCGGCGGATCTCTTCATGATCATTCCTCCATGATTCCATGTCAGACAAGCCAGCCGATTCCCATCCAGAACAGGGCGGCCAAACCCGCAATGAAATAGCTCGTTTCCAGCAAACCCTCCAGAACTACACCGGAAAGTCCGGACCTTCTATCACAAAGGCGGAAACAAATCCACAGGTAAAAGGGACAGGAGACGAGGAGCCAGGCGAAGGGAGTCACCCAGCCGGCCGCTGCGGATGCCATGAGGAGCAGGACCAGCAAAACGATGAATGACTTCAGGAATTTCTGGGTCATTTCCTTCCCGATCACGACGGGGATCGTTTCCCGTCCCAGAAGCCGGTCGCTCTGCAGGTCCTGCATGTCCGAAAGGGCCGAGCGGACGACAACCAGGGCGAAGACGAACAGGAAGGAAACGAGCCATCCCGGCTCCAGGGAAAAACCGTCCCGGAAGGTCGGCAGGATGGCCGAAACAGCGGCCCAGGCCGCCGCCATGGAGACGTTTTTCGATCCCGGAATGTCCCGGAACGTTTCGAACCGCCATTTGTTGGGCCAGATCCGGACGTTGTAAAGCATTCCGAGTACCGAAAGGGCCAGCAGGAACAGGAAGGCGGCCATGCCCGCCAGAAGGGCTCCCCCCAGGGCGAGAACCATGGAAATGAAGCCCAGTTGAGCATAGAGGCGGCGATGGCGGCGGTAGGAGGCCTCCCGGAAGGTCCCCAGAATGGAACTGGTGCGAGGGTTGAGGACCCGGTTGAGGGTGTGCATCGCATAGACGTACAGTGCCGCCGTCAAGACGGGAAGAACCTCCGGGGGACGTCCCTGCAGAAGCAGGCAGGCCAGCGTCAGGATCCCGGCGCCGAAGGAGGAGAAGACGTCCGTCTTTACCAGGAGGATCCAGCCCTGGAAAAGGCTGCGCATCAGGCCCTTGCGGCGATCCTGTTCATTCCGGAGACTTTCCACGACCCGGTCGATGATCCAGTTCGGCGTGGAGGCGCCGGCGGACACGCCGATTCGGTCGTAACGGGCAAGGTCGATCCCCGTAAGTTCTTCCGCTGTCTCGATGTGGAAGGTCGGTGTCCCCGTCTGCGAGGCCAGGGCCGCCAGGCGCAGTGTGTTGGCGCTGTTCCGGCCGCCGACGATAAAAAAGGCGTCCAGATCCGGGGCCATGGTCTGGATCTCCTGCTGCCGTTCTTCCGTGGAGTTGCAGATTGTATCGAAGACGAGCGTCTCGGGGAAACGGTCCTGGATCCGGCGGACAATCCGGTGGAAGGTGTCCAGGCTCTGGGTCGTCTGGGCGACGATGCACACCTTGTGGAGATCCGGCAGGGAGGCAACCTCTTCTTCGCTCTGGACGACAATGCCCCGCTCGCCGGCGAATCCAAGGAGCCCGTTCACCTCCGGGTGATGAGGGTCCCCGATGATGAGGATGTCATAATCCCGGGAGGCGTGTTTTTTGATGATTGCCTGGACATGGCCGACTTTGGGGCAGGTGGCGTCGACCATTTTCAGACCCGATTCCTTGATCTTCCGCCTCTCCTCCGGCGAGATGCCGTGAGCGCGAATGATGAGGGTGGCCCCTTCCCGGGGCTCCTTGATCTCCTCGATCGCCTGAATGGGTCGAAACCCTCTTTTCTCAAGCAGTTCAACCGTCTGGGGATTGTGAATGAGCGGACCGAACGTGTAGAAGCGGGTCTTGCCCTGAGGGACGGGCATGTCAAGGACCATGTCCACGGCCCGCTTGACGCCCATGCAGAAGCCGGCGGTCTTCGCCAGTTTAACGCTCATGGCTTTCGGGCGTCCTTCCTTCGTTCTCCACGGTTTCCTGCGACACCTCTCCGTCCGTCGGTGGCGGGGCCGTCGCAAGGATGAAAAATTCGCGGTTTCCGGCGGGGCCCGGCAGTGAAGATTCGCAGGTCCCCCGGACATCGAGGCCCTCGCCGCGGCAGAACCGCTCCACCTCCTCCACGACCTGACGGTGGGCAACGGGATCCCGGACGACGCCGCCCTTGCCGACATTTTCCCTTCCCGCTTCAAACTGGGGTTTGATCAGGGCCAGCAGGATCCCTCCCGGTTTCAGCCAGCGCAGCGCCGCCGGGATGACCAGCCTCAGGGAAATGAAGGAGGCGTCGATGGTGACCAGATCGACCGGCCCGTCGAGACCTTTCCCGTCGAAGATCCGGATGTTTGTCCGCTCTATGGGCACAACCCGAGGGTCCTGGCGGAGTTTCCAGGCCAGCTGTCCATAGCCCACGTCTAGGGCGTATACCTTTCGGGCTCCTGCCTGGAGGAGGCAGTCGGTGAACCCGCCGGTGGATGCCCCCACGTCGAGGCAGACCATGTCGCGGACGGACAGGGAAAACGTTTCGAGGGCGCCCTGGAGCTTCACTCCCCCGCGGCTTACATAGGGGTGGTCGGCGGTCCGAAGGCGGACGGAGGCGTCGGGAGACAGGAAGGAGCCCGGTTTATCCGCCCGCGTTTCATCCACAAGGACGGCGCCCGCCAGGATCAGGGCCCGGGCCCGCTCGCGGCTGGCGCAAAGGCCCCGCTCGACGAGAAGCGCATCGAGTCGCACCCTGGGTTTTTTTTCCTTTTTCATGGCTGCCTGCCGGAAGGAAATGGGTCAGTCTCCGGACCGGGCCAGAGATCGGGCCGCCCGAAGAATTCCCTCCTCGTCGATCCCGTATAGGCTCCTCAACTCCGCCATGGTGGCCTGCTCGACGAATGTATCGGGGACCCCGAGGCGCACCACGGCGACGTCCCGGAGGCCCTTTTCCTGGAAAAGCTCCAGGACGGCGCTCCCGAAGCCGCCCATGAGGACGTTTTCCTCGACGGTCAGCACCTTTCGGGTCCGGGCGGCGGATGCGCACAAAAGCCCTGCATCCAGGGGCTTGACGGATCGGGCGTTGACCACCCGGGCTCCGATCCCCTCCTCACGAAGCCGTTCCGCCGCCGCCAGGGCGGGCAGGACTGTTGCGCCGATGGCCATGATGGCCAGGTCTGTCCCCTCGCACAGGACTTCCCCGCGGCCCACGGGAAGGGTGTACAGGTCGTCGTCCAGCTGCACCCCCGACACAGCGCCCCGGGGGTAGCGGATTGCGATCGGGGCGCCCCATTCCACGGCGGTCTTCAACATGTGCTGGAATTCGTTTTCGTCCTTCGGGGCCAGGACGGTCATGTTGGGAATGGAGCGCAGGAAGGACAGGTCGAAGAGTCCGTGATGAGTGGGACCGTCGTCTCCCACGAAACCGCCCCGGTCCAGGGCCAGGACAACGGGAAGCTTTTGCAGGCAGACGTCATGGAGAATCTGGTCGTAGGAGCGCTGCAGGAACGTCGAGTAGATGGCCACAACGGGGATGATCCCCTCCGTTGCCAGGCCGGCGGCGAAGGTGACGGCGTGCTGCTCGGCGATGCCGACGTCGAAGAAACGGGTTGGATATTGCCGGGCGAACGCATCGAGCCCGGTGCCCTCGCACATGGCGGCGGTGATGGCCACGATCCGGGAATCTTTTTCGGCCAGCCGGACAAGGGTGTTTCCGAACATCCGGGAATAGGAGATCCGACCGCCGGCGGCCGCGAGGGGTTCCCCCGTCTCGATGCGGAAGGGGCCGATTCCGTGGAACTGGAGAGGCCTGGATTCGGCGGGAGCGTAACCCTTGCCTTTCCGGGTCACTACATGGACCAGGACGGGGCCGGGCATCTCCCGGACGTTCTCGAGGTTCTTGACGAGATGGTCCAGCCGGTGTCCCTCCAGAGGGCCGACATAGGTAAAGCCCAGGTCTTCGAAGAGAGCCCCGGGGACGATGAAGCCCTTGAGGGCTTCTTCGGCCTGGCGGGAGAACTTCACCATCTGCTCGCCGATTCCCGGGAGAGTCCGAAAGAAGCTCTTCACCTCGGAGCGGATCTTCATGGCCCGCTGGCCTGTCATCATCCGGTTCATGTAGGACGACAGCGCCCCCACATTGGGGGAGATGGACATCTCGTTGTCGTTGAGAATGATGATCAGGTCTTTTTTCCGGTCTCCCGCCCAGTTCAGTCCCTCGTAGGCCATCCCGGAGGTCATGGAGCCGTCGCCGATGACGACGATCACCTTGAAGGCGTTCCCCTGGAGGCATCTCGCCTCGGCGATGCCCGTGGCGGCGGAAATGGACGTCCCGCTGTGGCCGACGTTGAACACGTCGTAAGGACTCTCCTCCCGCTTCGGGAAGCCGCTGATGCCCCCCCGGCGGCGCAGGGTGGAGAACCGCTCGCGCCGCTCCGTGATGATTTTGTGGGCGTAGGCTTGATGTCCCACGTCCCAGACGAGTTTGTCCCGGGGGGTGTCGAAGACCTTGTGGATGGCCAGGGTTAGTTCCACCGCGCCGAGCGAGGAAGCGAGATGGCCCCCGTTGACGGAAACGGTCTGAATGATGAGCGTCCGGATTTCCTCGGCCAGGAGGCTCAACTGAGATATTTCAAGGCCGCGGATGTCCGCCGGAGATTGAATTTCCGTCAGGGATACGGCTCTGGGCGTTGGTTTTTCTTCCTTAGCAGCCATGAGATCGATCTTCAGGATTTTCGTTCGAGGATGTAATGGGCAATCCAGCGCAGGGGGTCCGCACGGCCGTCCAGGCCGGCGATGCCCTCCAGGGCGGCTTCCATGCTCTGCCGGGCCATGGTTCTCGACTCTTCCAGCCCGATCAGGGCGGGAAAGGTGACCTTCCGGCGGGCGGCGTCGCTTCCCGTAACCTTCCCCAGAAGAGAGGGATCTCCCTCAATGTTCAGGATATCGTCGGAGATCTGAAAGGCGAGACCGATGTGCCGGCCGTACTCCGAGAGGGCCTCCATTTCTTCTTCCCCGCCGTCCGCCAGGATCGCACCCGTCCGGAGCGAGGCGAGGATCATCCGGCCGGTTTTTCCGCTGTGGATATAAAGGAGCGTGTCATAATCGGAAGGCCGCCCTTCCGACAGAATGTCCACTACCTGGCCGCCCACCATGCCGCCGGCGCCGGCGGCAGTGGCGATTTCATGAACGATCCGGACCACCCGGGCGGCCTCGACGGACCGGATGGCGACGGGGTCCGTCAGAAGGCGGAAGGCATCCGTCAGGAGGGCGTCGCCCGCCAGGACGGCCACGGCTTCGCCGAAGATCTTGTGATTCGTCGGGACCCCCCGCCGGATGTCGTCGTTGTCCATGGCCGGAAGGTCGTCATGGATGAGCGAATACGTATGGATCATCTCCAGGGCGCACGCAGCCGGAAGGACGTCTTCCATCAGGCCTCCCAGGGCCTCCGCCGAGGCGATGCAGAGGATGGGCCGGAGCCGTTTGCCGCCGGCGAACAGGCTGTACCGCATGGCCGTGTAGATCTCCGGCGGATAGGGGCCGTCGGCCGGCAGATACCGGTTCAGGGCACTGTCCACCAGTTCCTTCCTGGCCTTGAGGTACTGGCGGATGTCATCCGTGTGGGAGCTCATGCGTCGTCTCCTCCGAAAGGCTTTGTGGTCAGCATGTCTCCCTCCCGGAGAAGCAGCTCGACACGCCGTTCCGCATCGTCGAGACGGGTATTGCACAGACGGACCAGCCGGATGCCTTCCTCGAAGGCCTTGAGGGATTCGTCAAGGCTCATCTCGCCGGCTTCCATCCGGCGCACGATCTGTTCCAGCTTCTCGAGGGCGTCTTCGAATTTTTCCCGGGCCATGAGTCAGCTCCTGTAGGTTTCTTTCACTGCCGCCCGGAATCCACCCTCGGCCACCCGCACGTCCACGAGAGTCCCTTCGCCCAAAGCGGAGGAGTCCATGATCAGGGCTCCCTCGGGGAGGCGTCGGGCGACGGCATACCCGCGCCGGAGTACGGCCAGCGGATTGAGGGCGTCAAGGCGGACCGCCTGGGTCCGGACCCGCTGTGTTTCCCGCAGGAGAGCCGCTTCCATGGTCCGCTTCAGATCCCGGTGCAGGGTTTCCAGGTGCAGGGCATCCCCGGTGATCCGCTCCCGGGGGCTGGCATGTCGCAGTTGCTGGGTGGTGAAAACAAGGCGATGCCTTCGTCCCGCGACAGAGTCCTGGAGGAGCCTCTGAAGTCGTTGCAGGCGATCGTCCAGCGCCAGGCGCCGGTCGACGATCCGCCGGGCCGGATCTCCGAGCCGCTGGCGTGCCGTGGCGATCCGGTCCGACCGGGAGGAAATGCTTCGGTCCATACCCTTTGCGAGTCGTCCGGAGAGAGAGGCCAGAGCCGTCATGAGATCCCGCCGGACGGGGACCACCAGTTCCGCAGCCGCGGAGGGAGTCGGAGCCCGGAGGTCGGCGACGAAATCGGCGATCGTATAATCCGTTTCATGTCCCACAGCGGAGACGACAGGGATGGTCGATGCGGCAATGGCCCGGGCCACCCGCTCGTCGTTGAACGGCGCCAGATCCTCCAGGGATCCCCCTCCCCGGGCCAGGATGATGACGTCCACGAGTCCTTCCGCCTGCAGGTCCCGGAGGGCACGGACAATTTCCGGCGGGGCCTCCGCGCCCTGGACACGCACCGGGGCGATCAGGATCGGTATCGACGGGAAGCGACGGGCGGTGATGTGGAGGATGTCGCGCAGAACCGATCCCGTGGGGGAGGTGACCACCCCGATTCTCCGGGGCAGGAAAGGGATCGGCGTCTTTCGGGAGCCGTCGAAAAGACCTTCCGTTTCGAGGCGGGCCTTGAGCTGCTCGAAAGCCCGCTGCAGGGCTCCGATGCCATAGGGCTCGGCGGCGGAGACGATAAGCTGGTACTCCCCCCGGAGCGGATAAACGCTCAGGCGCCCCCGGCAGAGTACGCGCATCCCGTCCTCAAGCCGGAACCCGATTGCCGCAGAGGCTGAACGGAACAGGACGGCCCGAACCTGGCCGCCGGAATCTTTCAGGGAAAAATAGACGTGCCCGGAGGAGGGGCGGCGAAGATCGGCTACTTCCCCCTCTACCCACAGGAGATCAAACCGTCCCTCCAGCAGGTCCCGGACGGCCTCGTTGAGTTCCGAAACCGTCCAGACTTTTTGGGAAAAACCATTCATCATGGCGGGGACCTACCAGATATTCAGGAGGATGACAAGGCGGATTCGGCTTTCCATGCCGGCTGCCGGTCCTGCCGGCCCAGGTGGTCATTGACAACCGGCGGGTCCCTGGGTTAATGAAAAACAAAGAAAAAACGGAAAGGTGGGTTATGAAGACGAAGAAGAAGGGTTATCTCCAAGCGCCGGTCCGGCATCTGGATATCACGTCCATCGACGCCGTCAGCCTGGTCAAGGCCATGAAAGGTATGTCCTTTACCGCCCGGGACCTGGCCGCGGGCGCCGATCTCTTCGAGCGGATGCTGAAGGACCGGCCCTGCTCCGTCATCCTCTGCATCGCCGGGAGCACGAGCGCCGCCGGCTGCATGAACATCTACGCCGACCTGGTGAAGTACAACATGGTGGACGCCATCGTGGCGACGGGGGCCGCCATCGTCGATATGGATTTCTTCGAGGCCCTCGGGTTTCGCCATTACCAGGGAAGCCCCCATGTGGACGACAAAAAACTGCGATCCCTGTACATCGACCGGATCTATGATACCTTCATCGACGAGGAGGAACTGCAGAACTGCGATCGCACGATCGGAGAAATCGCCGATACGCTGCCCCCGGGGATTTATTCCTCCCGGGAGTTCATCCGGGAAATGGGCCGTTTTCTCAAGAAGAACGCCAGGAAAAAGGGTTCCCTGGTGGAGACGGCCTTCGATTACGACGTACCCATCTTCTGTCCAGCCTTTTCCGACAGCAGTGCCGGTTTCGGACTGGTCATGCACCAGACCCGGCGTCCCGATGCCCACGTATCCATCGATTCGGTCAAGGATTTCCGGGAACTGACCCAGGTCAAGATCAAGGCAAAGACCACCGGGCTTGTCATCATCGGCGGCGGCGTTCCCAAAAATTTCGCCCAGGATACGGTGATCTGCGCGGAGGTTCTGGGGAAGGAAGTCCCGATGCACAAGTATGCCGTCCAGATCACCGTGGCGGACGTCCGGGACGGGGCCTGCTCCAGTTCCACCCTGAAGGAAGCGAGTTCCTGGGGCAAGGTGGACGGGACGAGCGAACAGATGGTCTATGCCGAGGCCACGTCGGTCCTGCCCCTGATGGCCAGCTACGTCTACCACCGGGGGGCCTGGAAGAAGCGCCGCCGCCGGTCCTTCTCGAAGCTGTTTCCCGAGAGGACGGCGAAAAAATAAAGGGTTTTGGAAGACAGCAGGGAATGAGCGCCGGGCAGCCGGGATGGCCGCCCGGTTTTTTTATGCGGAGTATAGCGTGGGGGCTGTCATGGGGGCGTCCGCCGTCGCGGAAGCTTTTCCGCGTTTCTCCTTCCCGGATTGAATCCCCGGAGGGATGTAAAAGCTTCCTGAATGCTCCTCTGGAACCCCCCGGCCGCGCCCCCGCGAACGTCTGGGAGAGGAGAGCCCCTCTAGGACGGGATTTCCCGTTTCAGGATTTCCAGGGTTTTTCTGGTTTTTTCGGCCTCTGCCGCGTTGCCCCGCTTCTCGTAGAGGCTCCGGAGGCGTTCCATGTAGGCGAGTACAACCCGCTTCCAGCCGTTCCGGGAGGCCTCTGCCAGGCCTGTTTTGAGCAGGGGCTCATTGTCGCCCTGTCCCATCCGAACCGCCACGCCGACGGCAATGAGGCGGGAGAGGGGGTCCTGGATCCGGCCGGCTTCGAGGTTCACTGCCTCGCCATTCCCGTCCCGGAGGGCCTTCAGCATGCCCCGGTACGGGTCGGGAAGGTTCCTGTCGTCCACGGCAGGCAGTTCTCCGGTCAGAAACCGGTGGAAGGCCCTGTTTTCCGGTGTTGGCTGGATCTCCTCGATTTCCCGGTAAGGCTGGTCGTCGAACTTCTCCAGGCAGGCCGTCAGGACAGCGAACCGGGTCAGGTAGGCCCGGCCGAGGACTTCCATGTCCCCGCTCATCCGGATGGCCTCGACGGCCTTGCGCCAGTTCGCTTCGGCCGGCCCGTCGCGGCCGGCCAGGTACCGTTCCTTGAAGGCTTCCAGATTGCTGTAGCCGTCTGTCGTCCAGTCGGGCACGCGGGCGCCGCCGCAGCCGGCCAGGATGGCGGCAACCAGAATCACGAGGGCGAGAGCGAGGCGGTGCGTCATGGCAGCTTGATCTCCCGTTCCTTCTTGAGGGGAACAATCCGGTCCAGGTCCTCCACGGTCCGGCCGATGGACTGGATGGTTGCGTCGATGTCTTTCCGGAGCAGATGCAGGTCTTTCGTCGAGGCCGCCGCGTCGGAGGTGACCTTGGTGACATTGTCCAGGGCCTTGTCCAGTTTTATCAGCTTTGCCAGAACATCCGACAGGATGGAGCGGACAAGAGGAAGGACCCCGTCCTTGCCGTAGAGTTCCACGTCCGTCTTGCCGGCCATGGTGTCCAGCTTGGTGAGGATGTCCCGGATCTTCTTGACGGACTCGTAAAGCGACTTCACCGTTTCCGGGTCGCTGAGGACCATCTCGGCGATGGACTTCTTGTCGGTGAAGTTGGCCGTCACCTGCTCGGCGTTCCGGAGGATCATGTTGACGCTGCCCTTCGGATTGGCCAGGTTCCCCGTGATGGTCTCGATGTGGGAGACGATCTGCCCCACCTTCTCGATGATCGGGGTGAGCTGCTTGATGGCCTCGTTGATGTCGTTGACGACCACCACCTCAAGCACCTTGTCCTCCGGAAGGATCGGACTGGTCAGGTTCTCCGTCGAGACGATGAGGCGGGGAGAGCCGATGAGGGGCTTGTAGAGGCTGAAGACGCTGTTTGTCCGGATCCATTTGACGTGTCGCCTGGGCACCTTGATCTGGATGATCACCATGCCC
>PHBD01000006.1:0-18655 GCA_002841865.1 Deltaproteobacteria bacterium HGW-Deltaproteobacteria-19
GGCGGAAGAGGGGAAGAACTATTTCCGCGTCGAGGCCATGCTGGACAACATGTCTCCCCGCCTGCGGCCGGGCATGGAGGGCGTCGGCAAGATCGAGGTCGACCGCAGGCTGATGATCTCCATCTGGACGAGGGGCCTGATCGACTGGTTCCGCCTCCGCCTGTGGTCGTGGCTGCCCTGAGGTAACGCCGTGGACAAGACCCTGTACAGCAGCTCCTGGTACCGCGTTGCGAATCTGAAGCCGCTCGTGAGGCGCCATGCGGAGATCCACCGGCATACCTATCGCGGGAAGGTCTGGTACGTCCTTCAGGATCACTCCACGGGCCGCTTCCACCGGTTTACGGAGGAGTCCTATTTCCTGATCGGCCTCATGGACGGAAAGCGGACCCTCCAGGAGATCTGGGAGTCCGCCTGTCTCAAGCTGGCGGACGACATGCCGACCCAGGACGAGGTGATCGGCCTGGTCTCCCAGCTCAACAAGGCCGACGTCCTGCAGTCCGACACCGCCCCCGATGTGGAAAACCTGAACCGGCGGAGCCGGAAGGACCGGTCGTCCCGGTTCTGGAACACGGTGCGCTCGCCCCTGGCCATTCGCATCCCCCTTCTGGATCCGGACCGGTTTCTCGAAAAGACGAAGGGAATTGTCGGGCTGCTGTTCACGATGCCGGCCTTCCTGGTCTGGCTCATCGTCGTCGTCGCCGGGGCGGTCCTCGCCTCCGTGCACTGGAACGAACTCGTCTCCAACCTTGCCGACCGGGTCCTCGCCCTTGAAAACCTGGTCATCTTCTGGCTGATCTATCCCATCGTCAAGGCGCTCCACGAATTCGGCCATGCCTGGGCGGTGAAGCACTGGGGCGGTGAGGTCCACGAGATGGGGATCATCTTCCTCGTGTTCATGCCCATTCCCTATGTCGATGCCTCGGCAACCTCCGCCTTCCGCGAAAAGAGAAGAAGGATCATTGTCGGCGCCGCCGGCATCATGGTCGAGCTCCTGATCGCCGCCCTGGCCATGATCCTCTGGGTGAACACGGGGCCCGGGGCCGTCCGGGCGGTGGCGTACAACACGATGATCGTCGCCGGCGTCTCCACAATTCTCTTCAACGGAAACCCTCTCCTGCGGTTCGACGCCTACTACGTCCTGTCGGATTTCCTGGAGATCCCCAACCTGGGTTCGCGCTCCAACCAGTACATCGGGTACCTGGCCCAGCGGTACGCCATCGGGAACAAAGAGGCCGAGTTTGCCATCGCCGATGCCGGGGAGGGGAGGTGGCTCGTCCTCTACGGTGTGGCCTCGTTCTTCTACCGCATCTTCATCACACTGCAGATCGCCCTCTTCATAGCGGGAAGGTTTTTCTTCATCGGCGTCGTGATCGCCATCTGGGCGGTCATCGGACTGATGGTCGTCCCGCTCTTCCGAATCGCCCGCAGCGTCGTGAACAACCGGGCACTGTACCGGCGGCGGGGCCGGATCGTCGGCATCACCGTCCTTTCCCTGGCGATCATCGGGGTCCTCGTCGGGGTTGTGCGCCTGCCGTCGTACACCGTCGCCGAGGGGGTCCTCTGGCCCGCGGAACAGGCCAGGCTCCATGCCCGGGTGGACGGTGAGGTCAAGGAAGTCCTTGCGAAGCCGGGTGTCCGGCTGAAGAAGGGAGATCCCATCCTGCGGTGCGAGAATCCCGATCTCGTCTCCAGGGTACAGGCCCTCGAGGCGGAGATGCGGAGCTTTGGCGCCCGCCAGCGGATGGCCTTCGTCCAGGACCGGACGACGGAGCGGATGGTCCAGGAAGAGCTCGCCCGCGTCGCGAAGGAACTGGCGGAGGCGAGGGAGCAGGTGGCGTCCCTGGTCATTCGGAGCCCCATCGAGGGAGAGATCCTCCTTCCCCGGTCCGAGGACCTGCCCGGGCGCTTCCTCCGGCGCGGGGAGGCCGTGGGCTACGTCGTCGATTATTCCGGCGTCGCGGTCCGGGTCGTCGTTCCCCAGTCGGAAGTGGACCGGATCCGGACGGACGTGCGTTCCGTCAAGGCCAGGCCGGCGGAGGACATTTCCCGGATCATCCCGTCGGAGCTCGTTCGGGAAGTGCCGGCGGCGACAGGCGATCTTCCCAGTTACGCCCTGTCCCTGAAAGGCGGCGGCGCCTTCGCCCTCGATCCACGGGCGACGGAACGGCCGCGGTCCTTCGAGAACCTGTTCCATTTCGAGGTGCGCCTGCAGGATGCGACGGGAACGCGGATCGGAGAGCGGATCTACGTGCGGTTCGAGCATACCCCGGAATCGCTTGCCCACCGCTGGTACAGGGAAATCCGGGGCATCTTCCTCAAGCGTTTCGAGGCCTGAGGCGAAAGCGGCGGACCGGTATCACCGGGGACGCCGCGTTGCGGGAGAAGAAAACAATCCACCATGGGCAGAGACATCAGGGATTGGCCGGTTGCGGATTATTTTCATCGCCCCGAGCGCCGGGAACGGCGGAGGACATTTCTCGACCGCACCGCCTGGGATCTGGCGGGGATTTTCATCGGGCCGGGGCGTGCCCGCTTCGCCGGCCTGAAAGGGATCGTGGAACAGGTCGGTCGCCACGAGCCGGCAATCCGGAACAGGACGGACGGGGAACTAAGGGATCGGACGCGCTCCCTGAAACCGCAGCTGAGGCGGGAGGGATTCCGGGACGACCTTGTCGCGGAGGCGTTTGCGCTGATCCGCGAGGTGGACTCCAGAATCCTGGGCATGCGCCCCTTCGATTGCCAGCTGGTCGGCGGCTTTGCCCTCCTGAAGGGATTCCTCGCAGAGATGGACACGGGGGAGGGCAAGACCCTCGTGGCGACGCTGCCGGCCGCCACGGTGGCCATGGCGGGCCTTCCGGTCCACGTGATCACGGTCAACGATTATCTCACCGCCCGGGATGCGGAGCTGATGGGGGAGGTCTATCGTTTTCTCGGCCTCTCGGTGGACTGCGTCATCCATGACAAGACGCCCGCCCAGAGGCGCCGCGCCTACGGGTGCGACATCGTCTACTGCACCAACAAGGAAGTCGTCTTCGATTACCTGCGGGACCGGATCGCCCTGGGAGACCGGGTGGATCCGTACCGGCTGCATGCAGAGCATCTCTACGACGGGAAGGGGAAAAACAGCCGGCTCCTGCTCCGGGGCCTGCACTACGCCATCGTCGACGAGGCGGACAGCGTGCTGGTCGACGAGGCCCGGACGCCGCTCATCATCTCCAGGACGGAGACGTCGGAAGCGATGCAGACCACCCTGCGGCAGGCCCTCGATATGGCCGGCAACATGGAGGAGGAGCGGGACTATCGCATCAACTACGAGGCGGACGACGGGATGCGGACCATCTCCATGACCGAGGCGGCGAGGGAGTCGATTAACCGGGCCGCCGATTCCATGGGGACCCTGTGGCGAAGCTCCGTCCGGCGGGAGGAGCTGGTTATGAAGGCCCTCACGGCGCTGCACCTGTACCGCCGCGACGAGCAGTACCTCGTCCGGGACGGCAAGGTGCAGATCATCGACGAATTCACGGGGCGGGTCATGCCGGACCGCTCCTGGGAAGGAGGGCTCCACCAGCTCATCGAGGCGAAGGAGGGGTGCGAGATCACCGGGCAGCGGGAGACGGTGGCGCGCATCAGTTATCAGCGCTTCTTCCGGCGGTACCTCAAGATCTCCGGGATGTCCGGCACGGCGAAGGAGGTGCGGAGGGAGCTGTGGTCCGTGTACGGCCTGCCCTTCGTGCGCATTCCGACGAACCGGCCCGCCCGGAGGCGCCTGGAACCCGACCGGATCTACGCCTCCCAGGAGCTGAAGTGGCGGTCTGTGGCGGGCAGGATCGTGGAGCTGCACGCCGGGCAACACCCTGTGCTCGTCGGGACACGGACCGTCGCGGCCTCGGAGCACCTCAGCCGCCTGCTGACGGAGGCCGGCCTTCCCCACCAGGTTCTCAACGCCAAGCAGGACAAGGAAGAGGCCCGGATCATCGCCCAGGCCGGGGAACCGGGGCGCATCACCATCGCCACGAACATGGCGGGCCGGGGGACGGACATCATCCTGGCGCCGGGCGTGGCCGAGCGGGGCGGCCTGTACGTCATCATGACGGAGCGCCACGAGGCGGGCCGCATCGACCGGCAACTGGCAGGGCGCTGCGGCCGGCAGGGCGACCCGGGGACCTGCGAGGCGTTTCTTTCGCTGGAGGATCCCCTGATCAGCGAAGGAGCCCGCGGGATGATCGGCAGGCTGGGGGGATGGTTGAGAAAACACGGATATGGTATAGGAGATCCCGTTGGGAAACTGGCAATCCGGCGGGCGCAGAAACGGGTGGAGAAGGCCCACGCCGGCGTCCGGAAGCGGCTCCTGAAATATGACGAAGAACGGGGCGACACCCTGTCGTTCTCCGGGAAAACGGAGTGAAGGCGTATCATGCGATTCTTGTCCAGGTGGAAGTGGATGGGGCTGATCCCGGCCGCGGCGCTGCTGGTTCTCTTTGCCGGTGCGGCGGGGGCGGCCGATCTGAGGTGCATTCTCGAACCGAGCGAGGATATCGCGGTCAGCAGCCAGGTGCCCGGCATCATCGAGGAATTTGCAGTTGAGCGGGGGGACCGCATCAAGAAGGGCCAGGTTCTGGTCCGGCTGAAGGCGGGGGTGGAGAAGGCGCAGGCGGATCTGGCGCAGCAGCGTTTCGAATTTGCGAAGCGGAAGCTCGATCGGAACAAGGACCTCTACCAGAAACAGCTAATCTCGATCCATGAAAAGGACGAGATGGAGACGGAACTGCGCATCATGGAGCTGCAGTTTCAGGAGGCGACGGAGAAGTACAAGCTGCGCACCATCCTCAGCCCCGTCGATGGCGTCGTGGTGAAGCGTGCCCTGAGCCCCGGCGAGTACGTCGGCGAGGGGGCTATCATGACGATCGCCCGCGTGGACCCCATCAATGTGGAGATCATCGCCAATGCCGGGCTGTACGGATCGATCCGGAAGGGGATGTCGGCGGAGGTGAGGCCGGAGAAGCCCGCCGGCAGTGTCTTCCGCGGGAAGGTGGCCGTTGTCGATCCCGTGATCGATGCCGCCAGCGGAACCTTCGGCATCCGCGTGGAGCTGCCCAATCCGAACTACACCATCCCGGCGGGGTTGAATTGTCGGGTCAGAATATACGGCCGCTGAGACGACCTCGGAAAAAACCCGGATGCTGCGTTGCGCTGCATCCTTCGTCGCTGCGGCGTACGGACAGAGTACGCCTCGCTCCTCGGGATTTGCGCGCCTTGCCTGCGGGCTTGTTGCGGGGTCGTCCGATAAAACTGGACGGGCTGTTGAAAAACGGCCATCTGCGGCGTTCCCCTCGCCCCTCGCCGTTCGACGTACGAAAAAGTACGACTCACGGCTCGGGACTTCGGGCGCCTTGCATCCAACCATTTTTGAACAGCCCGGAGACGTCTTGGGAACGAGCCCGGATGCTGCGTTGCGCGGCACCCACGACAAAGCCATGATCACATGTCTCATCTCCGGCGGCCAGACCGGCGCAGACCGGGCCGCCCTGGATTTCGCCGTTCAGAGAGGCATTCCCCACGGGGGATGGATTCCCCGCGGGAGGAAGACCGAGGCGGGGCCGCTTCCGGAGCGGTACCGCCTGCAAGAGACGACCTCGGGTGCTTACGCTGAGCGGACGGAGAAAAACGTCCTCCTGGCCGATGGGACCCTGATCATTTCCCGGGGAGGCCTGAAGGGCGGATCGCTCCTGACGGGGACGCTGGCGGAGCGGCACGGCCGTCCCTGGCTTCATGCGGATCTGAGCCGCTGGTCCGTGGAGGAGGCCGCCGGACGGATTCGGGGCTGGATCCGCGACCGCTCGATCGGCGTCCTGAACGTCGCCGGTCCCCGGGCCAGCCAGGACCCGGATATTTACGAGGCCGTGCGGTCTGTTCTGGAAGCGGTCTTCGCCGTACCCGGGGAAACGGGACCGGGAGAGGCGCCGGGCGTCGCGGAACGGGAGAAAGGCGCGTCATGATGATCGATGCACGGGACATTTTCCAGGCGGCCCTCCGGGCGGTCGATCCGTTCGAGTGCGTCCGCCGCCATACCGGCCGGGTCGAGGCCCGTCTCCGGGAGGAGCGTTGCGGGCGGCTGACCGTCGTTGCCTTCGGGAAGGCCGCCTGCGCCATGACGCGGGGCCTCCTGGAGAGCCTGCCCGGCCGTGTCGACCCGGGGATCGTCGTCACGAAATACGGCCATGCCTCCGGCATCATTCTGCCGGACCGGATCGCGGTGTTCGAGGCGGGCCATCCCGTACCGGATGAAAACGGTGTGTCGGCGACCGTTCGGGCCGTCGATCTCCTCAGCTCCGCCGGGGCGGAAACCCTGGTCGTCTGTCTCATCTCCGGCGGCGGCTCCGCCCTGCTGGCGGCGCCCCGCGAGGGGATCACCCTCGGGGAGAAGCAGGAGATGACCCGCCTTCTGCTCGAGGCAGGGGCCGATATCGTGGAGCTGAACACGGTGAGGAAGCACGTCTCCCGGGTGAAGGGAGGGCGTCTGGCGGAGTACGCCGCTCCCGCCGGTGTGATTTCCCTGATCCTCTCCGACGTCATCGGCGACCGGCTGGACTCCATCGCCTCCGGGCCGACGGCGCCGGACGAAACAACATACGGCGATGCCCTCCAGGTACTGGAGCGTTACCGTCTTACCGGGCGGGTTCCCGGCAGCGTTCTCCGGACGTTGGCGCGGGGGGCGCGGGGGGAGATCCCCGAGACGCCCAAGCCGGGATCGCCCCTCTTCGAACGGGTGGAAAACGTCATCGTCGGGAGCAACCGGCTGGCCCTGGAGGCCGCGCGGGAGAAGGCCCGGGAGATGGGGTACGAGGCGGTCGTCCTCACGTCGGAACTGCGGGGAGAGGCCCGGGACGCGGCCCGATGGCTGGCTGGAAAGGCCCGGGAGGCCCGCTCCGGAAGGACCGGGGACGGCAGGCCCCTCTGCCTGATCTCCGGCGGGGAGACCACCGTGACGGTGACGGGGAGCGGCATCGGGGGGCGCAACACGGAGCTGGCTCTGGCCTTTGCCCTCGAGATCGAGGGGCAGGAGGGGATTTCGCTCCTCTCGGCCGGCACGGACGGAACGGACGGCCCCACCGACGCAGCCGGGGCCGCTGCGGACGGACATACAGCGGGAGAGGCCCGCCGGGCGGGGTTCGATCCGGAGGCCTTCCTCGGGAACAACGACTCGTACATGTTTTTCAAAAAGGCCGGAGGGCTCCTGGTGACGGGGCCGACGGGCACCAACGTCATGGACATCCAGATCCTGCTTCTCCACTAGGAAAAGAAAAGGGGGCGGCCATGCAGATCTTCGGGAACGGCGTCTTCATCTCCTGCGAGGACGCAAACCGCGTTTTTTCGACCCTCGTCGAGGACGGCGGTAAGATCCTCTTCACTGGAGATTCGGTCCCGGAACAGTACCGCGCCGTTCCGTCCCGGGTCGATCTCCGGGGGGCCTGCATCGTTCCAGCCTTCGGGGACACGCACCTCCACTTCGCATCCTACGCCCTGTTCCAGGCGACCCTGGACGTCCGCGACGCCCGGAACTTCTCCGAACTGGGCGAGGCCGTCCGCGCTTACGGGGAGGCCAACCCGCGGGTAAAGGTCGTCCTCGCCTTCGGCTCCTCCGCCCACACGGTGGAGGAGCGCCGGCTGCCGAACCGGCGGGACCTCGACGCCGTCACGTCCCGGCCGCTGATGATCGTGAAGTACGACGGCCACGCGGCCATGGCCAACTCAGCGCTCCTCGCGAAACTCCCCCCGGCGGTCGCCAAAAAACCGGGCTTCGAGGGTGAGGACGGGTGGCTCTTCCAGGAGGCCTTCTACGAGGGCGTGAACGCCATCACGAAGTCCGTCTCGCCGCTCCAGCTCTTCCGGAACCTCATCGGCGGGAACGATGCCCTGGCCGCGAAAGGAATCGGTTTCGCCCACACCTCCGAGGGGGTGGGGTTTCCCCTCGATCTCGATGTGGACCTGATGCGCCTGGCCGCCCGGGGCCTGCCGCTGGACTACACGATCTTCTTCCAGACGCTGGAGATCCGAAAGGCCCTCCGCCGGAAGCTCCCCCGGATCGGCGGCTGCTTCGCCACGGCCCTGGACGGCTGTTTCGGCTCCGAGGACGCAGCCCTCCGGGAGCCGTACTCGAACGGCACGGGCAATCGGGGCGTCCTGTTCTACGACCAGGACCGGGTCGACGCCTTCGTCCGGGAGGCGAACCGGGCGGGCCTCCAAGTGGCCCTCCACGCCATCGGCGACGCCGCGGTGGAACAGGCCGTGAATGCCTTCGAGGCGGCCCTGGCGGACTTCCCCCGGCGGGATCACCGCCACATTGTGATCCACGCGGACCTCATCCCGGAGCCGCTCCTGGACCGGGCCGCCCGTCTGGGCCTGTGCCTCGCCGTCCAGCCCGCCTTCCTGCACTGGGCGCAGGAGCCCATGGCGTATATCGAGCGCATCCTGGGGGACCGGGCGGAGCGGCTCATCCCCCTGAAGAGCATGATCGACCGCGGCCTGACCGTGGCCGCCGGTTCCGACGCCCCCTGCACCCTTCCGGATCCCATGGCGGGCATCCACGCCGCCTGCAACCACCCGAACCCGGCGGAGGGCATCCCTGTTCTCGATGCCCTCCGTATGCACACGAACTGGGCGGCCCGGCTGTCCTTCGACGAGGGAAAGCGAGGGACGCTGACGGAAGGGAAGGTTGCGGATTTCGCGGTCCTCGATGCGAATCCACTGGAGACGCCGGCGGAGAGGCTCCGGGATATCCGGGTGACGGGCCTGTACCTGAAGGGGAAGTCCTTTGAAAGGAAGATCCGGGGCCCCCTGGATCTCCTCCTGGGGGCCCTCGGAGGGAAGGGCTGAGTCAGCGGGAGAAGCCGCCGTCGGGGATGTCCAGCATGGACAGGTCTTCGCTCCGGATCGCCTTGGCCGCCGCATCGATCTCCGGCAGGACGTGCCTGATGAAATAGCGGGCCGCCGCGATCTTCCCGGCATAGAAAGCGGCCTCCGCATCGGCCTCCAGCCAGGCGGTTTTGGCCACCGGGTCGGATGCATTCACACCCGCCGCCGCGGCCAGTACCGACAGTTTCCCGTCCGCCACGCCGGCGCCCCAGAGCAGGAGCCAACCCAGGACCGCCTTCCCCATGAGCATCAGGAACGGGTAGGCGTTGCCCACGGGGATCATGAACTTCCCCGCTTTGGCCGAGGAAGAGAAGAACATCGCCAGCTCCGCCAGCACATTCGCCGCCCCCTGGACGTCCGCTGCCAGATCCCCCAGCGTTTCGTGGTTCCGGTATGCCCCGACGGTCTTCGACATCTCCCCGAGGAGGCTCATGAAGTACAGGCCCTTCTTCATGCCGAGCTTCCGCCCCACCAGGTCCAGCGCCTGGATGCCGTTGGTGCCCTCCCAGATGGAGGCGATCTTGAGGTCCCGCATGAACTGCTCGACGGGATACTCCGAGCAGAATCCGTAGCCGCCGTATACCTGGACCGCCGTCTCGGTGACCCGGAAGGCCGAGTCGGAGCAGTAGGCCTTGCAGATCGGCGTCAGGACCTCGATCATGCCCCGGGAGGTCTCCCGGGCCGCCTCGTCGGGTTCGGACCGGACGCGGTCGGCCAGGAGTGCCGTGAAGTAGACCAGCATGCGGATCCCCTCCACGTGGGCCTTCATCCACAGGAGCATGCGCCGCACGTCGGCGTGGCGGATGATGGGGACCCGGGGGGCGGCGGGGTCTTTCATGTTTTCCAGGGCCGATCCCTGAAACCGCTCCCGGGCATAGCGGACGGCGTGGAGGTAAGCAATGGAGGATACCGCCAGGGACTGGATACCGACGCCGATGCGCGCCTCGTTCATGAGCTGGAACATGACCTTCATGCCCTGCCGCTCCTCGCCCAGGAGCTCCGCGTAGCAGTTTCCTTCGTCGCCGAAGGACAGGACGCAGGTGGCGCTTCCGTGGAGGCCCATCTTCTCCTCGATGGCCGTGACGGCGTAGTCGTTCCGCCGGCCCGGGGAGCCGTCGTCGTTCACCAGGAACTTCGGCACCAGGAAGATGGAGATGCCCGCCGTGCCGGCCGGGTCGCCCTCGATGCGGGCCAGGACGGGGTGGATGATGTTTTCCGTCAGGTCGTGGTCGCCGCTCGTGATGAACTGCTTGGTCCCCTGGATGCGGAAGGTCCCGTCGGGCTGCCGGAAGGCCCTTGTCTTGATGTTGCCCACGTCGCTCCCCGCGTCGGCCTCGGTGAGGCACATGGTGCCCCCCCAGACCCCGGCGTACATTTTGTCCATGTACCGCCGCTTCTGGTCCTCCGTCCCGTAGACCTCGATGAGGTGGGCCGCGCCCTGTGTCAGGTAGGGGTAGGAGACGAAGGCGTCGTTGTGGACGAACCACTCCTTGGCGGCCACCTCCATGATCAGCGGGAAGCCCTGGCCGCCCGCCTCGGGGGAGGCAATCATGCCGATCCAGCCCCCATCCCTGTAGAGTTGGTAGCACCGGTGGAAGCCCGGCGGCACGAATACGTGGCCGTTCTCCAGCCGGCAGCCCACGCGGTCGCCCTCGCGGAGGGTCGGGAAGAGGACCTCCGTCGCATACTTTTCCGCCTCCTTCAGGACCATGTCGAAGAGGTCCCGGGAGAAGGCGCCGTAGCGCTCCGTCCGGAAAAGGGAATCGACGCCCAGCATTTCGTACAGCACGAATTGCTGATCCCGCTCGTCCACGATAATGCTCGCCATGCTTTCAATCTCCTTTCACGATGCGGGGATGAATTTCCCGTTTACACCAGGTAGCCCTTTACGGGAAGCAGGGCGTGGCGGCGGAGAACCTCCCGGGTCGCCGCCAGGATGTCCCCGGGGATGCGCTCTTTCGCGTGCAGCATGGGGCCTCGGTCGACGTCCGCCTTGGGCCCGAAGGCCAGGAAGTGGTCCATGGCCTTGTTGGCGTTCGTAAAAGCGTTTCCCGACCGGAGGGGCCGCACGATTGTGAAGACCTCGTTGATTGTGTCGGTCAGGCGCCGGGAAAGCATCACGGCCGTCCTTTCGTTGTCCGTTTCCATGCCCTTTACGACCTTGCTCAATTCCCGGGCGAAGCAGTTGGCCGTGCTGAGGAGGAAGCCGTCGTAAAGGCCGTCGGCCTCCCGGAGCCACCGGGCATAGTCCCCCTCGGCGCCTCGGACAAGGAAGACCCCGCCCTTGTCGACATCGGAGGCGGCGATCCGGTCCCCACCGCTGGAGTCCTTGAAAAAGACGATTCGGGGGTATTTTGCCACCAGGCGGGCGAAGGTCTCCGGTGCCACCTCGCTTTCCGTCACCTGGGGGAGTTGGTACAGGGCCGTCGGGAGGCCCCGGTCGAGGATCGCCGACAGGCCCGCCTCGATGTCCGCCTGTGTGAGAGTATTGCCGGCAGGCGGGCAGACGGTGAACCCGGCGACGCCGAGCTTGCCCCAGGCCCGGGCCGTTTTCTCCTCTCCGGCCTTGCCTTTCGGGATGCCCGTGATCTCCAGCAGTCCCGAGAGGGTCTTCTGCACATCCGCGGTTTTGCCTCTGAGCACGCCGATGAGCAGGCGGGCGCCGCGCCGGCGGACCTGGGCCAGGGCGAACTCCGTCACCCGGAGCGTCTCCTCTTCGTCCAGTTCCCAGCCGTCCCCCGTCGAACCGGGGATCAGGTATCCTCCGACCCAGGGAGAGATGGCGTCCAGATGGGCCTCCATGCGGCCGAAGTCGATGGCGCCGTCGGGGCCGTAGTGGGTGAGAAGGGGGCACCACAGGCGGGGGATCCCGTCGGGGAAGAGACCCCGTATCCAGGCCTGCCGCGTTTCCAGAACGGTTTTCATCCGTTGTCCTTTCAAAACAGCAATGATGACTGCTGGAGAGTTTTCATCCCTTATCCCCGCGGATACATGCCTCATCCGGGGCGCGGGGGCTGTCACGGGGGCTTCCGCCGGTCGCGGACGTTTTTCCGCCGTCCGTTGTGTGTGAGCCGGAACGTTACAGGGATGGAAAAACGTCCCTAATGCTCCCTCTGGAAACCCCCGGCCGCGCCCCCGCGGTTGGCCGGCTGTTCAAGATGCGGGGGCTGTCGCAGGGCTATTCGTACTCCTTCGGCACGGCGCAGATCATGACAAGCGGTGTGTCGGCGGATGGGTTCCGGTAACGGTGCTTCTCGCCGGGGAGGACGAGGACGAAGTCGCCCTTCCGGACCGGCCGCTCCTCGCCGCTTTCCAGGACGACGGCACCCTCTCCCTCGATGAAGTAGTTCATGTGCTCGAAGGGGTGGGTGTGGAAGGGTGTGTGCCCGCCGGGCAGGATCGTGAAGACCCGGAACGAGAACATCGGGACCCCGTCGGCCTTTCCGAGGGGGACCTGCTTCCAGACATCCTTGACTCCCTCCATCGCCATGGGGGCTTTTCCCAGTTGGTCGAGACGCGTGATTTTCATGGCCAACCTCCTATGAACGGATTTATTCTCCGATCGTCCGGCTTGGATTGCATTTTCCCGAAGCCGATCAACTCTTGCGCTGTTCCGCTGGCACGTCGCGTGTTGCCGGATCACAGGTCCCCGGCCGCGCCGTCCACTGCGGGAGTGGAACCGCCCTTCTTCTTTCGCAGAATCTGGGAGAGAAAAGCCAGCGCAAAGAAGGCCAGGCCGGCCACGTCGGTCATCCATCCGGGTTTGATGAGGAGCAGCGCCGCCGCCATCAGGGCGATCGTTTCGTACCAGGTTGCCGGGATCATGAGGCATCGCTGCACCGAGGCAGCCAGGCAGACGATTCCGAAGGCCGCCGTGCAGACGGCCATGAGGATGCCGGGCCAGCTGCCGATCATCAGGAGTTCCGGGGCGTAGACGAACATGAAGGGGATGATGAATCCCGCGATGCCGAGCTGGAATGCCGTGAGCCCCGTCTTCCAGGGATCCGACCGGGCGATCCCCGCGCCGGCATAGGCCGCCAGTGCGACCGGCGGCGTGATATCGGCCCGGGTGCCGAAATAGAGGATGAAGAGATGGGCCGCGATGGGCAGGACGCCCATGCCGACGAGCGCCGGGGCGACCAGCGACGTGATGATGATGTACTGCGCCGTCGTCGGAACGCCCATTCCCAGGAAGAGGCAGGCGATCATCGTGAAGGGCAGGGCGAGGAAAAGGTAGCCCTGGGAGGCGTCGATGACGAGGGACGAGAACTTGAGGCCGAGTCCCGTCATGGTGATGCTGCCGATGATGATTCCCGCTGCGGCGCAGGCGGCGGCGACCTGGACGGAGCCGACGGCCCCGTCGCGCAGCGCCTCCAGGATGCCGAGCCCGAAGGCCTTCAGGGACTCCTTCCGGACGACGGCCATGAGAAACGAGGTCAGGACCGTCACGGCGATGGCCCAGAAGACGGCCCGCTCGGGGGAGTAGTCCTCCAGGAGGAAGATGATAAGGGCGAAGATGGAAAACAGGTGGTGCCAGCCCCGGGCGAAGGTCTGCCGGATGCCGGGCAGCTCGGACCTGTCCAACCCCTTGAGGCCGAGCGAGACGGCGCGGAAGTGAACCTGCATGAACGTGGCGAAGAAGGCGAGCGTGGCGGGAATGAAGGCGGCGACGCAGACCTTGAAGTAGGGGATTGCCAGGAACTCGGCCATGATGAAGGCCGCCGCGCCCATGACGGGCGGCATGATCTGGCCCATCGTGGAGGCCGAGGCCTCGACGCCTGCCGCGAAGTGGGCGGGATACCCCGTCCGTTTCATCAGGGGGATCGTGAAGGAGCCCGTGGTCACCGTGTTGGCCACGGAGCTTCCCGAGATCATCCCGAAAAACGTGCTGGAAACGACCGCCGCCTTGGCGGGTCCTCCTCTCGTCCATCCCGTAAGGGCAAAGGCGATGTCGGTGAAGAACTCGCCCGCCCCCGTCTTGCGCAGCAGGGTCCCGTAGAGGATGAAGAGGAGGATGAAGTTGGCCGAAACCCCGACGGGCACCCCGAAAATCCCGTCCGTGGAGAGGGCAAGGTAGGTCGAGAGGCGCTTGATGCTGTATCCCTTGTGGGAAATGAAGTCGGGGAGCCAGGGGCCCAGGAGGGCGTAGAGGATGAAAAACACGGCGATCAGCGTGACGGCCAGTCCCGTGGATCGCCGGGCGGCCTCCAGGACGACCAGCACCATGAGGCTCCCCATGACCACGTCCATGGTCTCGTAGGAACCGGCCCGGTTCATGATCGGCGTCGAGTAGATAAAGAGCCAGATGCAGATGGCCGCCGAGGCGATCAGGAAGACCCCGTCGAGGACCGACATGCGGTGCCACGGCGAACGTTTCTTCGAGAGGGGATACAGGGCGAAAACCAGGACGGACATGAAGAACCAGTGGAGCGCCCGGTGATCCAGGGCGAAGAAGGGGTGGGCGTAGGCGTAGAAGAGATGGTAGAGGCTGGCCGTGATGGCGAAGACTGTGATCAGCGCCTGCGCGGCCCCCTTGTAGGTGCGCACCCGCTCGTATTTCTCGAGAATTTCCTGCCCGCGCTGTTTTTCTTCTTCGAATTCCCGCTGGAGGGTCTTTTCAATTTCCGGCATGCGATCTCACGCCCCGTGTCGGACGATCCGGATCCGGACCAGGCTCCCGCCCGGCACGAGTTCCGCCAGGACGATGCTGGTGTCGCCGGACAGGATCACTTGATTGGAGACGCGGCCGACCCGGAGAAGAAGCTCCTGCAGGCGCCGGTTTACCGTGACGCGCGTCCGGTCTCCCTTGAAGGAAATGACGGCCTGCGGGTGCGATTCCAGTCCCGCGCCGTACCACTCGTACTGCTCTTCCAGGAGGACAAATCCCCCGTCCTCCCCGACCCGGAAGAGGTCCAGGACGGGGGTCCCGTCGGAGGAGTGGGTATATTTCAGCTGAAAGACGTCCCCCGGGTTGACGGGCACCTGTCGGAGCACGCTGCCTTCCGGATGGCGAAGGATCTGGAGGAAAAAGGAATCCGCGCCCTCCGCTGTCCAGGAGGGTAGCAGCAGCAGAGCCGCCCCCAGGAGCCATGTCGTTATCTGCTTCATCGGAGGAAAAAGCCCGGCCGGCGTGATTCCGGCCGGGCGAGGGATCTTACTTGAGGGCTTTGACTTCCCGGAAGTACCGGATTGCACCCGGATGCAGCGGGATCGGGCTGTTGACGGCGTTTGCGGGCGTCAGCTGCGCGGCGACCGGGTGGATGTTGACAAGGGCGAACTTGCCTGTCTTGACGTTGCTGAAGATGGCCTTGGTGATCTTGTAGGCCACGTCGTCGGACATCTTTCTGTTGGCCACCAGGACGTTGGAGTCGCCGAGGCACAGGATCTCTTTGTCCTGTCCGGGATAGGTTTTGGCCGGGATGGGGATCTTGATGTAGTAGGGGTATTTCTTGACGATCTTGTCCGCCATCGGCCGTTCGACGGGGATCAGCACGATATCCCGGGAGGAGGCCAGGTCCAGAACCGCGGCTCCCGGATAGGCGAAGTTGAAGAACACGGCGTCCACGACCCCGTCCTTCAGGGCCTGGACGGATTCGTTCTGCGAGAGGTTGGCGATGGTGATATCCTTGTTGAGCCTGAATCCGTACTCCTCGAGGATGATCTTCGCCATGTTGGCGCAGCCGCTGCCGGGGACGTCGATGGAGACCTTCTTCCCCTTCAGGTCCTTGATGGACCGGATTCCCGACTGCTTCGTCGTCACGATGTGCTCGGGCGCGGGATACATCTGGAAGAGGGCCACGAGAGGGAATTTTTCCTTGAAGGGGGCCTGGCCCCGGAGGGCGTTGAAGGCGATGCTTCCCATCACCATGCCCATGTCCGATTCTCCGTTTCCGACGAGGCGGGTGTTCTCGACAGAGGCACCAGTGGATTCCGAAGCGCAGCGGAACCCTCCCACGGTCTTTTCAATGATGACGGCCATGCCGCCGCCGAGGGGATAGTAAGCGCCGCCGGGACTGCCCGACGAGAGGGTCAGGAAGGTTTTTTTCTGTGCCAGGGCTTCGCCGCCGGGGACCAGCGCCAGGACCAGCATGAAGGCTGCGATACATAGGAAAGTTCTCTTCATGATTCCACCTCCTTCATTTTAGTTCACCTTCATTATCGTTTGCATTCAAATATGTCGAGCCTTTTCCGATTTTGAAGGCTGTTGTGCGGGCGGGGCCTGGCGAAGATGATCAGATGTACTGCTGCATGATTTTCGACAGATCCCGGTCCATCGCGCCGTTGCCCTCGGCCGAGTATGAGTCGATGATCTCGCCGATCCGATTGTAGGTGTGGGCGTCGGAGAGGTCGCCAAGGCGCCGGTAGATCCCCTTCCTCCGTCCGAGACGATAGATGAGCCGGTCCCGGTCGGGGAGGGCGAAAAACCGGTCGATCGTCGCCAGGAGCCGCGGCTTGTCTTCCGGGAGCTTCCCCTCCAGCTCCTCCAGGAGGTTGAGGATGTGGTCGCTCACGACGGTGGAAGTGATGCCGTCGAGCGTTTCGATGAAGAGCCGGATCTCCCTGAGGATCTCCTCGTCCGGCAGGGGGTGGAAATCGCCCTTTTGAAGCATGTCGTAGAGATCCGTCCCCCGGACGACCTGGAGGGTCCGAAGACGGATGAAGTCGGGGTTGATGGCGTTCAGGACCTTCGCCGTCTCGACGGCGTGCTCCCTGGACCAGCGGTCGCCTCCGAGGCCGGGGATGACGTATTCCGAGAGCGAAATTCCCGAGGCCACGAAGTTTTGCCCGCCCCGGATGTGGTCCTGGGCGGTGGTGCCCTTTTTGATGAAGTCCAGGACGGGGTCGTACCCGCTCTCCAGGCCGATGTGGATCCGGGAGAGGCCCGCTTCCTTCAGGCGCGTGAGCTCTTCCACACTCTTGCGGGCCGCCGTCTTGGAGCGGCAGTAGGAGGTGATCCGCTGCACCCAGGGGAACTGCTCCCGGATGAAATTCAGCACTTCCACGAGGTCGTCGGTCTTCATGATGATGGAGTTGGCGTCCTGGAGGAAGACCGACTCGCCGCCGAAGTAGAGCCAGGCGACGACGGAGCGGATGCCCTCGCCGTGGCCCTCGTCGGACTCGAAGAAATAGTTTGCCACCGATTGGGTGATGCGGCCGCCGTGGCCGTATTTCCAGGAAGTCTCGGTGATCTTTTCCACCATGGACTGGATCGTCCGGATGTCGTTCTTGATCTCTTCGACGGGCCGGAGCTCGAATTTCGTGCCCCGGTAGGTATGGCAGAAGGCGCACTTGTTCCAGGGACAGTTGCGGGTCAGCCGGATGAGAAGGCTCCTGGCCTCGCTGGGTGGCCGGATCGGCCCCAGTTCAAAGGTTCCACCGTTCATGGGGGAGGGCTCCATAATTTCGTGATGGCGTAATATGGGTGCTCAGTTCAGGAAAAGCAAGGGATTGCAGGCCTTGTTCTTCACGCGGACCTCGAAGTGGAGCAACCCCGAGCCGGTCCGGTTGTCCCGTCCCACAGCACCGATCCGGGTTCCCGCCCGTACCTTGTCGTCGGCGTTCACCATGCGGCTGCCCAGGTTCGTGTAGACCGTGGCGTAGGAATCTTCATGCCGGAGAATGATTGTCTCACCGTAGTCCTTCAGGGGGGCCGAAAAGATGACCGTACCCTGTTCGGCGGCGACGACGGCGGTGCCTTCCCGGGCGGCGATCCGGACGCCGTTGGAGTACATGCCGTTCGGCTGGGGGCCGAACCGCATGACGACCCGGCCCTTGACGGGCCACTGGAGCTTCTTCCGCTTCGACTTTTCCGCCTTCTCCTCCGCGGGGTCGGTCCGGGCCGGTGCAACGGCGGTCTCTTTGCCGGAGCTCACGGGAGGAACCGGTGCATGCGTTTTTGCGCGTTCCGGCTCTTCTTTCTGTCTGCCGGCCGTTTCACGGGCCCGGTCGGCCTTTTCCTGCGCTTTGGCCTGGGATGCCTTCGCAGCATCCGCAGCCCGCTGCTTTTCGGCTTCGGCCAGTCTCTGCTTTTCAGCTGCGGCTGCCTGTTCGGCTTTTTCGCGGTCCGCCTCCGAGAAGTAGACCCGACCCTCGGTTACGGTGATCCGACCCGCCGGTGCAGACGCTTCCTCCTTAGGGACCGACGCCTTTGACGTTGCAGTCGCGGGAGCGGGTGCCGGACCGGCGGTCCCCTCCACTTTCGGTTTCTTTGCCGCCGGTATCCGGGGCTTTGCCGTTGCGGCGGTCGATCCCGAAGCGGGCTTTGCCTTCGCGGCTTCCGCCTCTTTCCGTTTTGGCCGGGCCGGCTCTTTTCCTCCGGCGGAATCCTTTTCCCGGGCTGTTCCGGGGCTTTTCCTTTCTTTGCCGGATGTCTTCTCTTGAGACGGTGCGGTCGATGGCGGCGGTTTGGCGTTTTTCCTTGCCGCCCTGGGACGGGTGTCGTCGATGACCTTCTTCGCCCCGGGGATAAAGAGCGCCTGGTCGGCCTCCAGGTGATCCTTCCGGGACATGTTGTTCGCCTCCCGGATGGCTTCGGAGGTCACGCCGTAGGCCTGGGCGATTCCGGAGAGGGTCTCGCCCTTATTGACCAGGTGGTAGATGCCTTTTGCGGGACGGGTTCGGGAGGCGGCGTCCGCCGGGCAAGGAAGAACGGCGACCGTCAGGAACGCCGGCAGGATCGCCAGGGCGATCAGGAAACAGCGGAAAGCAGCCCCCGGGGACCGGCGGGGCGCCTCTCCGACGG
>PHBD01000006.1:18694-32159 GCA_002841865.1 Deltaproteobacteria bacterium HGW-Deltaproteobacteria-19
TCTCCGACGGCGGGTCCGTCAGTCCGCCCGCCAGCCGTGGTCTCCGATGAGGTCCACAAATCGGCATCCCCCAAGATTTTCCTTTTTCAGGTCGTTCGGGTCCTCGGACAGGCGGGTGTACTTCATGAGCGTCTGGGTGAAACGACCCCCCACGGGAATGACGAGGCGACCCCCCACGGCAAGCTGGGCGGTCAGAGGGTCCGGAAGGGCGGGCGCTCCGGCGGTGACGATGATCCCGTCGAAGGGCGCCTCGTCGCGCCAGCCGTAGGTGCCGTCGGCCACCCGGACGGCGACGTTGAATATGTTCATCCCCTCCAGAAGCCGCCGGGCCTTCGTTGCCAGAGACGGGATCCGCTCGATGGAGAAGACGTGATCCGCCAGCATCGCCAGGATCGCCGCCTGGTAACCCGACCCCGTCCCGATCTCGAGAACCTTTTCCTTTCCCGTCAGCTCCAGGGCCTCCGTCATGAGCGCGACGATGTAGGGCTGTGAGATGGTCTGGTGTTCGTCGATGGGGAGGGGACTGTCATTGTAGGACTGGCTGATGATGGCCTCGTCGACGAAGAGGTGGCGCGGGACTGCCTCCATGGCCTTCAGGAGCCGCCGGTCGGCGATTCCCCGGGCCCGGATCTGCGTTTCCACCATCTTCAGACGCTGTTTCCGGTAGAGATCCATCATCTTTCGACCAGGCGCTGCTTCTTGGGCGGGATGCGGTAGAATTCCTCGATCCGCTGGTGCCGCCGGAGCCCCAGGGCCTCGCGGGTGACGATGAGGTAGTACATGCGGAGCTCGGCATATTCCCGGGCGGAATTGAACTGCTCGATCTTTTCGTTGATGCCGGAGATCAGTCTCGCGTGCCGCCGGGATGCGGGGCCGCCTTCATGCGGATCGTTTCCCGGAGACTTGAGCAGGGCCATGTCCTCCCCGATGGCCGTGTCGATGACCTTGAGGCTGTCGAGGGCCTCCACCAGGCGCTCGCTGGCCCGGGTGAGAACGGCAATCCGTTCCTTTAGAAGCTCTTCCTGCAGGATGTCCTGGGCGGTCTTTTTCATCGTGATCATGAGGCTGTCCGATTCGGGTATCTTTCCTACCGGGGAACGGTTTTCACCTATCATGCCGACCGCTTCAATTCAACCCCAAAGCCCTTCCCGTCAGGGGTCGCCGCAAGTTCCCCTTTACACCCCCCCACGTTTTCGTTAAAACGTCCGGGCTGAAGAAATTCCTCCGAAAGGTTCGTTTTCATGCCCATGCCGTCTTCTTTTCCCATGTCCGCCGCCGTCCGCGAGGCCTACCGCTCCGGACAGGAGGATGAGACCCTTCCACCCGTCGTCCTCTGCGATGCCGGGGGACGCCCCGTGGGCCGCTTCCGGAAAGGCGATTCCGTGATCTTCTACAACATCCGCGGCGAGCGGGAAGGGGAGCTGACGGAGAGCCTGATTCGGAACGATTTCCGGCATTTCCCGGTGGAGAACGGCCTGGATATCCGGTTCGCAACGATGATTTCCTACGGGAAGGACCTGGACGTCCGGGTTGCCTTTCCTACCGAAGAGGTGGTCCTGGACACCCTGGGAGACGTCCTGTCGCGCCACGGCATACCCCAGGTCCGGATCACCGAGGCGGAGAAGGCCGTCCACGTCGGGTTCTTTCTCAGCGGGAAGCGGACCGGGCTTCTCCCCGGGGAAGAGCGGATCGTCGTTCCCACCCGGAAGGACGTGGCCCTCTTCGACGAGGCGCCGGAGATGTCCATCGCGGGCATCACCGAGGCGGTCCTGGCCAGGGTCCTTGACCCGTCGGCCCGCTTCGTCTTTGCGAACCTGCCCAACGTAGACGTGGTGGGCCATATCGAGAACGAGGGAGCCGTGATGAAGGCCGTCGGGGCGGTGGACCGGGCCGCCGGCGTCCTGACCGACGCAGCCCTCCGGGCGGGTTGGACCGTCATCGTCACCGCCGACCACGGATCCGCCGAGAAATGGCTCTATCCCGACGGCGCCGTGGATACGGGCCACACCGACAGCCCCGTGCCGTTCCTGCTTCTCGATTCGGCAGGACCGGTTCCGCTCCGTCCCCGGGGCACCCTGATCGACGTGGCCCCGACCATTCTGGATCTCCTGAACCTGCCGGTGCCCGCCGCCATGACGGGCCGGAGCCTCCTGATGACCGAGGGGGCGAAGCCCCGGGCCGAACGGCTCCTCGTGCTCCTTCTCGACGGATGGGGGCTGAATCCCGCGCGGGATGGGAACCTGATTGCCCGGGCAGAGACGCCCGTCATGGACCGGCTGCTGGCGGTGGGAGCGCATGCGGCCCTTGAGGCCGCCGGAGAAGCGGTCGGACTGCCGGCGGGGACCGTGGGGAACTCCGAGGCGGGGCACCTGCACATCGGCGCCGGCCGGGTGTTTTACTCCGACCGGATCCGGATCGACCGGGCCATCGCCGACGGATCCTTCTCCAGGAACGAGGCCTTCCGCTGGGCCGTCGAGGCGGCGAAGCGGGACGGGAAAGCCCTTCACCTGATGGGCATCGTCTCCTTCTTCAGCTCCCACGGGTCCCTGAACCACCTGTACGCCCTGATGGACCTGGCCAGGGAAGCGGGACCGGAAGAGGTCTACATCCACGCGATGCTCGGCCGGCGGGGGGAGCAGCCGGAGAGCGGAGCCCGCTACATCGGACAGGTGGAGCAGCGGGCCGCCGAAATCGGCTGCGGTCGGGTCGTCTCCGTCATCGGCCGCTACTGGTCCATGGACCGGGAGGAAAACTGGGACCGCATCGAGAAGACCTACCGGATGCTCGTCCACGGGGAGGGTCGGCCGGTCAGGGACGAGACGGGATCATAGGGCCGGGTCTTCCGCCGGAAGAAACGGTGCAAGCTCGCTGATTTCGCGAACAGCCGGGAAAGCCCGGCCGGGACCGGGCAGGGAGGGGGAGCGATGGAAGCGGTGATCAACAAAACCAGGCTGGCCCTGGTGGAAGGGGACATCACGAGGGAGGAGACGGACGCCATCGCCAATGCGGCCAACGAAGGGCTCCGGGGCGGGGGCGGCGTCGACGGCGCCATCCACCGGGCCGGGGGTCCGGCCATCATGGCGGAGTGCCGGAAGATCGGGTACTGCCCCACGGGGCAGGCCGTCGTCACCACCGGCGGGAACCTGAAGGCGAAGTATGTGATCCACACGGTGGGTCCCGTGTACCGGGGCGGGACGAGGGGCGAGGAGAAACTGCTGGCGAGCTGCTACACCGAATGCCTGAAGCAGGCCGTCGCCCGGGAGCTGAAAAGCATCGCCTTCCCCTCCATCAGTACGGGGGTCTACGGATACCCCATGGACGAGGCCGCCCGGGTCTCGTTGAAGGCGACAATCGGATTCCTGAAGGAGAACGAGACCCTGGAAACGGTCCGCTTCGTCCTGTTCGGGAAGGCGGCGCTGGAGGTGTACGAGCAGGAACTGCGGAAGCTGTTATAGAGATCGGTCAGGCTTCCGTCTTCCGGGTAACCCCGGCCTTGATCATGTTCACCGCGTCCATGAGGGCGGCGAAGACGTTCTCCCGGAAGTCACCCGCCACGACGACGTACATGACGTCCTCCCCCACGCGGAGTGTCCCTTCCCGGACCTCCGCCAGGACCTCCACGATGCCGGGTCGGCCCTTGATCTCGGCGACGATGGAGGCGAGGCGCTCCCGGTCGGCCCGGACGGTCACCTGCGAGACGGGACGGCCGTCCCGGGAGGTGGCCCGGACGACGCCGTTGTGACAGAGGATCATCCCCGCCTCGGAGAAGCGGGGATGGGACTTGACGGATTGGATCATGTCCATCAGGTTCATGATATCACCTCGAATCGATTCGGATGGATGATGCGCCCCCGAACGGGCGCCCTTTTATCGTTTCTTTTGCAGGACTGCCATGCGCCGCAAGGGTTCCCCGAAACTGGAGCCTCTCGGACAGATCATCCGGAAGGTGGCGAAACGGGAGGGGCTCCCCCTCCACGCGGCGGACCTGCGCCTCCTGAACTTCTGGGACCGGGCGGTGGGACCCCAGGTGGCTGCCCAGACCTACCCCGAGGATATACGCCGCGGCATTCTCCAGGTGCGGGTTTCCTCTTCCGTATGGATGCACCAGCTCCAGTTCCTGAAGGAGGACATTCTCCGGAAACTTCATGACGTCATGGGGAGCGACAGCGTCAAGGGGTTTCGCTTTTCCATCGGCGAGATTCCGCGGTTGGCCCCGGCCCCGAAACCCGATGCCCCGCCCCGGGAGGTCCTCGGCACCTCGCTCCTGAAGCCCCGGGACCGGCGGCTCATCGAAGAGAGCGTGGCGACCGTGGCGGATCCGGAGCTGCGGGAGCTCCTGAAGCGGGTCATGACGAAGGACCTGCTTCGCCGGCGGATCCGGGAAAAGCAGCAAGGCCGTCCATGATCCGCTCCATCTCCCCGGAGTACCGATCCCCGTCGCCGTAAATGAACAGCGGCGGCATTACCTCCAGTTCCTCCCCGCCTCCCCGGATTCCCTCGACAAGAACGAACTCACCCTCCATATCGGACCGGGAGTGGACCAGCCGGATTCGCTTCGGCTCCAGGCCCCGGGTTTTCATCGCTGCGAGCAGCGTGGCCGCCCGCGTCGCCGGGTAGATCGCGCAGACCCTCCCGCCCTCTTTCAGGAGCAGCGACGCCGCGGCGAGAAAATCCTCCAGGGTTCCGGTGATCTCATGACGGGCCAGGGCTTTCTCCCGGTTCGGATTGATCCGGCCGGAACGGGCCTTCCGATAGGGCGGGTTGAAAACCACAAGGTCGAAGGAGGACGCAGCCAGGAGCGAAACAGCCAGGCGGACGTCGCCCTCCCGGACCCGGATGCGGTCGGCAAGGCCGTTGAGTGCCGCCGACCGGCGTGCCCGGTCGGCCAATCCCGGCTGCAGCTCCAGGGCCTCAACAAAGGGGTGCTCCGGTCTGGTGGCGAGGATCAGGGCAAGAATGCCGCTCCCCGTTCCAAGATCCGCCGCCGTCTCCTCCGGGCGGAGGCGCACGAATGAGGCCAGGAGCAGGGAATCGACGGAGAACCGGTAGCCCCGCTTCGCCTGAATGACGCGGAGACGTCCTCCGCAGATGGGATCCAGGGTTTCGTCTTCCTTCAGGGATGAGGCGTGTTCCATGGGTCCCGGCGAAATCGAACGGCTTTGTCCCGAGGCGTCAGTCAAGGAAATGGACGAAGAGGCCGCTCCGGAGCTTCGGCTCGAACCAGGTCGATTTCGGGGGCATGACCCGGCCCGTGTCGGCCACCGCCATCATCTGGTCGAGGCTTGTGGGGAACAGAGTGAATGCCACGGCGCATCCGCCCGAGTCGACCAGCCGCTCCAGTTCCCCGGGGCCGCGGATGCCGCCTATGAAATCGATGCGGACGTCCGTCCGGGGGTCGCCGATGCCGAGGACAGGCCCCAGGAGGCGGTCCTGGAGAATCGAGACGTCCAGGGAGGCGACGGGGTCCCGCGGGTCCTCCGAACCGGCCAGATACGTCAGGCCGTACCAGCGGCCCCGGAGGTACATGCCGAAGTCGCCTGTCCGGCCGGGTTTCTTCTCCGGGACGCCGGGGGTGACCCGGAAAGATCGGGACACTTCCCGGAGGAAGGTTTCCTCGTCCATCCCGTTCAGGTCCTTGACGGCCCGGTTGTAGTCCATGATGCGGATCTCGTCGTGGGAAAACAGGACGGCGAGGAAGAAATTCCAGGGGGCATCCTCATTTGGGGAATCCGGGTCGGCCTCCCGCCTTGCCCGGGCCACCGCGGCGGCGGCCGCCGCCCGGTGATGGCCGTCGGCGATGTAGAGCGCGTCCACGGCGGTGAAGGCCTGCCGGATCGACGCTTCCACAGCGGGGTCTTTTACCGTCCAGACGGTATGCCCGACGCCGTCGTCGGCGGTGAAGTCCGCCATCGGCGATCCGCTGCACACTTGCCGCAGGGCGTCACGGACATCCTCCCTGTTCCGGTAGGTGACGAATACCGGCCCCGTCTGGGCGTTCAGCCGGTCGACGTGGCGGGTCCGCTCCCGCTCCTTGTCCTCCCGGGTAAACTCGTGCCTCCGGATCTTCCCGGACTCGTATTCCCGGGTGCTCAGGACGGCCACGAGGCCCGTCTGGCTGTGGCCGCCCATGGTCTGTCGGTACAGGTAGAAGTGCGGAGCCCCGTCACGAACGAGGATTCCTTCCCGCAGCAGCCGGTCCAGGTTTTCCCGGCCCCGGGCGAAAACGGCGTCGTCGTCGGAGGGAACCTCCGCCGGGAGGTCGATTTCCGACTTCTCCACCCGGAGAAAGCTCAGGGGATTGGCTGCGGCCAGGCGGGCGGCCTCGTCGCGGCTTACAACGTCATAGGGGGGGGCCGCCACCTGCCGGGCGCAATCCCAGCGGGGGTGAACGGCGGTGAAGGGTTTTACGGTTACCATGGTTTACAGATCCTTCTTGCGAAAAGTTCTCAGGACTGGCAAAATCCTGAGCCCCTCATAGCACAGGCGAAATATCCTGAACAGGAGGAAGTTCCCATGTCCCAGCCGGTTCGCGCGTTCATCCACGGCCTCGAAAGCACAAGCCGGGGCACGAAGGGAGTCTGGTTCCGGGAGCGCTATCCCGGAATGATCATCAAAGATTACCAGGGTAGCCTGGCGGAGCGGATGAACGTGCTCCGGAAGAGGCTGGACGGCCAGGAAAATCTGATCCTGGTGGGTTCCAGCTACGGCGGGCTCATGGCGGCCCTTTTCGCCTGCGCCTCCCCGGAGCGAGTCCGCCGGCTCGTTCTCCTGGCGCCGGCCCTTCATCTGGCCGAGTTTGCGCCCTGCCTGGACCGGAAGATCGCCCTGCCGGTCTCCCTGTATCACGGCTCCTTCGACGATGTGGTGCCCCCCGGACCCGTCCGGGACATTGCCGGCCGGGTGTTTTCAAACCTGGCCTACCGGCTTCTCGAAGACGACCACAGCATTCACCGGAACTTCCCCTTCCTGCCGTGGGACGTCCTCCTGGAGGTCCGCTGAGGGGAGCGATCGGGCTTTCCCGTTGACACGGGACCGGATTCATATTACCTTTCAACCAGTTCCCACGATCAGCACCACCTGTCCCGGAGCATCCCGTCCCCATTTCCGGGCAGAGCCGTTCACCCTTTGTTGCTACAGTCTGGAGGTCCATCATGAGTGCAGAACAACCGGGGAAGAGCCAGCCGGAATTTCCGCTGGCCGACTGGATGAAGCAGTCTCAGGAGTTCTGGACGACCTGGATGCGGGCGGCTTCGCAGCCCCGGGAGGCCGTGGAGCCGCAGGAGAGCCCCCGAAGGACGACCGGACCGGGGGCAGCCCGCGGGCGCGTGCAGGAGGGCTGGGAGACGGCGTTCCGGATGTGGCAGTCCCTTTCCGCCGCTGCATCCGATCCGACCAGCGCCGATGCCGCCGTCAAGGGGATGGAGACGCTGCCCGATTTTTACATGAAACTGGCGCAGGCCGGCTGGCTGGCCGTCATGAAGATCCAGGAGCGGATGGTCGAAAAGGCCGGAAAGATCGGGCAGAAGACGGAGGCCTACCATTTCGAGGCCATTGACCAGAACCTGATCAATGCCTGGAAGGAGATCTACGAGGAGGAGTTCCGCCAGTTTTACCAGATTCCCCAGCTCGGGCTGATGCGTTACTATCAGGAGCGGTTCAACGAATGCATGGACCGGATGAACCTCTTCCAGGCGGCCTTCTCGGAATTCCTGTATGTCCTCTCCGTGCCGGTGGAGAAAACCTCCAAGGTCTTCCAGGAGAAACTCGAGGAACTGCAGCTGGAAGGAAAGATCCCCGACAAGTCACGGGACTACTACCAGCTATGGCTCCGGATTCTCGAAGGGCACTACATGACGCTGTTCCAGTCCCCCGAGTATCTGGAGGCCCTGCGGAACATGCTCGGCCATCTGGATTCCTTCATCGCCTCGAAAAACTCGGTCCTGCAGGACGTGCTCCAGTTCCTGCCGGTACCAACGAACAAGGAAATGGACGAACTGATCAAGGACCTGCATGTCTTCAAGCGGCGGGTCCGGGAACTGGAACGAAGGGTGAAGACCCTCGAAAAAGGATCCAGCCCCGCCAACGGATAGGAGGGAACGATGGAACAGCCGAAGATCTCTCTGGATCTCATCCTGGCCAACCTGGCGGAAGATGCCGAAAAGACGCAGGAGCGCGTCACCAAGGCGTCGGAAGTCCTGCTCAGCCCGCTCCATACCGATCTGGCCACCACGCCCTATGACGTGGTCTGGCAGGAGGACCGGGTCAAGCTCAAGCACTACCGGACGGACGGTGAGAAAGCCCTGAAGACGCCGCTCCTGGTGGTGTACGCCCTCATCAACCGGGAGACCATGCTGGACCTGCAGCCCGACCGCAGCGTCGTCAAGACCTTCATGAACAGCGGGCTGGATCTCTACATGCTGGACTGGGGCTACCCCACCCGGAAGGATCGGTATCTGACCATCGACGATCACGTGAACTGCTACATCGACGGTGCCGTCGATTTCATCCGGGAGCGGACCGGCGCGGAGAAGATCAACCTGATGGGGATCTGCATGGGCGGGACGTTCTGCGTGATCTACTCGGCCCTGCACCCCGAGAAAATCCGGAACCTCGTCACCACCGTCACCCCCTCCAGCTTCGACACCCAAAAGGGGCTCCTGCACATCTGGATGCGGGCCATCGACGTGGACAAGCTGGTGGACACCTTCGGCAACCTCCCCGGAGACGTCATGAACATGGGGTTCCTGCTCCTCAACCCCGCCCGGCTGATGATCGACAAGTATGTCGGCTTCTTCGAGAACATGGACAACAGGGCCTTCGTCGAGAATTTCGTTCGGATGGAGAAGTGGATCTTCGACAGCCCCGACGTTCCCGGGGAGACCTTCCGGCAGTTCGTCAAGGACTGCTACCACGGGAATCTCCTGATCCAGAACAAGCTCGAAGTGGGCGGCAAGCGGGTGGACCTGAAGCGCATCACCATGCCGCTCCTGAATTTCTACGGCAAGTTCGACCACCTGGTTCCCCCGGAGGCCTGCGACAAACTGACGAAGGCGGTGGGCAGCAAGGACACGGAGGACATCTGCCTGGACACGGGACACATCGGGATCTACGTCAGTTCCAAGACGCAGCGGGAGTTTGCCCCGAAGATCGTCAGGTGGCTGACGGAGAGGGATGGTGCACCCGCAGCGGCGCAAAAACCTGCAAAGCGGGCGGGTGTATTGGTGGTGAAGGCCGCGCCGGCGGCGAAGACAGCGAAGGGGAAAGGAAAAGCCAGGAAAAAACCGGCGGCGCCGCGGACCCGGAGCGGCAAAGCGCCGGCGGACCGGACGACGGGACGCGAATCCATGGAAGCGAGGTAAAGACGATGGCTGCGAAAAAGGAAGGGAAGGATTATTTCCAGACGATCAAGAAGGTGAGCCGTGCCTTGGGAACTACCCTGGAGAGGGACAAGCTTCTCGATCTGATCGTCCGGAGTGCCATGGAGGCCATGGACGGAAAGGCGGCCGCCCTGTTCCTGGCGGATGAAAAAACGAAGAAATACGTCGTGGTCGCCCAGAAGGGACTCTCCAGGAAGTACCGTCACGCCGGGTCGGAGCATGTAGGCCAGGTCCCGCGGGAGATCATGAAGAAAGGGTACCTTCACTACCGGGACGCGATGAACGACAAACGGCTGGAAAACCGGGACCTCAAGAAAGCGGAGGGCATCGGCTCCATCCTGGTGGTGCCGGTCATGGTGAAGGACCGGCCCATCGGCGTCCTTTCCCTCTACACGGCCCAGGTCCGAGATTTCTCGAAGGAGGAAATTGAATTCCTTACCACCCTGGCCGAGCAGGGGGGGATGGCGGTGGAAAACGCCCGTCTGCTGGAGACGATCAGGGCCTACATCCGCATCTCCCTGGAACTGATGTCGGACATCAACTCGAGCCTCGACATCCGGGTCATTCTTCAGACCCTGACGGAGAAGGTGGCCCGGGCTCTCGACGCGAAGGCCGCCAGCATCCGCCTGTTGAACGACGACAAGACGGAACTGCGCCTCGCAGCCAGTTACGGCCTGAGCAAGAAGTACATCAACAAGGGGCCGATCTTCGCCGAGCGGAGCATCGCCGAGGCCCTTTCGGGGGTGCCCGTGATCGTGAAGAACGCCGCCCGGGACAAGGGCGTCCAGTACCGGAAAGAGAAGGAGCAGGAGGGCATCGTGTCGATCCTCTGCGTCCCCATCACGGCCAGGGAAGGCGTCATCGGAGTCCTCCGCCTGTACACGGACGTCCCCCGGGAGTTCTCGGATCAGGACATCCAGCTGGTATCGGTCCTCGCCCATCACGGCGGCCTGGCGATCCAGAACGCGAGCCTCTACATGATGCTCCAGGACGACCTGAAGGGGATGAAGGATGATGCGTGGAGTCATCGCTGCTGGTTCTGACGGGCCGTTGAAAAACGCCCGTCTGCTTCGTTTCCCTCGCCCCTCGCCGCTCAACGTACCCAAAAGTACGCCTCGCGACTCGGGACTTCGGGAGCCTCGCATCCGGGCCTTTTTGAACGGTCCTCGGTGATGGGCCTCGCATCCGGGCATTTTTGAACGGCCCTCGGACGATCTCGCACGAAGCCCGGATGCGGCGTTGCGCTGCATCCCTCGTCGCTGCGACGTACCGTTAGTACGTCTCACTCCTCGGGATTTGCGCGCCTTGCCTGCGGGCTTTTGCGAAATCGTCAGGAAGGCCGGTTTTGTTGTAACAGGCTGATGAAACGAAAAGGGCTGTCTGCTGCGTTGCGAGGTACCCCTCGTCGCTGTATAAAGGGAACGGATCGGGGACTGAAAGGAGAAGAGACATGACGGGCATCAGCATTGACCGGATGAAAGTCGGAGACGCCGCCGAGTTTGCCAAGACCGTTTCGGAGACGGACGTGTACCTGTATGCCGGCATCAGTGGTGACTTCAATCCGGCTCACCTGAACCAGGCCTACGCCGAGAAGACCTTCTTCAAGGGCCGCATCGCCCACGGCATGCTGTCGGCGGGCTTTATCTCGGCCCTCCTTGGAACGAGGCTTCCGGGTCCGGGGACCATCTACCTGAGGCAGGAACTGAACTTCCTGGCCCCCGTCCGCATGGGAGACACGATCACGGCCAGGGTGGAGGTAACGGAGCTGATCCCGGAGAAAAACCGGGCCCGGCTGAAGACGACCTGCCGGAACCAGGATGGAACCGTCGTCCTTGATGGCGAAGCGGTTGTCATGCCGCCGAAGGCGCCGAAATCGTGAAAACAGGGATGATTCTGAACGAGACCACAGAGGTGACGCCCGGGGAATCCGGGCGCCCCCCGGTCACCGTCACGGGCCGGGAGGGCGATCGGAAGGCTGAAACGGAGTCTCCGGTAATGCGCTTGCTTCTATTCCTGGCGATTCTATTCCTGGCGGGTTGTGCCTCCACACCGGACAGGCTGGCGGAGGACCCGGCGGCAGCCTGGCCCGGGCGCTGCGAGACCCTGCGGCGGAGCCTGCTGAAAGATCCATCCGCCACCGTCGTGGTTACACCCCGTCCCGACCGGTCCTACTCCGTTCCGTACTGGGTCCTCGTCGTCGACGGCGTATCCATTCCCATCCCCCCTGTTCGCTACCGGGACATCCGTGTGACGGCGGCTTCCTTTCCCGGCGGCCTGCCGACGGTCATCCTCGTCGGAATGGCGCCGCCCACCGCCGTGACGCTGACCTCCATGGCCCCACCGGCGCCTTACGAAGACCTCTTCGCCCTGGCCGGAGAAGGACCGACCAGCGAGGGCATGGCCCTGACGAAGCAACTCTTCGGCGGGCCGGTGACGCATGACCGGCTTCTGGAAATCGGATTCGCCGGCCGTCCGGCGGAACTCACCTGCCGCCCGGAACGCTGGGAGAAGGAAATCCCCCTGGCCTCGGCGCTGATTCTGAAAACCGTTGGCGGTCCGCTGGAGGCGGTCCATGAAGGGATCGCCGGCCGGCGCGGCTGGGTGACCCTCACGCCGGGAGCCGATCGGGCAAGCCGGTGGCAGGCGACGCTCCCCGGCGCCGGCCGGTGGACCCTGATCGACATCCGCACGGCCGCCGAGGGACCTTTTCAGGACGCCGGCCTGGCCATCGGGAGAGACGACATGGTCCGGGCGATGAACCGACCTCTCTGGCTGGCAGCGCTGGCGGCAGTCCTGGACGACCCGGTGAACGGGAGGCTCTGGGAAGTCCTGGCGGATGCGCTGGAGAAGGCGGACTTCGCGCTGGAGTCGGTCAAACGGGTCCGACCGTCGGCCCCCGGTGTGGGCCGGTGAAAGGCAATGGTCCCGATATGGGACCGTCAGCGGGAACCCGGGTGGCGCGAACGGTTCTCACGGTCCACGTTTTCCTTGGTGCTTTCCTCCTGTTTTCCCTGGAGCCGATGACGGGCCGTCTCCTCCTGCCCCTCATGGGCGGGACCGTCCAGGTCTGGCTTGTCTGCCTGATGTTTTTCCAGGGCATGCTTCTGGCGGGCTATCTCTACGCCCACCTCTGGGCCGCCCGGGCAGGCGCCGCCCACCTGCTGCTCCTCCTCGTCCCGCTGGCCTTTCTCCCGCTGTCGATTCCTCCGGCCCCGGATCCCGGGACACCGCTGGGGTCGCTCCTGCGCCTGCTCCTGCAGCACGTGGCCGTTCCCTTCGCCGTGCTCTCCACCACTGCCGTGGTGGCCCAGCTCTGGCTGTCCCGTTCCCTGCTGGGCGGCGGGACCAATGTCTTCGTGCTCTACGGCGCATCCAACGCCGGTTCGCTTTCGGGTCTCCTGGCCTATCCCTTTCTGGTGGAGCCGTACCTCGGTCTGGCGAACCAGGGCCGGATCTGGACCGCCGGTTACGTTCTATACGGGGTCCTGGCGGCGGCGGCTTGGTTCCTCCTGCACCCGGGGAAACAAATGCCGGAGGAGAAGCAGACGGTCGGCCCGGCTGCCGCACCCTCCGTTTCGGGAATGGAGCGCTGGTTTCCCTGGCTCCTTCTCGGCGCGCTGCCTTCGGCCTTCCTGCTGACGGTGACGAACGTCATTGCCGTGGAAGTCGGCTCCTATCCCCTCGTCTGGATCCTCCCACTGGCCCTGTACCTGGCCAGTTTCGTCATCGTATTCCGGGACGGGCGCGGTTTGCCGCGTCTTCTCGTCGGCCTGTGGCCGGAGATCATGCTGGCGGCTCTCCTCCTCTATCTTCTGACGTCTCCGCAGGTGATTTGCCTGGCGGCGCATCTGGCGATCCTGTTCGTTCTCTGCCTTCTGGCCAACGATGCGCTTTACCGGCTTCGTCCGCCGCCCGCCGGCCTGACGGGATATTACCTGATGATCGCCCTGGGCGGCGCCCTCGGCGGCGCCGCCGTCAGCCTCGGCGCCCCGCTCCTGTTCGGCGGCCTCTACGAATACCCGCTGACGGTCCTCGCCCTGGGAGGGATTCTGGGGTGGCGGCAGCGAAAGGATATGGCGGGGTTCTGG
>PHBD01000006.1:32204-189503 GCA_002841865.1 Deltaproteobacteria bacterium HGW-Deltaproteobacteria-19
GCGGAATTCGAAGGCGGCGATGAAGACCCTGCGGGCTGCGGTGCTGGGCGTGCTGGCGGGAATGATCCTGCTGGGTGCCTGGTCGGCGGGTTCCTTCCAGGAGAAGGAGCGCCTGCGGAACTATTACGGCATTCTCCGGGTGGTGGAAGAAGTTGCAGGTCCCGATGCCCCCCGGGGGATCCGGACGCTCATTCACGGATCCACGCTCCACGGCATCCAGTTCCTCGATGAGTCGAGGCGGCACCGGCCCACGCTGTACTATGGGGAGGGGCGGGGCCTGGGGGATGTCTTTGCGGGGATGTCAGCTCAACGGCGTGTTGCCGCCGTCGGGCTCGGGGCGGGAACCGTGGCGGCCTACGGACGCCCGGGGGACCGGATCGACTTCTTCGAGATCGACCCCGACGTGGAAACCGTCGCCCGGCGGTGGTTCACTTACCTGGCCGATACGCAGGCCCGGGTGCGGGTCTTCCCGGGGGACGGACGGCTGTCCCTGGAGCGCGCCGTGGGGGGGGAAGAGGGCTATGATCTCGTGTTCGTCGACGCCTTCAGCGGCGACGGCATCCCGACCCACCTGCTGACGGCGGAGGCCGTCGCGGGATACCGGAAACGGCTGTCCGGGGGAGGATTGATGATCTTCCACCTCTCCAATCGCTATTACGACCTCCGGCCGGTCGTGAAGGCGATTGCCGGGAAACTCGGCCTGAAAGGGGTTGTAAAGGTGGCGGGCCACGATCCCACAGACGGCCGCTACCGGCTGACGACGGTCTATGTGGCCCTGGCGGCGGAGCCCGGCCGGCTGGCCGCGCTGACGGAGCGGGGATGGATTCCCTTCGGGACGGAGGATGGAATCACCGCCTCCCGCCCCTGGACGGATGACTACGTGAACGTCCTGGTGCCGCTGGCGGCGAAGATCCGGGCCGGGCTGCTATGACGAGAGGGGCTTTTTCTTTTTATCGAAATAGTGCCCCATGCTCTTCATGAGCTTCTCAAATTCGTCCGTCTGTTTCTGCATCAGTCCCTGGAACCCCTCGACCATGCCGGCCGGGTCCAGCCCCTTTTCGCCAAGGAAATCCTGCTGCCGGCGAATTATATCTTCCAGCCGGACAACCGTCTGCTTCAGTTCGTCGTTTTCCCGCTGCAGGGCTGCCAGGTCCTCCCGGGGGACGACGTCGAAAAGGGCCAGGTACTCACGGAAGGACGCCAGGAAGGATTGATGGGTCTGCTGCCAGAAATCGGCGGTGTCGGTTTTTTCCTCACGGTCCAGGCCGTAGGCCTTGCGAAAGAACTCCGTCAGGTTCTCGGATCCCTGGAAGCCCTGGCGCATCCAGGCCGTTACATCCTCGTACTGCTGCCGGCCCCGGGCAAGGGCCAGGAAGTAGCGTCCCCAGAATTCATAAAAGCTTCGGTCCATCGGTTCACCTCCAAGAGGGATTCATGATGCGGGTGGATGCAGGACTCTAGTTGTTCCGGCTTTTCGTCTTCCCGGAGGGGGGCAAGGTTTTTTCCCCCTCAGCCGTCGACTCTGCATCCAGGTCGAGCTGGAAACGGACGGGTCCCCGGCATCCACTGCCGAATCGGGTGTGGAGGGCGCAGGCGGAGTCCGGATCCGACCAGGACGTAGCAATGGCGCCGTGCCCCTTCGGAAAGGGTGTCACTTCCACGTCTTCGAGATGATCCAGGGGTGCCAGGCACGCGTCGCGGTCTACCAGGTCGTCCCCTTCGGCGTAACAGATGAGCCAGCGGATCCCCTTCTCGCGGATGCCGTGCAGGTTGAGGCTCCTGCCGAAAAGGGTGACCGGAAGCGTGCCGTCGGCCGTGATGGGGATCGTGTACGAGTCGAAACTGAGCTTGGTAATCGCCTCCGGCAGGTCGTTGCGGTCGTAAAGAAGCCAGTGGTTCATGGCTGCCGCAGTCTTGCCGATCCGGATCGGGCCGCCGTCGCGCTGGAAATTCCCCATGTCCCGGTACAGGGTCACGAGGGGGGCTTCCTTCTCCATGCTCTTGAGCTTGTAAACCCAGCTCATGACTTTCCCGTCGACGATCCGGTTCCCGTTGGGAAGATCCTTGACGGCATAGTTGAGGTCGCGGAAGCGGTTCGGAAGGTGCTGCATGTACTCCACGAGCGATTTGCTCCGGGTCCCGTCCATTGGGGCGACGCAGGTGATCAGCGCATCCACCGATCCGTCGAGTTCTCCCGAAAGGACATCCAGGAGGGCGATGAATCCGCCCTGGCAGAATCCGTTCAGGGTCACCGGACGGCCGTGGACGGCCTTCAGAAGCGAAGAAAAACGGTGGGTGTCCCGGGCATCGTCTTCGCCGGTCATGGTCTGGACGGCCGGGTTGGTCTGGATGTCCTTCAGGATGCGAATGTACGTCGGGATGCCCTGGTTCGCGAAGGCGTGGACGTAACTCTTGTTCTCCCCCGGGAGGAAGGCCAGGATGTTGGGGCCCAGGACATAGGGGTGCATGATCAGGATCGGCTTGCCGTGTTTCCGTGTCGAGACGGCAGGATCCCGCGGCAGGACCTGATACAGGTAGAAGCGATCCGTTTCGTCCGCCAGGATGTATCCCCCGTCGTCGAAATGGAACCCGAACTCCGGCTCGATGGCCCGGATGGCCTCCGGATAACGATATACAAGTGCATCCAGCAACCGGGCCATGCCGGCGCTGTAGTCCCGCAGTCCTTCCCTGCGCTTGCCCAGCAGGCTGTTGAGGACAGCCCTGCCCAGGCGGAGGGCCTCCTGGCGGTTGAATTCATCGAGTCCGCTCATCGTTCCTTTTGAACCCTGTTCGGCGATCTGGACATTGAACCGAAGAAGCTCGAAATAGTCCATGGTGCTCTGCAGAAGGGGCGTCCGGACGAGTTTGTCCTTTTCCAGTGAACTGAAGGAGTTCAGGGCCGTCCAGTAGGGGTTCATGAACTCGTTGAGATAAGACAGGACGCCGACAGCGTAGTGCTGTCCCGCCTCGATGTTGCTGGTTACTGTTTCGAATGCCCGAAGGCACTGGTCGCTCTGGAGTTCGAAAAGCGAGCGGATGGATTGCCAGAGGGGGATCGTCACGCCGGCGGGGTACCCCAGGGCGCTCTTCATAAGCGATGCATTGGCCCGCCAGGTCTTCAAGGTGGCGGTTAGCAATTCTTCGTGGGCCTCGGCGAGCTGCTGCCGGCATTCCCGGGTGATGGAAAAGGATGCTTCGGCGATCGTATCCGGGAGAGAGGTTTTTTGTGAATTCATGTCTGAATCCCCAGTGCGGGTGTATAAACGAATCCCGGCAGTCTTACGGCCGCCGGGATCCGGGGTTCAGAAGCTCCACGGCCGAATGAACGGCCGGCAGGACGCTGTGGTCTACTTCGCCTTGGCGAAATATTCCTCAACCTTCTTGTAGTTGGCGTCCACAATGCCCCTGTAGTCTTCGCGGCCCTTCTTGTAGGCCCGGACCCACTCGTTGATGAGTTTCTTTCCCTCCTCGGGAAACCACGGGGCCTGCTCCATGTACATGCTGACCATCTTTTCCGTCTGGTCCTGAAGGACCGTCATGGCGTTGAATGTGTTGTCAAAGGCCGTCTTGTTGAAATCGATCATCTGTTTGGTCATCTGCTTGGGATCCATCGTTCAACCTCCTTTCGGGCGATGCGTTTTCTGCCGGCCATTTCCGGCGGTTCTTACTTCGTTTTGCTGGCTTTCTTTGCTTCCTGCGCCACATCCTCCCAGGTCCTGGAGGCGAAGAAGCTCTCCACTTTCCCGTAGCTATCGTCGACGGCGGACCGGAAATCGTCCCGTCCCTGGCGATACGCCTTCATCCACTCCCCGACGATCTTGCGGCCCTCTTCGGGAATCCATGGGGACTGGTCCAGAGCGGTCTGCATCATCTTCTCCGTCTGCTCCTGCAGAATGGTCATGGCATTGAAGCTGCTGTCAAAGGTGGTCTTGTAGAAACCGACGATCTGCTTTACGATTCTTTCCTGTTCCATGTTCCGGGTACCTCCCTGCGCTCCTGCGCTTGATTTTTGCCGCTAATATAACCCGGCTGGAACGCATGTCAAGAAAAAATGTTGCAGTGCAATAATGCGTTTCCTTGGCTGTATCTGGTTTGTTGCTTGCAACTTGTTGTATCTGTACGATAATTATATTTGCGACAATCTTTTTTCAGCTGGAAGAAAAAATAATGTTGCAATGAAGCAATCTTCCCGGTAGATGGGTATCCCATGGAGAAGAGACAATGGCCGAAACACTGCTCGTAAAAAAATATGGAAACCGCCGCCTCTACGATACGGAGCGGAGCGCCTACATCACGCTGGAGGACCTGACCCGTTCGATCAAGGAGGGCAGGGCCGTAACCGTGGCTGACGCGAAGACGAAAGAAGACGTGACGTCATTCATCCTGACCCAGATCCTTCTGGAAGAATCCCGGAAAAGGGAATTTCTCCTCCCGGTTCCGCTTCTGCACCTGATAATCCGCTTCGGGGACAACCTCCTCTCGGACTTCTTCGAGAACTATCTCCAGCAGATCCTGAAGAACTACCTTACCTACCGGGCCGTTGCGGACGACCAGTTCAGAAAGTGGCTGGATCTGGGAAATGAATGGTCCCAGGCTGCCGGGAAAACGGCATCGCCCCTGGCTCCCTTCCAGAATTTTCTGGACCTGTTTTCCGAGGCCTTCGGCAAGGCCGGGGCCGGGGAAAAAGAAAAGGAGCCGTCGCTGTGAACGCCGAGTGGACGAAAAGGGTCGACGCGGTTCTGGATCGCGTGCGGGATCCCGAGAGCGGCCTCCCTGTTTCTCAACTCGGGATCGTGAAAAAGGTCCGGCTGAGCGAGCAGTCGAATACGCTCTACGTGTTCCTGGACATCTACGGCCACCTGCCCAGGTGCGTCACCTGCGCCGCCATAGCCGAAACGGTCCTGGCGGGGATCGTCCGGGACCTCGAAGCAGCCTTCGGGGAGGCCTTCCCCGGTGTTACCGTTGAAATCGTCCCGGCCGGCGTGAAGTGACGGTGGACTGTTGAAAAAGAACCGTCTAGAAGAACCGTCCGAAGGCCAGGGCAGCGTAAGCCGGGTCATGATCGGCCCGGAGATTCCGCACCATGACCACGTGTGACTTCTCCTCCTTGACGATTTTCTCAAAGAGCTTTTTCTGATCCCTTTCCCGGGAGATCCTCGCCAGTTCCGTGTAAAGCAAAATGGCGCTCTTCTCAGCCGCCATAGCCACCGCGGCAGCAGCCGCCGGACTGTCCACCCTTTCCAGGCGTTTGTTCACCGTGTCGCCCTTGGGGAACAGACCTTCCTGGACGATGGCCTCCATGTAATCATCGATGTCCGGATCCTTCAGGATCTGGTCGATATCCAGTGTGTCGGCTTTCATTTTGAGTTCCGTGAAGAGTTTCAGGTGGGCCGCCTCTTCCTTGGCCAGCTTCAGGAAAAGGTTCTTCATGTCGTAGTCGGCGAACTTCTTGGCCGCCTTCGTGTAGAATTCGATTCCTTCCTTCTCCGCGCGAATGGCGAAGTCGAAGACGTTCAGCGGTTGCCTCTTGGCCATGGTTCTTCCTCCTTCTGGAAAGCGGGTCTATTTTTTCAGGCGGAACGGGCCGCCTCCTGCATTGCCGGTGGAAGAATCTGTTGGTGAAGAGAGTCCAGGATCGAGTTTTCGGAACTGCAGATATCGCTCCGAGCTCTTCAAACGTGCCTGACGGAGGTACGCATGTCAAGAGAAAACTCCATCAGGATAAGGACTTCGTAAGGCATGTGGCGGGTGTCCCGACGCCCCGGGAGGCTATCTGTGTCTTATCGGGTCTTCTTTTTTCCCGCAGAGGAATCTTCTTCCGGTTTCAGAACGGAGGGGATCCACCGGTAAATAGGATCGAAGGAGAGGGCCACCAGGCCTTTCCGGGGGATGAGGAAGACGAAGCATTTCCGCTGTTCGGGAACAAGGGCGATGTGGCGGATCTGGGCGGGATCGCCGTGTTCCTCGACGAAACGCCGCAGGTGGCCGCGCATGGCTTCGTTGCCGTAGTAGAGCAGGAACTTCATCGCGCCCCAGGCGATCTCCTCCTTCTGGAGCCGGGCCTCATTGGCGATCTTCGGGCCCCGGAAGCGGGCGTAGCCTGTCTCGATCAGGTGTCCCTCCGCCAGGGGGTTGCGACGCAGGTGGATCGTCACGAAGAGCCGGTCGTATTTCCGGAGGATCTTGGAAATCGGCATCCAGAGCCAGGAATGGCGGGGCAGAAAGGTGATGGTGGCGTCGATCTGCTCGAAGGGGGACCGTTTCGGCGGCGTGAGCCGGGCGTGATAGCCGATGACGCCGCCGATGTTGGTGAAGGTCTGATCGATTGGCTTCACAACATCCACGAGGTCTTGAAAAGACGCCCGGTACAGCTTTTCATTGAAGCGCTTGCCCCAAAAATAGCCGAAACTCAGAAGCGCCGAAAAGGCGATGAAGAGGTAAAACGCCGGCTGACCGGTCAGGTATTCGTGTTCAAACATCGGCACCTTCCGTGGGAATCAGATGTATGGTGAGGTCTTCCGGCAGGGCATACAGGCCCTCCGTGGCGTCTTCCGGAAGGGATGTTCGCAATCCCACCCGCTGCAGCGGGATTCCCGGAGAGGCCTTCTCCCGCAGGATCCGGGACGTGCGGTCCGCCGTCGGGCGGTTCTCGCCGGTGACCTTGTTCTGGATCAGCAAACGCAGAGGCAGTTTCAACTCCTTCAGGCCGTCGAGGAGCCGCTCCGATTCACGAAGGGACAGAAGGTCGGGATTGAAGACAAGGACAATGCCGCAGTCCCGGCCCTGGAGAATCCGGTTCAACTCGACATAGTTCGCGTGGAGTGCCTTGAGCCGTTTCAGGATGTCGTCATCGTCTTCCCGGTAGTTGAGAACGATTTCCCGGCTTTTCGCTTCGGTGTCGGCGGTGCCGCGGATCTTCTGAATGGTGAAGCGTTTCTTTAGAATCTGCCGTCGAATGGCCGTGAGGCGCTCGATCCAGGTGATGGTCACCTGGGGGAGGGCCAGGAAGCGGAGGGTCAGGCCCGTCGGGGGCGTGTCGAAGAGGATGTAGTCGAACCGGGTGTCCTCCCGGATCGTCTTCTCGATGCTGGTGAGGAGCGCGTATTCTTCGATGCCCGGCGAGTACTGGAGGACAGAGAAGTACGAGTCGAGATTGAGCACCTGCAGGTAGTGGTAAGTCTCCGACAGAACCGTGACCTCCCGCTTCAGGTACGCTCGGGTAAGCTTTTTCAGGTCCACCTCTTCGAGGTGCAGGTTGTCGGTGAAGCGCTTCCGCCGTCCCCGGAGGTTCACTCCAAAGACGTCCCCCAGGTTATGGGCCGGGTCCAGGGAGACGACCAGGACGCGGTAGCGCTGCGATAACTGCCAGGCCGCCGCCGCCGCCATGGTCGATTTCCCGACGCCGCCTTTCCCCGTATAGAAGACGATCCTCATCCGTCGGCCCCCAGGATCCCCATCATCTCCGCCAGCATGTCCGGGGCGTCTTCCGCCCGCTGGTGGAGGACCTGCAGTTCCCTCTCCATGAAGGGGAGGAGTTCCACCGAAAGAAAGGTCGGCGGCGCCGGGAGACCCACGAAGGACCCCAGGAGAAGGAGGGCGAAGATGTTCTCCAGTTCCCGCTCCTCGATGCAGGTCAGCGCCGCCAGGCGCTCCCGCTGGGCGACCCCCAGGCCGGTGGCGATTTCACGGCAATAGCGGAGAAAGGAAGACTTCATCGATACCGGGTCGGGAAAAGGGAACCGGCGCGGATTCGAGACCCGCGCCGGTTCGACGTTCAAAGGATGGTTGTCAACGCGTTCCTACTTCTTCCCCGACTTCGCGAAGTCGACGATGAAGAGGATGTTCAAGAGCAGCATGATCCCCATGATGATCTGGACCGTCCAGCCCGGGCCGGGTTGCTTCGCGATGGCCCCGGGCATGACGACGTACATGAACCAGATGATCGCCGCCGTGACGGTGAACCAGAGGATCCAGGCGGGCACCGTGGCCATGATGGCGAACTTGGAATGCAGTTTCTTGGAAGCATAGGCCGCGCCGGTCATGAGGGCGATGGACGCGATGAGCTGGTTGGCTGCGCTGAAGGACGGCCAGAGGATGGTGAACTGATTGCTCCAGGCCAGGTAGATGCCGATGGCCGCCGGGATCAGGGAGGCGGTCCAGCGGAAGGTGAGGGCGTTGTAGAGAACCTCCGCCTTGTTCTTCAGGGGCTGCAGCATCTCGACGAGGCAGTACCGGGCGAGCCGGTTCGTCGTGTCGAGGGTCGTCAGCGCGAAGGCGGAGATCCACAGCCCCGCGATGATCTTGACGATCTTCACGGGGATGAAGGCCAGGAACGTGGCCGCTACCATGTCGGAGAAGCACTGGACGATCATGTTCGGCGGCGAAAGTTTCAGCGCACCGGTCGTCTTTGTGTAGAGGTCCCCCCAATTGTCCAGGGTCAGGGCCAGGGTCGGGGCCGTGAAGGCGGCGCCCGCTGCGGCGGCCTTGGCGGCTTCGGCGGCCGCCTGGGCGGCGTGGGCGTTCTGGATGGCCGTGTAGCCGAACCCGCCGATGGCGCAAATGATCACCGTCGAGAGGAACCCTTCCGTGAACATGGCGCCGTACCCCACGAAGAGGCCGTCACTCTCCTTGGAGAGCTGCTTGGACGATGTTCCCGATGCGACCAGGGAGTGGAAGCCCGAGAGGGAGCCGCAGGCGATGACCAGGGGGATGGCAGGCCAGAAGGGTGTCGGCTTGCCCCCAAGCAGGATCGGGGAGAACGTGGTGACCATAGGGTACTCGAAGCCCCGGAAGCTCACCACGGCGGCGATGAACCCGATGGCGATGCCGAAGTAGAGAAGGAACGAGTTCATGTAGTCGCGGGGTTGGAGGAGGATGTTTACCGGGATGGCCGCGGCGATGATGATGTAGACGAAGAGAACCACCATCCAGACCTCGTAGCTGCCCGGAATGGGGATCTCCGATCCCAGCCAGATGGCGAGGGCCATCAGCACGATGCCGATGACCGTTGCCCCGGGCAGGTTCATCTTCACCCGGTAGATCAGGGCTCCCAGGATGAGGGCGGCGATGGTCATGTAGATGGAGGCCCCGGAGATCTCCGGCGTTTTCGCGAACATCAGGCCGATGATGTTGGCAAAGGCCGCCACGACCAGGATCAGCAGGAAGAAGACGATCCAGTAGAAGGCCGTTCCCGTTCGTTTCGAGATCAGGTCGGTGGCCACGAACTGGACGGACTTGCCGTCGTAGCGCACCGAGGCCATCAGGGCCAGGTAGTCGTGGACGGAGCCGATCAGGACGTTGCCGATCCAGACCCACAGGAGGCCCGGAAGCCATCCCCAGCAGAGGGCCATGGCCGGTCCGACGAGCGGTCCCGCACCGGCGATCGAGGAAAAGTGATGCCCGAAGAGGACCGCCTTATGGGCGGGGATATAGTCCACGCCGTCGTAAAGGCGCTGTGAGGGCGTCGCGTTCTCGTCCGACGCCCGGACCACGTCCCGTTCAATCTTTTTCCCGTACGTGAAGTAAAGACCGACGTAAATGAGAAAACCAATGATGATGATCACAGTGGTGGTCATGCGCGACCTCCTTTCCAGAACAACGGGCTATGCCCGGAAGACTTGTTACGCCGCTGGATTCCCGGTCGCGCTCCACCTCCGAGCAGGAATACCGGGAACCGGCGGCCCGAAGAATAATGAATTGCTCGAAAAAACTACTCTCCCGCGGCCCCGCAGTCAAATGATTTTTTCCCTATCGGCACTCTCACCAGGTATTTCATCACTAGTTAATCCGTGTCCTTGTTTTACCCTCCCGTTCACTTCCGGAAGTCCGTATCCCGGTTTTTTCAGCAGACGAGATGATGAAATTCCGGTGGCCATTTTCGAAAAAAATATTGACATCCGAAACACCGGTAGTACTGTTTCTTCAAGGGACGCGCTCCGCGTCCTCCCATTCATCCGACCCTCATCGCCATTGAGGTGCACCATGAACCAGGAACATGAAGTCGATTCCTCCTTTGAAGGCCTGAAGATCGGCAGCAAGGTCCGGGAGGCGAGGGAGAAAAAATCCCTCACCCTGCAGGACCTGGCCGCCAGAACGGGAATGACCCGGGATAGCCTGGAGCAGATCGAGGCCGGCGAACTCGTCCCGCCCGTGGCGACCCTCCTGAAACTCGCCCGGGTGCTTGGCGTCGGGATGGCGCGCTTCTTCGAGGACGAACAGCCCGTGGCCCGGGTCTCCATCACCCGCCTCGCGGACCGGCACAAGATCGCCCGCCGTCCCCACCATCACGAAGGGGAAGTGGATTACATCTACGAGGCGCTGGAGACCCGGAAGCCGGAAAAGCACATGGAGCCGCTCTTCGTCGAGTTCCGGCCGCTGGAGACGGGAGACATGGTCTTCACGTGCCACGACGGCGAGGAGTTCGTCTACGTCCTGGAGGGGCGGCTCGAATTCCGCACCGACGACCGGGTGGAAGCGCTGTCCCCCGGGGAAGCCCTCTATTTCGATTCCGACCAGAACCACAGTTTCCGGGGCCTCGATGGACGGCCCGCACGGGCGATTGTTGTCGTGTGGGGCCCCTGAAGACGGGAGACGGAACATGGTGGAGATCCGGTTCCACGGCCGTGGCGGCCAGGGGACGGTGGTGCTGACGATCCTCCTGGCCAAGGCCTTCTTCCAGGCAGGCTGGCAGGTCCAGAGCTTCCCCTTCTTCGGGGTCGAGCGGAGGGGAGCGCCGGTGGAGGCGTACCTCCGGCTGGACCGGGCGAAGATCCTGGCCCGGACGAACGTCACCACGCCGGACCACGTCGTTGTCCAGGACCAGACCCTCCTGGCGAACATCAGCGTGACCCGGGGACTCAAGCCCGGGGGATGGGTCCTCCTGAACTGCGCCACCGATCCGGAGGATCTTTCCATTTATGCGGGCCAGCAGCTTGCCTGCGTGGACGCGAGCCGAATCGCTCTCGGTCACCGGCTTGGGAGCCGGACCGCTCCCATCGTCAACACAGCCATGATGGGGGCCTTTGCCCGCATGTTCGGGGAGCCGCCCATGGAAGCCATCATCGCCGCCATCCGCGAGGAGGTTCCGGCGGAGCCGGAGCGCAACATCGCCGCCGCCGAGGAAGCCTACCGGGATGTCCGGATCCTCGGCCGGATCCCCGTGTCCTGAACCGACGGAGGGGAACGCATGAATCGAGAACAGGGCAGGGCCGAGGCGCTGTTTATGCCCCGGTCCTTCACCACCACGGAGAGCAACCTGACGGGCTCGTGGCGGTACATGCGCCCGCGCTTCGAAGAGAAGACGGCTCCCTGCAGCACCGCCTGTCCCGCCGGAGAAGACATCCCCCGTATCGAGATGCTGACGACCCAAGGCGCCTTCCGGGAGGCCTGGGAGACCATCCTCATGGAAAACCCCTTCCCGGCGGTCTGCGGGCGGGTCTGCTTCCATCCCTGCGAGGGGTCCTGCAACCGCCGCGGATTCGATTCGGCGGTGGCGATCCATACCATGGAGCGCTTCCTGGCTGATTCGGCCCTTCGCAACGGATTCCGGTCCGACCTCGGAAAGCTTCAGTCCTGGAAGGAACGGATCGCCGTTGTCGGCGCCGGCCCCGCCGGCCTCGCCGCGGCCTCGTTCCTGGCCCGTTTGGGCTACGTCGTCCATGTATTCGAGTCCCTTCCGGAGCCGGGGGGCATCCTCCGCTGGGGGATTCCAGCCTATCGGCTGCCGCCTTCTGCACTCCAGCATGAGATCGCCCGCCTGGCGGGGCTCGGTGTGGAGATCCGGACGGACTGCCGGATCGACCCGTCGGGCCTGGAGGCCCTGGAGCGGGACTACGACGCCGTGTTTCTCGGCTGCGGGTTTGGAAAGGACCGGCCGTTGGGGATTCCAGGGGAAAGGGAGGAGGGAGTCGAGGACGGACTCGCCTTCCTGTCCCGGATCCGCGGTGGCGCGTCACCACGTCTGGAAGGCGTGTCGGTCGTCGTGGGCGGGGGAAACTCTGCCGTCGACGTGGCTCGGACCGTCGTCCGCCTCGGCGGGCGGGCGGTCATCGCCTACCGGCGCCGCCGGCAGGACATGCCGGCCTTTGACGAAGAGCTGCAGATGGCCCTGGAGGAAGGGATCGAGCTTCAGGAACTCCTGGCACCGGCGGGGATCGAGCGCCGGGACGGGAAACTCGCGGTCACGTTCCGACGGATGAAGATCTCCGGCGAGGACGCCGACGGCCGCGGGCGAATCGTTCCGGACGGCGAGGCGAAGCTGGAGATCGAGGCGGATCGCCTCTTCACGGCTGCCGGCGCCGGTGTCGCCGAGGATTGGCATCGCCCTCCGCAAGAGGAGACGGGCCTCATAAAGCTGAGCCATTCCATCCTCGTTGCTCCGGAAGGCCGGCCGGTGCGGGCATACGGCGGCGACGCGACGAACGACGTCCAGATGGTCGTCACCGCCGTGGCCTCGGGCAAGCAGGCCGCCCTGGCCCTGGACGTCCTGTTCCGGGAGGGTCCGGCGGCGATCAGGGAGCGACTTGCCGCCTGCGCCGTCGGTCCCGGGCCGTCCCTGTCCATGGAGATCTACACAGGCGGTCCCAGGAAACTGCGAACCCGCCACGTCGTCCTGCCGGAGGAGATCAACACGGACTACTTCGCCTTCGAGCCCCGGATCACCCAACCGCGGCTGCTGGTGGAGGAACGGTCCCGCTCCTTCTCGGAAATCGACCTGAAGATCTCTGCCGGACTGGCCATTCGTGAGGCGGGCCGCTGCTTCAACTGCGGCATCTGCAACGGCTGCGACAACTGCTACCTCTTCTGCCCCGACGTATCCATCGCCCGCGGCCACGAGGGAGAGGACCGCCGGATCAACTACGACTACTGCAAGGGGTGCGGGCTCTGTGTCGTCGAGTGTCCCCGCAACGCCATGACCCTGGAGGGAAAATCATGAAACGGGTCCTCGAGGGAAGTCATGCCGTGGCCGAGGCGGTTCGGCTGGCCAGGATCCAGGTCATCTCGGCCTATCCGATCACGCCGCAGACGCATATCGTGGAGATTCTCTCGGACTACTGCGCCTCGGGGAAGATGAACGCCCGCTTCCTCCGGGTGGAGAGTGAGCACTCCTGCCTGGCGGCCCTGATCGGGGCCCAGAGCACCGGCGTCCGGACCTTCACCGCAACTTCGTCCCAGGGGCTCGCCCTGATGCACGAGCTTCTGCACTGGGCCTCCGGGGCGCGCCTGCCCATCGTCATGGCGGAGGTGAACCGCGCCCTGGCACCGGGATGGAACATCTGGACGGACCAGAGCGACAGCCTGGCCCAGCGGGACACCGGCTGGATGCAGTTCTACTGCGAGGATGCCCAGGAAGTCCTCGACACGATGCTCATGGCCTACCGCCTGGCGGAGATGGTGAATCTCCCCGCCATGGTGGTCCTGGACGCCTTTTTCCTGTCCCACACCTATGAGCCGGTGGATGTCCCGGAGCAGGAGGAGGTGGACCGCTTCCTCCCGGCCTACGTGCCGGAGTTTCGCCTGGACACGGCCCACCCTTTCGCCCTGAGCCCCCTGGTGGCGCCGAACGCTTACATGGAGATGCGCCGGGAGATCGCCGCCGCCATGGATGAGGCGCTGGAGAGGCTGGACTCCGTCGAGGAGAAATTTGCCGGGATCTTCGGCCGCCGTTACGGGGCCGTGGAGGCTGTCTGCTGCGACGATGCCGACATCGTCCTGGTGACCAGCGGGACGGTGACGAGCACCGCGAGGATTCTCCTGGAGGAGTTGCGGGCGAAGGGGGAAAAGATCGGTATTCTAAAAATAAAGCTGTTCCGGCCTTTCCCGGTGGAGGCCATCCGCCGGGCCCTGGCGGGGGCAAAAAAGATCGCCGTGGTGGACCGCAACTTCTCCTTTGGGGCGACGGGGATCTTTGCCCAGGAGCTGCGGGCGGCCCTGTGCAACGTGCCGGATCACCCCCCCGTCTTCGGGTTCATCGCCGGCCTGGGAGGGCGGGACATCACAACGGAGGTGCTGGCGTCGATTGTCGAACAGACGAAGACCGCCGACGCTCCGCCGGCGGAGAGCATCTGGATCGGGCTGACGGAGGCCGCATATGCATTTGGACGTCCTTGATCAGGAACTGATGTGCTCGGGACATGTCGGCTGCCCGGGGTGCGGCGCCACCATCGCCATGCGCTTCTTCCTCAAGGCCCTGGGGGAGAAGACCGTCATGGTCCTGCCCGCCTGCTGCTGGTCCGTTATCGCGGGCCCCTATCCCCAGTCGACCCTGAAAATCCCCGTCATCCACTCGGCCTTCGAGACGGGGGGCGCCACCGCCAGCGGCGTTCGGGCCGCCCTGGACATGCGGGGCGACAAGGACACGACCGTCGTCACCTGGGCCGGTGACGGGGGGACCTTCGACATCGGCTTCCAGGCCTTAAGCGGTGCCGTGGAGCGGAACGAGGACTTTATCTACGTCTGCTACGACAACGAAGCTTACATGAACACGGGGATCCAGCGGAGCTCCTCGACCCCGTACGGGGCCTGGACGACGACGACCCCCGGGACGGACTGGAAGCGCCTCCGGAAGAAGAATATCGTGGAGGCCCTGGTGGCGCACCGGATTCCCTACGCGGCGACGGCCAATATCGCCTTCCCGGAGGATCTCGTCCGGAAGGCCCGGAAGGCCAAATCCATCAAGGGATCGAAGTTTCTCCACATCTTCGCCAGTTGCCCGACGGGCTGGCGGATCCCCTCCGAGATGTCCATCAAGATCGCCCGCATGGCCGTTCAGACGAATATCTTCCCCCTTTACGAGGTGGAGGACGGCGTCCGGTACACCATCAACTACAAGCCCCGGGAATACCTGGTGCGGGAGTACTTCAAACTCCAGGGGCGGTTCCGGCACCTTACGGATCAGGATCTGGACGCGATCCAGGAGATGGTGAACGAGGACTGGCAGCTCCTGCTCCGCAAGGCCGGGGAGCACGCCTGAGCGCCGGGATCGCGGCGATCGTTCATTTCCCAGGTTCGGCTTTCGTGGCGGCTGGTAGCGGCTGCAGCGGCTGCGAAGGGGGGGACGCGACGGTCTTCGGTTCCCCTGTGTAGCCGTCCACTTTTTCAGCCGGCGGATCTCCCGGCAACCGGCCTCCCAGGTCTTTCACCATTTTCCGGAAGGGTCCCGACGACAGGAGCAGCCGCTCCGCCACGCTGCGGAGGCGGTCCACTTCGACCTCCGGCAGGTAGAGGGAGGTGGGGATGGCCTGGAAGTATTCCCGCTCTGCCGCGTCTCGAAGGAAATCGAAGCCTACCTCGATGATGTAGAACTCGATGGGCGGCATGCCGGCTGCGCGCAACTCGTCGGACCAGTCCCGTACGTACCGCCTCAGGAGATCGACGGTCTCGAAGTTGTAGCGGTTGATCATAATGGCGGAAGAGGCCCCGAGGATGGCCCCCAGCCCCGGAACCTCGTCCAGGAGGCGCCACCGGGGCTGCTCCCGGTTCTCGGCGTTGACGATGATGATGGTCATCCGCCGCACCTTTGTGTACCCCTGTTCCTTGAGGGAGTCTATGATGCCGCCCCGGACCGCCAGGTATTCCAGGATGCTCCGGAGGCCCAGGTTGTCCGATATTCCGCCGTCCAGGAGATGGATATACGGTTTGTCGTCCCGATCGAGGTAGGTGGCCATGCTCTTTGCCATATGGTAGCCGCGGCTGGAAGGATCCGGTTTCTCCAGGGCCTGGGTCATCCATTCGGGGGGCTTCCATCCGCAGTCCCCGGCATAGTTCTTCAGGATCACCGGGGTGAAGGCGCCCGGAAAGGCCGCTGACGCCGCCACGGCCCGCGAAACGGGGAAGCGCTTCCAGTCTGAGCAGATCAGAGAAAACTGGAGGGTCGAGAAGGGAAAAACCTGGCCGTTCAGGATGTCCGTCGCCAGGATCATGATGTTGGGCCGGTCGCGCTTTGGGATGTCGCCCAGCGTCGCGCCGTCGAAGAGGATCTGGTCGTAATATTCCTGCGCCATGTCGCTTCGGCCGAAGCGGGGCGACCAGAGGCGGGCCCAGTTGAGGGGGTTGAGGAAGCCGGCGAGCATGCTGGACTGGTGGTCCACGAGGAGAAAACGCTCACGGTAGTCCCGGAACATGTCCCTGCCGCGGAGGCCGTAGGTGGCCGCCGTGAAGCTGCCCCCGGAGACGGAGGTGATCAGGTTGACCTCGTCCAGGAGCGTGTGCCGGTCCGGGCCGCCTTTCCCGGGGATCTCGATGCGGTCGAGGGCCTCCAGGACGCCGTAGGACAGGGATGCCGCCCGGGTTCCCCCGCCGGAGAAGGCAAGGACGAGAAACAGGGGGTCGTCCTTTTCCACGACGCCCCGGTGCTGGGGGGCAACGGTCTGCCTCGGACCCAGAACGGGGTTCAGGGGGTACTGGGCCGTGCATCCGGCCAGGACTGCCAGAACCAGGAGAACCGAAAGGCAGGTGAGGGGCTGCCGAAAGATGTTTCCCGGCGGGAGCGTCCAGTTATGGGAGAGGTACCACAGGCGTGGCCGGCGGCGACGAATGTGCAGTTCGGAAAGTTCCATGATTTTTCCCTGGTTTGCTGTGGGGCGGAAGTATAGGGGACAGGGGCGGGGTCGTCAAGGGGAAGCATTCAATTTCCTTGCCTTTCAACTCTTGATGCCTGTATAGAACTGCGCAAAAAGCGAAGAGGATGCGGCTCATGGCGATGGACGCGGATACGTTTTCGAAACTGAAGGTCCGGGAGCGGGAGGCGAGGAAATGCCTGATCGTTGACGCCGCGGAGCGGTCCTTTGCCGCAAAACCCTTCAACAAGGTGAGCATGAGGGATATCGCCCGTGAGGCCGGTATCTCCCCTGCGTCGATCTACCGCTATTTTCCGGACCAGCAGACCCTCTTCGTGGAGGCCTTTCTCCGGGGCTCCCGCCGCGTCATCGAGTCCTTCCGGCAGGCCGTCGAGGAGAACCAGGGGGTTTCCCTGGAACGCATCGCCGGGGAGCTCCTGGACTTCCTGATAGAGAACGATCCCTATTTCCGCATGATGACCCACTTCATGCTCGACGGCTCCCTGAGCCCGGCCCTGGTGGAACGCCTCAACGAGGAGTCACGCCTGCTCATCGACCAGTTTGACTACCTCTTCGGCAAGATGAACGCTGCCGGCGATCGCCGCCTCCTGGCCCATGCCTTCTTCTCCGCCATGAACGGCATCCTCATCACGTTCCGCGACTACCCGGGCCGCTCGAAGGAAGAGGTGGTGGAGCACATGAAACTGGTCGGGCGGGTTATTGCGCGACTCTTTGCCCTCAGCATTGCTTCATCTGACTGGTACCGCGGCCTTTCGGCCTGAGCGGGAAAGGGGGACCGATTTCAATCGGTCCCCCTTTCCCGTCTTTCCACAAACCGATTGACTTTCGGCAGCTGTCCCGGTTAATTGTAAACGCTGTTTACATCCAGGAACAAGCAATCAGAAACATACCCGAAGGAGGTTGCCATGACCCTGCCGAACCGAAACAATCCCTACAAATTCCAAGAGTTTTTAGACTGGAGAAAATCCGTCGACTACTATGCCGACGATCCCTTCATCCAGAAGGTGATCCGCTGTTTCACCGGTGATGAGGCCCCGGCCGTGGACGCGGCGGCCCGGGAGGTCTCGAAGAAGGTCTCCTACCGCTGGCGCGACCTGTCGGAGCGCATCGCCTGGCCCGAGAAGCGGATCTTCATGATGCACTATGACGGCCACAACCGCCGGATCGACCGGATCGTCCGCCCGGCGGAGACGGAGATCCTGGAGCGGGAAATCTTCGCGGAGGCCCTGTATTCCGAGAAGACCCCCCTGTGGAAGCGGCTCGTCAAGATGTACCTGATCTACCAGAACGGCGAGGCCTGCATCGCCTGTCCCGTCACCTGCACGGAAGGGCTGGTGGCCCTTCTCGACCGCTTCGCCGACACGCCGGAGACGCGGGAGATCCTGCGCCATGCCAAGGAGGGGATCGACGGAGCATTCGCCATCGGCGCCCAGTACCTCTCGGAGATCCAGGGCGGCTCCGACGTGCCCGCCAATCTCCTCGAAGCGGTTCAGGAGGACGGCGGCTGGCGCCTCTATGGTACCAAGTTTTTCTGCTCCGCCGCCCACGCCGACTACGCCGTCGTCACGGCAAAGCCCGCGGGCTCGGAGGACGTGGCCCTCTTTGTCATCCCCTCGTGGCTGCCGGGCAACAAGGAGAAGGAGATCCGCAACGGCTTTACCATCGACCGGATCAAATGGAAGACCGGAACAAGCGAGCTGCCCACGGCGGAGATCACCTTCAACGGCGCCGTGGCCTACCCGGCGGGCCCCCTGGACCGGGGACTCGCCAACGTCGTGGGGATCGTCCTGACCTACTCGCGCCTCACCGTCGGCCTCTCCTGCGCCGCCATGATGACCCGGGCCGTCCGGGAGGCAACGCGGTACAGCGAGTTCCGCAGCGCCTTCGGCCTCGTCATCGGGCAATTCCCCATGGTGGCCGGCCAGATCGGCTGGATGGAGCAGGCCGTGAAGCGGACCACCGCCGGGGCCTTCCGGCTCTACCGGGACTTCCTCACCCTGGAGGGGGGGCTGAAGGGCGGTCTGGAGACGGGTGAGGCGGAGGCCATGAAGAAGAAACGCTTCGATGTCCGGGAGCTCATCATGCTCCAGAAGATCACCGCTTCCTGGGACTGCATGGACGTGATCCGCATGGCCATGTCCATCTTCGGCGGCCACGGAATCATGGAGGACTTCTCGTCCCTGCCCCGGCTCTACCGCGACGCCGCCGTGAACGAGCTGTGGGAAGGCCCCCGCAACGTCCTTCTCACCCAGATGCACAGAGACTTCCAGCGGGCCGCGAAGTGGTATCCCCCGGCGGAGTTCGTCGGGAACGTCCTGAAAGGGGCCGATCCGGGCCTGGTCGAAAAACTCTCCGCGGAGATCACGGAACTCCTCGCCCATCCGAACCTTTTCACCCCCGACGAGAAGACCCTGGAGGTCTGCCGGCGCTGGGACGCCTTCTGTGCCGATCTGACCCACGCCTACCAGGACCTGGCGGTGAAGGAAGTGGAGGAAAGCCGGTAACGCCGCTGTCGGCGGAGGCCGGAACGAAAGGGACCAATCCCTGCAAAACCGCGGGACGCGGCTGCAGGAAAAGACGAATCGTGAACAGGAGGTTGCCATGTTCGATTACATTTTGACGCCTGAACAAATCAAGATCCGTGACGAGGCCCGGGACTTTGTCAAGTCCATCCCCCGCCAGATGATCCTCGACATGGACCAGGACAAGATCAAGTTCCCGAAGGAGTTCCTCCGGGAGGCGGGCCGGCGGAACCTGATGGGCTGCCGGTACCCGAAAAAGTGGGGCGGCCGGGATATGGACTGGGTCACCACCGGTACGGTCATGGAGGAGATCGGCACCCTGGGCTATGAATTTTCCTGTGTCTTCGGCGTCGGGGCGGAGCTGGTCTGCGATGCCATCATCCAGCACGGCACCGATGAGCAGAAGGAAAAGTATGTGAAGCCCCTCCTCGCCGGCGACATCTTTGCCGCCGAGTGCCTCACGGAGCCACGGGGCGGATCGGACTTCTTCGGCGCCACGTCGAAGGCGGAGGACAAGGGAGACCACTTTCTCCTGAACGGCCAGAAACGCTTCATCGTCGGCGGCGAGGGGGCCGATTATTTCCTCGTTTACGCCCGGACGAACTTCGACCCCAAGGCGAAGCCCCAGGACTGCCTCACGGCGTTCATCGTCGACCGGGGCCCCGGGGTGGAGACGAAGTATCTCTATAATCTCATGGGCTGCCGTGGCGGCGGCACGGCGCGACTCGTCTTCAAGGACGCGAAGATCCCGAAGGAGAATGTCGTTGGCGGCGTGAACGGCGCTTACGCCGTCTTTAACACAATGATGATCCCCGAGCGGCTCGGCACGGCGCTGATGACCATCGGCCCCGCCCGGGCGGCGCTGGAGGTGTCGACCCATTACACGGCCCGGAGGAAGGCCTTCGGCCAGATCATCGCCCAGTTCGAGGGCGTGAGTTTTCAGGTGGCCGAGGCGTCGATGCTGCTGGACGCTTGCCGGAGCCTGGGATACACAACCTGCCTCGCTGTGGACAAGGGCGTGGACCGTGCCCGGGTTCGCCGGATGATCTCGGAGACGAAAAAGTTCATCACCGAGAACTGCCAGAAGGTGGTCCACAACTGCATGCAGGTCGTGGGCGGTATCGGTTACACCAACGTCTACCCCCTCGAGCGGATCTACCGCGATATCCGCCTGGCATCCATCTGGACGGGGACCAGCGAGGTCATGTCCATGATCGTGGCCCACGAGTGGTACAGGGAGTACTTCAAGGCCCGCCAGGCGAAGCTGACGCGGGACATCGAGGCAGACGCGGAAGAGGCGTTCGCCGAGGACGAGAAGATCTACGAATAAGGATGGGCGGGGCGGATATCCAATCCGCACCTCCTCCTTATCCCTTTTTTTATTAACCAGAACCGGCCGCCGATCGGGGGACCGGGAGGGTGGTTTCCCTCGCGCTCAGAAGCGTTTTTCCGACCCTGCAACGTCTCGCTCCGCTGCGACGGCAGGGTACCCCGAAAAAGCCGCTATTCGCGCTCCGGGAAGCCCCCCTCCCCGACCGATGTTCGCGGGGGCGCGACCGGGGGTTCCCAGAGGAGCAATTAGAAAACGTTTCCTTACCTCAGGCTCATCGGTTTCAGAAGGCAAAGAGCGGAAACGTTTTCGCGACGGCGGGAGCCCCCGTGGCAGCCCCCGCGCCAATACCGAACGGGCCAACCGGGGGCGCGACCGGAGATTCCCAGAGGAGCAATCGGAACGCCCCTGAGCAGGCTGTTCAAAAATGCCCGGATGCAAGGCCCCCGAAATCCTGAGCCATGAGTCGTACCCTTTGAGAATGAAAGGAAGGCTACCATGGACGCCTACGAAAAGCTGCGGACCGTTCTGGACGCCCATCCCACCGGGGCGCCCCCGTCTCCTTCCATCGACCGGATCCTCCGGATCCTCTTCACGCCCGGGGAGGCCGCGCTGGCCGCCACCATGAGCTTCTCGCCCCGGCCGGTTCCGGCGATCGCCGCGAAGGCCGGGCTGGAACCCGCCGAAGCCGAGCGGATGCTCGAGGCCATGGCGGATCGGGCCGTTGTCTTCTGCCGGGAGAAGGACGGGAAGCGATCCTACGGGCTCCTGCCGACGATCCCGGGCCTTTTCGAGTTCCCATTCATGAAGGGGAGGACGCGCCCGGAGCACGAGGAGCTGGCGAAACTCTGGGATGAATACCACCGGGAGGGCCTGGGGGCCTCCTTTTCCGGGAATCCGACCCCCGTCGCCCGGGTGATTCCCGTCGGCGAGTCCCTGGAGGCGGTGGGCAGGGTCCAGCCCTACGAGGAGGTGGCGAAGCTGATCGGGGAAGCGGGATTCATCGGGCTCGGCCGGTGCGCCTGCCGCATCGCCGTTGGTGCCTGTGATTCGCCGACGGAGACGTGTCTCTTCTTCGATGCCCCCGCCCGGTTTCTCGTCCAGCGGGGATACGCCCGGGAGATCGGACGGGTCGAGGCCCTCCGGGTCCTGGGTGAGTCGGAGAAGGCGGGTCTCGTTCACGTCAGCAACAACAGCGCCGACAGGCCGACCTTCCTGTGCAACTGCTGCCGCTGCTGCTGTACGATCCTAACCTGCAAGACACAGCTCTCCCTGCCCAACGCCTTTTCGACCAGCGGCTTCCTCGCCCGGGTGGACGCGGAGGCCTGCACGGGCTGCGGAATCTGCGCCGACGAGCGATGCCCTGTGGGGGCCGTCGTCATGGAGGACGACACGGCCGTTGTCTCGGTCGAAGCATGCATCGGCTGCGGCCTCTGCGTCACGGGGTGCCCGGCTGAGGCCATCGCCCTCGTGCGGAGGGAAAATCCCCCCGCCGTCTGCGCCGACGGGCAAGAGATGGGCGCGCGGGTCCTGAAGGAAAAGGGAAAGCTGGAGCGTTTCCTGGAGGTCATGAAGGGATAGTGCAGCCTATGCAGGGTGCAGCGCTTTCTTTTGACAAGGCGGCCGGTTTTCCGTACCCTTACCACGATCAGGATCGTGCCAATCAGGAGGTGACCATGAAAAAGAAAAAAGCGGAACGGGATGTGGAAAAGACGGTGACCAGGGAGGCTTTTGTCCGGAAACTCCGGCGCCTGGCGGACGACGTCGAGGCGGGACGGCCCTTCCGGATCCAGGTTGCCGGAGAGAAACTGACGGCTCCCGCCTCCGCGGAGATCAGCATCGAGCACGAGCGCGAGGGGGGCGTCGAAGAACTGGAGTTTCAGCTCCGCTGGAAGAAGCGCCGCTGATCCTGCTCGCTCCGTTTTCCCGACACGGAGAACGTCCTTCCATTCCCGGGTCGGTTTGATGTTGGAGAAGTTGTCATGGAAAGCCGAATCGCCGACGCCGTCCGCCTGAAAATTCCGCCCGTGGGCCTCCTGTGGACCGATGAGAAGCCGGACCGCGCCATGATGTTCCAGGCAGGGAAATGGGGCTGCGTCATGTGGCTCGTTGCCGCCGCAGCCAAGGGCAAGACAGCGGCCTGCGATGTCACGACGTTCGGATGCGTAGGCGGTGGCGTAGGCCTCGGGTTTGGTAACCAGTACCGGAACTTTCCCGACGGCGAGGAGGGATTCTGCCACTTCCTCTCCACGGGGAATGCCGAACGGGAGGGTGGGAAGGAAATGGCCGAGCAGGTTCGCCCGTTCCTCCGGGACGAGGCCTTCGACCACTTCCTTCACGGCGAGCGTTACATCAAGGATCCCGCCCTGGTACGGCGCTTCCTGGCCTGCCTGCCCATGCGGGAGATCCCGGCCCGCTATGTCGTGTTCAAACCCCTGGCGGCCGTCGACCCCGAGCGGGAGAACCTGCGGACCATCATCTTTTTCGCCGAGCCGGATCAGCTTTCCGCCCTCGTTGTCCTGGCGAACTATGGCCGCGGAGACAATGAAAACGTCATCATCCCTTACGCAGCCGGCTGCCAGACCATCGGCATCTATCCATACCGGGAATCCGACTCTCCAAGGCCCCGGGCCATCGTCGGACTCACAGACCTCTCCGCCCGGCTCTACCTCCGCCGCCAGCTCGGGGGCGATCTGCTGACCTTCACCGTTCCGAAGGCCCTGTTCATGGAGATGGAAGGCAACGTGAAGGGTTCCTTCCTGGAGCGATCCACCTGGCAGGGTTTGCTGAGAGGCTGTTGAAAAAAAGGGCGTCTGCTGCGTTGCCCATTTCCCGAAATCCGTTTCCCGGCGTCATCTTCCTTGAATTTCCCTGGCCGTTCCTGTACGCAGTACCTGTCGGTTTCCCCTGCCGACCGCCGGGAGCAACGCCCGGCACGGCCGGGCCGGCCGTTCCCACCAAACAAAAGGAGGAATCAGATCCCATGAAGCGAATCGCATTGATCCTGTTGTCCCTGTCCATGGTTGTGTTCCTGGCGGGGTGCGGAGGGGGTGAAAAGCCCGCGGCCGGGAAGGGGGAAGCGAAGATGGAGCTGAAGCTGGCCTCCATGACCCCCACGAGCCACACCTACAACCAAGGCGCGGCGAAATTCGTCGAACTGGTCAAGCAGCGCTCGAACGGACGCATCGACATCAAGATCTATCCCGAGGGACAGCTCGGCAAGGGCGAACGGGAACTCCTGGAAGCGATCCAGCAGGGTACCATTGACGCCTATGTGGGCTCTACAGCGCCCCTGAGCGGATTCAGCCCCTCCATGGGCATCCTGGATCTTCCTTTTCTCTTCCGCGATTACGCCCACGTGGACAAGGTCCTCGACGGGCCCGTCGGGCGCCAGCTCATGGACGAGATCGAAAAGGCCGGCATGAAGGGCCTGGCCTTCTGGGAGAACGGCTTCCGGAACCTGACAAACTCGAAGCGGGCCGTCAAGGCGCCGGCGGATGCGAAAGGGCTGAAAATCCGCACCCAGGAGAACAAGATTCACCTCGCCGCCTGGAAGGCCGTCGGTGTCAACCCCGTGCCCATGGCTTGGGGCGAGGTCTACGGTGCGCTCCAGCAGAAGGCCATCGACGGCCAGGAGAACCCGATCGCGGTTATTCATTCCGTAAAGCTGAACGAGGTCCAGAAGTACCTGACCCTGAGCCAGCACGTGTACTCGCCGGCGATGATCATCATCAGCCTGAAGAAGTGGCAGTCTTTCTCCAAGGAGGACCAGGACCTGCTCATGAAGGCGGCCCTGGAGACGGCGGCATACCAGCGGAAGCTGGGCCGTGACAATGAGGAGAAGCAGATCGCCGAACTGGCCGCCAAAGGCATGTCGGTGACAAAGGACGTGGACAAGACGGCCTGGCTGAAAGCCATGAAGCCGGCCCTGGAGGAGTTCATTCCCCAATTCGGCAAGGACCGGGTGGATGCCATCCAGGCCGTGAAATAGCCGGATCGGAGTTTTCCTTGTCTGTACTGGTGAGGCTGAACGAGTGGCTCACCCGGGCGGCGGAGGCGGCCCTCGTCGGGTTCATGGCGGTCATCGCCGTCATCGTTCCCTATGAGGTCTTCGGCCGCTACGTCCTGGGGGAGATGCCCGCCTGGTCCGGCGAGGCCGCGACGTTCGCCCTGGTCTGGGTCAGCATGATGGGCGGCGCCGCCGGCCTCCGGCGGGGCTATCGCATCGGCATCACCGTCCTATACAAAAAGCTGACCCCCGGGGCTGCCCGGGCGGTGCGCGTCGCTGCGGACGTCCTGGTCCTGGCGTTCTTCCTGGTCATGGTCGTCTACGGCCTTCAGCAGACACAGGTCAACATCCGTCAGACATCGCCGGCCATGGGGCTCTCCATGGCCTTTCCCTACGCGGCCCTGCCGGTGGGTTTTGCCCTGATGTTCCTCTTCACGCTGGAGGAGACGATCCGGATCCTCCGGGGTGCACCCGGGGAGGGCTGACCCGTGCTGGCTGCCTTCCTGGTTCTCTTCGTCGTCCTGATCGTTCTCGGTGTTCCCATCGCCGTGGCCCTCGGCGGGTCCGCACTGGGCTACGTGCTTCTCCAGGATGGCCTGTCGCTCACGCTCCTCGTCCAGACCGCCTTCGCCGGCATGTCGTCCTTTCCCCTCCTGGCCATCCCCCTGTTCATGCTGGCGGGGAACCTGATGAACGAGGGGGGGATCACGGAGGACCTGGTTCGCTTCGCCCGCCTGGCCATGGGGCACATAAGCGGCGGCCTCGGCCTGGCGACAATCCTCGCCAGCGCCATCTTTGCCGCCATCTCCGGCTCCGCCGTGGCGACGGCCGTGGCCATCGGGGCCGTCATGCTGCCGGCGATGCACGCCGCCGGATACGACGACGATGTCTCCGCCGCGGTGACGGCGACGGCGTCCTGCATGGGACCGGTCATCCCGCCCAGCATTCCCTTCATCATCTACGGCGTCCTCGCCAATGTCTCCATCGCCGCCCTTTTCCTGGCGGGGATCCTGCCGGGCATCATCCTTGGCCTGGCCCTGATGACCTACATGGTCCTGACGGCCCGCCGACGGGGATATCCCCTCGGGGAGCGGACACAGATCCGGGAACTGGCGAAGGGAACCGTTCGGGCACTCCCGGCCCTGCTGATGCCGGTCCTCATCGTGGGCGGAATCCTGGGCGGGGTCTTCACGCCTACGGAGGCCGCCGGGGTGGCGGTGGTGTATGCCCTCATCGTGGGGATGTTCTTTTACCGGAAGATCCGCCTGAACCGACTGCCGGCGGTACTCCTGGCGGCGGGCCTGGAAACGGCAGTGGTGATGCTGCTCCTGGGGCTGTCGGAGCCCTTCGCCTGGGTCGTGGCGGTGGAGCAGGTCCCCCTGAAGGCCGTCGACTTCCTGGCGGAGTGGAGCACGTCGCCGGTGGTCTTCCTGCTCCTGGTGAACCTGTTTCTCCTCCTCGTGGGGATCCCCATGGAGACGGCGCCGGCCCTGACGATCGTCACGCCGGTCCTGGCGCCCATGGCCGAGAAGATGGGGATCGACCCCGTCCATTTCGGAGTCATCGTCTGCTTTAACCTCGTCCTGGGTCTCATCACCCCTCCCGTGGGAGGCGTCCTGTTCTCCATCTGCAGCATCTCCGGCCTCTCGCTGGAGCGCCTGAGCCGGGCCGTCTGGATCCCCTTCGCGATCGCCGTGGCGGTCCTCCTCCTGGTCACCTTCATTCCCACCCTGAGCACCTTCATTCCGGCGGCTTTTCTTGCCGCAAGCCCTTAGCGCCTTTCCCGCGGGCGCGGGTTTTGTAAAAACGCAGCGGGATGATGACAGCAAAGTAGGGAATGAGGTACATCGCCGCCACCGTGGGCTCCAGGGGGCCGAAGAACCGGGAGGCGAAGACGATGACCAAAACGTTGTTGATGTTTCCGGCGGCGACAGCCCCGGCGAGCCGGTCCGCGACGGGTCCCTTCCGGAAGAGAAGGCATCCCGGCACGGCGAAGAGGCCGCACAGGAGGGTCGCCACCGCTGTCGCCTCGATCAGGAGGGCCGGTTCCCGGCGAAAGAAGTCGGCGTACTGCGAGAAAACGCCGAGGTTGATCACGGCAAACAGCACCAGCGAGATCGGGTAGTTCAGCTTCATCAGCGGCGGCAGCGTGCGTGGCGCCCAGCGCCGGAGGATCTCGACGGCAATGATGGGGATGAAGATCACCGTGGCCAGCATCCGGATCATGTCGATGAAGGAGAGCTCCACGGCCTGCCCCAGAAGCAGCTCCACCAGGAGCGGCAGCGTGACGGGGACCAGGGGTGAGGTCACCACGACCATGACCATGACGAGGGCGCTGTTTCCTCCCACCACGTTGGATATGAATGGGGCCGTGACGCCCGTAGAGACAGCCGCCAGAAGGAGCGCCGACATGGCATAGGCAGGGGCCAGGAAGAGAAAGAGATAGTAGATCGCCACGGGCAGGAGAAGGAGCTTGAAGAGGGTGAACAGCACGACCGCGCCGGGCGACCGTTTCAGGAGAGCCCCGATTTCATCCAGCCGGACCGTTAGGAAGCTCAGGAAGAAGAGGACCATCAGGAAATGCTGCGGATAGGGCTGAAACGCGGCTCCGAGACGGGGAAAGAGGACGGCCGCCAGGATGGAGGCGTAGACGATCAGGAGGAGAACGTAATCCTTCGCGCGCAGCATGATTTCCTTGATGCCGGCCCGGCCCTTCGGATGCAAACCCCGGCGGGGGCCGGCGAGGCGACAGTGTACCCGATCCCTCTCCGGTTGTCAGGCGATAATTTCCCGGTCATGGGGATGTGTACCGAGCGGTCGGGAAGACACCGGGTCAAGATCGCAGCGATCCTTCCACTCCTATTGCCGCCGGCAGGCAAGGGAAAAGGAGTCGTCCATAAATTCCGTTGCCCCGTCGATCCCGTATAATGTAGAATCCCTCCCCTATTGTCGCGGCCGGAGGAAGGAACCATGATGAGCGCCGTCATCCGCGCCACCGGCAGCCACGTGCCGGAACGGGCCGTTTCCAACGAGGAACTGGAACAGTTTTCGCCGGAGGCCCGGGAGATGATTTTCCAGAAAACGGGGGTTCGCTCGCGGAGGCAGGCCGCTCCGGATGAGTGCACCTCCGATCTGGCGCTCAAGGCGGCCAGGATCTGCCTGGACAGGGCAGGGTTCCCGGCAAGCGACCTCGATGGAGTCGTGGTGGCCACGTCTTCCCCGGACAGGATGCAGCCGGCCACTGCGACGAGGGTCCAGCACAACCTGGGGGCCAGCAAAGCCTTTGCCTTCGACATCAACTCCGTCTGCTCCGGCAGCACCTTCGGCATCGCCCTGGCGGACGCCTTTCTCCGGTCCGGCCAGGCGCAGAATCTTCTTCTCGTCGGCTCGGAGGTTTACTCGAAAATCACCAACCCGAAGGATTTTTCCTCCTATCCCTTCTTCGGGGACGGCGCCGGAGCGGTCCTGTTCTCCGCTGAGAGCGGGTCGGAACGGGGGGTGCTTCGCTCCTGCATGCAGAGCGACGGCGGAATGAGTGATGTGATCTGCGTCCCCGCCGGAGGGACGATGCTCCCCTTCGATCGGATGGTTTCTCCCCGGCAGGCTTATTTCCGGATGAAAGGAGTCGATGTCTTCGGCTTCGCCGTGGAGAAGGGGCCGGAGATCATCCGGCGGCTTCTGTCGGAGGCCGGCGTGGCCCCCGGGGATGTGGCCGGGTACCTGTGCCACCAGGCCAACATCAACATCATCCGCAAGATCGCTGTGGCGCTGGAGGTTCCGGAGGAGCGGTTTTTTGTCAACATCCACGAGTATGGAAACACCGCGGGAGCCTCGGTTCTGATTGCCCTGGACGAGGCCCTAGCGACAGGCGCCGTCGGTTCCGGGGACCTGGTTGTGACGGTGTCCTTCGGGGGGGGGTTGTCCTGGGGGGCGAACCTGATCCGCCTGTGACGGGCCGTTGAAAAAGGGCTGTCTGCGGCGTTGCCCTCACCCTGAGCAGCTCGACGTACGAAAAAGTACGCCTCGCAGCTCAGGATTTCGGGCGCCTTGCATTCAACCCTTTTTGAACGGCCCGGACAAGCGGGAAAATAGACCGGCTGTTGAAAAACGCCCGTCTGCGGCGTTGCCCTTACCCTGAGCAGCTCGACGTACGAAAAAGTACGCCTCGCAGCTCAGGATTTCGGGCGCCTTGCATTCAACCCTTTTTGAACGGCCCGGAACGGTAATTGACAGGCAGGTTGCTGAAAGACATCCGCTCAAGGTTCCTATTGATTACAATCTCATGAGGTGAACACCCATGAACGAGATACTCACGAAGATCAAGGCTGGCATCCTGGACATATTCCCCGATGCGGCGGCCATTGAAATCACCCTCGAAACGAAACTTGGCGATATCCCCGAGTGGGACTCCATCGCCGCGGTGAATCTGCAGACATATCTCCAGGAAACCTTTACGGTCCGCATCCCCCTGGACCTCATGAGCGACGAGACGACCATCGGGGAGATGACGGCATTCATCGGCAAGCGCACAGCAAAATAAAAAAGCCGGGTGCTTGTCCGGCGGGGTCATGAATGCCCCGGCCGGATCATGCGGGAGGGCGGCATGGACCCTTTCGGCATCGCAGAGGCCTTCCAGAGGCTGGAGGGTTCGTGGCGGGGGAGCTCCGGGGAACTGAACGTCCGGATCCTGGACCTGATTGTCGGACTTCAGCGCACCTCGATGGAGGAATTTGCCAAGTTCGCCAGCACCGTTCCGGAAAAACCGCCTGCCGATGGGAAACCCGGTGAGAGCCTGTTGGATGCGGTCCGGCAGAACTCCGAGGCCGCCCGGAAAGTCCATGGGCATTACACCGCCTGGCTCCGGGACATGGTTGAACGGGGGCCCGGCCTCAGCGCCCGGGAGCGCGGCCGCGCCGCCTTCTGGATCCGCCAGCTCGTTCAGGCCCTGTCTCCGGCCAATTCCTTCTGGACCAATCCCGCCGCCGTTCTCCGATGCCTGACTTCGGACGGGGAGAGCCTCCGCCGGGGGATCCTCCGCTGGATCGAAGACCAGGGCCGAGGCGAGTTTCTGCCCCCGATGGTTGACCGGACCGCATTTCAACCGGGGAACAACATCGGCACCACGGAGGGTGCCGTGGTCCACCGGAACGACCTGATGGAGCTGATCCAGTACCGGCCGGCAACCAACAGGGTTTACGCCGTCCCCGTGGTCTTCATCCAGCCTTGGATTAATAAATATTACGTTTTCGACCTGGAGGAAGAGACGAGCTTCGTCCGGTATCTCATCCGGAACGGCTTCACCGTCTTCATCACGAGCTGGCGAAACCCCGATCCGGAGATGCGCGGCGTCACCTTCGACGATTACATGCTCCGGGGAGCCCTGGAGGCCGTCCGGGCGGCCAGGTCCATCTGCCGGGCCAAAGCGGTTCACGCCGCCGGATACTGCATCGGCGGGACCGTCCTGGCGGCCCTGATGGCCTGGCTGGCCGCGGGACGCCGCGGCGGGGAAGGGCCCGTGGCAGATTGGACCCTCTTTTCCACCCTGGCGGACTTTTCCGAGCCGGGGGAACTCGGTTTCCTCGTGACTCACCGGTCCGTGGCCTTCGTTGAGGGCCTGATGGAGCAGAAGGGCATCCTGGACGGAAGCCTCATCGACGCCTCCTTCCGGCTCCTCCGGGCGGATAGCCTGATCTGGCGGAACTTCGTGAACTGCTACCTCTACGGCTGCGATCCGCCGAAGTCGAGCGTCCTTTACTGGAACAGCGACTCGACAAACCTCCCCGAGGCCATGGCTTCCTTTTATTTTCGGAAATTTTACCTGGAAAACCGGTTTTCCGAGCCGGGCGGCCTGATCCTCGGCGGCCGCCCTCTTGACCTGGGGCGGGTCGGGGAGCCGCTATATGCCGTGGGAGCCTTGCTCGACCACATCAGCCCCTGGCGGGGGACCTTCCGTACTTGCCGTCTGGCAGGCGGACCCGTCCGGTACGTTCTGGCCGGGGACGGCCACATTACGGGGATCGTGAATCCGCCGTCGGAATTCGGGAAGAAACGCTATTGGGCGGGTGAGGACGGCCTGGACGGCGACCCCGACGCCTGGCTTTCGGGAAGGAAGGAACGGCCGGGATCCTGGTGGGAGGACTGGACGGAATGGCTTGCCCGGCGGAGTGGACCCTCCGGCCCGCCGCCTCCTCTGGGCAACCGCCGCCATCCCGCCCGGGAGAAGGCCCCCGGGACGTATGTTTTCGGGTAATCCCCGCGCGCGGATCTAACCCGTCAGCCCCTTGTACACCTTTTCGTTCAACGGCGTGGGAATGCCCAGCTCTTTTCCCGCCCGGACGATGTAACCGTTGAACAGTTCGATCTCCGTGGGGTTTCCCTTCTCGAAATCCAGCTGCAGGGATGTCTTCGTCGCCGGTGGAAACCCGGCCACCTTGGCGATGGACTCCTCCACGATGTTCGCCGGCAGGGCCACGCCTTTCGCCCGGGCGATGGCCTCCACCTCCTCCATCAGGCCCTTCAGGAACGCCCGGCTGTTCGGATTTTCCATGATTTCGCCGAAGGTTTTCTTCTGGAGCGCCGTCAGCCCCGCGGAGGGGCAGATGAAGATGTATTTCGTCCAAAGGGGAACCAGTGGCTGGTCCGTGAGCGTGGCGTTGATGCCGGCTTTCTTGAGCAGCGCCTCGATCGGCCGGTACGGCTCGGCGTTGCCGTCCCGGGGCCCGAAGACGATCTGGTGGGCCAGGCTGACCTGCTTGATCTTTGCCGGCGCCTCGACGAAAGCGGAGACATAGACGAGGCCCTCCAGGACGTCGGATCCCGGCAGAATCGCTCTGAGCCGGTCGGCGATATCCACGCCGTTGAGGAGTGGAATGACCACTGACTTCTCCTGCGCAGCACTCTTCAGCCGGTCGGCTGCTTCATCCAGGGAGTATCCCTTGACGCAGAACAGGACCAGGTCCAGTTTCCCCGCCTCTGCGGGCCGGTCCGTCGCCAGGTCCGGCCGGGTCGTGAAGGTCCCGTCCGCCGCGGCCAAGGTCAGGCCGTCCCGCCGGATCGCCCCCAGTTGGTCCCCCCGGGCCAAGAAGACGATCTCGTGTTCCCCCTTTCCAGCATACGCCCTGGCCAGCTTTGCGCCGAAGACGCCCCCGACTCCTCCCATTCCCATCACTGCGATTCTCATGACCGGTGCCCTCCCTGAATGCGTGATATCTTGTTATTTGGAATGTGTTTTTTCATTTATCACAAGGCCATGCCGGAGGACACCCGAAATTCGAACGTCTTTCCGGTTGCAAAGAGCGGTATCATCCGCGATATATGCGGCGATCGGCAATGGAGAGGGTTGCCATGGGGCGTTCCCCCGGCCGCGCTCCCGCGAACATGAGGGAGACGGGAATGCGGAGATACGCATCCCCCAGCGGCAAAATCATTGGTGTGGCAGTGCATAACGATGGGTGTTTGGGAGGAAGAAATGAACCATAAAGGAATCTGGGTCGTTGTCGGTATCCTGGTGATGACGTTTTTCTGCGGATCCGCCCTCGCGGCGCCGGGCCGGCTATCGGTAGCGGCCGGAAAGGCCGTGACGTACGTTTGCGATAATGGGGACCGCATCCTGGCGACTTACTACCAGCTTTCCGACGGCAGCCTCTCCTTTGTGAAGGTCCGCCTGCCCGATGCGAAGGAACACACGCTGCCCCAGGCGCTTTCTGCCTCAGGTTCCCGGTACACCGATGAAAGGGAACTGGTGTGGTGGATCAAGGGGGATGCGGCCTTTGCAGAAGTCCGGGATGCCGGGGGCGAGTGGAAGCCGAAATACCGGGACTGCCGGGTGGCGGGTGAGGGCAGGGGATCCCGGAAGGCTGTTCGGAGGCCCTAGCGGTCGAACCGACTTGCAGGGGAGATGAGGGGGACCGGGTACGGAGGCGCCGCACCGAAATTCCTGATACGGCTGGGACGGCAGATCGAGCGGGGGCCAGGAATTCCTTGACTTCCCGGCCCCGTTCCCGTAGGATTCCTGAAAATTCAAAGAGAAACGGGACGTTCCATGTATTCCAGAAAGGTTGTCATCCGCTATACGGCAGACAATGTCGAACAGCCCATCATTTGTCATCTTGTCAAGCAGTACGACCTGGAGTTCAATATCCTCAAGGCCCGCATATTCCCCCGCCGGGACGGCATGATTGTCCTGGAACTGCGCGGTGCGAAGGAAAATTTCGACGAGGGGATCCAGTTCCTGCGGGAGAAGGGCCTGAAAGTGGAGCCCCTCTCCAAGAGTGTCAACCAGAACCGGGACCGGTGCGTCCACTGCGGGGCCTGCACGTCCTTCTGCCCAACCGGTGCCCTCGCGTTTGAAGCGGGATCGGCGAAAGTGGCCTTCGACGCGGAAAAATGCAATGGCTGCGAGCTTTGCGTCTCCGCCTGTCCCGTCCGCGCCATGGAGGTGGATCTGCTGTGACGCCCGCAAGGGGCGCGTCTACCGGCCCGGCCCGGAAGACGATCCGACCGTGCCGCAGCGGGGTCGGCCTTTCACCCCGCCTTCATCTGCCTTTCTCGGGTTTCTTCGTTTCCTTCCCGTCGCCGTTGACGGTGCGCTCAACGCCCTCGGTGATTTCCTTGCCCTTCTGGTAAACGCCCTTGCCCTTTTCGTACACCTTCTTGCTCGTGTCGATGACCTCGGAGGCCTGCTGCTTCGTCTTCTGGATGATGCTCTGGAGGTCCTTCGTGCCCTGGAAGTAGAAGTACCCGGCCATGCAGAGCAGAACAAGGGCGACGACGAGGGCCAGCTTCAGGAGCTGTTTGAAGAGGAAATAAAGAAGAATCAGGCACACGAAGATCAGGGCCATCAGGGCGATAGGATGGGCGGACAGGTAGTGGGTGATGCCTTCCATGAAGGGTCCTCCTTGCGAATTCGCGGCATTCTAATGCAGATGCGCCGAAATTTCCAGGAGTCCTTTGATCTTGACAAACGGAGGGCGGCCGCCGTAACAGGGGACGTTCCCCGGGCCGGGCGGAACAGCCCGGGAATCGTATCTGCAGCAGCATTTCAGGTGGTGATTTGACCGACAGGAGCAATGAAGCGAAGCCGGTCGTGGCGCTGGCCACGCTGGGGTGCAAGGTCAACCAGTGCGAGACGGCGGCGATTGCCGAGGCACTCCGGGAAGCGGGTTTTTCCATGATCCCATTCCCGGGCAGAGCGGATATCTACATCATCAATACGTGCACCGTCACGGCCCGGACGGATTTCCAGTCCCGCCAGCTGATCCGGCGGGCCTGCCGGGCCAATCCGGAGGCCGTCGTAGTGGTCACCGGCTGCTATGCCCAGTGCCGCCCCGACGAGCTTCGCCGGATCCCCGGCATCCGCCTTATCGCGGGAAACGGCGAGAAGGAGCGGCTTCCGGAAATCCTGCAGGAAATCATCAGGGAGAAACGCCCCGCCGGGAAAGAACCCTCCGTCGAGGTCGGGGATATCCGGGAATGCCGCGAAGCGGGCCGCCTGTGGGCCGGGTCTTTCCCCGATCATACCCGGGCGTTCCTGAAGATCCAGGACGGCTGCGACGCCGCGTGCAGCTACTGCACCGTTCCCCGGGCCCGGGGTCCCGTCCGGAGCGTTCCTCTCCCGGAGGTATTGCATCGCCTCCAACAGCTGGCGGAGGCCGGATATCGGGAAGTCGTGCTGACGGGGATCCACCTGGGGGCTTACGGCCGGGACCTGCATGAAGGCGGGGACCTCACGGATCTGTTGATGCGGATCGAGGACGGCGGCATTGTGGAGCGTCTGCGTCTCAGTTCCATCGAGCCCGGGGAGATCACCGACCGGATGCTGGCGCTGCTTCGCAGGGGAAAGCACCTGTGCCGCCACCTGCATATCCCGCTCCAGAGCGGCGACGACGGGATCCTGCGGGCCATGAACCGGACGTACGGGGTGGACTTCTATCGGGCGCTGGTGGAACGGATCGCCGGGGAGATCCCCGACTGCGCCGTCGGAGCCGACGTCATGGCGGGTTTCCCCGGGGAGGACGGCCGGGCATTTGCGAATACGGCCCGCCTGATCGAAGACCTGCCGCTGGCCTACCTGCATGTGTTTCCCTATTCCCGGAGGCCCGGGACGCCGGCGGCGGATTTTCAGGAACAGGTCGGCGACGGGGAGAAGAAGACGCGGGCGGCGGTTCTGCGGGATCTGGGGGGGCAAAAGCGGCGGGACTTTGCGGCGCGTTTCGTCGGGAAGGAAGTGACAGTCCTTCTGGAGGAAAGGAAGGACCGGGAGACGGGACTCCGGAAAGGGTTTTCCGGAGAATACGTACCCGTCCTGGTAACCAATGGAGAAAAAAAGCATGTTAACCGGCTGGTTCCGGTGGTTCCGGTGGAATCGCGGGAAGGAAGACTGGTGGGGGCGATCGGCACCCCTGACCCGGAAGCGGCGGATCGCCCTTCGGGTGCTTGAAAAGAGTCTGGGACACTCCTTCGGAAGCATCGAGATCCTGAATGTGGCATTGACGCACCGGTCCTATGCGAACGAAAACGCCCACCTCGGTTGCGCCGACAATGAACGCCTCGAATTCCTGGGGGACGCGGTGCTTCAGCTCTGCACAAGCAATCTCCTGATGCGCCTGTTTCCCGGAGATGCGGAGGGACAGCTCTCGAAACGCCGGACTTCCATTGTCAACGAGCGTCCCCTGGCGGAACTGGCCCGGCAGATGAACCTGGGTTCCTTCCTGCTCCTGGGGAAGGGAGAGGAAAACTCCGGCGGGCGTGTAAAGTCCTCCATTCTTTCGGATACCTTCGAGGCGGTCATCGCGTCGATTTATCTGGATGGCAGGTACCCGGCGGCAAATCGCTTCATCGAGCGGTTCTTCGTCCCGCTGATCCGGGAAGAGGGCCAGGGCCTGATCTACCACGACTACAAGTCGGACCTCCAGGAACTGGCACAGGGCCGTTTTCGCTTCATTCCCCGGTACGAACTGGTGGGGGAGTTCGGCCCGGACCACGACAAGACCTTCGAGATGGAGGTGACGGTGGCCGACGTCGTCTCGATCCGGGCCCTGGGAAAGAACAAGAAGGAGGCCGAACAGGAGGCAGCCCGGCGAGCCCTCGACCTGCTGGCCCTCCAGGAGGGCGGGAGCGTCCCGTGATCATCCCCTTCTTCCTTCCCAATCGGGGCTGTCCCCAGCGCTGCCTCTTCTGCAACCAGTCCGTGGCCTCCGGCGAGATGCCGGGAGACCTCCGGGAGGAGGGCTTTCAGCGCCGGGTGAGGGCCGCCCTCGAAGGAAGGAATGCCGGTTCCGGGAGGAGGCCGCAACGGATCCAGATCGCTTTTTACGGCGGGAACTTTACCGGCCTGTCCCGGGAGCGCCGGAGAGAGCTTCTGTGCTGGGCCGGTGATTATCTCCGGCGAGGGGGGGTCGATTCCATCCGGGTGTCCACCCGGCCCGACCATCTCGACGGGGACGTCCTCGATGAACTCAGGGACCACGGGGTATCCACGGTGGAGGTGGGCCTCCAGTCCCTGGATGACGGTGTCCTCGTTCAGTCCCGTCGGGGCCATACTGCAGCCGATGGTGAACGGGCCGTCGGGCTGTTGAAGGATCGGGGGTTCGAGACGTCGGTCCACCTGATGCCCGGACTTCCCGGCGACAGTGCCGCCGTCTTCGACGGGACGGTCCGCCGGACCGCAGCCCTGAGTCCCGATATGGTCAGGATCCATCCCACCGTCGTCCTCCGGGGAACGGCCCTGGAGGAGGAATACCGAAGCGGGCGCTACCACCCGCTGGTGCTTGCCGAGGCGGTGGATCAATGCGCCGGGGCCGTGCGCCGGTTTTCCGCCGCCGGGATTTCCGTCATTCGCCTGGGGCTCCAGCCGACGCCGGGCATGACCGGGGGAAACGATGTCGTGGCCGGGCCGTTTCACCCCGCCTTCGGATCCCTCGTCCATGAAGCCCTGTTTCTCCGCGGGGCCGCCATCCTGCTGGAAAAAATGCCCGGGGCCCGCCGCGATGCCCGTTTCCGGGTCGCCCCGGGGGACGTGTCGTTCTTCCGGGGGCAGGGAAATGCAAATGTTTCCTTCCTCCTGGAACATTTCGGCCTCGGATCCGTTGCTGTCGAGGAGGACGCCGGCCAGGCCCGCGGGATCCTGGTCCTGGAGTCGGGTCCGTCCCGTTCGGAGATCAACTGCTCAGACCGGCCCTGATCCGTCTCCATTCCCATCTCTCCGCTTTTTCCCAGTCTTTTTCTCTGCGCCTGGATGCATCGCTACGGCATGTCTCTTGCAATCACTCCTGCGGTTGATTTGGAAATCAGGCCGATATCCAGAAAATACAAGGCCTGAAAGGGTATCTTTTTTTCATAACGGGTGTTCCCGTCGATGGATGTTTGACGATGAAGTCAATCCGTTGACGGTACGGGGCGGTTCATTCTGCCAGACGGAGAATGGCCGCCGGACGATGCCTCCGGCAAGCGGGAGCCCGCTGCCTGGTATAACCATTACACCAGTTCAAATTCGAGTTGAGGAGGTTGCTATGGATCACGTTCGTGAAGTAATGGGTTTCGGGGGAATTCTTTTTGGCATGCTGGCTTTCGTTATATGCGGGCTGCGGGTCATATTCGGGAAGAACCGGCCCACCAAGATGTATCTGGTTGTCGTGCCCGTGATCCTGCTCACGGGCCTGCAGTTTTACCTGATCGGGCGGTTTTCCCTCACGATCTCCTGGTGGGGCACGCTGGCCGCAATCGCGGTGGGCGGCCCTTTCCTGCTGGTTTCATTCGTGATCATCGCCAGGCGCAAGGCAATCCCGATCCTGGGTTCCGTTTACGGAATCATGACGGGAGTGGAGGAGATCGTCGTGGGTACGGAGCAGATGACATCATCCAGCTCCGCTCTGGCGGAGGGGGCCAGCGAGCAGGCCGCGGCCATCGAGCAGACGTCGGCGTCCCTCGAGGAAATGACGTCCATGACCGCCCAGAACGCCCAGAATGCAAGCCAGGCGAACGTCCTGATGTCGAAAGACACCCGGGAAAGCTATGGCATCATGGAAAAGAAGATGAACCTGATGCATGAGGCCGTCCTGGCCAGCGTCCAGGCTGGTGAGGAAACGGCCAAGATCATCAAGACCATCAACGAGATCGCATTTCAGACAAACCTCCTGGCCCTGAACGCCGCCGTCGAAGCGGCCCGGGCCGGGGAAGCGGGAGCGGGTTTTGCGGTCGTGGCCGAAGAGGTCCGCAGCCTTGCCCTGCGCTCCGCCTCTGCGGCGCGGAACACGGAAGACCTGATCGCCGACTCGACGGGGAAAACACGCCAGGCCTCGGTCCTGTTCGAGGAGATGAACAAAGAACTTTCCCGGAACCGTGACATCGCGATAAAGGTGACGGACCTGATCGGACAGGTCGCAGAAGCGTCCAAGGAGCAGGCCCAGGGGATCGACCAGATCAACCGCGCCGTGGTGGAGATGGACAAGGTCGTCCAGCAGAATGCCGCCAGCGCCGAGGAATTCTCGGCCGTAACCGAAAAGATCAAAGATCAGGTAAGCAACATCCATGGCTTCGTCGACATCGTCAAGCCCATCCTGGGAGAGGAAATCATCCTGGCCATGGGTGAAAAAAACGGGATCGAAGGCAGGCGGATGCAGGTGGATGACGCCCCGTTCCCGGCGAAAGGCGGAGCACGCCCTCTGAGCCTGCCGGCAAGGGTTTGAGAATTCGAGCGGTTCGGCCATGAGGGGCGGTTGCTGATCCGTTGACGTAACGGGCCTTCCCGCAACAGGCTCGAAAAACAGGCATGCTGCAATGCGGAATACCGGGACCGGCTGTCCGATCAGCCGGTCCCGTGCATTCAGGCATGGAATCCTTCCGACCCGGCTGTTCCCTGTTTCCTCATGGCACCCTGTGTGCTATGAGGACTTCATGGAAGATCATCCTCCCTTCAAGTCCGGTTTCATCGGCATCATCGGCCGGCCCAACGTGGGCAAGTCCACTCTCCTGAACGCTATCCTGGGGGAGCGTCTCGCCATCACCACGCCCAAGCCCCAGACGACGCGCAACCGGATCATGGGGATCCATACGACCGGGCAGGGCCAGTTCATCTTCCTGGATACGCCGGGAATCCACCGGGGCGACAACCCACTCAGCCGGTCCATGGTGTCCGCCGCCCGGGAGACCTTCCGTTCCGCTGATATCCTGCTGCTCCTGGTGGAAGCGCCCCGCATCGACAGGAACGACCGGGAGATCATCGCGTCCCTGGCGGAACTGTCCCTGCCGGTGATCCTGGGGATCAACAAGATCGATAAGATCAGGAAGCCCCTTCTCCTGCCTCTCATCGACGAGGCACGGACGCTGTATCCCTTTCGGGAGATCGTCCCGATGTCCGCCCGGAGCGGCGACGGGGTGAACGTCCTCCTGGAGGAGATTCTGAAACTCCTGCCGGAAGGTCCGCCCCTCTTCCCCGAAGACACTCTCACTGACCGGCCTGAACGGTTCATTGCCGCCGAGATCGTCCGGGAGAAGATCATCCTCTCCACCCGACAGGAAATTCCCTATGCCTCCGCCGTCACCGTGGACACCTTCCGCGAAGAATCGGGGCGGCGGCTGATCCGGATCCAGGCGACGATCCACGTGGAGAAGGAATCCCAGAAGGCGATCCTGATCGGCCGCAAGGGGGCCATGCTCAAGGAGATCGGCACCCGGGCGAGGGAAGAGATGGAGCGCTTCTTCGACTCCCGGATTTTCCTGGAGCTGTTCGTCCGGGTGCAGAAGGACTGGACCCGGGATCCCCGGGCTCTGCGGGAGTTCGGGTACGTCGAGGAGGATGGGTAGCACGGCAGAGGGAAGCGGTTGACGATGGACTGGCGGGAACGGATCGTCGATGTCTTCGGCCTGAAGAGGAGCATGATTGCCCTCCTGTCCATGGTCGTCCTTGTCGGCCTGGGAGAAAAGATGGCCGAGCGGTTCCTGCCGCTCTACCTTCTGGCCCTGGGAGGCGGCATCCTGTCTATCGGGATTCTGAATGCGATGGACAACCTGTTGTCGGCCCTCTACTCCTTCCCCGGGGGCTACTTGAGCGATCGCCTGGGAACCAAGCGGGCCCTCCTGGTGTTCAACCTGATCGCGATGTTCGGGTATGTCATCGTGATCCTCTTCCCTTACTGGCAGGCGGTGATCGTCGGATCCGTCTTCTTCCTGTCCTGGACGGCCATTTCACTCCCCGCCACCATGAGCCTTGTCTCCCGGGTCCTGCCGGAGAATCGCCGCACCATGGGCGTTTCCCTGCATTCCCTTGTCCGCCGGTTTCCCATGGCCCTGGGGCCTCTCCTGGGGGGACTCCTGATCGGCCTCCACGGGGAGGAGTCGGGGATCCGCCTGGCTTTTGTCTGCGCCTTGATTTTGGGGCTCGTTTCCCTGGTCCTTCAGCAGGCAATGATCGAGGAAGACCCGCGGAGGGGCCGGGGGGAAAAGCGTCCCTCCCGGCTATGGCGCTTCATGACTCCCGCCCTGAAGAATCTCCTCGTCTCCGACATTCTCGTTCGCTTCGCCGAGCAGATTCCCTATGCCTTTGTCGTCGTCTGGTGTGTGAAGAACAACGGCATCAGCCCTTTCCAGTTCGGGATCCTCACCACCGTCGAGATGGTCGCTGCGGTCCTTGTGTACATCCCGGTGGCATATCTGGCGGACCGGGGCACGAAGAAGCCCTTCGTGGTGGTTACCTTTTTCAATTTCACGATCTTTCCCCTGATTCTCCTGTTCTCCACATCATTCCCGATGATGGTGGCGGCATTCGTGATCCGGGGCCTCAAGGAATTCGGGGAACCTACGCGGAAGGCCCTGATCCTGGACCTGGCGCCGGAGGATCAGAAGGCGGGGATGTTCGGTCTCTATTACCTGGTCCGGGACGTGATCGTCTCCGGGGCCGCTCTGGCTGGGGCCTTCCTGTGGGAGGTCTCTCCGGAGGCTAACCTTCTGACTGCGACGGCCTGCGGCCTCCTCGGGACGCTCTATTTCTGGATCTATGGCCGGGATCTTGGCGCGGCCGCTCCGGTGTCGCCGTCTCATTGACGGACTGCGAATGAGGAATCCCGCATCATGAAAAACAGATCTTTATGGAAAAAGGTTTCCCGGACCGCTTGCTTCCTGTCTCTGGCATGCCTTCTAATCCAGTGTTCCTTTCCGGGCGCGGTTTTGTGGGACAGTGGCGAAACGAAGACGGGTCGGCTTTCTCGAGAGATGGAAACCCTCATTTCCCGTGTGGAGGTAAAGCGGGAGAATGCTTCCGTTTCCGGAGGGAAACTCAGCATTGCCTACCCCTATGACGGATCTCTCTTTCCCCCGGAGATCGCCTCTCCGACGATCACATGGACCGATGAAGATCCCCGGTCGCGGTTCTGGCTGGTTGCATTCCGGTTTGAAGGCGGGCGGCCGCCCATCTTCCTGCTGACGGAGGAGCGGACCTGGACGCCCGGGCGGGAGACCTGGGAAGCCGTAAAGGATCATTCAAAGGAAAAGGCGGCGACACTGACCGTAACCAGCCTCCCGGACCGCGAATCGGGAGACGTTCTGTCCGAGCACTCCATTTCAATACGTACATCCGGGGACACCGTGGGCGACACGGTTCTCTTCCGCCAGCTTCCGCTCCCGTTTGCCGTTGCCAGCCGGAGCTTCGAGAAGACCCGCTGGCGCCTCGGCGACATTTCCTCATACGAAAAGCCGGCGACCGTCATGAAGGGCATCTCCGTCTGTGCCAGCTGCCATGTTGTCTCTTCCGACGGAAAATGGATCAGCATGGAATACAACTACGGGGACGACAACGGCGCCCAGTTCATCACGGAGGTCCGCAGGGACATCGTTCTCGGGGAAAACGACTTCTTCACCTGGAGTGATTTTCCGAGATCCGGCGTCATCCCACCGACGCGGGGGCTGTTTGGCCGGATGTCCCCGACGGGCCGCTATGCCGCCGCGTCGGTGAACGAGATCTCCTACGCAGCCGTGATGAATGACCTCGATTACTCACAGCTTTTCTTCCCCACGTTCGGTGTGATCGCTGTCTACGACTCGAAGGGCGGCTCTATCAGGCTGCTTCCCGGTGCCAGCGATTACGAATTTGTCCAGTCGAATCCGGCCTGGAGTCCCGACGAGAAGCACATCCTTTTCTGCCGGGCCAAGACGAAGAACGAAGTGCACGCCAACATCCTGAAGGTGACGACGGTCTTCGAGAAGAGAGACATCCACGAACTGAACAAACTCTACAACATTCAGTATGACTTGTACCGGGTCCCGTTCGATGGAGGGCGCGGCGGGGTAGCCCTGCCCCTGAAAGGGGCCTCGGGAAACGGCATGAGCAACTACTTTCCCCGCTATTCTCCCGACGGGAAGTGGGTCGTGTACACCCGGAGCCGTTCGGGGAGCATGCTCCAGCCGGACAGCGAGCTCTGGATCGTTCCCGCCGGAGGGGGGAAGGCGAGGCGGATGCAGTGCAATCGAAAAATTTTCAATTCCTGGCACAGCTGGTCGTCCAACGGCCGCTGGCTTTTGTTCAGTTCCAAGGCGAACGGACCCTACACGGAAATTTTTCTCACCCATGTGGATGGGGAAGGGAACGATACGCCGCCCGTTCTCCTGTCGCGTTTCAGCGACAACGGCTATGCGGCAAATGTTCCTGAATTTGTTCCGCTTCGCACCGATGCGATCCGGAGTATCCGGGTTCTCGGACCCTGATCGGTTGACATCCCCCGGAAATCCTGATATGAGACCGACGCTTCTTAAATAGCTGTTTTCAGGAAGAATGCCCGTTTAAACCCCACATCTTAAGGAGGAGATCATGAAACGCGTTGCACTGTTTGCGGTCGGGTTGCTGCTGGTGGCATCCACTGCCATGGCCGCCGGTCCCATTAAGATCGGCCTCATGGCGCCCCTTACCGGCGCCTGGGCCAGTGAAGGCCAGGAAATGAAGCAGGTCCTGGAACTCCTGAGTGCGGACCTGAATGCCAGGGGCGGGCTGCTGGGCCAGAAGGTCGAAGTCATCACCGAGGATGATGGCGGAGACCCGAAGACGGCTGCCCTGGCGGCACAGCGCCTGACCACGAAGGGTGTGGCGGCGGTGATCGGGACCTACGGTTCCTCCGTCACGGAGGCGTCCCAGAACATCTATAACGAATCAAGGATCATCCAGATCGCCAACGGGTCCACAGCGGTCCGCTTGAGCGAGAAGGGGCTGAAGTACTTCTTCCGCACCTGCCCGCGGGATGACGAGCAGGGACGGGTGGCCGCCCAGACTATCCAGAAAATGAAGGCAAAGAACGTGGCGATCCTCCATGACAATACGACCTACGCCAAGGGTCTGGCGGCGGAGGCGAAGGCCCTTCTGAAGGGTGTCAAAATCGTCTTCTTCGACGCCTTGACCCCGGGCGAGCGCGATTATACGGCGATCCTGACGAAACTCAAGGCGGCCAAGCCGGATGTCGTCTTCTTCACCGGTTACTATCCCGAGGCGGGGCTCCTGCTGCGGCAGAAGATGCAGATGAAGTGGAACGTTCCATTCATCGGCGGGGATGCCCAGAACAATCCCGACCTGATCAAGATCGCCGGCAAGGAGGCTGCCAACGGCTTCTACTTCCTCAGCACGCCGCTTCCCAAGGATCTGCCGACGAAAGAGTCGAAGGCGTTCGTGGACACATACAAGAAGAAATACCGGAATGCTCCCAGTTCCATCTATGCGCTCCTGGCCGGGGACGGATTCCGCGTCATTACGGCAGCCATCAAGGAAAAGAAGTCCGTCGATCCGGACGTGCTGGCCGCATACCTGAAAAAGGGCTTCAAGGACGACCGCGGCCTGACCGGGCGGATCGCATTCAACGCCAAGGGCGACCGGGTGGGCGAGCTTTACAGGGTCTACAAGGTCGACGCCAAAGGGAACTTCATCCTCCAGAAATAGCGGTCCTGCCGCTGGGTTCGGCAGGATTCCCGGGCCCGGCCGCCCGGACTTGATGAAGAGGGCGGAAAAGGGACGGGGCCTTTTCCGGAACGAGTATTACGGGACGAACGAGGGGTTCGGAGGGGCTGCGGTAAGAGCCGCGAAGAGCCCCTTTTGTTCGCCAGATTCAGGCGCTGCAAATCGAGGCGCGAAGACGCGTGCGCCAGCCATGGGAATGGCGGCGGGTGCGGGAACGGATCGGTCGTGGAGGAGTTTTTTCAGCAGTTTGCCAACGGGCTCGCCGTGGGAGGGATCTATGCCCTGATCGCCCTGGGCTACACCATGGTGTACGGGGTGCTCAAGCTCATCAATTTCGCTCACGGGGACCTGTTCACCATCGGCGCCTACCTGGGGCTGACCGTTCTGGCCGCCCTGGGACTGACCGAGTTCTATGGTGCCGTGATCGGCGTTCTCCTGGTGGCCGTCATGATCATGGGGATGCTGGCGGCCATCGGTGCCGTCCTGGACCGGGCGGCCTATCGACCCCTGCGGGAATCACCCCGCCTCTCGGCGGTGGTCTCCGCCCTCGGGGCCTCCATCTTCCTCCAGAACCTGGTGATGCTCATCTACGGGGCCCGCTTCCAGGTCTATCCGCTGGACATCCTGCCATCCACATCCATCTCACTGTTCCAGGTCGACATCCCGGTCGTGAAAGTGGTTGTCCTGGCGGCATCCATCCTGCTGATGGCGGTCCTGTATCTTTTCGTCCAGCGGACCCGGATCGGAACGGCCATCCGGGCGGCCGCCATCGACCAGGGGGCGGCGCGGCTCATGGGGATCGACGTGAACCGGGTCATCCTGATCGTGTTCCTCATCGGCCCAGCCCTGGGCGGCGTGGCGGGTCTGATGGTGGGGCTCCTCTACGGGCAGATCAACTTCACCATGGGCTGGACATACGGCCTCAAGGCCTTTACCGCGGCGATCCTGGGCGGGATCGGCAACATCCCCGGGGCCATGGTGGGAGGTCTTCTCCTGGGGGTTATCGAGGCCCTCGGCGCCGCCTATATCTCGATCGCCTGGAAGGACGCCATCGCCTTCTGCGTCCTCATTGCGATCCTCATCGTCCGCCCCACGGGACTCCTGGGAGAGCGGGTGGCGGAAAAGATCTGAAGGGCAGTGGAAGTGAAGGACACATGAAGAACAGAAACGCCATCCTTTTCATCCTGTTTTCGGCTGGCCTGGCGACGCTGCCCCCGTTCCTGAATGCCTATTGGGTGGACGTCCTGAACTCGATCGGAATTTATGCCATCCTCGGATTGAGCCTGAACCTGATCGTAGGCCACACAGGGCTGTTCAACCTGGGTCATGCGGCCTTCTTTGCCATCGGGGCCTACACGGCGGCCATCCTCAACACGACCTTCGGCATCCCCATCCTGTGGCTTCTTCCGGTTTCCGCCCTGGCCGCCGGTCTTTTCGCGGCGGTTGTGGCCCGTCCCATCGTCCATCTCCGGGGCGATTACCTTTGCATCGTTACGATCGGCGTCGGCGAGATCGTCCGCATTGCTCTCGTCAACGATATTTTCGGGATTACCGGCGGGGCCAACGGGATTTTCGACATTTCCCGGCCGTCGGTTTTCGGGTTGATCATCCGGACGCCTTATGAATTTTTCTACCTGATCTGGTTCTTTCTGGGGGTCACCATCGTCCTGTTCCACTTCCTGGAAAACTCCCGTTTCGGCCGGGCCCTCAACTACCTCCGGGAGGACGAGGTGGCCGCCGAGGGCAGCGGCATCCCGACGGCGCGTTACAAGCTCGGCGTCTTTGCCCTGGGGGCTGCCTGGGCGGGAATGGTAGGGCTGATCTTCGCCTCCAAGATGACGATCATCGCCCCCGAGTCCTTCAGTTTCTGGGAATCGGTCCTGATGTTCACCCTCATCATCCTGGGGGGGGCGGGAAGCATCCCCGGCGTCCTCCTGGGAGCCGCCCTCATCGTCGGGATCCCGGAGGTCTTCCGCGATCTCGCCAATGCGCGGATGCTCGTCTTCGGCGCCGCCATGGTGGTGATGATGATCTTCCGCACGGAGGGGATCATCCCCCAGCGGCCACGGGTCTACAGGATCGAGGCAATTCCCGGGGAGGAGCGGCCGTGACGCCCCTGCTATCACTCCAGGATCTCACCAAGACCTTCGGCGGCCTCGTGGCTGTGAACCGCGTCTCCTTCGACGTGGCGGCGGGGAGCATCGTCGGACTGATCGGTCCCAACGGCGCCGGCAAGACGACCGTCTTCAACCTGATTACGGGCAACTACAAGCCCGATGCGGGCAGGATCCTCTTCGAGGGAAAACCCATCAGCGGCCTGCTCACCTCGAAGATTGTGACCCTCGGCATTGCCCGGACGTTTCAGACGATCCGGTTGTTCCAGAGCATGTCCGTGCTGGAGAATGTCCTGGCGGGCTGCCACTGCCGCATGAGAGCCGGGTTTCTTTCTTCCATGCTCCGGACGCCCTCGCAGCGTCGGGAGGAACGCGATGCCGTGGCGAAGGCCGTACGGGAGCTGTCTTTCGTCGGTCTACACGAGCAGGTGAACCAGCTCTCCCGGAATCTGTCTTACGGGAATCAGCGTCTCCTGGAAATTGCCCGGGCGCTGGCGACGGAACCCCGCTTCCTGATCCTCGACGAGCCGGCGGGAGGGATGAACGAGCAGGAAACGGCCCTGCTGGTGGGACTGATCGGGCGGATCCGGGACCGCGGGATCACGGTGCTCCTCATCGAGCACGACATGTCCCTCGTGATGAAGGCCTGCGAGGAAGTCGTGGTGCTGGAAAACGGTGAGTTGATCGCCGAAGGCACGCCGGAGCAGGTCAAGGAAGACCCCAAAGTCATCGAGGCCTACCTCGGGGTCGCGGAGGACTGACCCCTCGTTCCCCCGGCGGATGTGAATTTTGGAAAAACCGGAAAAATCCTTCCTTCATCCCCTTCAATGATTCACAAGCAGCAGATTGACGTCCCGGCCTCCTTTTTCGACGATATGGCGGAGGTAGGATCGGTGTTCGGCGAAATCATAGCGAAGGAATGCATCCCGGACTTCCTGTGTTTCCGAGACAAAACGAATTGAAATGGTGAATCCCTGCTTCTGCTCCATGGACCGGATCACTTCTCCGTATATCGTGAGCAGGACATGGGGCTGGCCATAGAGGACCAGTTTCATCTCCAGGAGCTCACCGGGATCAAAGGCTTCGGAGGAGTGGAAGCGCATGCCGATCGCGCTCAGGTTCATGACCCGGAAGGACAGGGCCATGAAACCCTTCTTCTCGGGCATCATAAGGCTCAGGATAGCCGACAGCTTACTGTCCAGGCGGGAGAACACCTCGGCCAGAGAAGCGCTTTCCAGCGAGGGAGGCGTCGTGAAGTCCACGACAAAGGCATCCCGCTCCACTCTTGATTCCAGTTCCGAGGCCGATTTTGCCCCGACACGCCGCACCGCCATTGGCATGTAGGTGTTAACCCGGGAATAATGTCGCTGGTTCGGTTTCTTTGTCACAGTTTTTTTCTTCAAGAGAGTTCCTCCCCTGTTACGGTTTTTATTAGGAAGGCCCGCCGGTACGGGTGCGCGGCAACCGGGAACGGGTCATCGTTTTTCAAATTCTTTGATGAGTTCCTCGATGGAGGCCTCTTCCTTGATGTTCAGCAGGTTCTCGATGCCTTCCACATCATGGCCCATATGCGGGGTGACGGATGGACGCAGCATGACACGCAGCCTGTCCGCCACATCCGATGCATCCATGTCGGTCTGGGAATCCGTATAGGCGTCCTTCCTCAGAAGAACCGAGTGATACATCGGCTCCTGGTCCGATTCTTCCGAAGGACGAAAGACATCGATCGGTGAGGCGAATTTCTGGCGAGTGAGCAGGAACTCTTCCATGTAGCGATCGGCAGAAAACATGCCGCTGCCCCTGCCGGTCTGGAGAAATCCCTCGATCTGGTGCAGCTTGTTGTCGCGGATCACGTTCTTCACCGGCGTGGTTCCGCGCAGGATGGAAAGCAGTGGGACGCGGAAATTGATTCCCTTTAGGGGGACCAGATCCTGAACGATCAGCCAGGAGATGACGGAGGCGAGCTGGATCCGGATGGCATCCTGGGAGTCCGGGGGGAAAGAGTTCAGGAGGCGGTACATTGCCTCTTCCACGCTCGATGCATGCAGGGTCCCGATGACCAGGTGGCCGGACTCGGCTACGTTCAGGGTCAGGCGCATGGTCTCGGGATCGCGGAGCTCGCCGACAACGATCACATCGGGGTCTTCCCGCAGGATGTCGATAAGCCCCCGATCGAAGGACGGCATGTCCATGCCGAGCTCCCGCTGCTGGATCACGCACTTTTTGGACTGAAAGCGATACTCGATGGGATTCTCCAATGTGATGATGTGCCCCAGCCGGTTGGCGTTGATCTCGTCGATGACGGCGGCGATGGTGGATGTCTTTCCGACGCCCGTGGCCCCGCAGAACAGGACAAGCCCCGATTCCAGCGAACTGATCTCGTGGAGGCACGGGTGGAGGTTCAGATCGTCGATCGTGGGAGGATTCCCCGGGAGGATGCGAATGGCCAGGCTCAGCCCGCGGTTGTTGCTGAATACATTGACACGCAGGCGGGCGCGGAAGATGCTGATGGCGAAGTCCACGGAAAAGCGCTCCTGAAGCGTCTGGAAATGCTGCGGGGAGAGAAGCTTGCGGACGAGAGCATCAATTTCCCGGGCACCCCAGGGCTGTTGGCCGTGGAAGCTGATAAGGCCGTGCTTCCGGTAGGCCGCCCGGTGGCCGGGGATGATGTGGAGATCGGAAGATCCTTCTTTGATGGCCTGTCGTATGGTTTCCTCGAACCGCTTCATGGTTGCCTCCCGAACGAGGTATCAATGGTGTGCCGAAGAACCCGCGGGGGAAACGAATGAACGGTTGAAGCAAGGTCCGGCATGTTCTCCCGCAGGACGTCGACGATATCCTCAAGTCTTTGAAAAGTTGGATGATCATTGCAAAACGATCAGGCGATTGCAACAAAAAAAGACCCAGGATTGAAGAATCAGTTACGTTCCGGCGTCCCGATTTCGATTCCATACAGGACTTTTTCGTTGACTTCACCAAACCGAAAAACTATGGATTCAGCCGTGCTGCGCATGTGCCGTGATGGAGAGAATTGAGATGGCCGAACTCCTGGAAATACGAAACCTTCATGTCTGTTATGGGAACGTGGAAGTCCTGCATGGAATCGACCTGTCCGTGGAGGAGGGGGAGATCGTTTCGCTGCTGGGTGCCAACGGTGCCGGAAAGTCGACGACCCTCCTGGCCGTCAGCGGTATTGTCCGCTCCTCGGAAGGGGCGATTTCCCTGGACCGGGATGACATCCACCGGCTTCCGGCTCACGAGGTCGTAAAGCGCGGGGTCACCCAGGCACCGGAAGGCAGGCGGATCTTCGGAACCCTGACGGTGGACGAAAACCTGACCCTGGGCGGCTTCGTCCGTTCGGATGCCAAGGGGATCGATGAGACCCGCGCCTGGGTTTACCGGCTGTTTCCGGTGCTGAGCCAGCGCCGGGAACAACTCGGCGGGACGCTGTCCGGGGGGGAGCAGCAGATGCTCACCATCGGACGAGCCCTCATGGCCAAACCCCGGATTCTTCTTCTCGACGAGCCCTCACTGGGCCTGGCGCCGCTTCTCGTCCAGACCATCTTTCAGACCATCCGGGAAATCAACCGGGCCGGACTGACGGTCCTCCTGGTGGAGCAGAACGCGCGGGCAGCCCTGAAACTTGCCCATCGCGGGTACGTCATGGAACTCGGGCGCATTGTCCTGGAGGATTCGGCAGCGAACCTGCTCGCCAACCCGGATGTCCAGAAGGCCTACCTCGGGGGGAGCAACGCCTGACAGGGGCGTGCGGAACCGGAAAAGCGAGATTTCCCAGGCCTGGAAAGAGAGGGGCGTAAAGCCGAAAGATGTTCACTCCCGTACGAATTCTTTCCTGATTGAGCAATCGCCCGCCCGCATCGGGTGGGGCCGAACGACATGGACGATATCCGTTCCCAACTGAAGATCGCCCTCTACCGGAAAGGGGCATCCCTCCTTGGATTCGCAGATCTCCGCAATCTTCCACCCGACTGCCGGAAGTCCCTGCCGATCGGTCTTTCCATTGCCGTGGCCCTCGACCCGATGGTTGTTACCGGGATCGAAACGGGACCGACGCCATCCTATTTTGAGGAATACGGAAGGATAAACCGGCTCCTGGCGGAACTCGGCCGGGCCGCCGCGGATATTCTTGCGGACAGGGGATGGAAGGCTGTCCCTGCGGAGCCGACCCGGGAGGTTTTTTCCCCGGATTTCCGAACGCCCCTTCCCCACAAGACGGTGGCCACCCGGGCGGGGCTGGGCTGGATCGGCCGCAACGCCCTGCTGATCACGGAGCCTTACGGTTCGGCGGTCCGCCTCATGACGGTTCTCACCGACGCTCCCTTCACGGTGTCTCCTCCGGTCGAGACATCCCGCTGCGGAACCTGCAGACTCTGCGTGGATGCATGCCCGGGCCGGGCACCACGGGGAGAGGAATGGGGGGTGGGAAAGGACCGCGATGACATCCTGGATGTCCATGCCTGTTACGGGACTGCCAGGAGTCTTTCCGGCCGGGCAGGCATCGCCGCCACCACGATCTGCGGCATCTGCATCGCCTGCTGTCCCTGGACGAGGCGTTATCTGAGGCAGAGTCTCCGTCCCGGGCGGTCCGGATAGGGTACTGTCTTTCGGAAATATCCCGCGGCTTACGGAATGGAGTTGGCGAACCACACGAACCGGCCGTCCTGGATCTTCATGATGACGGCGCTCTTGATCGGATCCCCGGAACCTTCGCGGAACTCCATGATCCCCGTGACTCCCTTGTACTCAGGGATTCTTGCCAGGGCGTCCCGGACGGCCAGTCGGTCCAGCCTGCCTGCCGTCCGAAGGGCCTGCCAGATCAGACCGAAGGAGTCATAAGTCAAGGCGGCCACATCGTCGGGCATGGCACCATACGTCTTCCTGTAGGTCTCCACGAATGCCTTCGCCGACGGCGTGGTCATATCCGCCGAGAAGTGGGTGCTGAAGAAACTGCCGTCGCAGTCTTTCCCGCACGACTTCAGGATTTGAGCCGTGCCCCAGGAATCGCTGCCGAGGAAAAGGGACTGAATCCCGAGTTTTCTGGCCTGCCGGATCTGGCTGGGAACTTCCGTATAGTGATTGGGAAGGAAAATCACGTCCGGCTGGGCATCCCGGATCCTTGTCAACGGGGCGGTGAAGTCTTTGGTGCCGGTGGCATAGGGCTCAAATGCCACAATTCTACCCCCCCTTTTGATGAAGACATCCCTGAAAACCTCTGCAATGCCCCTGTTGTAGTCCACCATATCGTCGAACAGGATGGCGGCCTTGCCGGCTTTCTGCCCGTCGTGGGCGAATTTTGCCAGCACCTGCCCCTGGAACGGATCGATGAAACAGGCCCGGAACACGTATTTCTTCGTGCCCCCCGTCCTGGCGTCCAGGGTCGTCCTGGGCGTGGTGGACGCGGGCGATAGGAGGACGGTCCCGGCGCTCTCGGCGGCGTCCGAGGCGGGGATCGCGAAACGGCTCTCGTTGGGCCCCACGATGGCTATAACCTTATCGCTGTCGATCAGCTTCCGGGCTGCTGCGGCCGATGCATCTGCCTTGCCCGCATTGTCGACGACCACCAGTTTTACTTTATAGTTCCTGTTCCCTATGGTCAGGCCGCCGCTATCGTTGATTTCCCTGACGGCCATTTCGGCAGCATTTTTGCAGGATACGCCCACCGCGGAGGTCTCACCTGTCAACTCCGCAATCAGCCCGATTCGGAGATCCGTCAGCCTGTCACTGCCGCCACAGCCTGCCAGGATGAGCATGAGCGGGACCAGAATCGCGGATCCGAATATCTTCTTCATGAACGGATGCCTCCCTGTCTATCGGGGTGTGCCCATTTTGATAAAGGAATGTCCGGTGCGAATCAAGGAGAATAAATGCCGGCATAGCACCGGCTATGAAGTCGGGGCTTCCCGGGCGGTGGTCGAATGCAATGAAGCCCTTGTGCACCCAGGGGGGCAATGATAAAGAGGAACTGGTCTCCCGCCGGCCCGCTTCCCGTTTTGGCGGATCTCCCTTTCTGATGTGCGTCGCGAGGTTTATGGATAACCAGAAGAAGGCCTATGGGTATGCCCTGGCAACGGTGCTGCTCTGGTCGACGGTGGCCTCGGCATTCAAGATCACCCTGCGCTACCTGTCGTTCCTGGAGATGCTTTTTCTTGCTTCCCTCACTTCTGCGGTGGCGATCTTCGGGATCCTCTGCATTCAAGGCAAACTCGGTTTTCTCCGGGGCATGACCCGCCGGGAATGGTTCCATTCGGCCATCCTGGGATTGCTGAACCCGTTTGCCTATTACCTGATTCTCTTCAAGGCCTACGACCTCCTCCCCGCCCAGGAGGCCCAGCCCCTGAATTACACATGGCCCATCATGCTGGTTCTTTTGTCTGCCCTCATCCTTCGCCAGCGGATCCGAGCCGTGAGCGCGGCTGCCATCCTCCTCAGTTTCGCCGGAGTTCTGATCGTTTCCACCCGGGGTGACCTCCAGGGGTTCCGGTTCACCAACCCGGCAGGAGCGGCCCTGGCCCTGTCCAGTTCGATCCTCTGGGCCCTCTTCTGGCTATTCAACGTGAAGGACCCCCGGGACGAGGCACTCAAGCTCTTCCTGTGCTTCGCCTTCGGTACGGTATATACGTTTGCGGCTCTCGTGCTGTTTGCACCTCTCCGGTGCATCCCGGTTCCGGGTTTACTGGGCGCATGCTACATCGGCCTCTTCGAGATGGGCATTACCTTTGTCCTCTGGCTGAAGGCCCTGACCCTGTCCCGGAGCACCGCTCAGGTGAGCAACCTGATCTACCTGTCCCCCTTTGTATCCCTCTTCTTTATTACCATGACCGTCGGCGAGCCGATCCTTCCTTCCACGGTTTTGGGACTGTCTCTGATCATGGCGGGCGTGGTTCTCCAGCAACGCTTCTCATGACTCCGGAGACCGCTCCCGAGGAAGGATAACCTCCCGGGCGGGTTATGACAATTCCTTGACAAATGACCGGAATCAAGTTAGCAAAGATACGCTTTACCAGTGCCCGCAGTTCATGGGGATGGTCTTTCGGTACCGGACCCTCAGGCTCTCGGCAGAAGCGCTCGTCTTGATCCGGTGTTCGGTCCGGAGGGGGGTTTTCAAACACAACATTCGAGGATGCACGACCGTTAGGTCGGACGGTATGATTGTACGGTCCCTTCATATCGCACCACCCCCCTGTTTCTTATTCTTTCCCCGGTTCTGTTCGCTTTGCCCGTTTCCGCAGCGGGTTGTTTCCCTTTTCATTTCGACCGTACAACCGATGTTCCGATCCATTTGGGTAGGCCTGCGCCGGGATTCCTGTCCGCGGCGCTGAACGTTGGTAGCGAATACTTTGGAAAGGAGGGGGTAACGTGTATTTCGCAACGGAAGTGTTGACGCAGTCGAGTGAGCTCCGAAAGAAGTGGGAGGATGCGGTCCGGAAGGTGATTGCCAAAAACGCCGACCAGAAGCCCGAGGCGCTCTGGTCCACCGTATCGGATCTTCCCATCCGGCGGCTCTACGGACCCGAGGACATCAAGGACATGGATTTCGTCCGGGACATCGGGTATCCAGGCCAGTTCCCGTTCGTCAGGGGCAACCAGGTGACTGGGTACCGGGGGAAGTACTGGACGTTCCGCATGTTCTCCGGCATGGGAGACGCCAAGACGACGAACGAACGGTGGCACCTGCTGCTCAAGGAGGGGCAGACGGGTCTCTCCACCGCCTTCGACTTCCCCACCCTGATGGGGTATGACACCGATTCACCAAAGGCCCGCGGAGAATGCGGGAAGTGCGGCGTCGCCATCGACACCCTGGAGGATTTTCTCCAGCTCGTTGAGGGCATCCCCATGGACAAGGTAACCACGTCCATGACGATCAACCCGCCGGCGACGGCCCTCTGGGCCATGTACTGTGCCGCCGCCGAGATCAGGGGGATCCCCCTGAACAAGATCGGCGGAACGATCCAGAACGACATGCTCAAGGAGTTCATCGCCCAAAAGACCCTGATGTGCCCGCCCGAGCCATCGGTCAAGCTGATCAGCGACACCGTCGAGTTCGGAACCAAGCATGTCCCCCGGTGGAACACCATCTCCATCAGCGGCTACCATATCCGGGAGGCCGGCGCCACGGCCGTGCAGGAGCTGGCTTTCACGCTCCGGGACGGCATGGAGTATGTGGAAGACGTCATCCGCCGCAAGGGTCTCGAAGTGGATGCCTTCGCGCCGCGGCTGTCCTTCTTCTTCAACTCCCACAGCGATTTCTTCGAGGAGATCGCCAAGCTCAGGGCAGCCCGGAGGATCTGGGCCAAGGCCATGAGGGACCGTTACAAGGCCAAGGATGAGCGGTCCTGGTGGATGCGCTTCCACACCCAGACGGCGGGTTGCTCCCTGACGGCCCAGCAGCCCTATAACAATGTCGTCCGCACGGCCACCCAGGCCCTGGCGGCTGTCCTGGGCGGGACCCAGTCGCTCCATACGAACTCCCTGGATGAGGTGCTCTGCCTGCCCTCCGACCACGCCGTCCAGATCGCGCTCCGAACCCAGCAAATCATCGCCGAGGAAACGGGTGCGGCCAATACCATCGATCCGCTGGCGGGCTCCTACTTCGTCGAGGCCCTGACGAACGAGATGGAGGAGAAGGCCTGGGAGTACATTCACAAGATCGATGAAATGGGCGGCATGGTCGCCGCCATCGAAAAAGGCTTCCCCCAGCTGGAGATCGCCGACTCGGCGTACAAGTACCAGCGCCAGATCGACGCTGGGGAGAAGATCATGGTCGGAATCAACAAGTACCAGACTGCCGAGGAAACGCCCATCCCGTTCCTGGAGATCGACGACAGCGTTGAGAAGGATCAGATCGAACGCCTCACCGCTGTCCGCCGGAAGCGCGACAACAAGACGGTGAAGCGCTGCCTGGACGACCTCAAGGGCGCCTGCAAGAAGGGGGAGAACGTCATGCCCTACTGCATCGAGGCCGTGAAGAATCTGGCCAGCGTGCAGGAAATCTGCGACGTCTACCGCGAGGTATTCGGCGAATACCGCGATCCGGGACTCTACTAACGAGGGGGGGAGGGACAGTTCAATGGCAGACAAGAAACTGCGAATCATGGTTGCGAAACCGGGCCTGGACGGTCATGACCGGGGTGCCCGGGTCTTAGCCCGCTGTTTCCGCGATGCGGGTTTTGAGGTCATCTATACGGGCTGCCATCAGACGCCCGAGCAGATCGCCGCGGCGGCCATCCAGGAGGATGTGGACATCGTCGGACTGAGCTGCCTGTCGGGGGCCCATCGTTATCTGTTCCCGGCGGTGGTGACGCTGCTGAAGGATAAGGGTGCGGACGATATCACCGTTATCGGCGGCGGGATCATTCCGGACCAGGATTTCAAACTCATGTTTGATGCCGGCCTCAAGGCGATTTTCACGCCGGGGGCCACGCTCGACAGCATCGTAGAATGGATCAACACGAATGTTCAACCAAGGGCATGACATCATGGAAAAAGTCAAAAAAATCAAGGCGGGGGACGTACGAACGGCCTCCCAAAGGCCCACGTGATCGGTATCACCGGCTCGCCCGGGGCGGGGAAAAGCACCCTGGTGGACGGCCTTGTCGAGTGTTTCCGGAAGCGGGAAAAAACGGTGGGCGTCCTCGCCGTGGATCCCACCAGCCCCTTTACGGGAGGGGCCATCCTGGGCGATCGGATCCGCATGCAGCGCCATGCGGAAGACCCGGGCGTCTTCGTCCGCAGTCTGGCCACCCGGGGTGCCCTGGGCGGTCTGGCGAAAGCAGTCGGCGACTCCATCCACGTCATGGACGTCATGGGGATGGACATGGTGATTGTGGAGACCGTCGGCACCGGCCAGCAGGAAGTGGACATTATCAACCACTCCCACACGGTTGTCGTGGTGCTGATTCCGGGGATGGGAGACGAGATTCAGGCCATCAAGGCGGGGATCATGGAGATCGCTGATGTCTTTGTCATCAACAAAGCGGATCGGGAAGGATCATCGAAACTGCGGCGCGAACTGATGGCCATGCTCGACATGGCACCTCCCACTGCTTTCCCGGGCGGTTGGCGTCCGCCCATTGTCAGGGTAGAAAATGCCTTCGAGCCGGAGGGGTTCGGAAAGAGTCTGGAGGAACTGACGGCCACGATCGAGGAGCATTATCAGCACCTGGTAAAAAACGACCTCCTGGGATCCCGTGTCCGCCGCAAGGCGGTGGTGGAGCTCAATGAGGCCGTCCGGACGTGTGTCCTCGAACCGGTCCTCAGCCGACTCATTGCGTCTGGAGAAATGGCGGGGATGGTGGAGAAGCTTCTGAAGAAGGAGTCTGATCCGTATACCCTGGCTGAAGAGATTGCCGGACGGTTCCTGAAAAACTGCGACTGAGCGGTTCCGTCCGGATAAAGCAATGGTGAACCCGGGGTTCCGCCCGTGGAGGGAGCTCCTCCCGGAGGGATCCCGGGTTTTTTTTAGTGTTATTGTATGCCCCACCGGTCGTCCATCGAATGGAGGGGTGAAGGAGATGATCCAGTGAGCAATGACCGAATCACGGAAACCTTGTCCCGGTTCAACCGGGGCCTGGTGATGGTCCTGACGGGAAATGGGAAAGGGAAGACCACTTCCGCTATGGGGCAGGCCCTTCGGGCGGTGGGACACGGGCAGAAGGTTCTCGTGATCCAATTCATGAAAGGCAAGAAATACGGGGAAGTCCTGGCGGCGGAGGGACATCTCCCGGGAATCACGATCGTGCAGAGCGGCCTCGACAGCTTCGTCATGCGGGACAATCCGGCGCCGGTGGACGTCGAACTGGCGCGACAGGGGCTGGAGATGGCTCGCGAGGCCCTGGCCGCCGGGACCCATGACATGGTGATCCTCGACGAGATCAACGTAGCCGTTGATTTCAAACTGATCCCCCTGTCGGACCTGATGGATCTGATCCGCAACAAGCCGCCGGCGGTGGACCTGATTCTCACGGGCCGTTACGCACCTCCGGAAGTTGTGGAACTGGCTGACACGGTCAGCGAGATCCAGGAGATTCGGCATCACTATAGCAAGGGGATGAAAGAGAGGGCCGGCATCGAATACTGAGACGACCTCGGAACAAGCCCGGATGCTGCGTTGCGCTTTCCCCCTCGTCACTGCGGCGTACGTGAAAAGTACGCCTCGCTCCTCGGGGCTTGCGCGCCTTGCCTGCGGGCTTGTTGCAAGGTCGTCTGATAAAACTGGACGGGCTGTTGAAAAACGGCCATCTGCGGCGAGGAGGGGGCCGATGACCAAAGATGTTCCGCAGGGCAACCCGCCGTGGTTCAGGCGTGTGAAGACCGCCCTCCGCAGGGGAGGGGCAACGGAGGTCCGTCCGATCCCTGTTGAGTCCATCGTTGTGGACGAGCGGGTCAGGCTCAAGTGCCAGGTGCCGCTCTGCGACAGTTATGGGCGGAACTTCACCTGCCCCCCGTTTCTTCCCCCGGTGTCGGAATTTCGGGAGATGCTGTCCCGCTTCGATGGAGCCGTTCTCGTCCAGGTCTCCGCTGAGGGACCTTTCAACCCGCCGGAAAAGGTCTTCGTGCACTCCAAGAAACTGCATGGATTGATGAATCGGGCGGAGGGGATCGCTTTTGCGGAAGGTTTCCGTTTCGCTGCAGCCCTGATCGGCGGGTGCTGCCGCCTGTGCGACGAGTGTGCGGCGGTCCGGCCGGGAGAGCCCTGCCGCCATCCCTTCAGGGCGAGGCCATCCATGGAGGCCATGGGTATCGACGTCCTGGCGACCTTGGAGAAGGCCGGGCTCCCGGGGCGGTTTCCCGTCCGCGATCGGGTCGACTGGACGGGGCTTCTGCTGATTTGAACAAACAGACGGGTTCGTCCGAGCCCAAAGGAGAATCATGATGGCCATCTTGAAGGAAGGGGGAATTCCCATCGGCAGGATGCTGTTCATTCCGCGGGAAGGGGACCTGAAAAAAGAGGATCTGGAGATCGAGGCGAACGGACAATATTCTCTGATCGAGCGGCCTGACTGCTTTGTCGTCAAGAACGGCGAGTGCTGCCGGAGTATCCTTGTCAAGGTGAGCCGGAAGGAATAAGGAGTCGTTCCCCGGCCGGATTGATGCCGGTCTGCGTGAAGGGGCAAACAAAGAGAGCCCCTGATTTTCCAGGGGCTCTCGCTTTTTTATAAAACCGAAAGGATCATGCAGAGCAGTCCGCTCCGCTGGCGGTCCCTCACGTGACTTTGTTGGTCTGGTCCGCCGCCGGGTCCTTCAGATTCTCCACGTTTTCGCCGAAGGGCAGGGAGGAAACCTCGTCCCGGTCCGAGCAGACCAGTTCGGCGGCGATTCCCGCCGCATCGGTGATGATCTCCCGGCAATGAAGGGCGTGGTCCCGGCACAGCCATGCGTCGTGCCACTTCGAGGTGAGATCGCGGCAGCAGGTGAAGCCGTACTTGGCCTTGAAGCGGTTGGGGATCTGGTTGAACATCCGGTAGAGACCCGGTTTTCCGTAAAGCTGCTGTCCTGCCTTTTTGGCTGATTCCTTGGGATCCGCGCCTTCCGGCAGGCTGCTTCGGCCATGGACGGCCCCGACGGCGATAACCGCCCCCGTAACGGCTCCGCAGGTATCCCCGAACAGGCCCACTCCGCCGCCGAAACCGGTGGCCACTTTCTTGGCCTCCGGTGGAAGCCCCGTATCCACCAGACTCAACACTGCCTCGCTCACACACTCGGCGCAATTGTAGCCGAGGGAGAAATTCTTGCGAGCCCGCTGGCGGATCGCTTCGATCTTTTCTTCCTTCGTCATGAGAGAACCCCTCCTTCTCCTTGGTCGTCAAGCTACTTCAGGCTGCTGAGGATATCCCTGGCGATGATCACCCGCTGGATCTGGTTGGTTCCCTCGTAGATCGAGGTGATCCGCACGTCCCGGGCAAAGCGCTCAATGGGGAATTCCCGCGTATAGCCGTATCCGCCCATGATCTGCAGGGCGTTGTAGCAGGCCCGTTCCGCCGCTTCCGTGGCATAGTATTTGGCCATGGAGGCCTGGCGGGCGAAGAACCGGCCGTTCTCCTTCTGGTAAGCGGCATTCATCAGGAGCAGCCTTGCCGCCTCGAGTTCCGTGTAGGACTCGGCGATCATCCACTGGATGGCCTGGAAATTGGAAATGGGCTGATCGAACTGCCTGCGCTCCAGGGCGTATTTCGCAGCGTATTCGATGGCTGCCTGGCCGATCCCCAGGCCCAGGGAGCCGATGCCGATCCGCCCGCCTGCGAGCTCGCCCACGGCGGTCCGGAAACCATCGTTGGGTTTGCCCATCATGGCGTCCTTGGGGATCCGGCAGTCCTCGAAGATCAACTCGTTCGTGATGGACGCGTGCTGGCCCATCTTATGCTCGGCCCGGCCCACCGTGAATCCCTTGAGTCCGTTTTCCACTAGGAACGTGCTGATGCCCTTGCCCTTGGGAGCGGATTTGTCCGTCACGGCCCAGACGACGAAGACGCCGGCGTACTCGGCACTGGTGATGAACATCTTGTTGCCGTTGAGGACCCACTCGTTTCCGTCCAGGACAGCAGAGCACCGCATCCCGGCGGGGTCCGAACCGGCCGTGGTTTCCGTGAGGCCGAAGCCGCCGGCGTAGTACTCGCCGGAGCAGATTTTCGGGATGTATTTCATCCTTTGCTCTTCCGAGCCGATGGCCTGGATGACCTCGCAGACCATGTTGTTCACCGACATGGTCACCCCCGTCGAGGCGCAGGCCTTACCGATCTCCGTCACAGCCAGACTGAAGGCCACGACGCCGGCCTCGGATCCGCCGTAATCGCCCTTCACGTTGATGCCCATGAGGCCCAGGCTGGCCAGTTTCCGAAGGTTGGCACAAAAAGCCGCCCGGTCGTCCTGTTCGTCCAGCTTGGCTGCCAGGGGCTCCAGTTCCGTCTTGGCGAAGTTGCGCGCTGTATCCTGGATGATTCTTTGTTCTTCCGTCAGATCTAGATTCATTGGTTCCTTCCTTCCCTCTGAAATGTATTACGCGCCGGCATCCGCCGGTTCAGGCGAATCGGGCGGGGCGCCGGATCATGCGCAGTCTCTTGGATGTTCGGGAAGGCGGGATGAACCCGCCTTCCCAAACGGTTGGTGCGGGCGTCCGGCGTCGGGGCAATGGGACTTCCCGTCGCCGGTCGGTCACAACATCAGGCACCCTTGTCGATGATGGCCTGAATTGCGGGCGTATAATCCGTCTTCGCGGGCAGGAAGATCAACTCCGGATCGACGAACTCGCGGAGCACGAACAGCTCCCTGTAGGTCGGGTGTGCGGTTTCACCCTTGATGTTGGCCACATTGAGATCAAAACCGCAGTTCTCCTTCACCTGCTCCACCGTGACGCCCGGGTGATGGGTCTCCAGGTAGATGATCCCCTCTTTGTCGAAGCGGTAGACGCCCATGTTTGTCACGACGGCGGTGGGGCCGCAATCGGCAAAGGCCGTATTTTTCCAGACTTCCTTTTTGGGCTTCCACTCGTTGGTCTTGAAGTCCCAGCACCACCAGCCGGGCGTGGTCGTGTAGTCGTTCCGCTCCAGGAATCGTCGCTTTTCCTGGAGAATGATGTAGGCCGTCCGTTTGGCCATGGTCCCGATGTCGGAGTTCCCGCCGGACCCGGTGAAGCGGTGGGAGGGCGCGAAATAGTCTCCGATGGAGGTCACGTTGACGCCTCCGTACTTGTCGATGGCCGCACCGCCCAGGAACCCGAGGGTGACGTAACCCTGCTGCAGGTAATAGCCGAACGTGTCGACGAGACCGCCCAGGGTGGAGCTCATGTTGGCCGCCCGCTGGTCGCAGACGGACATGGGGACGTGCATCGTCTTGCCGTCGCAGATTCCCGATTCGTAGATCAGGGTCGCGTTCGGCGCGTTCGTGAAGTTGGCCGTCATGATGCCCACCATGGGGAGCCCCGTTCCGGCGAACACGATATCGTCATTCTGAACTTCATGAGCCACAGCGATGGCCATCAGCTCCGGCAGGATGAACTCTCCCGGTTTCGCCGTCTCATCGGGAATCAGGTCGATCAATTCCATCAATTCTTCCATTGATTTTGCCATGTGTCGTATCCCCCCTTTCTTTTAGTAACCGCTGCGTGCCACGGACAAGGGCATCTTCATCCTGGGCGCCGGTTTCTTGCCTCTCATCATGCGGACGCTGTAACCGGTGGTGCTGTCCGCCTTCAGGTCCAGAAGCTTCTTGGCACCCAGCTTGATGACGAAGTCTTCCCAGCTCTTGGGGCCGAAGACCCACTCATCGAGCCATTTCTTCAGGTCATCGGGGTTCCGGGAGGCCTTGTCCATGTCCCGCATGAAGGGCGCATCGTAATCGTAGTAGAAGGGGACCGAGCTCGGGAAGGCACCCCAGGGACACTCTACGATGGCGTCCACGACGAAGTAGGGGATCTGGTTCGTCTCAGGAAGTTTTCTCATCTCCGATTCGGGGACGATCTCCTCGGCGATGATCACGACCTTGTCGCAGGCGAAGGAAATTTCCTTGTCGATCGTGCCGACACCCCGCCAGCGGGCCGTTCCCTTGTCGCCGGCCTGAGCGACATGGATGATGGCCAGTTCCGGCTTGGCTGCCGGCAGCAGGATGGTGTCGCCCTCGCCCCAGAAGGGTTCCTCCATCTGGATGAACTTCTTTTTTGCGATCTTCGGATTCTTCCCGTCCCGCATACCTGCCTTGCCGAGTGCATCATACTTGGGATTGTACAGGTCGGAGCCCAGCGGCGCGGAGTAGGGGATGAAGGGCGCCCCGATGGCGCCGGCGAGGAACCGCATAGCCATGGCGCCGTGGGAATAATCCTCCAGGATCACCTTGCCGGCCTTGTAGTGCCGCTCCAGGTTGATATCGATCTTGCCGGCCATTTCGCCCCAGCCCATCCAGTCCGTCTCGTAGATCTTCATGGCGTTGACGGAGTTGAGCAGCCAGGTGCAGACACCACCGTGCCGGTCGATGACATGAATATCCTTGATGCCCTGGCGTACCGTCTCCCAGGCGAAGGCGAAGGGGTTCCGGTTGAAGCCCGTGAACCCGCTGAACGCGCAGATGACCCCGTTATGCATGTGCTTCTTGACCGCTTCTTCAAGCGACAGGATCTCCGCTTTTTTCGATTTCCCGCGAATTCTTGCCATTGTTACCTCCTTTTCAGTGCAATGATAAACCCCCTTGAATTCACAAAAAACACATAAGAACAGACAGGTTCTCTGTTACGTGCACTCACCTCCCTTCTTCATGAAAAAAAAACGATGATCGGATAAACGTAGAAAGGCGCTGCGATGAACAGCGAGGCGAAGATCATTCCGCAATGGATGCGAGAGGAGCGGCATAAAGAGATCCCTTGGGCCTCTCAGGGCGAACTCCTGTTGAATGGTGCAACTGTCTATGTCAGAGGTTGAGGAAACGACGATCCGTCCAATCTCCGGCCGACCGGTTATCCCGGTTCTGGTGCAGTGCCGGAGGGTGGACATGACGGGATGAAAGTTGCTTTAGGGTATAAGGGATCGGCCCCTTTGGTGTCAAGAAATAATTGGGGATGTTTCCAAGGGTTGAGGCCTTCCCGGGACCTTTGTGGCGGGTCGTTGGAAGGATGCGGCTAACCGGTGATCAGGACGGCCTGAGAACCAGTTCATTCAGGATCTCTTCCAGGTATGCCGGAGGAAGCGATTCGCCGAGGGTCTCCATGTCCGTTTCGAGAACTTCGCAGAGGGCCAGCGCCAGGCCTTCGTACATAATCATCAGATGGTGGAGGGCCTCTTCCACCCGCTCCTCCAGAAGAGCCTCTTCAAGGGTCTCCCGGATGAAGGGGTCTCCTGCCAGGTCCAGGGAGGATCGGCCCAGGGTCTCCAGGTAGCGGGACGGGGCCTCGTCACTGCTGTAAAGGATGGCCATCTGCCGGAAGGCCAGATAACAGTAGATCGCCCGCTGGGTGACTTCTTCTTCGCTGAGCATGTCATTCTCCGTCGGGGGCGGCAAAAAGGCGGTCTCCCCTCCGGCTCCGGTCGAAACAGCCCGCCTCCATGCCGGGGACGATCATCCGCACCGTGGGAATGCCGGTTGCGGAATCCGTGAGATCAACTGCGATGACACGGTCCAGGCCCTGCCGGGCGCACTTGGCAACGAGGAGATGGACGTCGTCGAGAAGATCGTCCCGATAGTCCGCAGCGATTTCTCCCAGACTCTTGTGCCGGAGGCTGAAGAACCGATAATCCTCTTCATCCTCCCGGAAATAGGCGGTACAGTTTTCCTGCAGGGCCGCCAATCCTCGCGTCTGCAGGAACAGGGCGCGGGTCGTGACAATTTCCAGGAGGGCCCGTGCCAGGGCCACGCGGGGATCCAGGTGGGTCCCGAAGCCGTCGATGGGGATCATCGAATCGTACTGCAGGTCGCGGGAAAAGGCCGCGACCGTGGGCACTCCCACGTCGGACGTGATGTCCTTTGCCACGATTTCCACATCCGCCGCGTTGAACTTCCCGATGATGTCAACGAGAAAGGCGCAACCGGGGGAGTCGTCGACCGATAGTGCGTCCATTGCCTCGGCCCGGTATTGGGCGATGCTCCAGGCGTCGCGCTCGATCACCTCGGTGAGGCCGTGCTCGACGGCCTCCTCCATGGTGTTGCCGGCGGCGATGCCGTTCGTGTGGGTATGGGTGATCAGGATGTCGTCCAGGTGAAAGGGATGGAAGACCGTGCAGGCGGGGACGTAAACGTCCTCGTTCCTGTGCAGGTCATACCCTGAGATCCAGAAGATGGGCCGGTCATCATCGTACTCGCTGGACTGCGAAAGGATCAGGTCCGGCGGCGGAAGGACGTTGAACTGCCGCGACAGCTGTCTGCAGCTTTCCCGAACCAGCCTGTCCCGGTGAATTTCGCGGAACTCGGAAGCGTACCGCTCGACCGACTCCATCGTGAGAGACACCCGGGCCTGGATGGGCGTGATCCCCTTGCCGGTGTGCCGGGTTACGGACTCGTCCGGCCGGATCCGTCGGCAGGTGAAAACGGGGAGGCCGATGCGGTCGTCTTGCTCGGCGTCCCGGATATCCAGCATCCCGACAGTCTTCTCCAACCGGGTGATGAATGCCAGGGTCTCTGCGGGCGGGCGGGATCGGTGAGTCTCCAGGATATAGGTTTTCGGGCAGGACTTGAGAAACAGGGGCGGCATCCGTTTTCTCCTTGTGCAACGGGCTGCCGGAACGGAGAATCCCTTGCGCCGGCGACGACAGGAAATCAATCTCAAATCAGGCGGACTGTCAACCGTTTTGTGAAGCGATATCCGGAACGGGCTGGGAAACCGGCGTCCAGAGCCAAAGCAATTGACAAACAGCCGGGGTTGTGAGAAAAACCCGAACCAGTCTTTTACTGGTAAAAGCGCCTTTTTCCCCCTTCCCAAAAATAGCTACGAACCGGACCTGCACAATCGTGGAGCGCACAGGGCAGGTCCGGGGGAAATAAAAGGAGGATGAGATGAAGGTACCGCAGAAACTGGATAAAACCAGACAAAAGTTTTACGCCGATGCCAAGATAGCCGGGTTCGGCGAAAGGAAACCCGATTATTCAGGCATGGGAAGAAAGATCAAGGGCCAGTTCAAGAATCTCCGGGAAGTGGTCTGCGTGGAGGCGTGCCGCACACCTTACGGTGTCTTCGGCGGATCCCTCAAGGGGTTCGACGCCCCTCAGTTGGGAGCGCTGGCGATCAAGGAGTGCCTGCGGCGGGTGAGCGGCAAGGTCAAGCCGGAGGACGTCGACTACGTCATTATGGGACAGGTCGTACCCGCGGGATGCGGGCAGGTGCCCAGCCGGCAGGCGACCCTGCTGGCGGGGCTTCCTGAGTCCGTGCCGTCTATCACGGTCAACAAGGTCTGTTCGTCGGGTATCAAGACGATCGATCTGGCCGTTCAGATGATCCAGACGGGACGAGCCGAGATTGTCGTCGCCGGCGGCCAGGAAAGCATGTCGAACTGTCCCTATTCGCTGCCCGACATGCGCTGGGGAAGCCGGATGGGCCTTCCCAACGGACGCATGGTCGATCTGATGGTCTATGACGGTCTCTGGGACGCCTTCTACAACCGGCACATGGCCATCCACGGGTCGGAGACGGCCGATGAGTTCGGTTTCACCCGGCAGGACCAGGACGAGTGGGCGTACACCTCGCAGATGCGGGCCGTGGAGGCCATGAAGGGGGGCCGCCTGGACGACGAAATATTCCCCGTGGAGATCAAGAAGGGCAAGGATGTGGCTGTCTTTGACAAGGACGAGGGGCCCCGGACGGGCACAACGTTAGATGGCCTGGCCAAGCTGCCCCCCGTCTTCAACCACAAGAGCACCGTGACGGGGCAGCTGGGCAGCGTAACAGCGGGCAACGCGCCGGGAGTGAACGACGGCGGGGACGTGTGCATGCTCATGAGCGCCGAGAAAGCGAAGGAACTCGGCCTGAAGCCCCTCTTCACGATTCTCGGTTATGCGGAGGTCTCCCAGCCGACCAAGGACATCGCCACCGTCCCGGGACTTTCGATCAAGAAGATCCTCGAAGAGAACGACCTGACGGTGGACAAGGTCGACCTGATCGAGATCAACGAGGCCTTCGCGGCCGTCGTTCTCGTCAGCGCCCGCACCATCCTGGGCATGTCCAAAGAGGATATGATGAAGAAAGTCAACGTGAACGGGAGCGCCATCGCCTACGGCCATCCCATCGGGGCCACCGGCGCCCGGATCCTCATGACCCTCGGCTACGAACTCAGGCGGCGCGGAGGCGGCATCGGTGTCTGCGGCATCTGTTCCGGCCATGCCCAGGGCGACGCCATGCTGATCCGGGTGGACAAGTAAAGGGAACCGGGAGGAAACGATACGGTTCTCCATCCACATCGACATTCCGGAAAAGGCAGGAAGACCGGAGAAACGGAGGGGCCCGGGCCCTGCCGTTTCTCCGGGCCTGCCGCATTCCCGGGAAAAAACAAGGAGGGAAAAAGATGACAATCAAGACAATCGGCGTAGTGGGTGCGGGACAGATGGGAAACGGAATCGCCCAGGTTGCTGCCTATCCGGGCGGCCTGAACGTTATCATGAATGACATTGCCGAGCCGTTCGTGAACCGGGGCTATGACACCATTTCCAAGAACCTGGACCGGCTGGTGGCCAAGGAGAAGCTGACGGCGGACCAGAAGGCGGAGATCCTCGGGCGGATCAAAAAAAGCACGAACGTCGAGGACATGAAGGATGCCGACATCGTTGTGGAGGCGGCCGTGGAGCGGGAGGACCTGAAACTGGGGCTCTTCAAGAAGCTCGACGAGATCTGCAAGCCCGGTGTCATCCTCGCCACAAACACGTCGTCCATTCCGATCACCCGGATCGCCGGCGCCACGAAACGCCCCGAACTGGTCATCGGCATGCACTTCATGAATCCCGTGCCGGTCATGCGGCTCGTGGAGATCATCCGCGGTCTTGCCACCTCGCAGGAAACCTATAATGCCACCGAGGCCCTGAGCAAGCAGTTCGGCAAGGTCCCGGTGGAGTGCAACGATTTTCCAGGATTCATATCCAACCGTATCCTGATGCCCATGATCAACGAGGCGGTCTATGCCCTGATGGAAGGCGTCGGGCAGCCGAAGGCGATCGACGACATCATGGTCCTGGGAATGAACCACCCCATGGGGCCGCTGGCCCTGGCCGACCTGATCGGCCTGGATACCTGCTGGGCCATCATGGACGTGCTCTACAGGGGCTTCGGCGATTCCAAGTACCGTCCCTGCCCGCTCCTGAAGAAGTACGTCGACGCCGGGTACATGGGACGAAAGAGCGGCCGCGGTTTTTACGACTACAGCAAGTGATGCGGCATCCGCCAGCCGTTCCATGAATGGATTCCGGCACCCTCTCCCGGCATACCCGGGGGAGGGTGCACCGGGACCGGATGCCGTTCCGGGATGAACCCTTTAAGGTGCCGGGCTCGAGAGGCTTCCGGCTGCATGATGGGGGACCCATGGAAATCGATACCCGCAGGGAAAAAGAAGCGGTCGTTGTTTCCGTCCGGGGTCGCATGGATGCCCTTTGCGCCCCGGATTTCGACCGGATCCTGGAAAGTTTCCTGGCGCAGGGGGCGAACCGTTTCATCATCGACTTCGGCGCCCTTGAATACATCAGCAGCGCAGGTCTCCAGTGCATCCTGGCGGCGGCCAGGCAACTTGAGGAAGGGAAAGGGGAAATTTCTCTGGCTGACCTGAAGGGACCGGTCCGGGAAGTCTTTGAGATATCCGGTTTCGATACCCTTTTCCCAATCTATGATACAGTGGAAGCCGCATTGAATCCCGACTGATTTTCCTCAGCAGGGGATTTGGATCCCGTATGTCGTCCATGAAACAACCCGCAACACTGGATTCCCTCCGGCCGTTCATGGCCTTTGTATCGAACTGTCTGACCCTGAGGGGTTTCAGTCCCCACCGGGCGAGCGAGATTGAACTCGCTGTGGAGGAAGCCCTGGTTAACATTTTCCGATACGCCTACCCTGACCGCCCCGGCACCGTCGAGGTCCGGTGCCGGGGCACGGCGGATCGGCAACTCGTCATCGAAATCGAGGACGAAGGCGTTCCCTTCAATCTCCTGTCCATTCCCGATCCCGAATTGTCCACGGAAATCAGCCGGCGCAAGGTCGGCGGACTCGGCATCTACTTCATCCGGAAGATGATCGACGACATTCACTATCGCCGGGAGAAAGACCACAATGTCCTGACCCTGGTCGTCTCTCCGGAGAAGCCGGCCCCGTTCATGGGCAAGCCGGGATGCCGTCATTCCGGTCAACCCCTGTAGACCCGGGAGGAGTACCCATGGATGACCATCGGAAGGTCCGTGTGGAGAAATATCTTCGGGCGTCCGTCCTCAATGATGTGGTCGAGCTGGAAAAGAGGGTCTGGAACCGGGATGGGTACCGGGAAGTGAATGCACCGATGCTGTATTTTGAGCTGGCCTACCTGACCAACGGGCTCGTTCTGACGGCGTTCGATGAGGGGGTTTACCCGGAGGAGGAACGCCGGCGGATGGCCCAGGAAGATCCCTGGTATGCCCAGGACCGGCCCATCGGATTCCTGGCGTGCTTCGCCGACTTCGACAAGAAGGGCCCATTCTGGTACGGAGCCCGCATGGGGGTGGACCGGCTCTACTGGGACAAGAACATCGGCGAGGAAATACTCCGTGTGCTTTACGAATGCGCCAAGGAAAGGAGCATTCCCCGGATCCGCTGGACCTACGATCCGCTTGTGTCGAGGAACGGTTACATCTACATCCATCGGATGGGTGCCATCGTCCGGGAGATCGGGTTCAACTACTACAGCGCCGTTTTCACCAGCGACGAATTCAACCGATCCATCTCGACGGACCGGTTCATCGTGGAGTGGCTCATCCAGACCGACCGGGTGCGAGAGCGGATTGAGCGGGGCATTCTTCCCTCCCTGCACGATACGTCGGAGATGACGGAAGAAAACATTGTCAATGCCATCGACATGGATGAGGACGGGCTCGAGTGTCCGGGAGAAAAGAATGTTTTTCATCTCAATGTCTCCCCGCTGTTCGTCGAAATCCCCTACAACCAGGACCGCATCCTGAAAGTGGACCGCACCAAGGCCCAACCTCTCCGGGATTATTGCCGGGCTCTGTTCATGCACTACCTGGCCCGCGGATACGTGGTGCGCGGTTTCGTGGTCGGGAAGGAGGCCGACAACCGCCGGAGGGCCTACTACCGGCTGGAGCGCGATTCGCGCTGGAAGACCCTGAATATTTAGCGAAGTGGCGGTGAAACATCGGGGATCCGTCCGCTCACGGATCCCGTGACCCGAAGCGCCGGGATGGCAACGGCACAGAGATTCCGAGGGGCAGGCAACCGGTGAAAGTGAAGATCCCCATCCGAACCAAACTACTCCTCGCCTTTCTGGGATTACCGGTGATCTCGCTGATCATCTTCGGCTATTTCGCCTTCGGGGATATCCGGCAGATCGGGAATTATGCACTGGAGAGCAGTGCATCCCTCGGGGACAGGGCTGCCAGTGACAGCGCCAGGGCCCTGGAAAACCTCGGAGAAAGCGTCATCACCCAGAAGGCGGCGGACGTTGCACTGCAGTGCCGTATTTATCTGGACGCCCATCCCGGCATCCGGATGGATGAACTCAGAAAAAGGCCGGATTTCCAGAAAATTGCCGTCCAATCCGTTGGAAAAACGGGTTATACCCTGGTCTACGATCGTGGAACGGGATTGATGAAATTTCATCCGAATCCGGAGATCGTCGACTTCGACCTTCGCCAGTGGCGGGACAAGCTTCCTGATTTCTGGAAAATCTTCGAAAAAACCTTCGACGGGTCCTCAAGCAGCGGCTATTACGACTGGCTCGACGTGGACGGCAGCATCCGGCGTAAATTCATGTCCATCGTACCCGTTCGGGACTCGATGTTCATGGTCGCCGCTACTACGTACATAGATGAGTTTTCTATTCCGGTGAAGGAAACAAAGACGCGGATCGATGCGACGACCCAACAGATCAAGGAGCACGTCAACGAGACACTGGACGATATCTATCGAAACTTCTTCGCTTTTCTTCTTTTTCTGATGGTCGTCGTCCTCGGTGTCGCCGTTTTTATCTCCCGTACGATCACCCGGCCCGTCCTTTCCCTGATCCGTGGCGTGAAGGCCATCGGGCGCGGAGAGATCGATCATCGGGTGGAGGTGCAGACAGGGGATGAGATGGAGGAGTTGGCAGCGGCGTTCAACCGGATGACCATGGATCTGCAGGATCATATGTCGGAACTGAAGCAGACCACGGCGGACCGGGAAGGGCTTCTCAAGGAACTGGAAATCGCCCGGGGAATCCAGCAGAGGCTGATTCCGGACCGAGCGCCCCGGATCCCGAGGATCGATCTTGCGGCCAACAATATCCCGGCTCGGGAGGTAGGAGGTGATTTTTACGACTTCATCCCCGTGCGCGATGATTTATGGGGAGTCGTCATCGCCGACGTGTCCGGCAAGGGAATGCCGGCGGCCATGTTCATGGGGCTGTCCAGGACTGTGGTCCGGGCCAGCGCCACAGGAACGCTCGACCTGGCACACGCCATCCGGCAGGCCAATGAACTGATCTGCCGTGATTCCACGTCCGGAATGTTCGTCACTCTTTTTTATGCGGTCGTCGAACCGGGTCCGAAACTCCGGTATGTGAACGCCGGTCACAACCCTCCGCTCCTGCTGCGAAAGGGGGAGGACGAGCCGGGCTATCTGAAGGCCCGCGGCATCGCCCTCGGGGTGAAAAGGGATATTCAACTGGAGGAAATCGCGCTTTCCCTCTCGAATGACGATCTGGTGGTTCTCTATACCGACGGCGTCACAGAAGCGGTCAACGAAAACGACCAGCCTTTCGGCCTCGAGCGACTGACCCGGGTGGTTCGGGAGAACCGGGGTCTGTCCGCCGGCGAAATCATCATGAAAATCCAGGACGCCGTCATTGCGTTTGCTGGTGGGAGGCCCCAGTTCGATGATATTGCCCTTGTCGTTCTCAAGGTGCTGTAACTCGATTATGATCATCACACATGTCAGTCCGGATAGTTGTTCCCGCAACTTTTCCTCTTGTTTCCCATTGGTTATTAGAGTATAACCCTTGTAATTTTTGAGGTAATCATCCTTGGGAAAAGGAATGCCGATGAAGGATCACCCGAACCAATTGGCCGACCTGTTGGATCTTGAGGATCATGATGCCGTCATCGGTGAGATCCGCCTCATCGCCTCCCTTGCCTTTCCGCATTTTAACTATGGGACGTTCGACCAGGCTTATGGAGACATCGTCAGGCTTTTTCGCGGGGAATATCCGGGCTATCGCCACTCGAATGTGGATTACCATGACCTGAGTCATACCCTGGCGGTTACCCTTGCCATAACCCGCCTGATGCACGGAGCGATTGAGGCGAGTTATCCCCTCACGGAGAAGGAATTCAACATCGGCCTCACCTGCGGTCTGATGCACGATACCGGTTATATTCAGCGCAGCGGCGACACAGAGGGAACCGGCGCAAAGTACACGCTTGTTCACATCAACCGAAGCGTCGACTTCATTGTACAATATTACCAAAACGAGCCCATGTTCCATGAAGAGCTTCCCTTCTTCAACGATATCCTGCAGTGTACCGGACTCAACACCAAAATCGAGGAAATACAATTCCCGAATGAGCGCATCAAGCTCCTGGGGCAGATGCTGGGCACGGCGGATCTGCTGGGACAGATGGCTGATCGGCATTACCTGGAAAAACTGCTGGATCTCTATTACGAGTTCCTTGAAGCCGGGATCACGGCTTATACGAGCCAGCTGGACCTGCTGGAGAAAACCCGGGGGTTCTTTCAGATGACCCGGAAGCGGTTCAGAGAAGAACTGGGAGATGCGTATCTTTACAGCCGACATCATTTCCGGAAACGATGGAACATCGACGAAGACCTTTATATGAACAGCATTGAAAAGAACTTGAACTACCTGGATTATCTGGTAACCCATCGCCGGGATGAATACCAGGCGCACCTGCGCAGACTGATTTGCAGGAGAATGCGTGCCTGACGCAAGGGCAGGACCGCCTTTCCCAAATGAGAAAAGGCTTGCTTTATCCATGTCGATGGGATAGAAGGCGACTCTTTTTTAGGACAGACTCCTTGTCCGGGCATCCTGCCCGGGCTGAATAGCCGTGAGGAGGTAAATGAAATTGAGGAGATATGAGACAGTTTTCATCATCCATCCGGACCTGAACGACGAGGAAGTGAGCGCGCTGACGGATCGTTATTGCGAAATCATCGCAGCTTACAAGGGCGTTCTGGTGAAGGTGGACCGATGGGGAAAGCGTAAGCTTGCGTACCTGATTCGCAAGCAGTCGAAAGGGACTTACGTCCTCCTGGACTATGCCGGGTCGAGTGCCGTTGTTTCCGAAATGGAGCGGAACTTCAAGATCGACGATCATGTTCTCAAATACATGACGATCCTGAAGAACGAGAACGTCAGCCTGCAGGATCTGGAGAAGGAAGCCACCCAGAGCAAGGAAAAGGCTGAGGGTTCGACAGCGGAAACGTCGGGAGCCCCTTCCGAAACAAGGGCTCCGTTGACGGTTGTTTCACCGGCATCATTGTCGGCTCAACCGGCAGCTCAACCGGCAGTTCAACCGGCAGCTCAGCCAGCGGCTGAGCCGGCAGCTGAACCGGCAGTCAAGGAACAGGGGGAGTAAACTCATGGCATATCCATCATCGGGAGGCCGGCCGGCCAGGCCGCATAAAAAGTTCTTCCATCGGCGGAAATTCTGCCGTTTCTGTACGGACTCCAATATTCAGATCGATTACAAGAACCCCTCCATCCTGCGGGACTTCGTTACCGAGCGGGGCAAGATCATGCCCAGGAGAATCACCGGGAACTGTGCCGGACACCAGCGCGAGTTGACGGTGGCCATCAAGCGGGCCCGGACCCTGGCTCTTCTACCGTTTGCAGTTCGAGAGGGCTGAAATCGATCTCAGCCGGACTTGACTGTCGAGTCCCGCAGCCGCGACACCACGGATCGAATGGAACGAGCGGTTCCCGGCTGCAGTCGGAAGGCTTGAGGAGGCGGTCTCGGAGGGATTGCGTTGTTTGCCGGTTTTCTCTGGACCACGCTGACCTATCTTGCCGCCTTTTTCCTGCCTTTTGCCGGGTCGCTCCTGATTCCCCTGACGCCCCTGCCCGTCCTGTACAATTATCTGCAAAAGGGCCGGAGGCAGGGTACGATCATCCTGGTCCTGTCGTGGGGTGTCGTCTTCGGTGCGTTGATGATGGCCGGTGCGGGATCATCAATACCGCTTTTCCTTCTGGCGGGACTGGCTGGCGTCATCCTGGGGGAGCTCCTGAGAAGAAGCCTCTCCCTTGAAAAGGTTGTCCTTTACCCGGTCCTGGTTTTCTTTGTGACGGGCTGCATCGTTCTTCTCACCCAAAGCATCCTGACGGGCCGGGCTCCGTTTGCGGTCCTTGAAGCCTATGTGGCCACCGGCATTCAAGATAACCTCAGGGTCTATGGCATGATGGGCCTGCCCCCGGAGCAAATCCAGGAAATCCGCAATCAACTGCCGGAACTCATCCACTTTTTCTCTTCCATTGTTCCGGCTTTTGTCATCGTGATGGCGACGGTCGTTCTCTGGCTCAATGTCCTGGCCGGTGGCGTACTGATCCGGCAGCACGGAGGGGCGTATCCCGATTTCGGAGACCTGACTCTCTGGAAAGTGCCGGAACGGACCGTGTGGTTTCTGATCGCCGCCGGCGTAGGAATGCTGGTGCCGGCTGAACCGGCCCGGCAGATCGGGCTGAATGTTCTGATCCTCTGCCTGTTCGCCTACCTGTTTCAGGGGTTGGCCATTACCGCGTGTTTTTTCAAGCGGAAGCGGATTCCGCCATTTTTTCGCTATCTTTTTTACGGCCTGGTCTTTGCTCAGCAATATGTGGCACTGACCCTGGCGATTCTGGGGCTGGTCGACCTGTGGGTGGACCTTCGAAAATATATCGTCGAACGGGGCGGTCCCTCCTGATGGCGCAGGCTGGAATTCCGATGCCGGGATGCGATACTATCCATAAAAAAGGAGCATGAACCATGAAGGTGATTCTGAAAGACAATGTGGATTCCCTGGGCAAGGTTGGGGAAACAGTCAAGGTTTCCGACGGATATGCAAGAAACTTCCTGATTCCCAAAGGACTTGCCGTGGAGGCGAGTTCGAAGAACGTGAAATCGGTGGAAGACGATCGGCGGCGCATTCTCCAGAAAGCGGAGAAGGATCGCCTGAAGGCCCAGTCGATGGCGGATCGTCTGGCCGGCGTCACCTTTGTTATCCGGCGCCGGGTCGGGGAGCAGGAAAAGCTGTTCGGTTCGGTGAATACAAGGGACATCGAACAGTGCGCCGTCGAGATGGAACTGCAACTGGAGCGGAAATGGATCGTCCTGGAGGAGCCCATCCGGGAACTGGGGACCTTTCCGGTCAAGATCAAACTCCCCGGGGGTGTGACCGCTGAAATCACTGTTTCCGTCGAGGCGGAACCGGAAGCCTGAACAACTCATCCATAAGGGCCATGAAAGATATTGACGCCTCCCTGCATCGGATTCCTCCCCAGAACCTGGAAGCGGAGCAATCCATTCTCGGGGGGATTCTCCTGGATAATCATGCCCTCAATCCGGTGCTGGAGGTTCTGGATTCCAAGGATTTCTACAGCGAGGCCCATCGGAGGATCTTCAAGGCGATCGTGGAGTTGTCGGACCGCAATGACCCGGTCGACCTGATTACCCTGAGCAACCTGCTCAAGGAAAAGAAACAGCTCGATCCGGTTGGGGGAACGGCTTATCTCGCCTCACTCGTGGACAATGTGCCCTCGGCCGCCAACGTCGCCTTTCACGCCAGGATCGTCAAGGAAAAGGCCATCCTTCGAGGGCTGATCGGGACCGCCACCGAGATCCTGGGCAAGAGCTATGACGCCTCGGCGGACGTCGACCAGGTGCTCGACGAGGCGGAACACGCCATCTTCGAAATCTCGGAGAGGAAAATCAGACCCGCCTTCTGGCCTTTTAAGACCATCATCAAGGAAAGCATCCGGACCATCGAGAAGCTTTACGAGCGCAAGGAACTGGTGACGGGCGTTCCGACGGGCTTCGAAGGGATCGATGCCTTAACCTCGGGCCTCCAGAGGTCGGACCTCATCATTGTCGCCGGGCGGCCCAGCATGGGCAAGACGGCCTTCGCCCTCAACATCGCCCGCAACGCCGCCACTCTGTCCGGGGTGCCCGTGGCGGTGTTTTCCCTGGAGATGTCCAAGGAGCAGCTTGCGCTCAGGATGCTGTCGTCGGAGGCCAAGGTGGATTCACAGAGGATCCGCAAGGGCTTCCTGGGGGAAACGGACTGGCCTAAACTCATTGCTGCCGCGGGGCAGTTGTCGGAGGCGCTGATTTTTATCGACGACACACCCGCCCTGAGCGTTCTGGAGATGAAGGCCAAGGCGCGGCGGCTCAAGGCGGAAAACGGCCTGGGGCTGGTGATCCTGGATTACCTTCAGCTCATGAAAGGCGGCGGCTCCCGGGATTCGCGGGAGCAGGAGATTTCCGAGATCAGCCGTTCCCTCAAGGCCCTGGCCAAGGAACTCGCTGTTCCCGTGATCGCCCTTTCCCAGCTGAATCGAAAAGTGGAGGACCGGACGAACCGGCGGCCCCAGATGGCGGATCTCCGGGAGTCGGGGGCCATCGAGCAGGACGCCGACGTGATAGCCTTCATCTACCGTGATGAGGTGTATAACCGGACAGACGACAACCCCGAGAAGGGCATAGCGGAAATCATCATCGGCAAGCAGCGGAACGGCCCCACGGGGACCGTCAAACTGGCCTTCCTGGAAAAATACACCTGCTTTGAGAACCTGGCCCACTCCGAGGGGGCGCCCTAGCCGGCAGCCTGCTGAACCATTCGTTTCAAGGGTGATGAAAGGAGCGGTTGGATGCCAGGCACCCGAAATCTTGAGCCATGATTCGAAGAGGGACAGATTGAAATCTGCTTCCCTTTGAATTGAGTGTGCCAGGCATCATAGGAACTTGAGCAGGCGGCTGTTTTCTCAACAGCCCTTGTGTCTAGTTCCCGAGGAGGGGCGGTTCCGTTCCCAGATAGGGAAGGGCTGTGGCCAGTTTCTTCAACGCCTGCTTCTCGATCTGACGGGCCCGCTCCCGGGTGATGCGGTACCGGTCTCCGATCTCCTGAAGGGTTTCCGGATTGTCCGCCATGACCCTGTGGCGGATGATGTAGCTCTCCTTTTCGTTCAGCGTGGCCATCGCCCCGGCAATGTTCTTCCGTGCCAGTTCCATTTCTTCTTTCTTGATCAGCGAAATCTCCTGATTATCCCCGTCGTAGGTCAGGTAATCCAGATGCGAGGCTTCCCCGTCGTCGCTAATGGTCGCGTCCAGGGAGAGGTCGCGGTGGCTCAACCGCATGTCCATCTGCTCGATGTCGATCTCTTTGACCCCCAGTGACTCGGCGATTTCCGCAAACTCGGGGTTTTTCTGGGACAGGGCTTCGAGCTTCTTCTTGGCCTGGCCAAGTTTGAAGAAGAGTTTGCGCTGCGCCTGTGTCGTTCCGATTTTGACGACGCTCCACGTCTTGATGATGTAATTCTGGATGTAGGCGCGGATCCACCAGACCGCGTAAGAAATGAGACGATAACCGCGATAGGGATCGAACTTTTTCACGGCGTGCATCAGGCCGATGTTTCCCTCCTGGATGAGGTCGGCCAGTTTCATACCGTAATTCCGATATTCGTGGGCGATTTTAACGACGAACCGAAGATTGGACACCACCAGATGCTGAGCCGCCTCCATGTCGTTGAATTTCCGAAAACGAACGGCCAGGCGGAATTCTTCTTCCGGGGTGAGGAGCTCAAACTGGTTGATCTCAGAGATGTATCGATCAAGGGTTCCCGTCAGGGTGGGAAGTTCCAAGGATCCTCCTGCAATGCATTGATATTATGTTAAATTATCCCGGAGAAGGGATCCCTGTCAAGTGTTTTGTGGCCCGTCGCGTCCTTGACAGGGAAAGGCTTTGTGCTTAATTTAACGCCGATTTCGGATGAAAGGTGATGCCATGAATTCGATCAGTCAGATTATTCTTGAGGCAGCCTGCAAGATTGCCCATGAGGCGGAGGCGAAGGCGATGCTTCTGTATGCCGACCTCGTGGACTACATGCCCTTCTCCGAGGAAGAAAAACCCTGTTATGATCTGATTGTGGTTACCCGAGGGGAGGAAGAGATCCCGGATCGCATCCGGAACAGGAGTGTCCTGATCAACGTGCCCGATGTCAAGCTGACCCGCCTTGGCCAGATCAAAATCGCCATCACCAAGGGGATCGCCATGGGCATTCTCCAGAAAGGAGACACGGTGGTCTGCCTGAGCGGGGTCTCCCGTTTCGGGTATGCCGACAGCCTGTTCGTGATCGACGTGGGGAAGGAATTCGAAATCCTTACCTCCGAAAACATCACCGGAATCACCGATACGGTTTATCCGGAGGTCTTCGGAACCGTTCTGAATCTCGCTCTGGAACTGGCCGCTCAGGGAAGAGAAGGCCGGAAAGTGGGAACCATCTTTATTCTGGGAGATCATGAGCGGGTTCTCCAGCTTTCCCGGCAGATGATTATCAATCCGTTCATGGGTTATGCCGAGGAGCAGAGGAACATCCTGAATCCGGAACTGAAAGAGACGATCAAGGAATTCTCCGCCATCGACGGGGCATTCGTGATCAAGGACAACGGAGTTCTCGTAACGGCCGGGAGACACCTGAGCGCGGCCCTGGAAGGCAAGGATTTTCCTCATGGACTCGGAAGCCGTCACATTGCAGCGGCTGGAATCACCAGCATTACCCAGGCGATCGCCATCGTCCTGTCCGAGTCGTCGGGCAACGTGACGGTTTTCAAGAACGGCAAGGTCTTCGTCAGCATCGAGAAACCCTCGGAATAGGAAGGCGATTGCGGAAAGAGGGTGCCGGCCGGAGACCGCATCGGCTGTAAAGAAGAGCACCCTTAACAAGATGGATGTTTCCAGGTTGCTTCCCCTGTTTGAGAAGCGGCCGGTAGAATAAACATAACGGAGGTTGTCATGCGTTTCGATAAATTCACCCTGAAAGCCCAGGAGGCCCTGCAGGAAGCGCAGACCCTGGCCCAGAAGAGCGGCCACCAGGCCGTGGAGGTGGAACACCTCCTCCTGACCCTGCTTCGGCAGCCGGAGGGAGTTATCGGGGAGATCGTGGGCAAGCTCGGAGCCGATGCCGGGAAACTGGAAAAAGAGCTTGTCCAGGCCCTGCAGAGGATTCCCAGGGTGGAAGGCGCGGGAAGAGGACAGACATACCTTTCCCCCCGGCTGGGCCGGGTTCTGGATCAGGCAGTGTCCGAAGCGGCGCGCCTGTCCGACGAGTACGTGAGCGCCGAGCACATCCTGGTCGCCATGACGGAGGAAAAGGAAGGAGCAACGGCGGGTATATTGAAGGATCAGGGGATCTCGCGGGACAGCATTTTCAAGGTCCTTGTAAATATCCGGGGAAACCAGCGCATCACCGATCCCAATCCGGAGGAAAAATACCAGGCCCTGAAGCGCTACGCCCGGGATTTCAACGAACTGGCGAGAAAGGGATCCTTCGACCCGGTCATCGGCCGGGACGACGAGATCCGCCGCATCATGCAGGTCCTGTCCCGCCGGACGAAGAACAACCCGGTCCTCATCGGGGAGCCTGGTGTGGGCAAGACGGCGATCGTCGAAGGCCTGGCCCAGCGGATCGTCAACGGTGACGTTCCGGAAAACCTGAAGGACAAGCGCGTCGTCGGCCTCGACATCGGCGCCCTCGTCGCGGGCGCGAAGTACCGCGGGGAGTTCGAGGAACGCCTCAAGGCCGTGCTGAAGGAAGTCATCGCAGCGGAAGGGGAGATCATCCTCTTCATCGACGAGATCCATACGGTGGTCGGCGCGGGGGCGGCGGAGGGGTCCGTGGACGCCTCCAACATGCTCAAACCCGCCCTGGCCCGGGGCGAGCTCCGCTGCGTCGGGGCCACGACCCTCAACGAGTACCGGAAATACATCGAAAAGGACCCGGCCCTGGAGCGCCGTTTCCAGCCCATTCTGGTGAAGGAGCCTACCGTGGAGGACACCATCGCCATCCTCCGGGGACTGAAGGAGCGCTATGAGGTCCATCACGGGGTCCGGATCAAGGACGATGCCCTCATCGCCGCGGCGACCCTGTCGAACCGCTACATCAGCGACCGGTTCCTGCCGGACAAGGCGGTGGACCTGGTCGACGAGGCGGCCTCCCGCCTGCGGATCGAGTTGGACAGTATGCCCGCCGAGATCGACGCCATCGACCGCCGGGTCATCCAGCTCGAGATCGAGCGGCAGTCCCTGAAGAAAGAGACCGATCCGACGGCAGTGGAACGGCGGGAAAAGATCGACCGGGAACTCGCGGACCTGCATGAGTCCATGGATCGGATGAAGCTCCACTGGAACGCCGAGAAGGAAGCGATCAAGCGGATCCAGGCCATCAAGAGCCAGATCGAGCAGCTCAAGCTGGAAGAGGCGGATGCCCAGCGGTCGGGAGATCTGGCCCGGGCGGCGGAGATCCGCTACGGCCGCCTGGTTGAGCTCAACGGCGAGATCCAGAAGGATCAGGTACGGCTGGAAGAGGCCCAGAAGGGCGAGCGGATGCTGAAAGAGGAGGTGGACGCGGAGGACGTGGCCGAGGTCGTGGCCAACTGGACCGGGATTCCCGTGTCCAAGATGCTCGAGACGGATGTCCACAAACTGGTCCACATGGAAGAGCGGCTCCGGCAGCGGGTTGTCGGCCAGGACGAAGGCGTCGCCGCCGTTTCCAGCGCCCTGCGGCGTGCCCGTTCGGGCCTTCAGGATCCGAACCGGCCCATCGGCTCCTTCATCTTCCTCGGTCCTACCGGCGTCGGCAAGACCGAACTGGCCCGGGCTTTGGCAGAGTTCATGTTCGACAGCGAGCAGGCCATGATCCGGATCGACATGTCGGAGTATATGGAAAAGCACTCCGTGGCCCGACTGATCGGGTCGCCGCCCGGATATGTCGGCTATGACGAAGGAGGGCAGCTGACCGAGGCGGTCCGGCGCCATCCCTACGCCGTTCTCCTGTTCGACGAGATCGAGAAGGCGCACCCGGACGTATTCAACGTGCTGCTCCAGATTCTCGATGACGGGCGTTTGACCGACGGCCATGGCCGGACGGTCGATTTCAAGAATACGGTCGTGATCCTGACGTCCAACGTGGGGAGCCAGTGGATCCAGGACCCGAACATGAGCGAAGAAGACAAGAGGACCCGGGCCATGGAGGCCCTCCGGGCAACGTTCCGTCCCGAATTCCTCAACCGGGTCGATGACATCATCATGTTCCGGGCGCTGGCTCTCGAGGATATCCGCCGGATCATCCTGATTCAGATCGGGCTGATCGTGAAGCGGCTTGATGAGCGAAAGCTGACCCTCGAATTGACAGACCGGGCGAAAGATACTATAGCCGAGGCCGGATACAGCCCCGTGTACGGCGCGAGACCGCTGAAGCGGGCGCTTCAGAAACTCCTGCTGGATCCGCTGGCCATGAAGATCCTGGAGGGGACGTTCCGGGAGGGCGACACCATCCGGGTGGACGCCTCCGAAACCGGCGAGATCACCATGCAGAAACCGGAGACGAAAAAAAGGAGGTCCACATGAACTCGTTCCGAACAGCCCTCCTGCTGGGGGCGCTGACGGGACTCCTGATGCTGATCGGGGGATATTTCGGAGGGCGGGGCGGCGTTGTCCTGGCCTTCGTGTTTGCGATGGTCATGAACTTCGGAAGTTATTGGTTTTCCGACAAGATCGTGTTGCGCATGTACCGCGCTCAGGAAGTTACGGAAGCCCAGGCACCGGATCTTTATCACCTGGTGAAGAACCTGGCCCTGAAGGCGTCCCTTCCCATGCCGAAGGTTTACATCATCCCGGAGGATACGCCCAATGCGTTTGCCACGGGCCGCAACGAGCAGCATGCCGTGGTGGCCGTGACGGAAGGGATCCTGCGGATTCTGAACCAGGATGAGCTGGAAGGGGTCCTCGCCCATGAGCTGACCCATATCAAGAACAGGGACATCCTCATCGGCTCCATTGCCGCGACCCTGGCAGGGGCCATCGTCATGCTGGCCAACATGGCCCAGTGGGCGGCCATTTTCGGCGGTGTCAGCCGGGACGACGACGAAGGGGGAGGGGGGATTGTCGGCCTGATCCTGATGGCCATTCTGGCCCCCATCGCGGCAACGATCATCCAGATGGCGATCTCCCGCTCCCGGGAGTACCTCGCGGATGACGGAGGAGCCAAGGTGTCCGGCAAGCCGTATGGTCTTGCCGGAGCCCTCGAGAAGCTCTCCCGGGCTTCCCAGACCGTTCCGATGGATGCCAACCCGTCGACGGCCCATATGTTTATCGTCAACCCCCTGACGGGGCGGTCCCTGATGAGCCTGTTCAGTACGCACCCGCCAATCGAGGAGCGGATTGCCAGGCTGCGGAGCATGAGGATTTCCTGAATCCCATCAAGGACTTCCGGTGGGCCGGGCATGTTGCCGGTTCCAGCCGGAAGTCTTTTGTATCGGAGGCTTGCGTCATGGCGGAAGAAAAGGAAGGAAAAGGCTTTGTTGTCCGGGATCGGCGTCTTTTCGACGAATCGGGAGCGCCGAAAGAAGAGACGGTCCCTCCGGAGGCTGTTTCCCCCTCTGCGGACGAACCGGCAGTTGCTGCGGAAGAGCCCTCTCCCCGGCAGGAGGCTCCCCGTGAAGAGCCCGCTCCTGCCGATTCCCAGAGGGAAGAGGCCTCGTACCCGGAAGTCTCGTTTGCCAGCTTCGTCGTGTCCCTGAGCACGACGGTTCTCTATCATTTCGGCGATATTCCCGACCCCGTGACCAACAAGACGGAACGAAACCTGCCGGCGGCCAAGCAGACCATCGACATCCTGGGAATGCTGCAGCGGAAGACGACGGGGAACCTGGACGAGGGAGAAAAGGCCCTTCTGGACAGTGCGCTGTTTGAACTGCGAATGCGTTATGTGAAAGAGAGCGCGAGCCGATGATCCGGAGGCTGTCTCCGGCGAAGGTGAACCTCGTTCTACGGGTCCTGGGCAAAAGAGGCGACGGCTATCACGAGATCGCCTCCCTGATGCAGTCGATCAGCTTGTGTGACGAGTTGATCTTCCAAAGGAGACCGCAGGGAATCATCCTCCGGTGCCCCGGAAGCGGACTTCCGGAGGATCAGCGGAACCTGGTTTACCGGGCTGCCCAGGCTTTTTTTGCCCGTTCCGGCATATCCGGGGGAGTGGAGATCGAACTCCACAAGCAGATCCCCATGGCCGCGGGGCTGGGTGGCGGCAGTTCCAACGCCGCCGTCACGCTGTCCACCCTGAATGAAATCCACGGATCACCGCTGACCGCGGGTGACTTGACCCACCTGGCCGCTTCGCTGGGGGCCGATGTCCCCTTTTTCCTGTTCGGAAACCGGGCCTGGGCCTTTGGAATCGGCGAGCGGCTCGAGCCCGCGGATCCCCTTCCTTCCTTCGACCTGGTTCTTCTTCACCCCCCCCTCGAAGTGTCCACCGGGCCGGTCTATCAGGGGCTCAATTTGGGATTGACAAACGGTCTTATACATTATAGCATCCCGCGATTTTATACGATCTGTGACGTGGCGCAGGGTCTTTGGAACGATCTGGAGAGCGTGACCCTGAAGCGCCATCCGGAGCTTCAGGAACTGAAGAATCTCCTGCTTCGAAAAGGCGCTTTGGGAACCCTGATGTCCGGCAGCGGTCCCACCGTCTTCGGCATTTTCGAAAGAGGAGAAGATGCCCGGAGAACAGCGGCGGCTCTGACGGGTTCGGGGGAATGGGATGTGTACACGGCCCGTTCATTGTAACTCCCGGTTGCCTTGATGTCATCCGCCGGCTCGACCGAACCCGGGTCCGGACATTCAGAACGGTCTGGATGGTATACTGGGGCGTCGTCAAGCGGTAAGACACAAGAATTTGGATCTTGCATACGGAGGTTCGAATCCTCCCGCCCCAGCCATGCCATGCATCGCTAACCAATCGGGATACGAATTCCCGTCAAAAGAGAGTTTATCATGCTGGAAAGAATAAGGATCTTCTCCGGGAACGCCAATCCGGAGCTTTCCCAGAAAATCTGTAACCATCTGGGTGTGTCGCTCGGAAAAGCTCATGTCTCGACGTTCAGTGACGGCGAGACGCGCGTGGAAATCGATGAAAATGTCCGGGGGATGGACGTGTTCATCATCCAGTCGACCTGCCCGCCGGTAAACCTCACCTGCATGGAACTGCTGATCATGATTGACGCCATGAAGCGGGCGTCGGCGGATCGCATAACGGCGGTCATTCCGTATTACGGGTATGCCAGACAGGACCGGAAGGTGGCTCCCCGGGCGCCCATATCGGCAAAGCTCCTGGCCGATCTCATTACGACGGCCGGTGCCAGTCGCGTCCTCTCGATGGACCTTCACGCCGGCCAGATCCAGGGCTTCTTCAACATCCCCGTCGACAATCTCTTCGCCACCCCCATTCTTCTCGATTATTTCAAAGAGCGTTACACGGAAAACACCGTTGTCGTTTCGCCCGATACGGGGGGCGTCGAACGGGCGAGGGCCTTTGCGAAGCGCCTCGGGGCGAGCCTGGCCATCATCGATAAGCGGCGGGACGGTCCCAATGAAGCGCAAGTGATGAACATCATTGGAAACGTTGAGGGGAAAAGGGTTATCATTCTCGATGACATGATCGATACGGCGGGAACGGTTGTCCAGGGCTGTAACGCCCTGAAAGAAGCGGGAGCCCTCGAAGTGGCCGTTTGCTGCACACATCCGGTACTTTCCGGTCCGGCCATAGAACGGATCGAAAGCTCGTCACTCAAGGAAGTCGTCGTCACCGACACCATCCCGCTTCATGAGCGGGCGAAGGCCTGCAATCGGGTCCAGGTGCTTTCCGTGGCCCGGCTTTTAAGCGAAGCGGTGCGGCGGATTTACTATAACGATTCCATCAGTTCACTATTCATATAGCAGGAGGAAGTCATGGAAGTCATGGAGTTGAGGGCCGAGGCCCGGACAGGATCGGGAAAGGGGCCGGCCCGGCGTCTGCGCAGCCAGGGGAAGATTCCGGCCGTATTTTACGGCGGCGGGGCCGACTCCGTGCCCATATCCGTAAGTTCCGCTGATCTGCGCAAGCTCTTGAAGAGCGCAGAGGAAAATGTCTTTGTGAAGCTGGTTATCGATGATGCGGGGAAAAAGGCGGAAAAGCTGTCCCTGATCAAGGAGCTTCAGATCGATCCGGCCACTCGGAAACTATTCCACGCCGATTTCTGCGAAGTCAGCATGGACCACAAGATGACCTTTGACGTTTCCCTCCACTTTACCGGTACGCCCGTCGGAACCCAGGATGGCGGCGAGATGCTCCATCTGAAGAGGGATGTGCGCGTGAGTTGTCTGCCGGGTCTGCTTCCCCAGTTCATCGAGGTGGATGTGACCGGGCTCAAGATCGGCGATTCCCTGAAGGTTGCGGACCTCAAGGTAGCGGAGGGAGTTGCACTGGTCGACGGTGAGGATACGGCCATCGTGACGGTTATGGCCCCGAGGGTCGCTGAAGCGGTCGAGCCGGAAGCCGGCGAGGAAGGAACGAAGGAACCGGAGGTCCTGAAACAAAAGGTACGCGAGGAGTAAGGATCGGGGATACCGATGAAGCTCATCGTGGGACTGGGCAATCCGGGGGAGCGATACCGGTTCAGCCGGCACAACCTGGGGTTTCTGGTGATCGATGAGCTGGCCGACCGCGAGGAGATAACTCTCTCCCAGAAGCGGTTCGAGGCGATATACGGCAAGGGATCCATCGGTTCGTCATCCACCCTTCTCGCCAAGCCTCAAACGTATATGAACCTCAGCGGACTGTCTGTTCGCAGGCTCTTTGACTTTTTTAAAATCGACCTGGAAAACCTCATCGTCATCCATGATGATCTTGACCTGCCCTTCGGAACCCTCCGCCTGAAAAAGGGGGGAGGATCCGGCGGGCATAGGGGTGTGATCTCTGTCATGGAATCCCTGGGGGAGGACAATTTCATCCGCGTCCGCATGGGGATCGGCAAACCGCCCCACAAAGGAATGGTGGAAGATTACGTGCTCCAGCTCCTGCCCCTCGAAGAGGCGGAGAGGCTGTCCGAGGTCGTTTCCGAAGCGGCGGAAGCCATTGGCTTTCTCGTGGCGACCGGACTTCCGGCCGCCATGAACCGGTACAATGGCAAAGCCATGAAAAATCTTAAAGAAGAGGAGGTTTAATGATGCGTAAAGGTAAAAGAAGTATTCTTTCCCTTACCTTGGCCATTACGCTCATGCTGTTTTGCATGGCGCCCATGGCCTTTGCCGGTGAGGCGGACATCAAGCTGCCTGACCTGAGCCAGGTATCCTTCATGGCCGGCTCACTGAGCGGCATGCTGATCCTGAACCTGGGTCTCATCGTTTGCGCGATCGGTTTGGTTTTCGGCTGGATGCAGTACACCCAGACGAAAAACCTGCCGGCCCATCAGGCCATGCTGGATGTTTCCCAGACGATCTGGGAGACCTGCAAGACGTACGTTCTTCAGCAGGGGAAATTCCTGGCGGCGCTGTGGGTCCTGATCGGTGCCTGTATGGTTTACTACTTCGGCGTTCTGGGGGGTATGGGCGCCGGGTCAGTGCTCGTCATTCTCGCTGCCTCCATCCTGGGAATCCTGGGTTCCTATGGTGTGGCCTGGTTCGGCATCCGGATCAATACGGTGGCCAACTCCCGGGCCGCCTTCGCCTCCCTGAGCGGCGATCCCCTCAGCATCGTCAACATCTGTCTCCGTTCGGGTATGAGCGTGGGCCTGCTCCTGGTCAGCATCGAGCTCTTTTTCATGATCATCATCCTGGCCTACATCCCGGGCGAACTGGCCGGTGCCTGCTTCATCGGCTTCGCCATCGGTGAGTCCCTCGGTGCCTCCGCTCTCCGCATCTGCGGCGGTATCTTCACGAAGATCGCCGACATCGGCTCCGACCTCATGAAGATCATCTTCCACCTGCCGGAAGACGATCCCAAGAACCCCGGCGTCATCGCCGACTGTACCGGTGACAACGCGGGCGACAGCGTCGGTCCCACGGCGGACGGTTTCGAGACCTACGGCGTCACGGGCGTGGCCCTGATCGCCTTTTTGGCCCTGGCCCTGGCGGACAACCCCGCAATGGGCGGCAAACTGGTCGTCTGGATCTTTGCAATGCGTATCCTCATGATCCTGACGTCCCTGGCCTCCTACTTCGTGAACGACGTCGTCAGCAAGTCCGCCTTCAGCGGCAAGAAGGACTTCAATTTCGAGCACCCCCTGACCAACCTGGTCTGGATCACCTCGATCGTTTCGATCGCTGTGACCTTCGCCGCCAGTTATCTCCTGCTGGCGGAACTCCCCCCGGTGGGTGACTCCATGGCTCTCTGGCTGGCCCTGTCCATCATCATCAGCTGCGGGACCATCGCCGGTGCGCTGATTCCTGAATTCACCAAGGTCTTCACCAGCACAAGTTCCCGTCACTGCGAGGAGTGCGTCAACGCCTCCCGCCAGGGCGGCGCTTCGCTGAACATCCTCTCCGGTCTGGTTGCCGGCAATTTCTCCGCCTTCTGGGAAGGCCTGACGATTCTGCTCCTCATGCTCGTCGCCTATCTCGTGTCCCAGGCACCCGCGGTGATGGCCATCCTGCCGGATGCCTTCAAATTCGCCGCTCCGGTGTTTGCGTTCGGCCTCGTGGCCTTCGGCTTCCTCGGCATGGGTCCCGTGACGATTGCCGTCGACAGCTTCGGTCCCGTATCGGACAATGCCCAGTCCATCTATGAATTGTCCATGATCGAGTCCCGTCCCGACGCCAAGGAAGTAGTGAAGAAGCACTTCGGTGTCACCCCCGACTTCGAGCAGTCCAAGCACTTCCTCGAGTCCGGCGACGGCGCAGGGAACACCTTCAAGGCGACCGCCAAGCCGGTCCTCATCGGAACGGCCGTCGTCGGCGCCACCACAATGGTCTTCGGGATCATCATTCTCCTGGAGAAGATGTTCGGTAACGTCATTGCGAAACTCAGCCTCGTCCAGCCGGAGATCATCCTCGGTCTCCTCATGGGCGGTTGCGTGATCTACTGGTTCACCGGCGCCTCGATCCAGGCCGTTGTTACGGGTTCCTACCGGGCCGTCGTCTACATCAAGGACAATATCGACCTCAATAAAGCGCAAGCCTCCATCGAGGACAGCAAGGAAGTCGTCCGGATCTGTACGGTCTATGCCCAGAAGGGGATGATCAACATCTTCATCGTCGTCTTCTTCATGGCCCTGGGTCTGGCCTTCTTCGATCCCTACTTCTTCATCGGCTACCTGATCGGGATCGCGTTCTTCGGGCTCTTCCAGGCTATCTTCATGGCCAATGCCGGCGGTTGCTGGGATAACGCCAAGAAGATCGTCGAAGTAGATCTCAAGATGAAGAATACACCCCTCCACGAAGCGACCGTTGTCGGCGACACCGTCGGCGACCCCTACAAGGACACTTCGTCGGTCTCCATGAACCCCATCATCAAGTTCACGACCCTGTTCGGTCTCTTGGCGACGGAAATTGCCGTCACGATGACCAGCAAGGGCTTGAAACTTGGCCTGGCCACGGTGTTTGTTGTCATCGCCCTGATTTTCGTCTACCGGTCCTTCTACGGTATGCGGATCTCGGCGGAGAAACTGGCCGATTGATGATGGTTTAAGAGAATCCTGAACAGATTCAGCAAGGCGCCCCGGTTTCCGGGGCGCCTTTTTTTGGAGCTACACCCGGCAGGTTTTCGGTTAGAGCGATCTCTTCGCCGACGGGGCACCGATGTTGTGCATCAACGTGCTGATGGGAGGCTGATTTCCAACAGGAATTGCGGCAGCATGCTTCGGCTTGCCCTGTCGGGAAACTGCCACTTTGATTACGGGAGAGGGAAAATGCTGCTTTAATGGAAGGGTAAAACCATGCAGGCCTGCTTCCTTCGTCATCAGAAGGGGCCGATGAAGCGGTTCAGGACGATACGATCTCACGGGAATGGAGAATACGCTCGATTTCCCGGTTCAGCCTGTCAAAGCTGTATGGTTTTTCGATATATCCGGAGGCTCCGTTCTCGATGGTCGACGCCAGGGTTGCATCGGGAAGGCAGCCGCTGGATATGACGATCTTCGCATCCGGTTTGAGATTCAGGAGTTCCGCCATGCATTTTGCCCCTCCCATTCCGGGCATGATCAGATCGAGGACGACCAGGCCGATCCGATCGTAGTGATTCCTGAAGATATCGATCGCCTTTTCTCCACAGTCGGCCGTAAGCACCTCATATCCATAGTATTGAAGCATGTCCTGACCGATATCCCGGAGGTTCTGATCGTCGTCAACGAACAGGACCGTCGTCCCGGTCTCTGTAATGATGGAAGGTTCACGGGAATCCTCCCGTCTTTTCCCTTCGGGAGCCTTTTCGCAGTAAGGGAGATGGATCTGGAAGGTGGATCCTTTCCCGGGTTCACTGCTGCACAGGATCGAGCCCCCATGATGCTTCACGATGCCGTACACGACGGACAGGCCGAGTCCGGTCCCCTTGCCGGCCTCTTTGGTCGTGAAAAACGGCTCGAAAATATGCTCCAGCGTCGTCTGGTCCATGCCAAGCCCGCTGTCCTGAATGCTCATCCAGGCATACTTGCCGGGCTTGAGGAATATCATCTCCGCCTCGTGAGGATCCTCCAGACGGATCACATCCGTAAGGATGGTGATGGTTCCACCCTCCGGCATGGCATCCCGCGCATTGACAATGAGGTTCATGATGACCTGGGAGATCTGGACCGGATCCGCATGCACGGTGCAGGGGCACTCGGAAGGATCGAACTTGACGGCAATCATTTTCGGTATGGTTCGGTAAAGCAATTCGCAGAGGGAATGGATTTCCACATTCAGATCGATCCGTTCCGGTCGGCTTTCTACCCGGCGGCTGAAGAACAGGAGCTGTCGAATCAGGTCTGCCGCCCGCTCTGTCAATTCGTGAATGCTTTCGAGGTGTTTCCAGTCCCCGGAGATCCCGTGGTTCCGCATGAGGATCTGGTTGTAGCCGCTCATGGCATGGATGATATTGTTGAAGTCGTGGGCGATTCCACCGGTCAGCGTCCCGATGGCCTCCATCTTCGAGGCGTGGTTGAGCTGTTCTTCCAGGCGGCGCTGTTCCGTGATGTCCTTCAGGGATCCGACGATTCCCTTCACGCTTCCATCGGAGTTGAAATCGGGTGCGACATTGGCAATGAACAGCCGAGCCTTTCCGGACCGATCCAGAATCGTGCCCGTGGCATCCCGCATGATGGTCTTCCCGTCCCGGATTCGCTTGAACTGTTCAATGTAAAGCCTGTGATCCGCATCGCTCACAAAGTCCAGGAAAAATTTCCCCAGCACCTCCAACGGCTGGTGACCGAGGATCTTTTCCCAGGCGGGGTTGACATAGTTGATCCGCCCGTCCGATTCGAGGGTGAAGATAATGTCCGGTGAGTTCTCGCTAAGATTTCGGAAGCGCTCCTCGCTCTCCTTGAGAGATTGGTAAACCCGGCTGAGCCGGATGCTGAAAGCGATGGAGGGGGCTATCCCCAGGAGGAGGTTGAGATCGCTCTGGGTCAGATTTCGCTTTGTCCGCTTGTTGTCCACCGCGAGGATTCCCTCTACCTCTCCCTCATAGGCAATGGGCACGCACATGAATGACTGCACACCCATTTCCCGTGCGTATTCGAGGCTCTTGGGCGAGAGATCCCTCCGAATCGAGTCTATGTTGTTGACGAGCAGCGGTTTCTGTTCCCGGAAACAGATCACGAACGGTCCCCGGGAGGAGGGGCTGGTGGTGAAGAACGATTGGCCCAGGAAAAAAAATTTCCGCTCTTCCTGAGTGTATCCGTAACCCTCGGCAAAGATCAGCCTGCTTTTGTCTTCATTGGCCAGCAGGATGAGCCCCCGGTCGAAATCCAGCAGCCTTTCCATGCTTCCCATGATGGTCCGCAGGAACTGGCTGGTCTGTAGCGTCTGGGAAATAGCCTCGCCGGTCTCCTGGATCAGAAGCAGGCTTTTATAGGTCATGTTGATCCGGTCCAGCAGATCACCGGCGGTTTCCCCCTGTTTTTGCAGACGACTCTGAATCTCCCTGTTTTCCAGGTTCTTGACGAACAGGGACAGGATGGATACGGCGGCGATAAACGCGATGGACAGGGCCGGCCAGTCCGCAGGCTCTGTCGCGGGGATCAGGGCCAGGACGGCAAGGAAACCGATCAGGATGAACCAGTTGCGCACCTGTTTCCAGAAGATGGCGGGCGGTCGTTTCCACGACACGACATAGCGGCAGACGGAATCGCCCCGGTGAACGCAGGACACGTGATCGATGGAGGCATACTCTCCCGTGAACAGTTTGCCGATCGCCTCCAGGGTGCCCATCCTGTTCGCACACTGGTATGGTTTTTCCCTGACACCCGGATTCGGATGTGCAATCACCTCGATCCGGTTATGATCGAGGTCTCTTGTCGATACGGTGAATGACTTTGACGCCTGGCCGAAGATCCTGCCAAGCATGCGATAGGAGCGGGAGGGAGTCATGAATCCAAGGGCCAGCCGTTGTACGTCCCCTGCCGCTGCGGACATTGCGGTGTACCGTCCCACTTTCCGCGGGAGTTCATCGTCCTTTACCATGACGAGAAGGGCATCCTGGAACCGGTCAACCTGCTCCTGAGTGAACCAGTGTCCCCGATCTTCGATCTGCCCCGCTGTTATCCCGGCGGAATCGAGAAGCAACTCGATATCCACGTCCGGATGGTGCGCCTTCAGATATTCGATGTAACCTTTGGTGATCCGGCTGTTGTAAAGGGCTTCTTCACTCATCGGTCCAGGAAGCTCACTCGTCTACTCCAGCAGAGGTGATGCGCGTATATATCTGATTTGTTTTCGCTTTTCAATATGGATTTTCACGCCTGTTTTGATGCATGACAGGGATGGTTTGTTCCTGTCCACGGGAACGGAAGCGAAGCGAGGTTGAAAGGGATATTATAATGATTACAAAGATATAAAAATGTCTTCCAGACTAAAGAATTTCACACAAACGTTCGATAGGAACAATAGAGAATCCGGGTTTATGGAATACGCTGCTTGTCCGCTTAAGAGTGAGGTTTGGAGAAGCGAATGAAATAGAGAAAAAGAGGATTCTCTTCCCGCAGAGAGAAGGGCTCATGCTTCCGAAGACATTCATTCAAAACAAAAAACGATATCTCGCCTACAATCAGTTCCGAAAAGGGCTTTTTGCCGAGCTTGCCCCCAAGGACAGCGAGGCCATCCTGCATCTGCTCCCCTGGATGCTGAATGAAAACAATCCCCAGGTTCCCGGATATGTCCCCCACCTTGCCCGCCCCATCGGTGTTTATAACCTTGATAACGACCCGGAGATCCGGAAGCGGGAAGCGTCTTTCAGTTTCCTTTTCCACATCGACAAGGCAAGGCGGAGGGTGAAATTCAAGCCGGACTCCTGGATGATCCAGGGCGTCTATACGATCGGGAGCGTCGGTTCCGTTACGCAGACCGCCTGTTCCGACTGTGACATATGGCTGTGCGTGGATCGGGATCGGTTCGGAGAGGAGGGAATGGCGCAGCTGCAGCAGAAGGTCAACCTGATCAAGGACTGGCTCGATGCAAACATCCGCATGCCCGTCTATTTCTTTCTCTGTGACGTGGATGACGTCCGGAAAGGGCATTTTGGCGATGTTTCCGGTGAAAGCTGCGGCAGCACTCAGAAAAACATCCTGAAGGAGGAGTTCTATCGCACGGCGGTCATGATCGCCGGCAAGATTCCGCTCTGGTGGCTGGCCTTCGATCCGGAAGATGACGTCGATTACCGGAAGCTGGCCGCGAACTATGAGCGGGAAGTCTTCGGTGATTACGACGCCATCGATCTGGGAAATCTGGAACGGGTCGAGCAGGAGGAGTACTTCGGCGCCGCCCTCTGGCAGTTCAACAAGGCCCTCACGCATCCCCTGAAATCCATCACCAAGATGCTGCTCCTGCAGATGTTCCTGGCTTTCCCCCCGGGTCGCCTTCTCTGCCACCAGTTCCGGGCGGAGGTCATGAATCCGGTGAAGGACCGCCCCTTCATCGACCCGGGCACCTTCACGATCCAGTCCATTTTCGATTTCAACCGGGATCGCGACCGCGACGACTTCCATTTCATCCAGAAGTGCATCTACCTGCGATGCGACGTGAAAATGCATTCCAGAAAGGCGGGAATGCGGGAGGAACTCCTCCGGGAGACCTTCCAGAAGGATCCGCTTTCCAGGGAGGAAATCCACAGCCTCAACAAGTTCAAGACCTGGCATTTCCACGATCAGGTCCGGATCGGGAACCGGACACTGGCGCTGCTGCTGAAGATATACAAGGACATCACCGGGGTGCATCTGAACGCCGGGCCGAGCCGGGTCAGCCCCGGGGACCTCCGGATCATCGGCCGGAAGCTTTCCTCCTGTCTGGAGAAGAAACCAAACAAGATCCAGGTGATCCACAAACCGACGGATTCACTGAACCAGCCGACTCTTGTTTTTCGCTTCAATGGGAAAAAATGGCAGGTCCTTCCCGCCGACGATCAGGAGACGGTGATTGTCGAGGACGTCCACATCGTTTCCTGCATCGCCTATCTTGTCTGGAACGATCTCTTCCGGCCCGGGGAGATCCGCATGCTTCCGAATCCTACACCCGTCACGCTCCAGGAAATCCTGAACCTGGGAAACAAAGTCCGGAATCTGTTCGGGACCTACAATATCTCCGCCATCGATTTCCAGAATTTCAGCGTCCAGGAGAAACTGGAGACGATGCTCGTGATCGCCAACTTTGAAGATACATCGGGGAACAGGAATGGCGACGCCTACAGCGTTCTTTATACGAACAACTGGGGCGAGCTTTTCCTCGATCGAGTCGGATCCGCGGAGGCATTCTGCGATGCATTCAACGGTCGGAGCCGAAAACAGCGATCCCTCAACGTTCATTACCATGTCCAGCGAACCAGTCTGCAGTATGAAAAGATCATCGAACGGGCAAAGAAGATGGTGATGGAAACGCTTGGTCAAGGCTGAAGAGGGAAGTGCTGCAGGAACTTCGCGCTGCCTGCCCTAGAACAAAGCCAGCCGGTCCGCTACGGCCAATCCCGCCCGGGTGGGCCGGAGGAATCCCCGCGACATCTCGACGAGGCCCTCTTCCGCCAGTTTCCGGAGGAGGGGGCCGTTCTCCCCCTTCAGATCCGTTCCGTATTTCCGCCGGTAGCTCTCCAAGTGTAGCCCCCGGGCAGTCCGCAGGGCCAGGAATCGGTCCTCCAGGGCCATCTGCTCCCGGGACAGGGCCTCCGAGGCGGCGACAGGGGAGCGCCCCGACTCGACTGCCGCCAGGTAATCCGGCAGGGAGCGGACGTTCCACCAGCGCCGGATCCCTCGGAAGGAATGGGCCGACGGACCAAGACCGAGATAGGGGACGCGGCGCCAGTATTTCGAGTTGTGGCGACTGACATACAGAGGTCCCCGGGCGAAATTCGAGACCTCATAATGGAGATACCCAACTCCCGCCAGGTATCGGGATGTGGCGAAAAAGAAATCCGCGGACCGGGAGTCCCCCGGCGGTTCCGGTAACGTACTTCCATAGAGCCGGGCGAGGGGCGTGTCGGGTTCGATTGTCAGTTCGTAACAGGACAGGTGAACGACCGGGAGCACGGTGGAAATGGAGAGCGTCTCCATCCAGGCCTCCTGGGATTGGCCGGGAATGCCGTATATCAGGTCGATTCCGAGGTTCCCGAAACCGGCCTGCGAGGCCTCCCGGACGGCCCGCAGGGCCTGCTCCGCCGAATGCCGCCGCCCCAGGAAGGAAAGGATTCCATCGTCCAGGGACTGGATGCCGATGTTGAGCCGGTTTACTCCGATCCCGTGGAGTTTCCGCAGGTCCGAGGCTGTCCAGTCGGCAGGATTCATCTCCACCGTGATCTCGGCGTTGGCGGCGATACGGAAGGAATCCCGGATGTCTTCGAGGATCCGCCCGATCTGTCCGGGGGTCAGCAGGGACGGCGTTCCGCCCCCGAAATAGACTGTGTCGAAGGACCGGAAGGTGCGCCGGTGAAAGGCCATCTCGCGGCGCAGGGCCTCCAGGAACCGGGGGATTTCCTGCTCCGCCCGCTGGAGGGAGTAGAAACTGCAGTAGGCGCACTTGGAGCGGCAGAAGGGGACATGAATATAAAGGCCCGCCGGCATCGCCTTCAGTCCGTGTCGGACTTCAGGACCGCCAGGAAGGCGCTCTGGGGAATGCTGACGTTTCCCACCATCTTCATGCGCTTCTTGCCTTTTTTCTGCTTCTCCAGGAGCTTCCGCTTCCGTGAGATGTCGCCGCCATAGCATTTGGCCGTGACGTCCTTCCGGAAGGCAGAGATGGTGCTACGGGAGACGATCTCGCCGCCGATGGCCCCCTGGATGGCGATCTTGAACATCTGCCGGGGGATCTCGTCCTTCAGCCGGTCGCAGGCCTGGACGCCCCGACTACGGGCCTTGTCCCGGTGGACGATCTGGGAGAGGGCATCGACTTTTTCCCCGTTCACCAGGATGTCGAGGAGGGCCAGGTTGCTCTCCCGATAGTCGATCAGGTCGTAATCGAAGGAGCCGTATCCCTGGGTGACCGACTTGAAGCGGTCGTAGAAATCATAAATGACCTCCGCCAGGGGCATTTCGTACGTAAGTTCGGCCCGTCCCGGGGTGGGGTAGTTCAGGCTCGAATTCACGGCCCGCTTTTCCATGCAGAGCTTCATGACGGCGCCCAGATAGCGTTCCGGGAGCATCATCATGGCCCGGATGTACGGCTCTTCGGAGCCGGCGATGGAGACGGGATCCGGATAGTGGGACGGGTTGTCCACGTCGACGACCGTCCCATCCCTCAGGGTGAACCGGTAGCGCACTGAGGGGACCGAAAGGATGATGGAGAGGTCGTATTCCCGCTCCAGGCGCTCCTGGACGACGTCCAGGTGGAGAAGCCCCAGGAATCCGCATCGAAATCCCTGCCCCAGGGCGACGGAGGAGTCTTTCTCGTAGACGAACGAGGCGTCGTTGAGCCGGTATTTCTCCAGTGCGACGGCCAGGTCCTCGTAGTCGTCCGAGGCGATGGGATAGATGGAGGCGAAGACGACGGGCTTGACCTCCTTGAAACCGGGAAGCGGGCCGTCGCAGGGGCGAGCGTCCAGGGTGATCGTATCGCCCGTCCGGACGTCGGCGACGGTTTTCACGCCGGCGATGATGTAGCCTACCTCGCCCGCCGAGAGGACGGATCGCTTTTCCCGGTTCAGCAGAAAGCGCCCGACTTCTTCCACCCGGTAGGTTGTCCCGTTGTACATGAATCGGATTGTGTCACCGCTTTTCACCGCGCCGTCGAAAACCCGGCAGTTGATGACGGTGCCCCGGAAGGGGTCGTACTTGGCGTCGAAGATCAGGGCCGCAAGGGGGGCCTCGGGATTTCCTCCGGGTGGCGGGATCCGCTCCACGACGGCCTCGAGAATCGCCTCGATGCCGATGCCCTCCTTGGCGGAACAGCGCAGCGCATGGTCGGGATCCAGTCCCAGCTCGGCATCGATCTGTTCCAGGACGCGCTCTACGTCGGCCGCGGGCAGGTCGATCTTGTTGATGACCGGAATGATCTCCAGGTTGTGCTCCAGCGCCAGGTACAGGTTGGCCAGGGTCTGGGCCTGGACCCCCTGGGCCGCGTCGATCAGGAGGAGCACCCCCTCGCAGGAAGCCAGAGAACGGGAGACTTCGTAGGAGAAGTCCACGTGCCCCGGCGTGTCGATCAGGTTGAGCACATAGTCCCGGCCGTCTTTCGCCCGGTAGGGCAGGGTGATGGCCTGGCTCTTGATCGTGATTCCCCGTTCCCGCTCAATATCCATGTTGTCGAGGATCTGATCCTGAAAGTTCCGGTCGTCGCAGACGCCGGTATGCTGGATCAGACGGTCCGCAAGAGTGGACTTGCCGTGGTCGATATGGGCGATGATGCTGAAATTGCGTATGGTTTCCATAAACTCCCTTCGAGGCGCCCTTCCTTACTAGACCCGCGGGGTTTTGTCAATGCGTCCGGGAGGTCCGGACGTCTTCCGATCCGGGAATGCGACAAGACCGTCCTTTTCAATATCGACCCGTTCGGGAACGTCTCCGATACCCGCAGCCACAGAGGGGGAGAGACAGGGAATCAAACCGGAGCGGCGGAATGAGGTGACCGCTCCCGGGCAGGGCAATGGAGCGGTGTGTAAGTGGGTGGATGCGGCCGGGCGAAATCACGGCCGGCCGCCGACCATCCCGGTTCGGGACGCGACACGCCTCCCGCCGGTCGCACTTCAGAGTATCCCGGGACGGAATCCCGTCCGCCCGGCGCGGATGGTCTCCGGGATCAGGGCGCCTTCTGAAAACGCACCGTCATGGGATTCTGCAGTTCAAACTTCAGCCCCTCGACCTTGTGGAACAGTGCCTTCATGTCCGCGAAGGACTCGGGTTTCCCGGCGGTCATCTTCTGCATCAGGTCCTTGTTTCCCAGGATCTTTTCGAAATCGAAGTCCATGAGAGTGATCTCCGTACCCTGCCGCCAGGTGGCGTTGGTCTCGATGATGGAACCTTCGATCCTGACGGAGACGCTCATCCGCATGCCCTTAAAGAGGGTCTGCATCATCTCGACTGTTTTGGGATCCATGGGTTCCTGGGCGGCAGTCTCTTTTTTCGCGGCGTCGGGGGATGTTTTCTCCTTGCTCAGGTCCTTTGTTTCCTCGGGCAGGCGGACAGTCAGCAGGGCCGGGGAGCCGGCAGCCGCCTTGGCGAACTCAAAACGGATGGCGTCATCTCTCTTCGCTTTTTCTGCCGGTTTGCCTTTCGGGGCGGTGTCTTCGTGTTTCTTTTCCTTGCCGATCCGGATCTGGCGGACATCGTCGAAGGCGTAAACGGCGCGGTAGCCCGCGGCGGACTCCGTCTTCTCCGGTACGACCGAAACGAACCGGACACCGGTGCCGAACTGGGGCGATTTCTCCCTGGCCTCCTTTATCATCTTGGCGATCTCGTCCGGCTTCTCGGGCTTTGTCCCCTTCCGGCCGTCCTTTTTCGGGGTAGCGTCGGGCGTCTCCTCCTGGCCCTCCTTCTCTGCCGCATTGGTCATGCTCTCCATGAATTCCTTGACGGTATTGGAGATGAGGAGCTTTTCCTCGATGGTTCCGGTTCCGTCGGGAAGAACGGAGATCCGGATGTCATCCTGAATGCATGCCTGCAGAAGCAGGGGCAACATGGCGATGAAACCGGCGATGAGCAAGCGTTTCATGGATCCTCCCGGAACCTGCGGCATTTCCCTCAAGGGATTTCCGTTCTTTTCACCACAAAACCATCGTGCGGGCAAGAAAAGAAACGGCCCCCCCGGGAACCAGGAGGGCCGCTGTTTCTGCACGTTCGGGTGTTGCGCATCGAGGCGGCCCGTCGGGCCGTGTGCGAATCAGCTCAGCTTTTTGAGCAGGTCTTCGGAGACTTCCTTGACGCCGGCCGTTCCATCCACTTCGATGACCTTGACGCGCTCCTTGAAATAGTTCACCGCCGCCAGGGAGCCGGTCTTCGTGTCGTAGTAGATGCCGTGACGCTTGTCGATGGCGTCCTCGTCCTGGTCATCGGCCCGGGCCGTCAGGGTCTCGCAGCCGCAGACCCGGCACACCGGCTTGCCGTCTTTTTCCGCCGGCTTGATCGCGTCGATGAAGATGTTGTTGGGATGGTTGTTGTCATTGGCGCAGAGCCTCCGGCCCATGATGCGCTGTTTGGCGATCTTCCGGTCCAGGAGGATCTCGATGACGAAGTCGAGCTTCATGCCCGCCGCCTGCAGGGCCTTCCAGAGGGCCTCTGCCTGGGCCAGGTTTCTCGGGAAGCCGTCCAGCAGCCAGCCCTTCTTGCAGTCGTCTTCCTGCAGCCGGCTCAGGATCATGGGAACGGTGATCTCGTCGGGGACCAGTTCGCCCTTGTCGATGAAGGCCTTCGCCTTCATGCCCAACTCCGTTCCCCCCTTGATGTTCTGGCGGAAGATGACGCCTGTCTCGATGTGGGGCACGCCAAACTTCTTCTGGACGATGGCGCCCTGGGTGCCCTTGCCGCTGCCGTTGGGTCCGAAAATAAGAATGTTCATGCGTGAACTCCTTTCGTCTTTATGAGACCCCGGAACGCCGCCGGCTCCGACTCGCGGCGTCGGTTTTTTTTCGGTTGGGCTTCTCCGGAGGGACTCTGCGGTGCGCGAGCCTTATAACCAATCCGGGTCAACTTGGCAACGTGAAAATGCGGCGGACCGCCGCATCGGCTCAGTGGCCTCAGCCGGGACTGCAGGAGGTTGCGGCGCAGGAAGAGCACCCCGATTTTCCACCGGCGAAGGCCGACATCAGCTTGTGGATTTTCTTCGACCGGCAGGACGGGCAGGCGAGGTCCGAGTCCCTGTCGCTCGACCGGACCAGGAGTTCAAAGCGATCTTTGCATTTTTTGCATTCGTATTCGTAGATGGGCATGGTGTTTCTGGTTTTCCTTCGGATTTCCCCCGTCCGCCGGGATCGATTACAACGGATCCGAACGCCGGGAGATGGTGGCAATGTAGGGCAGGGACCGCGAAATGTCAAGAATTCCGAGTCACGGCGACGTGTTCCATCACGCTTCTGTTGAGGCGGTTCCCTGCAATGCGGCACCCCCGCGTTGACGCCGCCCGGCCCCTGTGGTACAAAGCTCCCGGCGCCGCCCGGCGTCGGGCCGACAAGCCGGGCAAACACCCGCCAGGAGGCGTTTCATGGCCATTTCCCGGAAGATCCAATCCTTCATTTCCCAGTCTTCCTGGATCCGCAGGATGTTCGAGGAGGGTGTCCGCCTCAGGCAGATCCATGGCGCCGAAAACGTCTTCGACTTCAGCCTCGGGAACCCGAACGTGGACCCCCCGGCGGTCTTCAAGGAAGAACTGCGGAGGCTGGCGGCCGTGGAAATCGAGGGGATGCACGGCTACATGCCCAACGCCGGCTACCCGGATACCCGCCGGGCCGTGGCGGACCATCTCTCCGGGATTCACGGCGTCGCCCTGACGGCGGATCACCTCGTCATGACCTGCGGGGCCGGCGGTGCACTCAACGTTATCCTGAAGTCGCTCCTGGATCCGGGGGACGAGGTTGTCGTCCCGACCCCCTTCTTCGTGGAGTATCGCTTTTACGCGGACAATGCCGGCGGAGTCCTGAAACTCGTTCCGACGAAGCCGGACTTTTCCCTCGACCTGGAAGCCCTGTCCGGGGCCATCTCGGACAAGACGAAAGTCGTCCTCATCAATTCGCCCAACAACCCGACCGGCCGCGTTTACGACGACGCCTCCATCGGGGCGCTCGCGAAAATCCTGGCGGAGAAAAGCCGGGACCTGGGGAGGCCGATCTACCTGGTATCCGACGAGCCCTATCGGGAACTCGTGTACGACGGCGTAAAGGTTCCCAGCATTCTTGCGGCCTACGGAAACAGTCTCGTGGCTTCTTCCTACTCGAAGAACCTGTCCCTGCCGGGGGAACGGATCGGCTACATCGCCGTCAACCCCTCCGCCGAGCCGATGGAGGATCTCCTGGGAGCCCTGGTCCTGTGCAACCGCATCCTCGGTTTCGTCAACGCGCCGGCCCTGATGCAGCGGGTGATCAGCCGTCTCCAGGGAGTCCAGGTGGACGCGGGAATCTACCAGAGAAAGCGGGATCTCCTGTATGAGGGGCTCGTCAATGCCGGCTACGACGTAACGAAGCCGGAGGGTGCCTTCTATCTCTTTCCGCGCAGCCCCATCGAGGATGACGTGGCCTTCGTCCGGGCCCTGCAGGAGAAGAGGATCCTGACGGTTCCGGGAAGCGGATTCGGTGGTCCCGGGCATTTTCGCATCGCCTACTGCGTCGACGACCGGACCATCCTGGGAGCCTTGGACGGTTTCGCCGAGGTCCGGCGCGCCTACCGCTGAAAAAATCCGGGAGCGGCTTTCTCCGTCGCTCCCGGATACAACAACCCCCCGACTTCCTTTTAAAAGAACCCCCTTTCGTTGCCCGGGAGGGGGGATCGCTCCTTCCAGATCTCCCATTTTCCCCTTGATTGCACCAATATGTAGTGGTAAAAGAGAGCCTCTACCCCAATATGTTGGGTAATTCATCGTCGTCTTAATAATCGGTTCATACAAGAAAGCGGAGGGAATTTCCATGCGTGGAAAGATCAGGAAACGGGACGGGCGGCTCGTCAAGTTCAACGCCGAGAAGATTACGAACGCCATCGCCAGGGCCGGGGAGGCGACGGGGGAATTCGACGAGAAGGCCGCCCGCAAGCTCACCATCCGGGTCCTCAACCTGGCGGAAAAACTCTACAACGGCAACATCATGACCGTGGAGGATGCCCAGGACATCGTTGAGGAAGTGCTCCTCGATTCCTCCTATCGCAAAACCGCCAAGGCCTACATCATCTACCGGGAGCAGCACGCCCGGTTGCGGGAAATCGCCCAGAAGATGGAGGTGGACCTGGTTGACCAGTACCTGAAAAAGAAGGACTGGAAGATAAACGAAAACAGCAACATGGACTATTCCCTCCAGGGGCTCAACAACTACATATCCTCGGAGGTGAGCAAGGTCTACTGGCTGAACGAGATCTATTCCCCGGAGATCCGCAAGGCCCACTCGGACGGGGATTTTCACATCCACGACCTCTCCCTCCTGTCGGTCTACTGCGTCGGCTGGGACCTCTACGACCTGCTTCTGGAAGGTTTCCGCGGCGTCTCCGGGAAAGTGGAGAGCAGGCCCGCCAAGCATCTCCGGAGCGCCTTGGGACAGATCGTCAACTTTTTCTATACCCTCCAGGGCGAGGCGGCGGGCGCCCAGGCTTTTTCCAATTTCGACACCCTGCTGGCACCCTTCATCCGCTACGATGGTCTCGAATACATCGAGATCAAGCAGGCCCTCCAGGAATTCATCTTCAACATCAACGTTCCGACCCGGGTCGGCTTCCAGACGCCCTTCACGAACGTCACCCTCGACGTGACGGTGCCCCGGTATTACGCGGAGCAGTCCGTCATCATCGGCGGCCAGCCCCAGAAAGAGGTTTACGGGGAGTTTCAGAAGGAAATGAATCTCTTCAACCGCGCCTTCCTCGAGGTGATGGCGGAAGGGGACGCGAAGGGAAGGGTATTCACGTTTCCCATCCCGACCTACAACGTCACCAAGAATTTCAACTGGGAAGACCCGAACCTCGCCAGCCTCTGGGAGATGACGGCCAAGTACGGCGTTCCCTACTTCTCCAATTTCATCAACTCCGACATGAATCCGGAGGATGCCCGGAGCATGTGCTGCCGGCTCCGCATCGACAACCGCGAGCTGGAAAAGCGGGGTGGCGGGCTGTTCGGCTCCAACCCCCTGACGGGCTCCATCGGCGTCATCACCATCAACATGCCCCGGATCGGCTACCTGTCCAAGTCGGAGGACGAGTACCTCCAGCACCTGGAGCGGCTGATGAGCGTCGCCCGGGAGAGCCTGGAGACGAAGCGCAAGGTCCTGGAGAAGTTTACCGATGGAAACCTGTACCCCTACACGAGGCACTACCTGCGGAAGATCAAGGAGCGTTTCGGCGAATACTGGAAGAACCACTTTTCCACCATCGGACTGGTGGGGATGAACGAGGCGTGCCAGAATCTGCTGGGAGAGAACCTGGGCAGCCCCGAGGGCCAGCGGTTCACGAAGAAGGTTCTCGACTTCATGCGGGACCGGCTGGTTCACTTCCAGCGCCAGACGGGAAACAACTACAACCTGGAATCGACCCCTGCCGAGGGGACCAGTTACCGGTTGGCCAAGATCGACAAGGGAAAATATCCCGAGATCCTCTGCGCCAACGAGCACCACGTCCGGGACGAGAAGGCGGAGCCCTTCTACACAAATTCGACCCAGCTGCCGGTGAATTACACCGACGACATCTTCGAGGCCCTGGACCTGCAGGACGAGATCCAGTCGAAGTATACCGGGGGCACTGTCTTCCATACGTTTGCCGGCGAGCGCGTCGACGATCCGGAGGCGGTCAAAAGCCTTGTCCGGAAGGTCTGCACCCGTTATCACCTTCCGTACATGACCTTTACACCCACCTTCAGCATCTGCCCATCCCACGGATACCTGAAGGGGGAACAGGAAGAATGCCCGGAGTGCCAGTCGCCCTGCGAGATCTATTCGCGGGTGGTGGGATACCTGCGGCCGGTCCAGCAGTGGAACAAGGGAAAGCAGGCGGAATTCGAGCTGAGAAGGGAATACGGGTTCTGAACCGGTGAATGCGGGATGTAGCGCTCTCAAAATGAAAATCGGCGGTTTTCAGAAGGTTTCCCTGATCGATTATCCCGGGCGGGTCTGCGCCGTGGTCTTCACCCAGGGGTGCAACTTCCGCTGCCCCTTCTGCCACAACCCGGAGCTGGTCGATCCCGGACGGTTTGAACCACTCCTGGACGAGGCGGAGATCCTTGCCTTCCTGGAAAAACGGCGGGGCAAGCTGGACGGCGTTTCCATCACCGGCGGCGAGCCGACGCTCCAGCCGGACCTGGCGGCGTTTGCCGGTCGGCTGAAAAAGATGGAGTTCCTGGTGAAGATCGACTCCAACGGCTCCCGGCCGGATGTCCTGAAGGAGCTGGTCGAGCGGCGACTCGTCGATTATCTGGCCATGGACATCAAGGGTCCCCTGAAAAAATATGATACCCTGACGGGCGTCGGAAACAGCGGCCGGGAGATCCGGGAAAGCATCGCCCTCATCGTGGCCTCCGGTCTTCCCTGCGAGTTCCGGACAACGGTAGTCCCCTCCCTTCTGGCGGAACGGGATTTCCGGGAGATCGGGAAACTCGTGGAGAACGCCCCCCGTTTTGTGTTACAGAGGTACGCACGAACGAAGCAGCTTGATTCCGCCGTTCCTCCTCCCGGAGCTGAACCACCGGACCTGGAGAAATGCGCGGAGATCATGAGGCAGCATGTATCCCAGGTCCGGATCCGTTGAGTTCCGGTTCCGCCCCACCGAGTCGGCCGGTGGCGCCGACAATGCCCGTTGAGGTTTTCCCATGAACGAGACAAGCGAGCGGAAACTTGATATCCAGTTCACCGCCTATCCCCAGGTGAACCGTCTGCTGAACCATCTCGTTGCGGAGGTCCAGGATTTCACCGAGGCCCAGCTCGGCCTGATCCGCCGTCTTACCCAGATCGGCTCGGCCCTCTCGGCGGAGCGGAACCTGGGGAAACTTCTGGAGATGATCATCGACGAGGCCCGGGAGTTCACCAACGCCGACGGCGGGACGCTCTACATCATGTCCGACGACGAGACGGAACTCCAATTCGCCATCGTCCAGAACGGAACGCTGGATGTCCGCATGGGCGGAACCGGGGACAAGATCACCTGGCCCGCCGTTCCGCTCCGCTGCCCCGACGGAACGGAGAATTTCTCGAACGTCTCCGCATTCGTCGCTCTGACGGGCCAGGCGGTGAACATACCGGACGTCTACCATGCCGAGGGGTTCAATTTCGAGGGGACGAAAAAATTCGACGAGCGGACGGGGTACCGATCCAAGTCCATGCTTGTCCTTCCCATGCGGAACCATGAGAACGATATCATCGGCGTTCTGCAGCTCCTCAACCCCCGGGACCCCGAGACGGGCGAAATGATCCCGTTCAGCAAGGAGAGCCAGGAGATGACGGAATCCCTGGCCTCCCAGGCCGCCGTGGCGCTCACCAACAACCGCCTCATCGGCGACCTGGAAGAACTCCTCGAATCCTTCATCCGGACCATCGGCAGCGCCATCGACGAAAAATCACCCTATACGGGCGGCCACATCCGGCGCGTCGCCGAGCTGACCATGGACATCGCCGAGCGGATCAACGCAGCGACGGAACCGCCTTACGGCGATTACAACCTCACCGCCGACGAGTTGCGGGAACTCCGGCTCGCGGCCTGGCTTCACGATGTGGGCAAGATCACGACGCCGGAGCACGTCGTGGACAAGGCCACGAAGCTGCAGACGATCTGCGACCGGATCGATCTCCTGAAGGCCCGCGTCGAGATCATCAAGAAGAACCACATCATCGACGTTCTCCGGCAGCAGTTGGGCAGTGACCGTGCAAAGGAGAGCCCGTCCGACGGGGACTATGAAGACGACTTTACCCGGAGGCTTGACGAAGACCTGAAATTCCTTGAGACCACAAATCTGGGCGGCGAATTCCTGCCGGACGACAAGGTGAAGCGGCTGAAGGAATTGAAGGAAACGACGTATTGTTTCCACGGCGAGGAACAGCCGGTCCTGACGGAGGATGAGTGCGCCAATCTCAGCATCCGCCGGGGGACTCTGAACGATGAGGAGCGGGAGATCATCAACAACCACACGGTGGTGACCTTCAAGATGCTCTCCCAGCTTCCGTTTCCGAAGAAGCTCAAGCACGTGCCGGAATACGCCGCGGCTCACCATGAGCGCCTCGACGGCACCGGCTACCCGCTGGGCCTCAAGGAGAACGACATTCCCATCCAGGCCCGCATCCTGGCACTGGCAGATGTCTTCGAAGCCCTAACAGCGCGGGACCGTCCTTACACGAAGGGGAAAACCCTGCAGGAAGCCCTCAAAATCGTCGGGTTCATGGTGAAGGACCGGCACATCGATGGGGACATCTTCGATCTGTTCGTGCGGGAGAAAATTTACACGGATTATATCCGCCGGGAGGCTCCTCATCTCTTGGCGGAGTTGGAGGGCGGCGAGTCCGGGGCATCCTGACCCTTCTTGAGGGAATCGATCGCCTTCTGTATCCGGCGGGATTTTTCCGGGTCCCGCCCGAGGAGCTTCTTGGCCTCTTCGAGGTGGTAGAGGGCGTTGTCCTTCCGGTTTTGCTTCTTCAGGAACAGGCCGTAAAAATAGTGGTAATCCCCGGTGCGGCCTGTTCTCCCGTAGGCCATGGCCATGTTGTAGAGGATGTCCGCCTCTTGGGGCGGATCGTTTTCCAGCCGCCGGTACAGGTCTACGGCGGCTTCATAATTTTCCATCGTCCCGTAGGCCCTTCCCAGGTAGAGCAGGGTCTCTCTGTCATCCAGGTCCAGCTGCAGGGCCTTCCGCAGCGGTTCGATAGCCTCCTGTGTCCGCCCGGCCTTTACATAGACGATTCCGGTTTCTCTCAGGATGTCCTCGTCGTTCGGGGCTTCCTGCAGGAGCTTGTGAAAGATCTCCATGGCCTCGGCGACGCGGCCGGTTCTATCCAGGGAGACCGCCAGGCCGAGCCGGTCGTCCAGGGAAGCCGGATTCTTCCGGACCCGGTCCCGGAAATAGGCGTAATTCGTCTGCGCATCCGGTCTGGACAGGGCCATTTCAATCCTGATTCTGTCGAACCGCTTCGAGAGGTTGTCCTTACCCTGCTGCTTCCGGTAAACCGTCTGAAGCATGCCGTCGAGGTAGCGGATCCGGTCGTCCGTTCCCGGGTGGGTCTTGAAATACGAGGGGACGGTGCTCGAGTAGTATTCGTATCGCCGCATCATGCGCAGCATTTCGACTGAGCCCTGGCCATCGTATCCTGTAGAAATAAGGTAGGAAAGGCCAAGGCGGTCCGCTTCTTCCTCGTGCTCCCGGCTGTACTGCAGGTTGAGCGTTGTGGCGGCGGCGAGGGAAAAGGCCATGGCCCCGACAGCCAGGTCGCTTCCTCCGCCCAGGAACGCCCCGGCAAGAATGGCCGCCAGGGCTGCCACATTCACTTTCGTGGATTTCTCGATGATCCGGGCAATGTGACGGGCGTTCACATGTGCGATTTCATGGGCCATGACGCTGGCCAACTGGGCCTCATCCTCCGCCAGGGCGATGAGTCCCCGGGAGACGTAGACGTATCCGCCGGGCGTGGCAAAGGCATTGATGGCGGAATCTTTGTAGACGGAAAAGCGAAAATCGAAGGGAGCCTTGTTGCTGTGGGAAAGGATGCTGTTGCCCAGTTCCGTGATGTAGACCTGAACCCGCTTTTCCTTGACCAGGGCATTGCTCTTTTCAATCTTTTCGTAGAATTCCCGCCCCACTTTCCGCTCGTCTTCCAGGGTGAAGGCAGCGAAGGCGGAACCGGCTCCAAGAACCCCGCAGAGGATCACAACGATCAGTAGAAGGGTTGTCTTCGAATGTGCCATGAATGCTTTCCTCGTCATCAATTACCGGGCTTGTTTCGGGTAATCCGGGGCGCATTATTTGGTGGGCGACGCGGGGATCAGGCGGATTTCCACTCGCCGGTTCGCATCTCCCGCGCCCTTCGCAAACAGGGGCTCCGATGTGCCCGCTCCGGAGGCCTCGACAGCCGAGTCCGCGACACCGGCAATCAGGAAGGCCTTCCTGATCATCTGGGCCATGGCGTTCGTGGCTCTCTGATCCTCCGCCCGCACCGGTTTCCCGGAACCGTGGACCGCGACGGCCAACCGCGTTCCCGGGTAGGCCTTCACGAGGTCCGCGATGCGCTGAATGTGAAGCGCCGCCTGCGGGGCGAGAGAGGAGGATCCCTTGGCCGCGGTGCGAATCAGGTCATCCCTGGGGATCACGAGCGTAGTCCCCTTATTTGACGGGCGGGACAGATAGGCCAGCTTCTCCAGGGAGCGCTGAAACTCGACGGTTCGGGTCAGGGAGTTGACCTGCTTTTTGAGGCCCTCGCGCTCCGCCTTGAGCTGGGCAATGTCTTTTTCCAGTCCAGTCCGGGCCGTCCGCAATGAGGCCAGTTCTCCCGACAGGCTCTTCATCTCGCTCGGGGGTTTTCCCGCCTGGTCACGAAGCCGGCGGATCTCTTCTTCCTTGTCTGCAAAGACCTTAATCTTTGCCTCGATCTCCGGAATAGCCTTTTCCAGCCGCACGTTCTCCCGCTCATGAGAGATCTTTTCCAGCCGCGCCATGCCGGTCGAGGCGGCGATCTCCGCCATCTCCGCCCAGTAGCGGATATCCGGGAGGACCGCCGGATTCAGCTTGCCCCGCCAGGATGTGTTCTTGTCCAAGGCCACCTGAGCGTTTCCCAGATATGTCCGGGCTTTTTGAAGCTCGGCCACCGTGACTTTTGCCTCATCGCTTTTGGCCGTTGTTTTTTCGACGACCGTTCGGGCCTTCTGAATGGCGAACTGGGCCTGCTCTCTTTCGTCGGCCAGGACCGGGGCGGCCAGGGCGACACACAGGACGGAAAGCAGGAGGGAGAACAGAATCCGTTTCATGGCTTTTCTCCTTTCCCGGCCAGGATATCGTCAAGCCGCTTCTGCAGCTTGTCCAGTCTGGCCCGGGTCACGGCGGTTTTTTCCGCTGCTTCCCGTTCCTCGGTCCGCGCTTTGGCCAGATCCATCTGGAGAACGGCCATGTCCAGCGCCGTCTTCACGGTTCCTTCGTTCCCGCTGTCGGCGGCCTCCTTGGCTTTTGCCAGGGTCTGCTGGGTCGATTCCAGGACCTCCCGGGCATAGACGCCTGCCTTGGTCTGCCGCATTTCCTCGATCGATGCCTTAACCTGACGGTAGCGATCCATGACGGCGGGGGATACGCTTCCGGCGGTTGCGGCGATCGGGCAGGCCAGGATTCCCAAAAGCGTAAAAAAGACGATCAATGAGCGCATGGTTTCCTCCTGCTTGGGATGAAACGCCGGCGGATATGGGCCGGCGTGAACACGATGGTGAGTTTTTTGTGTGGATGAACGTTATACCCTTCCAGGGGGGACCGTCAACGGATTTGTCGCTTCCGGGGCGGTCCCGCGCCGTGCTGCAGGGGTGGTCCGGCACCGTTCAGCGCGGTCCGGAGCGTCCACCCGGTCCCTTACCGATCTGCCGGCCCAGCAGGATCAGGTCCTCCCGCAGGCGGGCCAGAAGAACATCCCCGTCCGGCACGGCGGCCTTTCCGGGATAGATGTCGTAACGGGCTCGCAGGGATTCGGGGGTGAAATCGGGCATGACGACGTTGGCCCCTGCCCGGAGCGCCCGGATCCGGCCTTCCGGATGAAGGGTCCCCAGGGCCGTCGTAGCGGGGATGTTGGTATTCCGGGTCAGGAGGCGGGCCAGGGCCAGGACCCGGAGCGTCCCTGCCAGGTCGCCACCCGGCTCGTCGGCAAGGGGTGTCCCCGGGTGGGGAATGAAAGGGCCGATCCCCAGCATGTCCGCATCCAGGGACCGCATCAGGAGAAGATCCTCCGCCAGGATCTCCGGTGTCTGTCCGGGGAGGCCCACCATGTTCCCCGTTCCGACCTCGTAACCCAGGTCCCGGAGGTCCTTCAGGCATCGAAGGCGGTCCTCCAGGGTGCATCCTGGCCGAAGCCGCCGGTAGAGGTCCGGAGAGGCCGTCTCGTGCTTGAGGAGATACCGGTCCGCTCCGGCCTCGCGGAAGGCCCGGTAGTCCTCCCGGGGCCGCTCACCCACCGAGAGCGTCACGATCAGGCCCGTCTCGTCCTTGATCCGACCGACGATGCGGCACAGGTCGCCACGGGTGTATGCGGGATCCTCGCCGGACTGAAGGACAACCGTGCCGATCCCCTTGTCCCGGATCCCGTGGACGGCGGCGAGGACGGCGTCCTCGTCCATCCGGTAGCGCACGACGTCCCGGTTGTCCCGGCGGAGGCCGCAGTAGAGGCAGTTCTGCCGGCAGAAGTTGGAGAACTCGACGATTCCACGGAGATGCACGGCATCGCCCACGTATTCCCGCCGGGCCGAATTGGCCGCCGTCTCGAGCGCCCCTAGTGATGCTTCGTCCGAGAGCGACAGAAGAAAGGCCAGGTCTTCCCGGGAGAGATCCTCCCCCCGGTGGGCGGCGTCGATCAGCCTGCCGATCCGGTCCGGCGTCTCAGACATAGAGATCCCGCTGGCCTTCCTCGATCTTCCGCAGGCGCTTCTGCAGGTTATCCCGCTGGCGGGCGCTTTTCGTCTCCGCCAGGAGGCGGTCGATCAGGGCATAGCCCACGGCCTTCGCCTCCGGAGATGCATAGTCCTCCAGGTATTCCTTGTAGGTGAGGATGGCATTGGTGCGGCAGAACTTCTGGATCAGCCCCGGTTTCGCCAGATCCATGAAATCCGCGCCCGTCCGGCCGAGGCGGTAGCAGGCGGTGCAGAAGCTGGGAATATGCCCGTGGGTGCTGATGTCGAGGATCACCTCGTCGAGGGTCCGCGTGTCCCCCAGGTTGAACTGAGCCGCCCGGAATCCCTCGCTGGTGTCCTCCCGGTAGCCCCCTGGATTTGTCCGGGAACCGGCGCTGATCTGGGAAATCCCCAGGTCGAAAACCTCGCTCCGGAGGGCCGCCGTCTCGCGGGTGGAGAGGATCATGCCCGTGTAGGGGACGGCCATGCGGATCACCGCTACGAGTTTCTTGAACTCCTCGTCGGAGACCGGATGGGGCGGCTTGATGGCCGCCGGCGCGTTGAGGGCCGGCTCCAGCCGTGGAATCGAGATGGTGTGAGGGCCCACGCCGCAGTCCCGCTCGAGCTGCAGAGCGTGGAAAAGGAGCCCCAGGACCTCGAACTTGTAGTCGTAAAGACCGAAGAGGGCCCCGATCCCCACATCGTCGATGCCGCCCTCCTGGGCCCGGTGCATCGCCGTCAGCCGCCGGACATAGTCCTTCTTGGGACCGCTGGGGTGCATCTTGCCATATGTCCCGTGATGGTAGGTTTCCTGAAACAGGACGTAGGTTCCGATCTTCGCCGCCTTGAGCCGCCGGAACTCCTCGACTTCCAGCGGGGCGATCTCCACGTTGATCCGTCGGATCTCTCCGCCCTTCTCCGTCTTCACGGAATAGGCCGTTTCGATGGCCTCAACGAAGTAGTCCAGGCTGGACCGGCCGGGGTGCTCGCCGCAGAGCATCAGGAGCCGCTTGTGCCCCTCCCGCTCCAGGACGCTCACTTCGCTTGCGATCTGCTCCAGGGAGAGGGCCACGCGCTTGAGGTCCTTGTTGTCCTTGCGGAATCCGCAGTAGAGGCAGTTGTTGCTGCAGAAGTTCGCGATGTAGAGGGGTGCGAAAAGAACCAGGCGGTTCCCGTAGATGTCCCGCTTGATCTGCCGGGCCGTCCGCCCGATCTCTGCCAGGAGCTCCGGGTCTTCCGTCTGCAGGAGAACGGCCGTTTCCTCCGGCGTCAGGCCTTGCAGCTTCTTCGCCTTTTCAATCAATTCCTCAACCCGCTGACGGGACGGGTTCTTCGATTCGGTGAGCAGTCGCTCGATCTTTCCGTCGTCGATGAAATCTGTGATCATTTGGTCTTTCCCTTCTATGCTTTGGTCAGGGCCGACTTCACCTGCACTCCCTCCAGGGCGCCCAGCTTTCCCGTGAGGGAGCCGATCTCGTCGGTCGTGGCATGAACGATCAGGGAGATGATGTGGAGGCCCTTGGGCGGGTAGGGCAGTCCCATCCTGCCGATGACGGCCTCGCCGTGCTCGCTCAGGATGGCGTTGATCCGGTTGGCCTGGTCGGCCCGGTTCGTGATGATGATGGTGATGGTTCCGATGCGGCGGTGCATGCAAGCTTCCTTTCGTTGCCAAAAAAAAGAGGTCAGCTCCTGAAGGGAGCAGACCTCTCGCGATGGCTCGTTGTGCTCCCCTCGAGGTCAGACGGCGTCCTTCCTCTCAGGACCGGCCGGATCAACCGGCCGCCGGCTATTCATCACAGATCGGCGGGAATGTCAACGGTTATGTTGAAAATGGCATACATCTCGAACCTCGATATTCCGTGATCGCGGGGTTCTTCGCTGCAGCCCGGTCTCAGGGGGCCGCGGCGGCCCGATCATAGGCCAGGAGTGCCGAGGGGAAGGGCGTCAGGACCCGGCGGATGACCCCCTGGGTGTAGGAGATGGCCAGGCCGTAGTTCGTGATCGGGACGCCGGCCTCGTGGGCCTTGTGGAGACGGCTCAGCATCTCACGGCGGTTCAGCATGCAGGCGCCGCAGTGGATGACGAGCCGGTATTTGGAAAGATCCTGCGGATAGTCCCGTCCCGCCGAGACGTCCACCGCCAGCTCGCCGCCGACATACTGCCGGAGCCAGCGGGGGATCTTGACCCGGCCGATGTCGTCCTGGAGAGGATGGTGGGAGCAGGCCTCGGCGATGAGGACCGGATCCCCCGGGCGGAGGCGTTCGATGGCGGCCACTCCGGCGGCGGCCGTGGACAGGTCGCCTTTCTGGCGGGCCATGAGGATGGAGAAGGTCGTCAAGGGGACTGATGCCGGCGTGTCGCCGGAGACCTTGAGGATTGCCTGGGAGTCCGTCACCACCAGGTCCGGCGGGCGGGACAGACGGGCCAGCATGGCCGCCAGCTCCCGCTCTTTCACCATCAGGGCCGCGGCGTCACTGTCCAGGGCGTCGCGGATTGTCTGGACCTGCGGCAGGATCAGCCGTCCCTTGGGGGCCTGTAGGTCGATGGGCACCACCAGCACGGCCAGGCCGCCCGGGGGCAGGAGGTCTCCCACCAGGGGCGGCGGCTCCAGGAAGTGATCCGGCGCCGTCTCCAGGAGGTGCCGCTTCACCGCCTCCAGGGCCGCTTCCCGGCCCGCCCCGTCCGTGCTGGAGACGGCCAGGACCCGCCCGGCCTTCTCCCGGAGCGAGGCGAGGAACGCCTCCGACGGTGCGCAGAGATCCGTCTTGTTCACCACCGGGATGACGGGGATCTTGTGGGCCTTCGCTTCCCCGAGCAGGTTATCCTCGAAGTCCGTCCATGCCTCCGCTTCCGTGACGAGGAGGATCGCGTCGGCCCGGTCGAGGATCCGCCGGGTCTTCTCCAGCCGCTTTGCCGACAGTTCCGTGATGTCGTCCAGGCCCGCCGTGTCGAGGAACAGGACGGGGCCGAGGGGCAAAAGCTCCGCCGCCTTCTCCACCACGTCCGTCGTCGTTCCCGCCACGGGGGAGGTAATGGCCACCTCCTGGCCCAGCAGGTAGTTGAGGAGGCTCGACTTGCCCACGTTCGTGCGGCCGAAAAGGGCCACGTGAAGGCGGTTTCCCTTGGGGGTGGCGTCCATGGTCAGTTCTCTTTCCGGTATCCCAGGGCGGTGAGCGACCAGGGCGACAGGACCCGGTCGATCATCTCTTTTCCCAGTTTTTCCTCCAGGAAGGCCCGCATCGTCCGGCTCTCCGAAAGGCCCTGCCTCTCCAGTTCACGGTATTCCCGGATCAGCTCCGTGGCGCGCTCGTAGCCCAGGTGGGGCACCAGGGCCGTCACCAGCATGGGGCTCCGGTCGAAGGCCCTCCGGCAGGCCTCTTCATCCGCTTCAATGCCCCGGACGTGCTCCGCCAGGAGCGCATCGGCCCGCGCCAGGAGGTCCAGCGACTCCAGGAAGGCGTCCGCCGCCAGGGGCAGGAATTCACTGATCTGGCCGGTGCCTCGGCTCAGGGCGTCGGAGACGATCGCGTCGTTGGCGAAGACCTTGAGACCGACCTGGATCGCCGCCTCCGCCAGGACGGGGTTCACCTTGCCCGGCATGATGGACGAGCCCGCCTGGAGGTCCGGCAGGCGGATCTCTCCGAGAAGGTTCAGGAGGCGCAGGTCTCCGGCGATCTTGACGAGGTTGGCCGCGTGGGCCTTGAGGACGCCCGACACCTCCACGAAGGCGTCCGCGAAGGCCGTCTCGCCCGTCAGGTTCTCTCCCCGGGAGAGGCCCTGTCCCGTCGTCTCGCGGAGCTTCTCGATGACCAGGAAGATATAGTCCCGTGGGGCCGCGAGCCCCGTGCCCACGGCGGTTCCGCCGAGATTGACCACCCGTAGCCGCTCTTCCCCCTTGAAGGTGCGCCAGCGGTCCCGGGAAAGCGCCTCGGCGAAAGCGGCGAACTCCGCCCCCAGCGTCATGGGAACCGCCTCCTGCAGCTCCGTTCGTCCGACCTTTACGATGGCGCCGAAGGCCTTTTCCTTCTCCTGGAAGGCCCCCTGGAGGTCCGCCGCGGCCCGGCTCAGGCTCCGCAGGCCGAAGATCCCGGCAACCTTCACGGCCGTGGGGTAGGTGTCGTTCGTGGACTGGTGGAGATTGACGTGCTCCAGGGGGTGGACAAGGGCGTAGTCGCCCTTCCGGCCCCCCAGGATCTCGATGGCCCGGTTGGCCAGGACCTCGTTGACGTTCATGTTCGTGGACGTCCCCGCCCCGCCCTGGAGGGCGTCCACGGGGAACTGGCCGGCAAGCCCGCCCGCCGCGACCTCGTCGCACGCCTGCTCGATGGCCCGGGCCCTCTCCGCATCCAGGTAACCCAGTTCGGCATTGGCCAGGCAGCAGGCCTTCTTGACCAGGGCGCAGGCCCGGATCAGCCCGGCGTTGACGCTCCTCCCGGAGAGGGGAAAGTTGCGGACCGCCCGGAGGGTGTGGATTCCCCAGTATGCGTCCGCCGGAATCTCCAGATCGCCGAGAAGGTCTTTTTCGGTGCGTGTCGGGGTCATCGGGTGTCCTCAAACGGGACGGCGTTCGTCTACGCTTTGCGTCTCCGCCGCCGGCGTCATCTCGTGCAGACTGGCGAAGTCCGCTGCAGGGTCATGGGTCGCCCGTCGTTTATATACGAGCGCCCCGCCGCTGTCGAGGGGGGAATCGACCCGGAATGATGAACGGAATCGGTGCAGGAGCCGAAGGATGCTGCAGCCGCAGACCTACCGGTAGATCGGCACGCGCATCCGCTCGATCTTCATCTGCTGCTGGGCGCCGAAGACGTCCGGGCTGCCGGGCGTGCCGGAGATCCGGTCCCGGTAGCGGGAGATCTTGACGGCGAAGCATGGGTCGGCGCGGAAGGTCCCCATGATGCGGTCTTCCGGCACGCCGAGCGTTTTCGCGATCTCCCCCTTCGTGAAGGCGTTCGACCGGAGGGCCTGCCGGTACTCTTCCTCCGATTTGAAAAAGACGTCGTAGGTGATCGTGTTGATCCCCGCATCCTTTGAGCGCAGGACCTGGATCATGTCGAGGAGCGGCCGGGATTCGACGGGCTCTCCCGAATGCGCCACCGGCTCGATGGCGTCCACGCTGCGGTCGTCCAGGCTGCCGGGATAGTCCGTGAGGCCGATCGGCGAGTACGCGGGCCGCATCTCCCGGACCGGGCTCCAGTCCCGGCCGTTTGCTTCGTACAGACGGATTGGGAACAGGTGCTCCCGGATCGCCTCCTCATTGTTCCAGAGGTGAAAGACGCTCCAGGCATAGCTGTCGGCTCCTTCCAGGCGGAGGAAGGACGGACGGCCCGGATCGAGGTATGCCTCCGCCTGCTTCAGGTCCTCTTCGTGCCGCCTTGCGGCCTCTTCGGCGGTCTCCGCAACGGTCTCCAGGAACAGCAGCGGATGCTCCGGGCCGGCGATGATGAAATCGACGGTGCATCCGGCATAGATGTCCGGGTACTCCTCCTGGGCGAGGGCCAGGATCTTCCGGAAAATGTCTTCCCTCTGCTCGATGAAGCGCGGCTCCCTCGTTCCGGCCAGAACAAGGGCGGTGCATGCGCCATCCGCTTCCCGGAAGACAACCTCGCTGGGCGACATGGGGAACGCCAGATTGCCCGCCGTCGTGATGCGGCCGGGATACCCGAAGTGCAGCATGAAGCCCTTCAGGACCGTGGAAAGCGCCTCGACGCCATCCCTGTCGGTTCCGCTGACCTTGAGCAGGATGCCGATCTCCTGTTCTCCCGGGAGGAGGCGGCTTCGCTCCACGGCGTTGAGGCCGTAGACAAGGTGGCGGTCGAGAAAGGGATCGCTGGAGAGGGCGGCTTCTCCTTTCAGGGGCAGGAAAGAGACCAGCCGCTTCCCGATTTCCCGGCTGCCCTCGATTTTCACGGTCAGCGGGCTGTGTGCGAAGGCGGCGTTCCGGATCCCGGCGGTCCGGTCGCTGTCGTTGAAATACTCCGTCCGCTGCATGACCAGGACGCCCTCGGGGTAATACTGCAGGCAGGGGTGGCTCTCCTCGTACAGCGCGTGGGCGGCGACGGAATAGACCGTGGCCTTCCGCTCGGGGTTCGGGGGGATGAAGACGACGCTCCCGTCATCCCGGAACTCCGCGATCAGGTAGTCGCTGGCCGAGCCGGGATCGCAGGCGATGGCGCCACATTCCAGGATGTGGGCCGCCTGGAAGGCCAGGCCCGGGTCGATCCCGCGCCGGACAGGGTCCGCGGCGAAGATGGACACGTCGCAGGAGCGTCCGCAGAGAACGATCTGCGCCCCCGCGTCGAGGGCGGTGATGTACGGGGCGATGCCCATCTGGGCGACCAGCCGGCTGTTCCGGACGTCGTCTTCGGCCAGCGCCGGCATGGACCCCAGGGGCCGCAGCTCGTCGATGCGGCCGATCAGCAGCCCGTTGTCCACGTGCCCGTCCACGACGGCCACCCGGAGGCCCCTCGCGTTCTCCTCCTCGAAGATCTCCCGGATGAGCTCCAGCATGAAGGCCAGGTGGGGCTCGTCGCCGGCGAGGCCGAGGCTGCCGATGAGGAGCGGACAGTTCATCCGGAGGGCTGCCCGGAGGAGCAGGGTGAAGTCCCGCTTCAGGGAGGCCGGCTTCATGTAGGATTTCCCCGTCCCCAGGTAATAGGGGCCCGGGTCCATGGAGCCCGCGTCGGCCCCGATGAGATCGATCTTCATCTTCATGGCTTCTTCCCAGGAGGATTCGGGGCAGCTGTAGCCCAACTTGGATGCCAGGATGCGGTAGCTCATGATGTCTCCTTTCGTTTCCCGGTGGCTTGGGTGGATTCACCGTCTATTTTGTCCGAAGGTCCGGCGGGCGGCTGAAAACGGGTCGCCGCTCTTTTTCGAAACGCGGCATGAAGGTCAGGGATCACGATATAGGACCGTTTGGCGGATTGCGCAACGGGTTTGCGTTCGGGTGTCTCGATGCGCGAGTGGTGTGAAGGAAGCGACCACCGCCCCGAAGACATCAGGCATCCCCGTAGCCCATCGGATGGGCCTGCCGCCAGAGCCAGGCGCTCTCGATGATGTCCTCCAGGGCGGGGCGCTTCGGCTCCCAGCCCAGCTCCCTGCGGATTCTTTCGCTCCCGGCCACGAGGATTGCGGGGTCGCCCGGGCGGCGGGGTTCCTCCACAACGGGGACGGGGTGGCCCGTCACGAGGCGGGCGGCCTCGATGACCTGCCGGACGGAATATCCCTGGCCGTTGCCCAGGTTGTAGCGCAGTGAGCGCCTGCTTTCCAGGGTCTCCAGGGCCAGGAGGTGTGCGGTGGCCAGATCCTCGACATGGATGTAGTCCCGGATGCAGGTTCCGTCCGGAGTCGGATAGTCCGTCCCGAAGACCTTGATGTGGGGACGCTTTTCCAGGGCCGTGTCCAGCACCAGAGGGATCAGGTGGGTCTCGGGGTGATGGTCTTCCCCAAGGCGGTCGGAACAGCCGGCGGCATTGAAGTAGCGAAGGGCGGCATAGCTCAGCCCCCGGTGACGGTTCAGCCAGTCCAGGGTCTGCTCCACCATGAGCTTGGCCTGGCCGTAGGCGTTGGTCGGCCGTTGGGGATGGGCTTCATCGATGGGAATGTATTGCGGCTCGCCATAGGTGGCGGCGGTGGAGCTGAAGACGAATTTCCCGATCCCCGCCCGGAGCATCGCCTCCAGGAGGATCATGGTCCGGGCCGTGTTGTTGACAAAAAATCTCTCCGGGAAGGCCATGGATTCGCCGGCCTCGATATAGGCCGCGAAATGCATCACCGCATCCACCCACCCCTCGCCGAAGATCCGTGACAGAAGGGCTGCGTCGCCGCAGTCTCCCCGGACGAAGGCCGCCTCGGGGTTTACTGCGATCCGGTGGCCCTTCTCAAGAGTGTCCAGAACGGTGACCCGGTGCCCTCCCCGGATCAGCAGGTCGACGACATGGCTCCCGATGAATCCGGCTCCGCCGGTGACGAGAATGTGCATTCGGATCTCCCGGTGTAATCCTGCCGCTGCTTATAGTGAACCTCGGAGCATTCCCGAAGCCTGGCCGCAGCCTGCTCCGCCGTCATGTCGCGCCCGGGCATGCCGAGCATTTCAAAGCCCACCATGAATTTCCGAACCGTGGCGCTCCTCATGAGAGGTGGATAGAAATGAAGGTGGAGCACCCATTCGGGGTGTTCCTCGCCGTCGAAAGGCGCCTGGTGAAAACCCATGCTGTAGGGGAAGCTGATTTCGAAAAGGTTGTCGTAGCGGGTGGTCAGGCGCTTGAGGAGATCCGCCAGGGCCAGCCGTTCCGCCGCCTCCAGTTCCGGCAGGCGAGACACGGAGCGGCGGGGGATGAGCAGCGTCTCGAAGGGCCAAAGCGCCCAGAAGGGCACCAGGGCCGTCCAGTGCTCGTTTCCCGCCACGAGGCGCACGCCGGCGGTCTTTTCCTGGATCAGCACGTCCAGCAGCAGGGGACGGCCGTGCGTCTGAAAATAATCTTGCTGGCTGAACAACTCCTTGGCGGGTTCCGTGGGAATGTGCTCCGTGGCCCAGATCTGGCTGTGGGGATGGGGATTGGAACAACCCATGATTTCGCCCTTGTTCTCGAAGATCTGGACGTAACGGATGTACTCCCGCGCGCCCAGGGCGGTGGATTCCCCGGACCAGGCGGCGATGACGGAGTCGATTTCCGCGACGCCGAGTTCCGGCAGGCTGAGATCGTGGCGGGGGGAAAAACACACGACCCGGCAGACTCCCCCTTCCGCCTCCGCCGACAGCAGGCCGTATTCGTACCGTTCGGGCCTTCGGTGCAGCCTGGGCAGAAGGGCCGCAAAGTCGTTGTCGAAGGCGAAGGTCCCTTCGTAGGGCGGATTCATGAGGCCTCCCGCCCGGGAGTTGCCGGGGCAGAGATAGCAATCCGGATCGTAGGCCGGGCGGCCGGCCTCGGGAGTTCGCTCCCGGAGTCCCTGCCAGGGGCGCTGATTGCGATTGGGACTCACCAGGACGTATTCGCCGGTCAGGACGTTGAATCGGCGATGGGAACGGTCAGAGAACATCAGGTTTCCTCCGTTGTGCCGTCGTCAATGCAGCAGATGTGCATGACGGGAGATTTTCCCAGGCGGTCGCGAAAAACGGCCGCCATGGTCTCCCGGAAACGGTCCAGGGCGGTTTCTTCCACCAGGTTGATCGTGCAGCCGCCGAAACCGCCGCCCATCATGCGGCTCCCCAGGACGCCGGGCACATCCATGGCTGCCTCTGCCAGGATGTCGAGTTCCGGGCAGGATACCTCGTAGTCATCCCGCAGCCCTGCATGGGTGGCGTTCATGAGGGCCCCGACGGTTTTCAGGTCGTCCCTTTGCAAAGCCTCGCAGGCCTCGAGTACACGACGGTTCTCCCCCACGACGTAGCGGCACCGGCGGTATAAAAGATGATCCATGCGATCCAGGTGATCACGGACTGCCTCCACCATGTCCGGAGTGGCGTCCCGGAGGCTCCATACTTCCGGATATGCTTCGGCCAGCACGGTCACACCCACCTCGCACTCTGCATGGCGCACGTTGTACTCACTGTTCCAGAGGCTTCGCTGTACCTGCGAATCGCAGAGCACAATCCGTATGTCCGGCCGCGTGAATGGCACATGTTCGAAGTCGTGGGTCCGGCAGTCCAGGCGGATCAGGTGATCCTTCCTGCCGAGCAGGGCGGCGAACGGATCCATGATTCCGCAGTCCACGCCCACAAATCGGTTTTCCGCCCGCTGGCAGAGACCGGCCAGGGCCACGGGATCCATACGCAAACCGAAAAGGGTGTTGAGGGCGAAGGCAAGGCCGCATTCAAGGGCGGCGGAGGAGGACATTCCACTGGCGATGGGGATGTCTCCCCCGAAGGTGCAGTCCACTCCGGGGACTGCATTTTTACCTTCTGCGGCCAGCTGGGCGTAGATTCCCAGCAGGTAATTGGCCCATCGGGTCTCGGACCGGGAGAGTTTGTCCAGGTTTACGATCAGGGAGTCATTCAGGTCCACGCTGCAGAAACGGCAGAAGCGGTCCCGGCGGGGGCTCACGGCAAACCAGATGGCCCGGTCCACAGCGCCGGGGAGCGCGAAGCCCAGGTTATAGTCCGTATGCTCACCGATGAGGTTCACGCGGCCGGGGCTGCGAACCACAAGGGACGGTTCGCCGAAGTGGCGGCGGAAGGCCTCGCGAATTCGCCCGGGTTGATCCCCGGCGGCCATGGATGGGTGATTCCAGGGAGAGTGGGCCTGAAGCTCCATCACCGCATCACCGCCGACTGATTGCGTTGCTTGAACTGATCCAGAAGGACGGCGATGATCAGGATGGCGCCCCGGACGACATATTGGTAAAAGGTCTCTACGTTCAAGAGATTGAGAACGTTCTGGACCGTTCCCATGATCAGGACGCCTGCCAGAAGGCCTTCGATGGTGGCGATGCCGCCCAGAAGGGAAACGCCTCCTAGAACGCAGGCCGCGATCACGTCCAGCTCCAGCCCCAGGCCGACGTTGGGCTGTCCGCTCGTCATGCGGGACGACAGGATGACTCCGGCGATTCCGCAGACGAACCCCTGCAGGGTGAACGCCGTGTTTTTCATCAGGGAGACGTTGATTCCCGCCAGGCGGGACGCTTCCTTGTTGCCGCCGATGGCCAGGATGTTCTTCCCGTAGGACGTGCTGTTCAGCAGGATTCCGAACACGATGAAAATCAGGATGGTGATCCAGATGGGGTTTGGAATCCCGAAAACCGACTCGTTGCCCAGGGCAAAGAATTCCGGGATGGTGATGCCGATTGCGATGCCGTCGGAAACGATCATGGCTCCGCCCCGGACGATCTGCATGGTCGCCAGGGTGCAGATCAGGGGGTTCAGGTTGAAGACGGCGATCAATGTACCGTTCAGCAGGCCCACGGCCCCCCCGCCGATCACTCCCGCCAGGGCGCCGATATAGACGTCGCCGGTCTGGTTGATGACCGTGGCGGCGATGATGCCGGAAAACGCAACAATGGAGCCGACGGAGAGATCCAGGTCACCGGAGGCGAGAATGAACATCATGGTGCAGGCGATCATGCCGATCGTCGTGATGGAAAGGGCCAGGCCGATCATGTTGCGCAGCGTGAAAAAGTAAGGCACGAACACCGAGCACGCGATGAACATGACGACATAGACCACCACCATTCCGGAATTCGCCCAGATGTTCTGCAGAAACCGGTTGATCCGCAACTTCTTCAAATCCCATGCGGCCGCCGCTGATTCCGCCTGTTGTTCAACGATTCTGTTCATAAAGCGAATAACCTCGATTATCCTTTGGGTAATGCCATCGAAAGAAGGGTCTCCTCGCTGACGTCTTTCCGGTCCACTTCACCGACGATGGTGCCGCCGCACATGACCACGACCCGGTCGGCGACGCTCATCACTTCCGGCAGGCTGCTGGATGCAAAAATGACGGTTTTCCCTTCTTCCGCCAGTCCATACATGATCTGGTAAATCTCGTACTTCGATCCGACGTCGATGCCGCGGGTCGGCTCGTCCAGCAGAAAGACGTCGACTTTTTCGCTGAGCCACCGCGCCAGGATGGCTTTCTGCTGGTTTCCTCCCGACAGGTTGCCGATGAACTGATCTCTCGACGGGGTTCGGATGTGCAGTTTTTCGATGAATCGATCGGCCCCTTCCTGCTCGCATTTTTTATTCAGAAAGAAACCGAGTCTCACAAAGTGCCGCCGGGAACTGATGTTGATGTTTTCACTCAGGGACCGGACGGCAATGATTCCCTCGTATTTCCTGTCTTCGGGGCAGAGGCACAGGCCGTGATCGATCGCGGAAAAGGGGTTTTTTACCGCGACGGGTTTTCCGTCGACGATAATTTCACCGCATCGCTTCTCGATGGCGCCGAAGATGTTCTTCATCAGCTCCGTGCGCCCCGATCCGCTCAAGCCGAAAAACCCGACAATTTCGCCCCGGGCAGCCGATAATGAAGACTTTTCCCTGATTCCGGGTCCCTGCAGGTCATTCACTTCAAACAGCGGGGCGCCTTTCTCCCTCGGGCGATAACCGTACATATCCGTGATTTCGCGGCCCACCATCCGCTGAATCAGGATGTTGTCCGTGATCCCTTCCATTGTCTCGAACGTCTCGATCTTCCGGCCGTCGCGAAAAACGGTGACGGCGTCGCACAGCAGGAAGATCTCTTCCATCCGGTGCGACACATAGAGAATGGCTTTTCCACGTGCGCGGAGATCCCGGATGATGCGGAAAAGATGTTCCGTTTCCTTCCTGGAGAGCGAACTGGTCGGCTCGTCAAAGGCGATGATCCAGGCGTCATGAAGGAGTGCTTTCCCGATCTCGACCATCTGCCTCTGCCCGATGGGGAGGTCTTTCACTTTGGTGTCCGGATCGATGTCCTCCATCAGCTCCCGGATCTGAACCCGGGCTCGCTCCCGGAGGGCTTGTCTGTCCAAAAAGACGCCTCGCCGGGGCCATTTTCCCAGGAGCATGTTTTCCGCTACCGTCATTTCCGGGACCAGGTTCAGTTCCTGGTAAATGATGGCAACCCCGGCTTCTATTGCGTCGCGGGTTTTTGAAAAGAGCTTTGTCTCACCATTGATGACGATTTTTCCTTCCGAGGGGGTGTATGCGCCGCTCAATATCTTCAACAGGGTTGATTTGCCGGCGCCGTTCTCTCCGACCAGGCCGTGTACGGCTCCTTTTGAGGCGCCGAGCGAAACGTTATCGAGGGCCTTCACTCCGGGAAAGGTTTTCGTGATATTTTGGAACTCCAGAAAACAGTTCATGGCAGTTTGCATCTCGAGGAGAGGACAGAGCCGAAAGATCGCGATTCCGTCCCTCGGCCCTGTGCCGTTTTCATGTCTGACCGTTCTTTTACTTGAGGCCCATCAGGCTTTTGTAGTTCTTCCGGGTCATGACGGTGCCCGCCGTCCAGGTGATTTTCGGGGGCTCTTTCCCGTCCCGGATCCAGAGAAACATGCTTTTGGCCGTGTCGTAACCGTGCTGCCTGGCGTTGAGCAGAATCGTCGCGATGAATGCCGTTTTGTTTTTCTTCTGGAACTCCGCAACCGCTTCCGTTCCGTTGATCCCGACGCCGATTGCGCTGTCGGCGCGGAACCTGTGTCCTTCCAGGGCCCGAATCGCCCCCAGCACCGAATTGTCGTTCCCTCCCACGACGATCCAGAGGGTGATGTCCGGGTGTTTGGTTATGGTGATGTTTGCGGCATTGAAGCTCCCTTCGACGTCGAGGGTTTTCATGGGTGAATCGAAGATTCGCGCTTTCGGAAGGCCGGCGGCGAGGAGGGCTGCGGTGGCGCCATCCGTCCGCTCTTTGATGGTGGGAAGGGAATCGAAGCTCATCCGCAGAAAACCAACGTTCTTCAGGTTCCAGCCGCGTGCCTTTGCCTCATTGACGATGGTCCGGCCCGCCAGCGAGCCGATGTTTGAGGCGGAGATCCCGACATGATGGACGTCTTCCATGACTGCACCCTTCGGGCCGATGAAGCGGTCGTCAACGCTCATCAGTTTCAGGCGGTTCGCCCGGGCCTTGGCCGCGATGGCCGGACCGAGCTTCACGTCGGGGGTGCAGATGATGAAACCCCTCGCGCCCTGGATCGCCAGGTTGTCGATCCCGTTCAGGACCTTTTCCCCGTCGGTTCCGCCAATTTTGATGACGTCGAAACCGAACTGGCGGGCTGCCTGGTCTGAATACTTCCATTCGTCCTGGAACCAGGATTCGTCGGGCTGTTTGACGATGAAGCCGATTTTGATCCGCTCGGCAGCAGAGACGGAGGAGACAATCGACAATACGCAAAGCCATACGGTCAGATAAACCAGCACTCTTTTCATAACGCCTTTTCCCTTTCTTTCATCCGGGAGGATGCTGAATGCCCGACGAAGCCTCGGAAGCGGACGCTTCCGCCGTCTGTCGGCCGGTCCAGTCTGCGAGCGGTTTGTGTCTTGCAGGGGAAGAGTTTGTTGCCGGCATGCACATGCAGGCTGGAAATTCATGTCGGGACCAGACAAATATCACCTGCCTCGAACATTGCAACACCTGATAATTATTTAATAATTACTGGCAATAAATAGGCATTGCCACTGTTGTTCGAGGTTCGGCCCGCTCTTTCCTGCCTGGGGCGTCACCGATAATTATTTGAAAATCTGGAAGAAGTCTCCGATGGGCTTCTCCCGGTTCCGGGAGTGCGTGGTTCCCGTATATGGATTGTTACCCGATCACTCCGGGGAGGCAAATCAGGAGGCGGGGATGGAAACAGACTTGACGGACTTTGCGCACATCGTTACTGTTGCCGGGCCGTGCGGGTTGACAGGAATGCCGGAGCGGTGAATTTTCAGAGACACGGCGGTTCCTGTAAAAAAATGGTTTCCGCCGGGTGTTTTGCTTTTCATGCCTTCGCATGGTTCTTCACACACGCAGCCGGCCGTTACGAGGAGGGACATGAAAATCCTGCTTGTCCTGGGTCATCCCGATCCGGGGAGTTTCAATCATGCCGTTGCCGCCGCCGCACGGGCAGCTCTGGAGGAGGGCGGCCATGACGTTGTCTTCCACGATCTGTGCACGGAGGGTTTCGATCCCCTGCTGCCCGCTGCGGAGATCGCCGCGACGGCTGCCCTTCCGGAGCCGATCCGGCGGCACTGCGAGGATCTCCGGTCCGCCGACGGGATCGTCATCGTCCATCCCAACTGGTGGGGACAGCCGCCGGCGATTCTGAAAGGCTGGGTCGACCGGGTTGTCCGCCCGGGCGTGGCCTACCGGTTCGAGGAGGGGGACAGCGGCGAGGGGGTTCCCGTGGGCCTGCTGAAGGCGAAGGCGGCCGTCGTGTTCAACACCTCGAATACGATCGAGGACCGGGAACGGGCCGTCTTCGGCGATCCCCTGGAGGCCCTGTGGAGGCGTTGCATCTTCGACCTCTGCGGCGTCCGGGATTTCCATCGGAGAACGTTCAGAGTCGTGGTCACGAGCACGCTCGATCAGAGGCGGGCGTGGCTGGAGGAGGCGAAGATGATTTGCCGCCGCGTCTTCCGGGCGGGCGAATAACGACGGGCGGCGGGCGGCATCACACAAGATTCCCGGACCGGTGGATGCATCCGGCATGAAAACATCTGGAAGACGGGGAAAGGAATCCATGAGCGATCTGAAACTGCGTGTTGCCGCCGGGCTGTTCGTCCTCGCCGCGTTGATTGTCTCCGGACTCGATCCTTATGACCGCGCCACCTGGCTCATGGAGGTCGCCCCCGTTCTGATGGCGGCGCCGATTCTGCTCGCAACGCACCGCCGCTTTCCCCTGACTTCCCTCCTTTTCTTCCTGCTCTGTGCCCATGCGCTGGTCCTGATCATGGGCGGCGCATACACCTATGCGCGGGTTCCCCTGGGGGCCTGGTTCCAGGAGCTCTTCGACCTGAGCAGAAACCCCTACGACAAACTCGGCCATTTCATGCAGGGATTCGTTCCCGCGCTCCTGGTGCGTGAGATCCTGCTCCGGGGCCGGTTCGTGAGGGGAAAGGGCATGGCTGCCTTTCTGTCGGTCTGTGTCGCCCTGGCCTTCAGCGCCGTCTATGAGCTGATCGAATGGTGGGCGGCGGTGGCCCTGGGGCAGGGGGCGGATGAGTTCCTGGGGACCCAGGGCGACCCCTGGGACACCCAGTCGGACATGTTCCTGGCGTTGATCGGAGCGAGCCTGGCGATGTTCACCCTGTCCTCTTTCCATGACCGGCAGATCGGGGCGCTGGAACGGGAGGCTGGCGGGGAGGCTCGGCGAAGCGGCTGATCCTTCCAACCGCTCACCCCGGGGTGATGCGAGGAAGGAGGCATCGGTGCCACGCCGTCAGGGCCAGGCCCGCAAACGGGCAACGGGCAAACCGATGATTTGATTTCACCGGAGAGAGACATGACCAGAGAGATCGAGTGGATTGAAATCGCCAGAACCGGCTGCATGCTGCTGGTCGTCCTCAGTCATGTACTGGACATATTTCTCTTCCACGGCGGTGAAGCGGCGCAGCCGTGGGAACTGGCCTTCCTCTGTTTCTCGCGTTTTGCGGTGCCCATGTTTTTCATCATCTCCGGCTTCCTGCTCCGGATCGAGTTCGATCGCTCTCCGGAGCCGGTCAGGTACGGCGAATTTCTCCGGCACAAGGTCGCAACGGTCCTGGCGCCGTTTTTCATCTGGAATGCGATTTACCTGGTCTTCGCCAGGGTGCTCATGGGCTGGCCCCTGTTCTCGGGGAGCGCGATGTTTGCTTTTCTGACCGGTTTCGTCCACCTGTATTTCGTCTTTGTCCTGTTCCAGTTTTTCCTTCTGTATCCGCTCCTGCACAGGCATCTCCAGGGACGTGGCCTGAATTGGGCTCTTGCGGTCTCCGTCGTCCTGTCCCTCGGGTTTTACGGGGTTTCGGAGTATGCCCTCTGGGTGTCCGGCATCTCCGAGCCGACCTTCGAGTGGCACTACGGAAAACTGTTTTTCGGGTGGAGCGCCTTCTTCATGACCGGCGTCTGGCTGGGAGCCAGGCCGGACCGTGTCGAGCTTCTGGCCGGGCACACGCTCTCGCTCTTCGTTCTCGGTTCGGTTCTCCTGGTGCCGTATTATTATGAAACATCCCGGCAGCTGGAGGTTTTTCATGTCTACGGCAGGGGGTATTTCCTTCTCTCCGGCTTTCCCTTCCATCTGGTGGGCGCCCTTTTCATGGTCGGGCTGCTCCGGAGCGTCGAGCGGTCATTCCGGAAAGGGCGCATCCTGAACTATCTGATCCGGAGCGGCGTGGACACCTTCGAGATTTACATCGTGCATTACCTGTTCCTGCTCCTGCTCGTCGCCGCATGGACCGGTCTCGGCCTGCCCGGGGCCCTGCTGGTGAAGATTCCCGTTCTTTTCCTCTGCGTGTGGCTGCTGTCGCACGGGTTCGCCGGACTTCGCCGGCGGCCGTCCCTGGCCGGGGCGGGAAAGCTGTTTTTTGGCCACAGGGACTGAACGATCCGGCGCCGGAGGCGCAGGTACCTGTTCCATCTAAAAGTGAATCAGGTATGTTCCGGAACCGGCAGGCGAGATAGAATCGTCGATAAAAACGAGGAGGAAACATGCTGGAAGAGAAGCTTGCCGCATATGTCGCGGAGACTGCATTTTCGGAAATGGACGAACAGAAGGTCCATATCCTCAAGCGGAACATTCTCGATTCCTATGCGGGAATCTGCATGTCCCTCAAGGATGTCGACATGCTCGGAAAATTCGACGCCATGACCTCCCTGACTCCGGCGGAGAAAGGGCTGGCCGTCTGGGGGCTTCAGCGCAAGGCGAACACCTCGAATGCCGTTTTCATGAATACGATCCTGGGACGGCGGAGCGACCTGGTCAATACGTATCTTCCTCCGAACGGAATGGGGGGGTGCCACCCGTCGGACAACGTGTCGCTTGTCCTCTCCATGGCCGACTGGCTGAAGAAGAGCGGGAAGGATGTCCTGTCCCTGATGCATGTCGCCTATCTTCTGTCGTGCTCTTTCACGGATTATTATCACCCCGAGGAAAGCAGCTACGATCACGACACCCCGGCGCTCTTCTACCTTTCCCTGACCATCGGATGCGCCATGGGCCTGTCCGTCGCCCAACTGACGGAGGCGCAGCGGATCGCCGGCATGCTGGGGCTGGACATCAACCAGGCCGCCATGGGTGAGGTCACGGACTGGAAGCACTGCACGTACGCATCCTGCGCCATGCGCGCACTCCATGCCGTCAAGATGGCCTACGCCGGTTTCCAGGGTCCGAGAGACATCTACGATGGCGAGGCGGGAATCAACCGGTTCCTTCCCCATGCCGGGTCCATCCTGGATCCTCCACCCGACCTGGAATCCATTGTCTTCAAGCGCTGGCCGGCGCTGGTTTTCTGCCAGACGCCCATCGACGCGGCCATTGAAATCGCCGGACGGATAAACGATCCGGAAGCGATCGACCGGGTTCTGGTCCATACATACAAAAAAGCGATCGAGGAGGCGGACGGCGAAGCCGCCTATCGGCCCGTGAGCCGGGCGGGCCGGACCCATTCGCTTCCCTATTGCGTGGCGGCGGCGCTCGTGAAGAAGACCATCGAATATGAATATTTCAATGACGACTTCCTCGAAAAAGAAGAGGCCGTGGCCCGCCTGATTCCGAAGATCGCCGTGGCCGAAGACGTCCACATGACCCGGACCTATCCCGACGGCTCGCCCTGCCGGATTGCGGTGACGCTGAAAAACGGGGAGACGATCCGCCTCGACCGCGATTTCCCCCGCGGGGATCCCCACGATCCGCTGACGGACCGGGAGATCGAAGAGAAGGTGGAAGGGAGCATGTCCCATCTCGTCAACCGGGATGTGGCGCGCTCAATCATCGGAAGGGTATGGGAACTGGAGAAGGAGGGCTCCATCGACTGGCTGGTGGCACCTCTGAAACGGCGTGTTCTATAAACGAGATGGAGGGAAATGGTATGAAAAAACAGGCGATTGAATCGGTTGCGGATATCGAGAGGTTCTTTGACGCCTTTAACCGCCGGGACTGGGAAATGGTGTTTCAATTCGTGAGAGACGACTGCGTCTGGGAGGCATCCGAAAAGCGCCTGGAAGGCAGAAAAAATATGCTTGATTACTGGACGCAGGATCACGTTTCCTTCCGGGAGACGTTGGGCATGCCGGAAAAGGTTGTATTCGGCGACCGGACGGTTTATCTTCAGGTGAAGATTCGCCTGGATTTCCTGGAAGACGGCTTTTTTTTCGGAAAGTCTTACCGGAAGGGAGAGACGATTGACTTCTCCTGCGCCGATTTCTATGAGCTCGACGAAGATGGGAAAATCAGGGCCGGCCGCGTTTTTACCCGGTTCAATCCCTGAAGCCCCCGGTTTATCCTTCCCCGGAGCGCCTTTGACTCCGGAGACGGATCTCCTGACGTACATCTACCTGCCGAGAAAATAAGAGATGAAGATGTTTTGCCCGGGCTGCCGGCCGGGACGTTCCAGGCGATGGAATCAGGAGCGGATCATCGTGGATGAACGATGGAGCGATCCAGGGAATCTGCGCCTGACCGGGCGGTTCCGATGAACGAAAAACAGAAGTGAAAGGTACCGGAGCTTTGGACGATTCCGTTGACAGGCATTCCGACGAGACGATTCGCAAAAAGGCCGCGAATTCCGGGAAGGGTGCGGATGCAGCCTCGTCCGACCTGCAGACGCTCGTTCAGAGGCTGGAGCACGAAATCGCCGAACGGCGACGTGTCGAGGAGGCGTTGCGGGAGAGTGAGGAACTGTACCGCCAGGCGTTCGAGCAATCGAATGACGGCATCGTCATCACCCAGGACGGGCGCTACGTATTCATCAACCAGGTCTTCCTCCGGACCATCGGCCGTAGCATGGAGGAACTCCTCGGCAAGACCCTGGGGGCCTTCGTCCACCCCGATGACCGGGAAAGGCTCGCTGACTATGCCCGGAGGCGGCGGGCCGGGGAACCGGCACCATCGAACTACGAGCTTCGGATCATTCGGAGCGATGGGTCGTTGGTGCAGGTCGACGTCAACGTCATCGAGGTTGTCTACAAGGGAGGCAGGGCTTTTCTTGCCTACCTGCGGGACATCACCGAGAGAAAGAAGGCGGAAGAGCAGCTTCGGCAGAGTGAGGAAAAGTACCGGCACCTGGTCGATCATGCACCCGCCGGAATATACCAGGTCGATTTCCGCTCACGGCGGTTCATCAGCGTCAACGACGTCATGTGCCAGTACACGGGCTATACGCGGGACGAATTCCTGACCCTGGACCCGCTTCGGATCCTGACGGAGGACTCCCTGGAACCCTTCCTGAAAAGGATGGCCGATGTCATGGAGGGAATTCCGATCTCCGATTCGGTGGAATACAAGATCCGGGGCAAGAATGGACGGGAGTTCTGGGTCCTGCTTCACAACAGCTTCCTTTACGAGGAGGGAAGGCCCGTCATCTCCACGGTGATCATCCACGACATTACGGAGCGGAGGCAGACGGAGCAGGCCCTCCGGGAAAGCGAAGAACGCTACCGCACCCTGGTCGAGACGTCGCCCGATTCCATCATCCTGTATTCGTTGACCGGAGAGATCCTCGCCGCAAGCGGCCAGACTGCCGCAATGTATGGTGCGTCGAGCACAGCGGAGTTTATGAAAGAAGTCAGGACGGTCTTCGACCTCCTGACTGATGAAGGCCGTGAGAAGGCGGCGGCAAACTTCAGCCGTACGCTGGCAAAGGGGCATTCGGAGAAAAACGAGTACCGTATCCGGCTCCGCGATCAGAGCCAGATCGACGTGGAGATCAATTCATCCCTCGTCCGGGACGCCTCCGGGGAGCCGCGGGCCTTCATCAGCGTGGTCCGTGACATCACGGACCGCAAGCGGGCGGAGGAGGAGCGGGAGCGGCTCCAGATGCAGCTTCTCCAGGCCCAGAAAATGGAGTCGGTGGGGCGCCTGGCGGGAGGAGTGGCCCATGACTTCAACAACATCCTCGCCGCGGTCATGGGGTACACAGAGATGTCCCTGCTCTTGGCGACGCCGGGAACGAAGCTGCACCAAAACCTGCAGGAGATCCTCAAGGCAGCCGGACGGTCGGCGGATCTCACCGGCCAGCTCCTGGCCTTCGCCCGCAGGCAGGTGACGAGCCCGAAGGTGCTGAACCTGAACGACACCGTCGGCGGCATGCTGAAGATGCTGCAGCGACTGATCGGCGAGGATGTCGAACTGGCCTGGATTCCGGGCCACGATCTGTGGAACGTGAGGATCGACACTTCCCAGGTCGACCAGGTGCTGGCCAACCTTCTGGTCAATGCCCGGGACGCCATCTCCGGGGCGGGGCGGGTGACCATCGAGACGCGCAACCTGGAGGTGGACGAGGGCTTTATCGCCCGCCACGGAGAATTTGCCCCCGGCGGGTATGTGCTTCTTTCCGTCAGCGACACCGGATGCGGCATGGACCGGGAGACCCTGGAACACGTCTTCGAGCCGTTTTTTACTACCAAGGAAATCGGAAAGGGAACAGGCCTGGGGCTGGCAATGGTCTTCGGGATCGTCCGGCAGAACGAGGGATTCATCCACGCCTACAGTGAACCGGGGCAGGGCACGACCTTCCGGATCTATCTGCCCCGGGTTGCGTCCGCCCGGCCTGAGCAGTCTCAGCCGGGTGAGGCGGTGAAACCGCGGCGGGGCGAGGAGACGATCCTGCTTGCGGAAGACGACGAGGCCGTTCTCATGCTGACCCGGAGCGTGCTCGAGGCCCTGGGCTATCGGGTCATAACGGCCGGTACACCGGACCGGGCGATCCAGGTGGTCGGGGAGTCCAAGGAAACCATCCATCTGCTCCTGACCGATGTGGTCATGCCGGGTATGAACGGAAGAGACCTGGCCGAGCGCCTGGTTTCCCTCCGTCCGGGCCTGAAGTGCCTGTTCATGTCAGGCTATCCGGCCGATGTCATCGCCCACCATGGAATCCTGGAAGAGGGCATTCACTTCGTCCAGAAACCATTTTCGATCCAGGCTCTCTCCGAGGCGGTGCGCCGCGTGCTCGATCAGGAATGATGGAGGCCCTTTCCTTTCCAGGGCCTCAGGAACGTTGGGCCGTCGGGTGTGCCCTTCGCGGCGAAGTCGCCTGGTTGCTGTCGGAGGGGGTAATGAGTTTACCGGAAGGACCGTATCGCGGCGGTTCTGCACGAGCAAAGGAGAATCGGCAAACCAGGCCGGTGAAAGCGACGGACTCAGGAGCCGTCGGTCAAATCAGTCAGGAGGTGTCGCCATGAAAAAGATTGTGTCGATCATGTTGATTTCTTTCCTCGTCATCGGTTTTTCGGCCGTCGCTTATGCAGACCTGGACGTCTTTCTCCGCGACCTGAACGTCCAGGCCAAGGCCGACATGGGCGGCTTCAGCGCCAGGGTGAGTGCGCAGTTCGGCGTGCCCGTACCGAGGGTCCATGCCATCATCAAGTCCGTGGACAACCCCGCCGACGCCTTCATGTGCTTCGAGATCGGGCGGATGACGGGACGAGCACCGGATGCGGTCGTGACTACGTACAGACGCCACAAGGGGAAAGGCTGGGGCGTCATTGCCAAGGAAATGGGCATCAAGCCCGGATCCGCCGAATTTCATGCCCTCAAGCGGGGAGATCTCACACTGACGGGGAAACCGGGCGGACCAGGCGGAAAGGGACCGGGGAAGAAAGAGAAGGTCAAGGGCAAGGGAAAGTGGAAAGACCGTGACGACTCCCGGGACTTCGATGATGACGACCGGGGGCCCGGAAAAGGTCGGGGACAGGGGCGAGGCCAGAACCGCTGAGGCTCCCGGTTAGTCGGGACGGGGCAGGGCAGGGCGGACAGGTTCCGGCCGGCGCGGCGACAGGAGCTGAAAACCCTTGAAGAGAGAGGGACCATGAAGCTGGAAGAACAGATCGATCAGGCCCTGGCGACGCTCCTGCCGGGACATCTCGGGATACGGATCGAGAAGGCCTCCCCGGAGGAGGTCGTCGGTTCGCTGATCGTCGAGGAGCGCCTGTGCACGTACGGCGGCATCCTCCACGGTGGGTCCGTCATGGCCCTGGCAGACACGCTGGGCGGCGTCGGGGCCTTCCTGAATCTTCCGCCCGACAGGCGGACCTCGACGGTGGAATCCAAGACGAACTTCGTCCGGGCAGCAAAGATCGGGACGAAGGTGACGGCGACGAGCCGGCTCATGAACAAGGGACGGACGCTGACGCTCTGGCAGACGGAGGTGCGGGACGCCGAAGGAAACCTGCTGGCCCTGGTTTCCCAGACGCAAATGGTCGTTCCGGCCTGAGGAAGCGGGCGGTTTCCTTGTCAGGCCGGGAACGCGGCGCCCCTGCCGTTACAGGCCGGAAGGGGCGCCTCATTCTTCCTTTTTTTATCGCTCTATGCGGCCGGACCGGTTACGAAGCCCTTGGACGGGGGGCCCGTGTCTGCCGGCGTCCCAGCGATCTGGGCAAGGTAGGCGGCTCCGAGCTTCTTCAGGTGATCGCTCACGTTGTCGAAGTAGTTGAAGTGGATCTGCTCCTCGTCGTTGATGGTCTCGAAGAGCTTCATGCTGATGCTGTCCCCGTTTTCCCGGCATACCAGGAGGAACTGGTTGTAGGCGTCGATGGTGTCGTCTTCCAGGTTGGAATTGAAAGAAAAGACGGCCTCCACCTTCTGTCCCTTCTGCACCTTCGAGGCGAGGTCCGTCGTCGGCTCCCCGCCCAGCTCCTTGATCCGCTCGGCGAACATCTCGGCGTGGCGCATCTCGTCGATGGCGATCAGCTTGATCTTCGCCGCCAGTTCCCCATAATCCTGGTCGTCCAGGTTGTAGTGCTGGTTCATGTACTGGTGGATGGCCATCAGTTCCATGGACCGCGCCTTGTTCAGAACTTCAACGACCTTCTTCCGCCGCTGTTCCTTGCTGCCTTGTGCCATAAGGACCCCCTTTCCAGCCTGCGTTGGATGATCTCCCGTCGATAGAGACAAGAACCGCTGTTCGTGCTATGCAACTCCCCCAGAACCGGGGAACCGATGACTCCCTCATGATCCCTAACGGACCGACACTCACTATAACAGAAAGGGGATGCAGATGAAAAGAGTCCTACTGTTGATTGATATCCAGAACGATTATTTTCCCGGCGGCAAGATGGAGCTGTCCGGGAGCGCCGGGGCCGGTGAGAAAGCCGGGGTCCTGCTGGCGGCGTTCCGGAGCCGGGACCTCCCGGTGGTCCACATCCAGCACGTGTCGATCCGCCCGGGATCCTCGTTTTTTCTGCCCGATACGGAAGGCGTACAGGTCCATGCCTCCGTCCAGCCGCGGGAGGGAGAGGCGCTCTTTCAGAAATATTACCCCAACAGCTTTCGCGAGACCCCTCTGCTGGAGCACCTGCGCCGGCTTGAAGCCAGGCAGCTCTTCATCGCCGGGATGATGACCCACATGTGCGTCGATTCCACCGTGCGTGCGGCCTTCGACCTGGGCTTCGCCTGCAGCCTGGCCCACGACGCCTGTGCCACGCGCAGCCTGTCCTTCGGGAACATCGTGGTGCCTGCGGAGTACGTCCACGCCTCCCACATCGCCGCCCTCCACGGCATTTTCTGCAAGGCCGCCACCGTGGAAGAACTATGTGCCGGTCTTTGAGACGGAATCGCGGGCAGGCAGGAAACCGATGTGTTCGGGGGGAATCGGCCCGTTTCCGGACCGGCCTGCGCCGGAGAAACGATAAAGGAGGAATCCAGAATGAGCGGTAGAATCCGGTTTCTGCTGACCGTTGCCGTTGTGGCTGCCATTGCCATGGGATTTCCGGTGACCGGCCCGGCGCGGGCCGCCTGGCCCGAGAGACCCGTAACTCTGCTGGTCGGCTTCGCTCCCGGCGGCACCATGGATCTGAGCGCGAGGGCCCTCGCCCGGGCGACGGAGAAGGTCCTGGGGAAACCGGTAGTGGTCGAGAACAAGACCGGGGGGACGGGAACCGTGGCCCTTGCGGCCCTGCTTGCCCAGAAGGCCGACGGCTACACCCTCTGCGCCACGCCCAGTTCGGTCCTGATCCGCGTCTCCCAGATGCAGCGGGTTCCCTTCAAGCCGCTGGCCAGTTTCCGGCCCATTCTCGGCTTCACGACCCCGCAGCTGGGGATCGTGGTGAAGCAGGATGCACCGTGGAAATCCCTGGCGGAGCTGGTCGCCTATGCAAAGAAACATCCCGGCGGGGTCAAGTACGCCACCACCGGCGTGGGAAGCACAACCCACGCTGCGGTGGAGGAGCTCGCCGCGCGGGAAAAGGTGCGGATGATCCATATCCCCTACAAGGGCAGCATCGAGGCGTTGACGGCACTCCTGGGCGGACATGTCGATTTCGCCTCCGTGACCTCGGAATTCATCCCCTCCGTGAAGGGCGGCCAGGCCCGCCTGCTGGTGACCATGGGGGAGAAGCGGTCGCCCAAGTTCCCGCGGGTGCCGACAATGAAGGAAGCAGGATACGACTTCACCAACGACGCAGTCTATGCCGTTGTTGCGCCGGCCGGTCTGCCGCCGGAGATCGCGAAGAAGATCGAGGAGGCCTTCGCCCGGGCCGTCCGGGACCGGGAATTCCTGGAGGCCCTCGACCGGATCGACCTGGTTCCGGTGTACTACAACTCGAAAGCCTTCAACGAATTCCTGCAGGCCCAGTGGAAGATCATCAACCGGCACCTGACCTCGGCGGGCCTCATCCGGCAAGCGGCCACGCCTCCGGAATAGGAAGCCGTCGGACCGGGCGGCGGGAGGCGATTTGGGCGATGGGAGCGGAAACATGATCACCCGGGATCGGATCAGCGGCGCACTCTGGCTGCTTGCGGCCGGTTTTGTGACGGTGTCGGGTGTGAACCTCGGAATCGGGGCGTACGACGATCCCGGCCCCGGCTTTCTTCCCTTCTGGTCCGGCCTCGCGCTGGCCCTGCTGGCCGTCGTTCTGCTCGTCCTGAGCCTCTGGGACCGGGTGCCGGCGGAGGAACGGCGGATGGGTCTGCCGGGGAGGACCGGCGTTGCCGTTGTCGCCGCCCTTGCCCTCTACTGCTGGCTGCTGCCCTGGCTGGGCTATCTCATCGCGACGACGGGACTGATGCTCGTCCTGTTCGGGCTTGGGCGCATGAGGGTCCGCACGGTCGTCCTCGGCTCCCTGCTGGCGGTCTTCCTGAGCTACATCCTTTTTCTCCACGTTCTGAAGGTGCCCCTTCCCCGGGGGATTCTACCCTTCTGATCAAGGAGTCGGGAGAGTTTCATCGTTGGACATCCTGAACGGTCTCCTTTACGGCTTTTCCATTGCCACCCAGCCGGGCCACCTCGCCCTGGTTTTCGCCGGCTGTCTGCTGGGGACGCTGGTCGGCGTACTACCGGGTCTCGGACCGGTGGCGGCGATCTCCATTCTTCTGCCCCTGACGTTTCATCTGCCGCCCGCCGGGGCGATCATCATGCTGGCAGGGATCTACTACGGGGTGATGTATGGCGGCTCCACCACGTCGATCCTGGTGAACGTCCCCGGGGAAACGGCCTCCGTCGTGACCTGCCTGGACGGCTACCAGATGGCCCGCCAGGGCCGGGCGGGGGCCGCCCTGGGGATCGCAGCCTTCGGATCCTTCATCGCCGGCACCGTCGGCATCGTCGGCCTGCAGCTGATCGCCGGGCCCCTTTCCTCCGTCGCCCTGAAGTTCGGTCCGCCGGAATATTTCGCCATCATCCTCATGGGATTCACGTTTGTCACCTACCTGGCCCCGGGATCGTCGCTCAAGGCCGGGATCATGGCCGTCCTCGGCCTGATCCTGAGCGGCGTCGGGCTGGATCCGATCACGTCGGAGCAGCGGATGACCTTCGGGGTTCTCAACCTGTTCGAGGGGATCGGGGTGGCCCCCCTGGCCATGGGGCTCTTCGGCGTCGCGGAGGTCCTGAACCGCCTGGAGCAGGCGTCCTTCGGCAGGGTCCTGCAGGTGAAGATCCGGAGCCTCTTTCCGGACCGGAAGGATTGGCTGTCGGCCCGGTGGGCCATCCTCCGGGGAACCCTGATCGGGTTCTTCCTGGGCATTCTTCCCGGCGGCGGGCCCGTTCTCTCCACCTTCATCTCCTATGGCGTGGAAAAGCGGATCGCGAAGGAGCCGGAGCGGTTCGGCCGGGGGGCCATCGAAGGGGTGGCCGCCCCCGAGGCGGCAAACAATGCCGCCGCCTCCACGTCCTTCATTCCGCTCTTCACCCTGGGCATTCCGCCGAATGTCGTCCTGGCGGTCCTGTTCGGGGCCTTCCTGGTTCACGGCATTCAGCCGGGCCCCCTCCTGATCCGCGACCATCCGGACATCTTCTGGGGTGTCGTGGGCAGCATGTACATCGGCAACGTCATGCTGCTCGTCCTGAATCTGCCCCTCATCCCCCTGTGGGTCCAGGTCCTCCGGATCCCGGACCGGATCCTGTATCCGCTGATCCTCCTGCTTTGCGTCGTCGGCGCCTATTCCATCAACAACAGCGTCTTCGACATCGGTGTGATGGTGGTCTTCGGCGTCGTCGGTTTTCTTCTGAAAAGGGGAAGTTACGAAGCGGCTCCACTGATCCTGGCGTTCGTCCTCGGACCCATGCTGGAGGTGAACCTGCGGCGGTCCCTGTTGATTTCGGGGGGCGACTTCTCCATCTTCTTCACCCGCCCGATCGCCCTGGGGGCCATGATTGTCTGCCTGTTCCTCCTGGCCCTGTCTTTCCTCCGGGCAAAAAAAGGGAACTGATCCAATTGGACCAGCTCCCTTTTGTGAACGGTCTTGAAGCTATTATTCAGCCCGGCAGGTCAACTTTCCGCCGGATGGTGAGGATCCTCCCAGGACCCCTCGTAGGCCCGGTGAGGCACGTCGGTCCCCCGCTTCACGTAGTGCGTGTGCAGAAGCTCGTGGGACTTGTGGCCCAGGGGCTCCTTCAGGAAGATCTCGTAGATCTTCGTGATCGACGGGTTTTCGTGGGACTGGCGGAGCTTCTGGACGTCCTTGTCGTCCCGGTAGAGGGCCGATGAGCGAAGGATGCGGATCTCGTTGTTCGTCGGGATCGGCTCTCCGCCGCCGGCGATGCAGCCGCCGGGGCAGCACATCACCTCGATGAAGGCATAGTTCGCCTTCCCCGCCCGGATCAGGTCCATCAGCTTCCGTGCGTTGCTGAGGCCGTGGGCCACCGCAACCTTCACCTCGCCCAGGGGGCCGACTGTCAGCGCCGCCTCCTTGACCCCTTCCAGACCGCGGACCGGGGTGATGTCGAGGCTTGGCAGGTTCTCGCCGGTCACCACCGCGTACACTGTCCGGAGGGCCGCCTCCATGACGCCGCCGGTGGCGCCGAAGATCGTGCCCGCGCCGGTGTATTCGCCCATCGGGGCGTCGTAGTCCTCTTCCGGCAGGTTGAGGAAGTCGATGCCCCCCTCCTTGATCATCCGGCCCAGCTCCCGGGTCGTCAGGACGTAATCCACGTCGCGGTAGCCGCTGGAGTTCATCTCCGGCCGGGAGGCCTCGAACTTCTTGGCCGTGCAGGGCATGATGGAGACAACGATGATGTCCTTCGGATCGATGCCGGCGATCCCGGCGTAATACGTCTTCGCCAGGGCGCCGAACATCTGCTGCGGCGACTTGCAGGTGGAAAGGTTGTCCAGCAGGTCCGGAAAAAAGTGCTCGCAGAACTTGATCCACCCGGGGCTGCAGGAGGTGATCATGGGCAGCGTGCCCCCATCCTTGACCCGTTTCAGGAGCTCGTTGCCTTCTTCGATGATCGTCAGGTCGGCAGTGAAGTTCGTGTCAAAGACCTTGTCGAAGCCCAGGCGCCTGAGCGCGGCGATCATCTTGCCCGTCACGAGGGATCCAGGGGGGAGGCCGAATTCCTCGCCCAGGGCGGCCCGGATGGCCGGGGCCTCCTGGACGACGACATGCTTCGTGGGATCCTGGAGGGCCTTCCAGACGTCGTCCACGTCGTCCTTTTCATAGAGGGCTCCCACGGGGCAGGCGAGGATGCACTGGCCGCAGGCGACGCAGGTGGACTCGATCAGGGGCAGGTTGAAGGCCGGTGTGACCCGGACGTCGCTGCCCCGGTAGGACGGCGTCAGGACGCTCACCGACTGGATGGATTCGCAGACGGTGATGCACCGGTGGCAGTTGATGCACTTGCGGTTGTCCCGGACGATGGACGGGCTGGACCGGTCGATCATGCTCTCCGGGAAAGACTCGGGGACGTCGAACCGCATAGAGCGGACGCCCACCATTTCCGCGACTCTCTGGAGCTCGCAGTTGCCGTTGCGGACGCAGAAGTTGCACTCCTGGGGATGGTTGGAAAGGAGCAGCTCCACGACCATCCGCCGGGCGTTCCGGACGCGGTCGGTCGTCGTTTTGACGACCATCCCCTCGCTGACGGGGAACACGCAGGAAGCGATCAGGCTCCGCTGGTTTTCCACTTCCACCATGCAGACCCGGCAGGCGCCGGGGGTGTGGCCGATTTCCTGCCAGGCGCAGAGGGTGGGGATCCTGACGCCCGCCTGCTTTGCGGCATTCAGGATCGTCGTCCCCGGCTCCACGCTGACTTTCTGGTTATCTATGGTCAGGGTTACTTGTGACATGAATGTCCTCCATTCTATTCATAGAACACCGGCTCCGGTGAAAGAGCGCCTATATTTCCGCGTCGCAGCGCAGGCAGCGGCAGGCTTCCGCGATGGCCAGCTCCCGGGTGAATCCGAGTTCGACCTCCACAAAAGACGCGTTCCGCTGGGCCCCGTGGAGCTCCGGCATCGCCGTTTGAGGTGCTTCCTGAGTTTCCTCGTCAATGATGAGGGGGATGTCGATTTTTTCTTCAACCGGCGCTTCCCATGCAGGCTCGCCGAGAGCGGACCGGATGTCGGCGTCGATATCTGCCGCCGCCTGGTGTCCCGCTGCGATGGCGCCAATGACCGTGTCGGGTCCTGTGACGGCGTCGCCGCCGGCGTAGAACTTCGGATTCGTCGTCCGTGACTTGCTGTCCTTGGCCAGGTCGTAGCAGGCCCATTTGTTGATGACGACGCCGCTGTCCTTGGGGACGAAGGTCATGTCGGGCACCTGGCCGATGGCCGCCACGACGGCGTCCACGGAGAGGGTGAACTGGGAATCCTTGATGGCGACGGGCCGCTTGCGGCCGCTCCGGTCGAAGTCTCCAAGTTTCATCCGCTCGCAGGTGATGCCGCTGACCTTGCCGTCCTTCCCCTCGATCCTGAGGGGCGCCGCGAGGAACTCGATCTTGATGCCCTCATCCAGGGCCGCCGTCACTTCCTCCCCTGCGGCGGGCATTTCCTTCCGTTCGCGCCGGTAGAGGATGGTCACGTCGGCGCCCATCCGCTTGGCGCAGCGGGCGGCGTCGATGGCCGAGTTCCCGCCGCCGATGACGGCCACTTTCGACCCGAGGGTCTTGCCGCCCTTCATCCAGGCGTTTTCATCGAGGTTGAAGGCCCGCAGGAATTCCACACCGCCCCAGACTCCCTGGAGATCCTCTCCGGGGACGTCCATCTTTGTACTCTTGTGGGCTCCCGTGGCCAGGTAGACGTAGTCGAAGTCCTTGCCCAGCCTGTCGAAGGGCAGGTCTTTCCCCACCCGGACGTTACAGCGGATCTCGACGCCGAGCTGACGGATGTCGTCGATCTCGCCGTTCAGGATGTTCCGGGGCAGCCGGTAGGACGGAATGGCCCAGCGCAGCATGCCGCCCGGATCGGGAAGCTCTTCGAAGACCGTCACGGAGTAGCCCCGGAGCGCCAGGTCCCGGGCGGCCGTGAGGCCCGCCGGACCGGCGCCGACCACGGCGATCTTCTCCTTCCGGGTGGCCGGAACGGGGCTGACCTTGGGTCGCGGGGCGTTGTCGGTGATGAACCGCTTGAGAAATTTGATGGCAATGGGCTCGTCCATCTTGCCGCGGCGGCACTTGGACTGGCACTTGTGATCGCAGACGCGGCCGCAGACAGAGGGGAAGGGGTTCGTCTTCAGGAGAACCTTGTAAGCGTCCTCCAACCGCTCCGCCCGGATCAGGCTGATATAGGCCGGAATATCCATCCCGATGGGACAGGTGTTCTGGCAGGGGGATTTGAAGAGGGCCGAGCAGACGGCCGCCCCGCAGTGCTTGTTCCGGATGTGATCCTCGTACTCCTGACGGAAATAGCGGATGGTGCTGAGCACGGGGTTCGGCGCCGTCTGGCCGAGGCCGCAGAGGGAGGCATCCTTGATGATTCCCGCCATCTCCTCCAGGAGCTCGATGTCGCCCTCCTTGCCCTTTCCCCGGGTGATGTTCGTGAGGATTTCAAGCATTCGCTTGGTTCCCTCGCGGCAGGGGGTGCACTTCCCACAGGACTCGTCCTGGCAGAAATCCATGAAGAACCGGGCCATGTCGACGGCGCAGTTGTCCTCGTTCATGACGATGAGTCCGCCGGAGCCCATGATGGCGCCCAGTTCGGCCACCTTTTCGTAGTCCACCGGGGCGTTCAGGTGCTGGATGGGGATACAGCCTCCGGAAGGCCCGCCGAGCTGGGCGGCCTTGTATTTCTTGTTCTTGGGAATACCGCCGCCGATGTCAAAGACGATCGTTCCCAGGGGTGTTCCCATGGGGACTTCGACGAGTCCCACGTTGTTCACGTCGCCCGTCAGCGCGAAGACCTTGGTTCCCTTGCTCTTCTCGGAACCGACGCTGGCGTGCCAGGCGGCGCCTTTCAGGATGATCTGGGCGACGTTGGCCAAGGTTTCGACGTTGTTCAGGACGGACGGACGCTGCCACAGTCCCGCGATAGCGGGGAAGGGCGGCCGCGGACGGGGCATGCCCCGTTTCCCTTCGATGGAGGTCATCAGTGCCGTTTCTTCGCCGCAGACGAAGGCGCCGGCACCCTGGTAGATCTCCAGGTTGAAGTCGAAGCCCGTGCCGAGGATGTCCTGTCCCAGGAGCCCCATATCCGTGGCCTGATTGATGGCGACGTTCAGGCGGTGGATGGCCAGGGGGTATTCGGCCCGGCAGTAGATGTATCCGTGATGGGCGCCGATGGCCTTGGCCGCGATGACCATGCCCTCGAGAACCGCATGGGGATCTGCTTCCAGGACGCTGCGGTCCATGAAGGCCCCGGGATCGCCTTCGTCGGCGTTGCAGAGAACGTACTTGATGTCGCCGGGGGAGGTGGAGCAGAACTTCCACTTCAGGCCCGTGGGGAACCCGGCGCCGCCGCGGCCCCGGAGGCCCGAATCCAGCATGACCTGGACGATTTCCGCGGAAGTCATCTCGGTCAGGGCCTTTGCCATGCCGGCATAGCCGTCCCGGGCGATGTACTCCTCGATCCGCTCCGGGTCGATGAGACCCCGGTTGCGGAGAACCCGCAGCTCCTGCAGGGCGAAAAACGGGATTTCCTGCATCGTCGGGATGACCGCTTCCGTGGTCGGCTCCCGGTACAGCAGGCGTTCCAGGACGCGTCCCTTCACCAGGTGTTCTTCCACCAGTTCCGGCACATCCTCCGCCTTGATCATCATATAAATAATGCCCTCGGGGTAGACCACCATGATGGGGCCCTGGGCGCAGAATCCGTTGCAGCCCGTTTCCACCACCTTGATCTCCTCGGCGAGATTGCGCTTCATCAATTCTGCCACCAGGGCCTTTTTGACCGCAAGGCTTCCCGAGGCATGGCAGCCTGTCCCTCCGCAGAGCAACAGATGTGAACGAAATACTTTCATTGGGTTTCCATCCTCCTTCACGTCAGAGATTCCGTCCCGCTATTTTACGATTTCCGCGCCCCGTGCGAGGACGAAGGGCGTCTGGATCTCCCCCTCCAGGACGTGTTTCTTGAATACCTGCCGCATCTTGTTGGCGTCCATATACTCGTATTTGATCGGTTCCTGGCCGATCAGCTCAACCGTGACCAGGGGCTCGCGGCTGCAGAGACCCATGCAGCCCGAAGTGGTGATGGCCACGTCGATGACACCGGCCTCTTCGATGACCTTCATCAGGGCATCCATGACGTCCCGCGCTCCCGAGGCGATTCCGCAGGTCCCCATGTGCACGGTGATCTTCGCGCGGCGCTCTCCATCCCGGAGGGCCGTTTCGGCGTGCACCCTCTCCTTGATCTTTTTGAGATCTTCGATCTTCAGCTTTGCCATAGTGCCGTTCCTCGCCTTTGCAAGAGTCTTTTTATTCGTACTGGTTGAGAAGTTCCTTCACCTTGCCGGGTTTGACGCGTCCATGGACGTCTTCGTCCACCACCACCACCGGTCCCAGGCCGCAGGCGCCGAGGCAGCGCACGGATTCATAGGTGAACCGCCGGTCGGGTGTGGTCTCGCCTTCCTTGACACCGAAGACTTTCTCAAGTGCCGCCGCGATGGCCTTGCCACCCCGGACATAACAGGCAGTGCCGAGGCAGACCCGGACCGTGTGCCGGCCCTTGGGTGTCATGGTGAAGAAAGAGTAGAACGTAACGACGCCGTACACACGGCTGAGTGGCAGATTGAGGCCTTCTGCGATCCGTTTCTGTATTCCGATGGGCAGGTATTCCAGAACCATCTGGGCCTCTTCCAGTACAGGAATCAACCCCCCCGGCTTGCCCCTGTACTTCTCGATGATCGCATCGAGTTTCACGATCTGTTCCTGTGAAAACTCCTTCAACAGTTCTTCGTTAACAAGTTTCATAAATGCGTTATCCTCCTTCCCGTCAACAGGGTCACGCCCCTGCTTCGATTTCCATTAAACCTTCATCTACCTGCAGGCGGATCCAGGCCAGGATCTCCGGGTGGTTGAGAGGGATATCCCCGATCTCTTCCCGGATCTCCCGGGTGTCCAGGAGAAAACTCCGCCCTCCCCGCTCGTGGCGGTAAATCAGTTCAATCTTCGGGTGACCCGTGAGGATGGTCACCAGGGTGCCCGCAATGTCGCCCAGGGGTTGGCGGTCAATGTGCGCGAGTCCGAACGTTACCCGGATCCTCGTCCCCTCACCGGGTTTCGATTCCAGGATCAGTCCGCCTCCGGTTTTCCCGGCCGCTTCCCCCAGCATGGGAAGCCCCAGGCCGACCCGGCGGACTTTTTTTGTCGTATAGAACGGATCCAGAACTTTTGCGAGGGTCTCTTCCGTCATTCCGATCCCGTCGTCCCGAATCTCCAGCGTTAAACGGTCCTCCTCCGGATTTTCCCGGATGGTGATAAATATATGCTTCGCCTCCGCCCGGGTGGAGTTTTCCGCGATGTCCAGCACGTGCAGGGAGAGCTCCAGCATCCGGGCTATTCCTCGATGGTCCGTCCTGCCTGTTTCCGGAAGGCCATCGACAATTCCTTCACCGAGACGGTTTCGACCCTCACGGCTGTCCAGGCCCTCCCGATCTCCCGGAGATGATGGGCATCCGAAGAGGTGATAAAGGAGAAACTCTCCAGTTCCGGATAACGGAGCCGCCCACCGCGGATTCCCGTTTCTGCAGATATTTCCAGTGCGTCAAATGGGGGGCCCGGGACGACGAAACCGAGCTGGCTCAAGATGCTGAAGCTTTCCCGGTCGATGTGGGATGCCACGGCCAGTCCTCCCAGGCCATGGATTTTCTCCACGATAGCCTGCAGCGGAAGTTCCGTAGCCCCGATGAGAAGGCGGTCGCAGAACCCTTCCACCTCGTCCCGTTCGTTGACAATGGCCTGACAGCCAAAGCGCCGCTCGTCATTACGGCCGGGAAGGTGTCGACTGATCCATTCCTGAAGAGGGAGAATCTCCTCCACCTTGTCAAAGAGAGCCAGGAGATGCACTTCCTCCCGGCTTGCGATCTCCATTCCCGCCAGCACGGTGAGCGGCGTTCCCTCGGCGCATCGCCGGACGTAGGCGACATTTTCCGAGGCGTTGTGGTCGCAGATGGCCACGGCATCCAGCCCGACGGCCAGGCAGCGCTCGACCAGCTTTCGGGGGTACATGTCCAGTTCCGCACAGGGCGACAGGCAGGAGTGAACGTGCAGGTCGCAGCGGAGGCCCTTCATCATGTCCGGATCCCCGAATCTCCGGCAAAAAAAAAGACCATGGGGAAATCCATGGTCTTTCCGGGGGTTACACTCCCCGTACCTTCAGAATTGCGTAAATCTTACCGGCCGTCTCGAAACCGGACAGGTCCGATACAAGGATCGGAACCTTTTCCTTTACGGCCTTCTCCAGGGTGTCCGCAGCCGGTTCGTTTCCCTGCACCAGGACAATGCCGGCGTGGTCCTTCAGGCTGGCAACGGCGATGATGTTCTGGTGAACCTGGCGGGTGATCCAGAGATTGCCTTCGCTGCTGTGGGCCATGACGTCGCTCAGCAGATCCCCCGTGAATCCTCCTGTCACTTTTCTGTCCAGCAGATCGGCTCCGCTGCGGACCTTCAAGCCCAGCGCCTTTACGATAGCTGCCAAGTCCACGATATTACACCCTTTTTATATTCCGTCGAAGATCTTGTCGATCTTGATTACCATCTTCAACTGCGTGCCTTTCCCCACGTCGGAGGAAATGCGGAAGAAATCGGAGAAGTTCTTGATGTTGCAAAGGCCCATGCCGGCACCGAACCCCATCTCCCGGATCCGCTGGCTCGCCGTGGACCAACCCTGCTGCATGGCCAGTTCCAGGTCCGGGATGCCGTCCCCCTCATCAATGGCCTCGATCAGCACGTAATCCGGTTTTACCTGAATGTGTATATGCCCTTTCCGAGCGTAAGAGACGATGTTGATTTCAGATTCGTAGGACACCAGCGCCACCCGGCGGATGATCTCACTGGAGAGCTTCATCCTTTTCAGGATGGCTTTTATCTGGCTTGATACCTGTCCGGCCTTGTCGAAATTTCCACCCTCAACGGGGAACTTGTTCTCGTACAGGGTCGTTTCATGTGCGAACACGTTCTTCGTCAACCCTTTCCATACATCCGACGATTCCCCTCTGATACAGGCGGCCCGCTGTTTCAAAGAGGATGAATTTGGTCGTCATGATGGGAATCTTCAATTCCTCGGCCAGAGTCAGGGTCTCCGGGGATGGTTTCTTCCCCCGAACGAGGATGATGGCTGCAATGTCCAGCACATCGGAAGTCCTGACCACCTGGGGATTCGTCAGGCCCGTCAGGAGGAGGCTTCCGGCCTTGGCAAAAGCCAGCACGTCGCTCATCAGGTCTGCCCCGAAGGCCGTCTTGACGTCTTTGTCCATCTGTTCCTGTCCGACGAGCACTTCGGCGTCCAGGATGTCTTTTACCTCACGCAGGGTCACAATGCTCTCCTTGGGAGTGTTGTTCCGTTTCCGCGGACAGGGATCCGAAAACCTGCGGAAATAGGGTCCAAACCGATGGGACAAGACCGATTACCATAGGCCTCCTGTGATGTCAACCGGTTTAAGGCATTCAGAAATGAGGCGATTCGGCCGAAAAAACTTTTGCGTCCCCCGGGCAATTCCGTTAGAAGGGGGGCCATGGAAAACTGGGTGGACCGCTACATGACCTTTCTGTCGGTCGAGAGGGGGGCTTCCCTTCACACCCTCGAAGCTTACAGCCACGACCTGAACCGCCATGTCAACTTCCTGCGGTCTCGAGGCAGGGATGGCTGGGTGGACGTTACGACGGACGATATGCTCGCCTTTCTTTCCCACCTGCGTGAGGAAGGATTGAAGGCCCGTTCCGCCAACCGAGCCCTTGCGGCTCTCCGTGGTTTCTACCGGTTTCTTCTGCGGGAAGGCGTGCGGGAAGAGAACCCGCTGGTGGACATTCACCACGGGAAGGTCTGGATGCATCTGCCTGATACGGTCTCCCGGCAGGAGATGGAAAACCTTCTCCGCCAGCCGGGTCTGGACAGGCCGGAGGCCGTCCGGGACACGGCCATGCTGGAGATGCTGTACGCCTCGGGGCTCCGGGTTTCCGAACTGGCGTCCCTGACGCTGGGCAGCATCAACTGGCAGGTAGGGTACCTGGTAACTTTCGGCAAGGGCGGGAAGGAACGGGTCGTGCCCGTCGGGCGCGTCGCCCTGTCGGTCCTCCGGCGCTATGTGGAGGAGGTCCGGCCGGGCCTTCTGAAGGGGGGAGATACGGATGTGCTTTTCCTGAACCGCCAGGGGCGGGGCCTGTCCCGCCAGGGACTCTGGAAAATGGTCCGGCGGTACGCCGACCGGGCGGGAATCCGGAAACAGGTTCACCCCCACATGTTTCGCCATTCCTTTGCGACCCACCTCCTGGAAGGCGGGGCGGATCTCCGCTCCGTACAGCTCATGCTGGGACATGCGGATATAGCGACGACGCAGATATATACCCACGTTACCCGGGAACACCTCAAAGATGTGCACAGCCGGTTTCACCCGCGGGGGAAATAAGCGATGAAAACGCCAGGGAGAGAAACCAGGAATCGTTCTGTCCTGTCAGCCCGGAGGATTGCCCTGGTTGCGGCGGGAATTCTTGCGCTGGGGGTTCTCCTCGCCGGTGCGCTTTCCCTGGCCCTCTCCGGGGGCGGCGCTGCGTCGCCCCTGGAAAGGGCCAGCGGTGCGCTTTCCTTCTACGTGCTTGGACATCCTCCCCAAGTATACGCCCTGGAGGGAGAAAAGAACGGATCTTTCTTTACGATCCGCCCCGGTGAATCCCTGGAGGTCACCTACCGGGACGAGTTTATCCTCAGGGGGGTGGTCAGCGATTCCCTGATGGGACGGGGCATTGAAGTCCGGATCGATGGATTCGAGGGAAAGGCGGCCCTGGGCTCTCTGTTCAAAGGCGTGACCTTTGTGGACCGGCTGACGGCGGGACAGAATGGATCCGCAGCGCTCACGTCGGGAGAAACGGCCCGGATATCCGTCCTTTACAATGGGCGGGAAACGGCAACGTTCTCCATCCGGGCCTCCCTGACCTCTCAGGATTTCCTGCGGCATGCGCGGGCGGCCAAGGATAGAGTGGAGAAGATCGGTTTCCTGAAACAGGCCCTGGCCTTGACTCCATCCGATACGGAAGTGAGGCGCGAGCTGGCCGCAGAGTATGAAAAGGCGGGTCAGGTCGACGAGGCCGCAGCGGCCTTCGAGGAAATCCTGAAGGTCAAACCCGCTGACGAAGCGGCATTGATGGCCCTGGTGAAGATCCATCTTTCCCGCAAGGCGTACGACCGGGTTGTCGACGTCTCGTCCCTGGCCGTCAAGGCAAACCCGAAAAGCGCACCGGCCCGTGCAGCTCTTGCCTTTGCATTTCAGATGCTGGGGAAATTCGAAGAGGCTGCGCAGCAATACGAAACAGCCCTTCAGCTTGACCCGAACAATACGTCCATCCGGTTTCGCCTGGGAGAAGTCTATGATCAGATGAAAAAGCCGGGCAAGGCGGGGGAGCAGTACCGCAAAGTTCTGACCGAGTCGCCCAAGGACCGGGAGGCCGTTCTGGCCCTGGCCCTGTCCAAACTGAAAGCCGGCAAACACGATGAGGCCGTCTACTGGTACAAGGCCTACCTGAAACAGAATCCCAAGAGCGCGGCCGCCTGGGCAAACCTGGGGCTGGCATATGCCGGCAAGGGGCAGGGAAAGGAGGAGATCGACAGTTATCGAAAGGCCCTCGCCCTGGATCCGAAAAATGCCGTCATCCTCTCCAACATGGCCCTGGCCTACGAGAAGGCGAAGCAGCCCCGGGAGGCCGCCGATGCCTGGCGGAAGGTCCTGAAGGTCCGACCGGGAGATCCCGGCGCAGCTGCGAGGCTTGGGGAACTGGCCCTCCGGGAGAAACGGTACCGGGAGGCAGCATCCTATTTTGAAACGGCCCTGAAGGGAAGCGCCCAGAAAGGACCATTGCATGCCGCCGCCGCCGCCGCGTATAGTGAGATGAAACAGTACGGCAAGGCTGTGGAGCATTATGAAAAAGCTGTCCGCAGCGGGGTTCGGGACCCGGAACTTCAACTGGGAATGGCCACGGCCTATCAGAAGCTGGGAAAGAGCAGGGAAGCCACGGCCGCGTTCGGCAAGGCAACCGCCTCCGGGGCGTCCCGGGATGTTCTGGCGCGGGTGGCCGCTGCTCATCTACAGGAAAAGCGCTACGATCAGGCGGCCAATACCTACCGCGAAATGGTCCGCCGGTTCCCCGGGAAGGGGCGGTCCTACACCGGCCTCGGAGATGCCCTGTCCCTCAAGGGGGACCTGGACGGAGCCGTCGACGCCTACAAGAAGGCCGTCCGGCACGATCCGGCGGAGGACAAGGCCTACCTGGGCCTGGGGGCGGCGTACGAAAGGAAGGGAAACCTGGAGGAGGCCCTGAAGGCCTATCAGAAAGCCTGGGAAATCAATCCGGACCTCAGCCAGGCGGCCCGAAAGGCCCGGGATATCCGGGTGCGCATGCTCGAAAAAAACCAGGGCCGGTAGAACTCGCGGTCACGGAGCATAATCCGGCGCCGGCGGTTCGGTGTCGGACGGGGGTGGATATCTGATACAGCGGCCCGGAGGGTCGCCGGAGCCAGGGAGCGGCGGTCGAGCCGATTCCGGAAGCGAAGCGGAGAAGAGACGGGATGAATCCTGTGGATGTGAATGGAGTCCGGTTCGGTGGCGGGGCGCCCTTTGTCCTCATCGCCGGTCCCTGCGTCATCGAGGAGGAAGAGAGAACAAGGGAAATCGCCCGGTTTCTCAAGGATCTGACGGTTGAACTGGGCATTCCGTTCATTTTCAAGGCCTCCTACGACAAGGCAAACCGGAGCGCCCGCGATTCCTTCCGCGGGCCGGGCCTGGTGGAAGGTCTCCGTATCCTGGCCGCGATCCGCAAGGATTTCGGGTGTCCCGTCCTGTCGGACGTCCACCGGTTCGAGGAGATCGACGCGGCGGCAGCCGTTCTGGACGTGGTGCAGGTGCCGGCCTTCCTGTGCCGGCAGACCGATTTCGTTATGGAGATCGCCCGGAAAGCCCGGGTGGTGAACATCAAGAAAGGACAATTCCTGGCGCCCTGGGATGTGGCCAATATCGTGGAGAAAGTGAAGGCGGCGGGAAACAAGCGGATTCTCGTCACGGAGCGGGGGGCCAGTTTCGGGTATAACAACCTGGTGGCGGACTTCCGCTCCCTGCCGGTGATCCGCTCCCTGGGATATCCGGTGATTTTTGACGCCACCCACAGCGTCCAGCTTCCCGGTGGGTTGGGGACCGCCTCGGGGGGCCAGCGGGAAATGGTTCCCTTCCTGGCCCGGGCTGCTACCGGAGCCGGACTGGACGGCATCTTCATGGAAGTTCATCCCGATCCGGACCGGGCGTTGTGCGATGGGCCGAACTCGCTGGTACTGGGAGATCTGCGAGCCCTGCTGACGGTCCTGCAGGAGATCGATCACATCGTGAAAAGGAGCATGGATACCGCGGATGGGAAACGTTAAGGAAACGCCCTGGAAGGAAAAACTGGAGAAGATAAAACTCCTGCTTCTGGATGTCGATGGTGTGCTGACGGATGGCCGGATCATCATGGACGACGACGGTCGCGAGATCAAGCATTTCGATGTCCGGGACGGGCACGGCATCAAGATCCTCCAGCGGTTCGACATCGATGTGGTCTTCCTGACGGGCCGCAAATCGTCCGTCGTGGAGCACCGGGCCCGGGACCTCGGTGTGCAGGAAGTGCACCAGCAGATCTGGGACAAGGTCGCCGCCTTTGAAGGGATCATTCAGCGGCGGGGCCTCACGGCCGATCAGGTGGCCTTCATGGGCGACGACATTGTCGACATCCCCCTGCAGAGGAGAGTCGGGTTCTCTGCGGCCCCGGCTGATGCCGAAGAGGTCGTCCGGCGCTCCGTTGACTACGTGACGGGCCGGCCCGGGGGCCGGGGGGCCGTCCGGGAGGTCTGCGAGTTGATCCTCCGCGGGCGGGGGGTCTGGGATGAGGTCGCCCGACGTTACGAGTTTACTCAACTGCTGGATACATAATGGTATTTGTTTCAGCTTTACAGGGCCTGCCTCGGGGTGATATAAAATTTTCCAGGTATTGCCGCCCCATATCCATCTCCTGTTCGGGCTTTGAACCGACCGTGTAGGATGCTGAAGGGACTGTTCACGTCAAAACTGAAGAAGAGAGTACTCCTTTTTTCGGGGGTTTTCCTGGTTATCGCCATTGCCGGAACCTGGTGGTTCATCCGGAATCGCGAGACGATTCCGAAGCAGGCCTTGCAGATCATGGCGGAGAACGTGGACCTTCAGGTCCAGAACGTCACCTACACCGACGTTGGAAGCTCCGGAGAAAAATGGGAGGTGAAAGCGGACAGTGCCCGGTACATGCGCGAGGAGAAAATCGCTCTCTTTGACAGGGTGAAAATCCGGCTGATTCTGGCCGACGGCCAGACGTTCAACCTGACGGGAGACCAGGGCCGTCTCAAGACGGACCTGAAGGACATGGACATCACGGGTAACGTGGTAATCCTCTCCGACCGGGGGGACCGGTTCACGACGGACCGGCTCACTTACGTCCACGGGGAGAAGAAGATCTTCACCCGTTCTCCCGTTTCCATGGAGAACGACCGGATGCGCATCCGCGGGGTCGGCCTGACCCTGCGGCTGGACAGCCGGGATCTGAAGCTCTCCTCGCAGGTCGAAGCGGAGACAAAGCCTGCGGGGGCGGCGGGGGGAAATAATGCAAAAAAACGCTGACAGTCCAGTGATCCGAATTGCCGCGACGGTTCTGGTCGTGGTTTGCCTTTCCACCGGCTTCGCCTGGGGACAGGGAAAGATGCCGGTGAGTCGGAGCGAGCCGATCCAGATCGTCTCCGACCGCCTGGATGCCTACGATGAGAAGAAAATGGTGATTTTCTCAGGGCATGCCGTGGCCGTTCAGGGCGACAAGGCCATCCGGGCAGACAGCATATCGCTTTTCTACAAGAAGGAAGGTCAGCCGGCCAAACCGAAGGTTTCCAAAGGGCCTGACATGGGCGGAGGAGACCTGGATCGGGTGGAAGCGAAGGGCCATGTGATCATCACCCAGGGACCGAAGACGGTCACGGGGGAATTCGCAGTCTATTTCCAGGATGCCCAGAAGATTGAAATGACTGGGAACGCCGTCCTGAAAGAAGGCCGCAGCACGATCCGCGGCGACAAGGTCATCGTGCTCCTGGACGAGGGGCGGGGCTTCGTGGAAGCCGGAGAATCCAAGCGGGTCATGGCGACCATATATCCTTCCGAGCGGTCCGCACCGGGAAAGACGAAGCCGTGACATGGAACGGCTGACAGCGGAGAGACTCGTCAAGGTCTATGGCGGACGGCGGGTCGTCGACGGCATTCACCTGGAGATTCACCCCGGGGAAGTCGTCGGCCTGCTGGGACCGAACGGGGCCGGGAAGACGACAACGTTTTACATGGTTGTCGGGCTCATCCGACCCGACGGCGGCCGGATTCTCCTCAACGATGAGGACCTGACCGGCCGGCCCATGTATGTCCGGGCCCGAAAGGGGATCAGTTATCTGCCCCAGGAGCCATCGGTCTTCAGGAAGCTGACGGTGGAGGAGAACATCCTGGCCATCCTGGAGACCCTGGAAATGGGACAGGGGGAGCGAAGGGAGCGGCTCCGGGATCTCCTGGAGGAACTGGATCTGACGCCGCTCAGGGCCAACCGGGCGTATTCCCTCTCCGGGGGTGAGCGCCGACGGGTGGAAATCACGCGGGCCCTGGTTACGTCTCCGAAATATATCCTTCTGGACGAGCCCTTCGCAGGGATCGATCCCCTGGCAGTCGCAGAGATCCAGAAGATTATCGGTCAGTTGAAAGAGAAAGGGATCGGGGTCGTTATCTCCGATCACAATGTCCGGGAGACGCTCTCCGTCTGTGACCGGGCCTACATAGTCAACGAGGGGATGGTGCTGGTGGAAGGCGACCCCGATACCATCGCCTCCTGCGAAATTGCCCGGAAGATCTACCTCGGGGAAGGATTCTGCCTGTAACAGGCGGTCTGCACGGCAGAAGGGGATGCCCCTCCATGCTCCGTGGGCCGCAGGCGACGGTTATGGCTCTGGAACTCAAGCAAAATCTGAAACTGACCCAGCAACTGGTCATGACGCCCCAGCTTCAGCAGGCGATCAAACTGCTGCAGGTGTCGCGGCTGGAACTGGTGGATGCGATCAACCAGGAGATGCAGGAGAACCCTCTTCTGGAGGAACTGACCGGAGAAGAGTACAGCGTACCGGAAACCCCGGCCGAGTCGGATGATCTGAAGACCCCCGAAGGGGAGGAGATCAAGCCGGCGGACCACACGCAGGAACTCACCGGGGAAGGAGACGGCAAGGCCGAGTTCGACTGGGATAATTACCTGGAAGATTACGGCTCCGTCGGAGTCAGCTACGACCGTTCCCAGGAAGATGGACCCGCCTGGGATAATTTCCTCACTGCCCAGCCTTCGCTGACGGATCACCTGATGTGGCAGGTCAAGCTTTCCCGGATGTCCGAGAGCGAGATGGCTGTGGCGGAACAGATCGTGGGAAATCTTGACACGAACGGTTACCTGGTCGCGACATTGGAGGAGATCGCCACACAGTCCGGCAATCAACCGACCTGCGTCGAGGGCGTTCTCCGAAAGGTTCATGACTTCGATCCTCCCGGCGTTGCGGCCCGCGACCTGAAGGAATGCCTCCTGATCCAGGCCCGGGTCCTCCGAGCGGGTCCCTTGGTGCAGGCGATCATCCGGGACCATCTCAAGGAACTGGAAATCAAGAATTACGGCCAGATCTGCCGGAAACTGAAGGCTTCCGCCGAGGATGTGGAAACGGCGATCCTGGTCATCATGAACATGAATCCCAAGCCGGGCGCTCTCTATAACGAGGAAAAGGCGCAGCCGGTCATTCCTGACGTGTTCGTTTTCAAGGCGGGGGATGAATACAAGATTGTCCTGAACGACGACGGCCTGCCGCGGCTCCGGATTTCCAACTTCTACCGGGAGGTCATGGCGGGGCTCAGCGGCAGTTCGAACTCCGAGGGAAGCCGTCGCTATATCCGGGAAAAGATCCAGTCCGCCACGTGGCTCATCAAGAGTATCCAGCAGCGGCAGAACACAATCTACAAGGTGACCGAAAGCATCCTCCGGTTTCAGCTGGACTTCTTCGAACAGGGGGTGTCCTTCCTGAAACCGCTCGTTCTCCGGGACGTGGCCGATGACGTAGGAATGCATGAGTCCACCATCAGCCGGGTCGTATCCAACAAGTATGTTCACACCCCCCGGGGGATCTTCCTCCTCAAGTATTTCTTTTCCAGCGGCATCCATCGAACCTCCGGCGAAAACATCGCCTCCAAGAGCGTCAAGGAAGAAATCCGGAAGCTCGTCCAGGGGGAGGACCCCCGCAAGCCGCTCAGCGACCAGGAAATCGTCCAGCGTCTGGAGACCGGAGGCATTGCCATCGCCCGGCGAACCGTGGCCAAGTACCGGGAGATGATGGGCATCCTTCCGTCTTCCCGGCGGAAAAGGCTCATCAAGACAGAAAAATAGATTGACATTTCAGAACCTCATTTCTATAAAGCGCATCTTTGCCGACCGGGGGGGCGATGCCTCACGGCGGCGATCTCCCTGAGAAGGATTGTAGGAGGATGGAGCCATGAAGACAACGCTTACCTTCAGGAACACGGGCGGCGAGGACTGGTTCAAGCAGGTCGTCGATGAGAGGCTGGGCAAGCTCCAGAAATACCTGGATCACCCGGCGGAGGCCCATGTTGTTCTTTCCGTCGAGAAATTCAGGCATGTTGCGGAGATCAGCCTTTCGGCAGACGGGGCGAACGTGATCGCCAAGGAAGAGGCGAAGGACATGAACACGGCGATCGACAATGCCGTGGAGAAGGTGGCGCGTCAGCTCAAGAAGCACAAGGAAAAGGTCCGAACCCACAAGTCCGGTGCGGCACGCGGCGAAGACAGGGTCCTCCGGGTCGAGCCGGCTGACGAGGAGACCCGGGGCTCCCGGATCGTGGAGACACGGAAAGTTGTGCTTAGTCCCATGTCCCTGGACGATGCGGTCCTGGAGATGGATACCGTGAACAACCGCTTCCTGATCTACCGTGATATTGCCACGGAAAACGTCAGTGTCCTCTACCGGCGGGACGATGATAATTTTATTCTGATTGAGACGAACGGTTAGCGCTCGGGGATGGCGGCATGAAGATTGTTGATATGATAAAATCGGGATATGTCATCGGGGAACTCCAGGCAAAGACCAAGCGCGACGTCCTAGCTGAGTTGTCGTCGGTCTTTCTTCAGGACCTCGAAGGTGATCCGGAAGAAATGGTGTCGATTCTCCTGGAGCGGGAGAAGCTGGGAAGCACCGGCATTGGAGATGGCATCGCGATTCCCCACGGGAAGATGAGCGCTATGAAGGAGCTTGTCGTTGCCTTCGGGAGGAGCCGGAAGGGAATCGATTTCAATGCCATGGATGGTGAGCCTGTCCACCTGTTTTTTCTTCTGATGGCCCCGGAAAACTCGGCGGGTCTGCACCTGAAGGCACTCGCCAGGATATCCAGGATGCTCAAGGATGGGGCGTTCCGGAAACGGCTTCTGGAGGCCCGTTCCGAGCAGGAACTGCTGGTGGCCATCACGGAAAAGGACGAAATTCCGTAGCAAACCGCGTCACACATATTGGACGGTCATGGCGGCATTGACCATACAGGATCTCGCGGGGCAATTCCACGACCGCATTGGGATCGAAGATGCCGGAGGAATCGGCTGCCGGGATCGTGAGATCCGGACGAACCGCCTGCAACCGCTCGATCCCCTGTCCCGCGGAGCAAGATGCCGCCCCGGGGCAATTCCGTTTCTCCAACCGGAGGGGGTGATCCGGCTGTCCAGCCTGTCAGAATCACTCCGGAATAACATCATTCAATCCCTTGTCCTCTCAGGGGCGCCCTGCCTTCTGCTGGTTTCGGCCTTCTCGATTCCCCCTTTCCTGAACCGTCTTTCCCGGCGGTTTCATCTGCCCGTGCTGGCTTCCTCCCTGGGTGGAGCCCATCTGGAAAGCCGTCTCACGGGCCTTCTCCGCGAACACCGGGATGGATTCAAGAGGGTTCACGGCTGTCTTGCCGTTGCTTCCGGGATCGGGGTTCTGATCATAGGGGACAGCGGGATGGGAAAGACGACGGCGGCTCTGTGCCTGGCGGAAGAAAAGGGTGGAGCCTGGGTCGCCGATGACGCGGTGGATCTCTCGCGTCGCGGGGACGCCATCCGCGGCCGCTCCCCCGCAATCATCCGCGGTCTCGTGGCGGTTCGGGGACGGGGAATCGTCCGCGCCTCCGGACTGGTCAGCCGGATGCGGATCCGGAAGAAGGCGCCTGTCGACGGTGTCGTCCGCCTGGTTCGACGGGCGGAAGAGCGGGACGCTGCATGGCCCGGGATTGTGAAACAGGGAGAGGCGTGCCGGATTCTGGGAGTAGAGAGACCGTTCTGCGCTCTGATTGTGGGGGAGGGGGAACCGGTGTACCGCCGGATCGCCGGCTGGGCGGCCTCGCTCAATTCGGGAGGGAGGGAGTCATGACAAGACCTCGGGTGATTATCGTGACCGGTCTGTCCGGTTCGGGGAAAAGCACGGCCATGAGGGCGCTGGAGGACATCGGCTTCTTCTGCGTCGACAACCTGCCGGTTGTCCTGCTGCCGGATTTCCTGGAGATCCAGGCGGTCGAAACAAAAGAAATAACCCAGGTGGCGCTTGTCATGGACCTGCGGGAAGCGGGTTTCCTAGACCGTTATCCGGAGATTTTCGAGCTCCTGAAAGAAAAGGGATACCGGATCGAGGTACTGTTTCTCGATGCCGGCGACGAGGCCCTCCTGCACCGCTTCAGCGAGACTCGGCGGATGCATCCCCTGGCGATGAAGGGGTCCGTCATGGATGGGGTCCAGGAGGAGCGCAGGAAGATGGCTTCCCTCAAGGACATGGCCGACATAATCATCGACACGACGTTTCTGAATGTGCACCAGCTCAAGGACGCCGTTCAGCGGGCCTATCTGCCACCCTCGACAACCCGCCGGATCATTCTCCACATCCAGTCCTTCGGGTATCGGTACGGCCTTCCGGCCGACGCCGATATCGTCCTGGACGTGCGGTTCCTGCAGAATCCCTATTTTGTGGAAACCCTCAAACGCCTGGACGGCCATGACCCGGGGGTGCGGGAGTACGTGCTGGCCTCCGAGGAAAGCCGGATTTTCCTTGAACGACTCCTGTCGCTTCTCTCCTTTCTCCTTCCGCTCTATGAAAAGGAAGGGAAGCCCCGGATCAACGTCGCGCTGGGCTGTACGGGAGGCCGCCATCGCTCCGTGGTGATGGCCAACGAACTGGCGGCCCATTTTTCCGACCAGGGCTATATGGCCAGCACGACCCACCGGGACATCAGCAAGAGCGGCTGACCCTTCGCCTACGGGGCCACCGCCAGCTTCGCCGCCACATTGTCCTTGATCCAGTGGGGATCCCACCACTCTGTCGGGTTCACGAACTCCCCCGCCACGAGGATGGAAAAGTGGAGATGGTCCCCACCGGCGAGCCCCGTCAGGCCGCTCGTTCCGAGGATCCCTCCCTTTTTCACTTCCTGACCGTTTTTCACCTGGATGCCGGACAGGTGAGCGTACAGGCTGAACAGTCCCTGCCCATGGTCGAGGATCACCGCGTTCCCGTAGATCCCCAGAGGGCCGGCGAAAACGACCAGACCGTTGTTGGCGGCCTCGATCGGGGCCTGGGATGTGGATGCCAGATCCACGCCCATGTGGGTGCTTTCACCGAGGGACTGGCCGTTGTATCGATAGTACCGGTGGTCGCCGAAGAGGGCCATCGGCGCCGCGTCCCTCATGCGCAGGAAGGTGCCTTCCCAGAGTTGTTTCGGTACGGACCGCTGACAGACGGAGAAGATCGTACGGGCGTTTTCCTCGCGCAGCTTTGAATTTACGTAAACAAACGTTTCAACAGGGGTTTTACCGCGAAGCTCCGGGATGGACGCCTGGAATTCGGGCATCTTCTGCTGGAAGAAGCCGTCGCCCAGAGCCATCTCGTCGCTCCGGAACTTCTTCTCCAGGATCAGCGCCGGCAGGGCGATGGAGGCCTCGTTGCCGGCGGCGTCCCGGGCCACGACCTGGATGCGCGGCTTGGCGGCCGCCGCTCCGATGGGAAGGGCAAAGTAGACGACCTGGGACGGTTTTCCAGCGATATCCGTCGGGAAAGAGGGGAAGAACCGCTGGTCTACCATGACCCCGCTCATGATCACCGGTTTGGAGATCCGGTATGTCACAAGACAGGTTCCGCCGGGGCTGATGTGGTTCATGGAACCGGTGAGAAGGATCTGTGGCGGATTGATGTCGACGGTGATGGATTTCGCAACAGTCGCCGTGTTCGCCCAGAGGGAGTGGTCGGTGGCTGTGATGGTCAGGGTCGCCGGACCTTCCTGGAGTTTCCAGTGCCACGGGTCGAGGGGAACGGAGATGATCTTTTCCCGGACTCCCCGCTGGGGGAATTCCTCGGCCGATACGACCTGGGTCCGCGTTCCCTGGGAGAGCGTCACAACGGCTTTCCGGAGGCCGCTCCCGGAATCGCGGAACGTGATTCCCAGAACCTTCTGCCGTCCCACGATGCTGACATCCTGGTCCAGATCGATCCGGGGCTTCTGGAACTCGCCCAGGGTCAGGAAGAACCACGCCATACCCCCGATCACGAGGACCGCGGCAATCCCAATGATCATCCACTTGCTTGCCTTCACGACCAACCTCCCCGCCAGAATTGGCGCCGGCGGGCATACTCACACCCGCTCCCCCGGCGTCCGGCGTGGTCTTTCTATAAAGGCTTTGCCCGGCCTTTTCAAGGGAAACGGGCCGCCGGTTTCATGGAAAGGGAAACCGGATTTCAACTCCGTTCTACCTTTTTCATTTTTTAACATATCCCGGCGCGGGGGCTGTCACGGGGATTCCCGACGTCGCGGAGAATTTTCCGCGGAGCGCATTGTCCGACCGGACGACCGTCCGGGTGGAAAATTCTCCTAATCGCTCCTCTGGGAACCCCCGGCCGCGCACCCGCGGATGGCAGGGAGGGACGCTTCCCGGAGCGCGAATAGCGGCTTTTTCGGGGCACCCTGCCGTCGCAGCGGAGCGCCCGCAAAGTCATCTGTCTGAGCACCGTCCGGTGCGAGTTATGACTTTGCAGCGGAGCGAGACGCTGCAGGGTCGGAAAAACGCTTCTGAGCGCGAGGGAAGTCCCCCTCCGACAAGCCACCCTCTCATCTACTGACATCTGAATTCCTGAAAAAAGAATCATCAGGAAGAGAAGCGGATTTGAAATCCGTTTGCCGGCCTGTTTTGCAGCAGAGCCATGTTTGCAAGGCACTGATAAACAAGAAAGAAGTGAGTGTTTGCTACCGCCGGCTTGGAGTGCTCGTTCTCACGGATATGGCTTTGTCCGGGAAGATGCATCAGGATGCAGGACGAATCAGACGCTTGGGAACCGATCCCGTTGACGGGCAGCTTTCTTCGATGTATAAGTGCCCGCATAGAATCAAAAAACATATCGGTCATATCCACGGAAACGGTTCGCGACCCCGCGGTTGGGTTGCGGAGGTACGTTGCAGCATGGTCGGGCCGCCATGTTGAATCACATCATCATGTCGGTTATTTTAAGGTTTTGAACATGTCCATATTTCACGGCGCCGCCGCCAAGATCCTCCGTCTGAAACGACGATGCCCCAAATGCGGCAGTGATCAAGTGGTTCCGGAAAGCCGGGAACGTGAGACGGTGAAGTGCCGTTTCTGCGGTGCCGAAATACCTCCGAAAAAAACATGAGCCACTCCCCTTTCGGACCTCGTTTTCATCTGTTCCCGCCGACCGGAAACGGTGCGCTCCCGACGCCGGCTCTTTGCTGGCTTATCCTTCTGCTTGCAGTGGACTGGATTCTTCCCTCCTTTGCGGCGGCAGCGGAGGGGGG
>PHBD01000072.1 GCA_002841865.1 Deltaproteobacteria bacterium HGW-Deltaproteobacteria-19
GAGAAGCACAACATCAAGGTGAACACGATCACGCCGATTGCCGGGACGAGGCTGACCGAAGGGGTGCTGCCCGGGGAGCTGTTCGAGAGATTGAAGCCGGAGTTCGTGGCACCCATGGTGCTTTACCTGTGCGCCGAAGCATGCGCGGAGAACGGGATGATTTTCAACGCGGGCGCCGGCCTGTTCAACAGGGCCGCCGTGGTGACCGGCCCGGGGGTGTTGATCGGTGACGGGAAGCGCGTGCCCACTGTGGAAGATATCCACAAAAACTGGGGCGCCATACAGAGCCTCAGCGGGGCCGGAGAGTATCCGAATGCAGTGGCCGCCTACGCTCCGATGATGTCGGTGTTGAGCCCGAAGCCGGAAGAGCAGCGGGGCGGCGACCTGACGGTGAAATCCATCTTCGATCGCATCCCCCAAGCCTTCCAGAAGGACAAGGCGGCCGGGGTGGATGCCGTCTTTCAGTTCGTGCTTTCCGGTCCGGACGGGGGTTCGTGGCATGTGACGGTCAAGGACGGGGGGTGCACGGTCAAGGAGGGGCCGCACGATCGGCCCACGACCACGATACGGATGGCGGATGAGGACTTCGTGAAATTGATCAAAGGCGAGCTCAATGCGATGAAGGCGTACACAGGCGGAAAGCTGAAGATTGAAGGCGATCTGATGAAGTCGCAGCTGGTGGAGAAGCTGTTCCGCTTCTAGCAGGCTGAAAACATGATTTTCTCTCAGAGCCGAAGAGAAGGAAATTTAACCGCGAAGGCGCGAAGGACGCAAAGAAGAACGCAAAGATTTGTCTTTTCACCTGCCGGAAGTCGCTCCGGCAGGTGAAAAGACAAATATCTTCCTGGCGTACTTGGCGTCTTGGCGGTTCAAAGCTGTAAGCACGGCCATTTCAGAACAGGCACGAAGTAAAGGGAGGATTTTCATGGCAACGGGAATCAGGGACAAGGTGGCGATCATCGGGATGGGCTGCACCCGCTTCGGCGAGCGGTGGGATATGGGTGCTGAAGAGCTTATGGTGGAGGCTTATACCGAATGCCTTCAGGATGCGGGAATAGAACCTAAGGACATCGGGGCCGCATGGCTGGGCACCTGCTATGAAGAGATCAATGTGGGCAAAAGCGCTCTGCCCCTTTCCATGAATCTGAGGCTTCCTTTTATCCCCGTAACCAGGGTCGAAAATTACTGCGCCAGCGGGACCGAGGCTTTTCGCGGGGCGGTTTACGCGGTCGCCTCAGGGGCGTATGACACCTGCCTGGCGCTGGGCGTGGAGAAGCTCAAGGACACGGGGTTCGGGGGTCTCCCGAACATGGTCGCCTCCAATGTCGGGTCCCTGATCTGGCTCTGGAACCCCAACATGAGCGCCCCGGGTTCCTTTGCGCAGCTCGCCACCGCGTACGCGGCAAAGTACCGCGTCGCCGATCAGGATCTCAAGAGGGCCATTGCCCAGGTTTCTGTCAAGAGCCACGAGAACGGCTCCCGAAATCCCAAGGCTCATCTCCGGAAACCGGTCACAATAGAGCAGGTCATGGCCGCTCCCATCATCGCCTATCCGCTCGGGCTCTTTGACTGCTGTGGTGTAAGCGACGGATCGGCCTGCGCCATCGTTACCACAGTGGAAAAGGCAATGGAAATGGGCAAGAAGAACCCGGTGACCGTAAAAGCCCTTCAGCTCGCCCTGAGCAGCGGCGAGGAGATGGGCTTCAACGAGTGGGACGGCGATCATTTCATGACCACCGATCGCTGCAGCGTGAAGGCATATCAGGAGGCCGGCATAAAAAACCCCCGCGAGGAGATCAGCATGATGGAGGTTCATGACTGTTTTTCCATCACGGAGATGGTGACCTACGAAGATCTCCACATCTCCGAGAGGGGCAAGGCCTGGAAGGATTCGCTGGACGGTTTTTACAACATTGACGGCAAGGTTCCCTGCCAGGTGGATGGCGGTCTGAAATGCTTTGGACATCCTATCGGCGCCTCCGGACTGCGCATGCTCTATGAAATGTACCTCCAGCTCCAGGGCAGGGCAGAGGATCGGCAGCTCCCGAATCCGCGCTACGGCCTGACCCA
>PHBD01000044.1 GCA_002841865.1 Deltaproteobacteria bacterium HGW-Deltaproteobacteria-19
TGGGAGGAGCGGTGATCCACGACTTCGCCTTTGCCCTCATCGTCGGCATCGTGATCGGAACCTACTCGTCCATTTTCATCGCCAGTTCCGTCGTGCTTTCCTGGGAGCGGTTCCGTCCGTCAAAACTGAAGGGGAAAAAGTAACTTGTCTTTTCTGGAATCGGCCGGTCTTTTTCTTCTCATCGCCACCTCCCTGGTGGGACTGCTGGCCACCCTCCTCGGCCTGCCCGGTCAGTTCCTGATCCTGTTGGCGGCCCTGGTTTATGCCGCCGCGACGGGATTCGCAACCCTGGGCTGGAAAGTTCTCCTGCTCCTGGTCTTCCTGGCGGCTTTCGCGGAGGCGCTCGACTTCGGCCTGCGGGCCGTCGGCGCTTCCCGGTTCGGCGCCTCCCGGAAAGGCGCCTGGGCGGCGGCTCTCGGCGGCGTCGCGGGCATGTTCCTTTTCACCCCGTTCCTGTTCGGCCTCGGGACGGTCCTGGGAGCCTTCATCGGTGGTTTTGCCGGGGTCTTTGCCGTCGAAATCATTCAGCAGCGGAGAATCAGGCCCGCCCTGCGCGCCGGCCTGGGATCTCTCCTGGGCGGGCTGGCGGTCATCCTGGCAAAAGGGAGCACCGCCCTGGTCATGATTGTCGTGACCCTCATCAACATTTATTCATAGCGGGAACCATGTCGAAACAAAAATCCAAGATTCAGGAATACGCCGAGGCGATCATCATCGCCATCCTCATTGCGCTGTTCATCCGCACCTTCATCGTGCAGGCCTTCAAGATCCCCTCGGGATCCATGAAGCCGACCCTGCTGATCGGGGACCACATCCTGGTGAACAAATTCATTTACGGCGTCAAGATCCCATTTGCCCGCAACACATTGATTCCAATCGGGAATCCGAAACGTGGCGACATCGTCGTCTTCATCTATCCGGAAGACCGCTCCAAGGACTTCATCAAGCGGGTCATCGCCATCGAGGGGGACACCATCGAGGTCCGCGACAAGAAGATCTTCCTGAACGGCAAGCCCCAGGATGACGGCCATGGCGTCCATGTGGACGGCGTCGTCTTCCCCGCCTCCATACAGCCGCGGGACAACTTCGGCCCCGTCACCGTTCCCAAGGGCAGATTGTTCGTGATGGGAGACAATCGCGACCAGAGCTACGACAGCCGTTTCTGGGGCTTTGTCGATCTCAAGGACGTGATGGGCAAGGCTTTTGTCATCTACTGGTCCTGGAACCGGGACGATACCTGGGTCCGCTGGGACCGGTTGGGGATGCTGCTGCAGTGAAATACCGGACGGAAAAGGGGATAGACATGAGATCTCTCCCCTTTTCCATTTCCATGCGGGAAACAGGCTGACTTGATTGCCCGGTGGGACTTGTGTATCATGCCTCATCCCCGCCATATCCAGGCCACACTCTGCAACCGGCCGAAAGAACGGATTGCTCCATGAGCCCCAGGCACATCCGGATCATCCTGCTCCTGATCGCACCGCTTCTTCTTTTCATAAGTATCCCCGCCCAGGCGGAGGCACCGGATATTCGGGAGGGCGAGACATTGGCCCTCTCCCGCTGCATCGAGATCGCCCTGGCCCGGCACCCGGATCTGGCGGCCTACGGCTATGAAGTGGAGGCCCGGGAAGCCTTGGCGGCCCAGGCAAGGAAGGAATACTTTCCCAAACTGGACGTCACCGGGGGCTATACCCGTTACAACCCGAACGACCGGAACGCCGCCGACGCCTACAGCCTGATCCCCCTGGATTCATACAGCTACTACACCGCCTCAGCCACCCTCACCCAGAACATCTACGATTTCGGGAAACGGGAAACGGCCATCCGGATCAAGGACCTCTCCCGGGATGCGTCCCTGCATGACCTGGAAGACCGACGCTTGACTTTGATCCACTCCGTCCGGGAGGCCTTTTACGACCTCCTCCGGACCTCCCGCAGCCGGGAGGTGCAGATGGAAAAGGTCGGCCGGTTCGAGTCGCACCTCCACCAGGCAAAGACCTTCTTCGAGGCCGGGACCAAGTCCCGCTACGATGTGACCAAGGCGGAAGTGGACCTGAGCAACGCCCGGCTGGATCTGACCACCGCGGAAAACGACGAGCTGCTTGCCCGGGTCAGCCTGAACCAGGTCATGGGCCTCTCCTCCCCCCCTGCCTACCGGATCGAGGACAACCTGGCCTTCCAGCACTACGACGTCGTCCTCGCCGACGCCCTTGCCAGGGCCACCGAGGCCCGGTCGGACCTGAAGTCCCTGGCGGCACAGATCGAGGCGGAGGAGCGCGGAATCGATCTGGCCCGGAAGGAATACTTTCCCAGCCTCAGCGGGAAGGCAGCCTACGCGTATGACGGAAGCGAAACACCCCTCTCCCGGGGCTGGAACGCCGGCGTGTCGGTATCGGTCAATTTCTTCGAGGGCATGGTCACACAGAACCGCATCCGCGAAGCCCGGGCGAAGCGGAACAAGCTCCAGGCGCAGCTGGACGCCAAGAGACTGGACGTCCGGACGGAGATCCAGAAGTCATACCTGAACCTGCAGAAGGCAGAGAAGACCATCGCCGACGCCGCCCTGGCAACCCGGCAGGCGGAGGAAAACCTGGAAATCGTCATGCTCAAGTATTCCGCGGGGCTCAGCACCCCCGTGGAGGTCACGGATGCCACGGTGGGTTACAGCGATGCGAAACTGAAGCACATCCAGGCCCTCTACGACTACAGGAAGGCCCAATCGGCCATCGAGAAGGCCATGGGGAAAAAACAATGAAGAAAAAAGACCTCTTCCGGATTGTCTTGCTGCTGGTCATCGTTTTCTCGGCCGCCGGGTGCGGCCGGCAGGAAGCGAAGCATGCACCGCCTGCGGTCCCCGTAACGGCGGGCGAGGCGGTCCGGAAAGACATGCCTGTCCAGATCCAGGCCGTCGGAGTCGTGGAGGCATACCGCTCGGTGACGGTGGTCCCCCAGGCAACGGGGCAGGTCGCGGCCGTCCATTTCCGGGAAGGCCAGGAAGTCCGGAAGGGAGACCTCCTGTTCAGCCTGGATCCCGCCCCGTTCCAGGAAGAACTGCGGCAGGCGGAGGCCCGGCTCGCAAAGGAAGAGGCCCAGCTCGAAAACAACAGGGCTGAAGCCCGACGATACGCCTTCCTCCTGGAGAAAGGCGCCGTGTCCCGGTCCGATTACGAGCGGTACCAGACAACTGCGACCACCCAGTCCCAGACCGTCCGCGACAACCGGGCGGCCGCCGGGAAGGCGCGCCTGAACCTCCAGTACTGCTCCATCCGGGCCCCCATCGCCGGCAAGACGGGAACATACGGCGTCAACCCCGGGGCCGTCGTCTCGGCCAACACCGGCACCCTTACCACGGTCAACCAGATCCGCCCCGTCTACGTGCGTTTCTCCATCCCGGAAAGCCAGCTGGCCGACGTCCGCCGCCGGATGCGGCAGTCTCCCCTGAAAGTGACGGCCACGCTGCCGGGGAAGGAAAAGGACGCCCGGGAAGGTGTCCTCGTCTTCGTCGACAACACCGTCGATCCCGATTCCGGCATGATCCGCCTCAAGGCGGAGTTCGCCAACCAGGACGGCTTCCTGTGGCCTGGCCAGTTCGCCAATGCGGCCCTGGAGCTCACGATCCAGAAAAACGCCCTGGTGGTGCCGTCGCCGGCGGTCCAGAAAAGCCAGGAGGGCCATTACGTTTTCGTGATCCGGCAGGACAAGACAGTGGTCCAGCGCCCCGTGACGGTGGACCGCGCCGTGGGGCCGGAAACGGTCCTGGCCAAGGGCGTGGAGCCCGGAGAGAAGGTCGTCACCGACGGCCACCTGAAACTCCGGGAGGGGTTCCCCGTGGAGACCAAAGAGGTCAAGAAGGCAACCGCCGGAAAGCCCTGAAGGCAGGACCATGAACCTCTCCGCAATCTGGATCCGGCGGCCCGTCATGACCATCCTGGTCATGGTGAGCATTCTCTTCTTCGGGATCCACAGCTACCGGAATCTTCCCGTCAACAACCTGCCCAACGTCGACTTCCCGACGATCCAGGTCAGCGCCAGCCTCACCGGCGCCAGCCCCGAGATCATGGCCTCCACCGTGGCCACGCCGCTGGAAAAGGAGTTCACGAAAATCGCGGGGCTCCAGTCCATGTCCTCGACGAACCGGACGGGCAGCACGACCATCACCCTCCAGTTCTCCCTGGAGCGCAACATCGACGCGGCGGCCCAGGACGTGAACACGGCCATCTCCGCCGCCCGCTACCTCCTGCCCACCGACATGCCGTCGCCCCCGTCGTACACCAAGACGAACCCGGCGGACCAGCCGATCATGTACTTCGTCATGACCTCCCGGTCCATGCCCATGCCGGACGTGCAGGACCTGGCGGAGGACTTCGTCAGCGGCGCCCTGTCCACCGTGGACGGCGTGGCGGAGGTCAAGGTCATGGGGGCCCAGAAAAAGGCCATCCGCATCCAGGTGGATCCGCGGAAGCTCGCCGCCCGCGGCGTCGGCCTGAACGAGGTGGCCGACGCCATCAAGCAGGGCAACGTGAGCCGGCCCGGCGGGACCCTCGACGGGTCTTTCCAGTCCTACACGATGGAATCGACGGGCCAGCTCCCCGACGCGAAGGCCTACAACCGCCTCGTCGTGGCCAGCAAGAACGGCATCCCTCTCCGGATCGAGGACATCGGGCATGCGGAGGACGGGATCGAGTATGAAAAGGTGAGGCTCTGGTTCCTCACGAAGGACCAGGAGTACAACGCCATCGTCCTGGCGGTCAGCAAGCAGCCCGGCCAGAACACGGTCCGGATCGCCGAGGACATGAAGGCCAAGATCCCCCAGCTCCAGAAGATGATTCCCGAGGCCATCGAGTTCATCCTGCTCTACAACCAGGCGGACTACATCCGGGAATCCATCGACGATGTCCAGTTTACCCTGGTCCTGACCATTATCCTCGTTGTCGCGGTGATTTTCCTGTTTCTCGGGTCCCTGCTGCCGACCCTCATCCCCGGGCTCGCCGTGCCCCTCTCCCTGGTGGCCACCTTCGCCGTCATGCACCTGCTGGGATTCAGCCTGAACAACCTGTCCCTCATGGCCCTGACCCTGTCGGTCGGCTTTGTCGTCGACGACGCCGTTGTCATGATGGAGAACATCGTCCGCCGGATGGAGGAAGGAGAGGACGCCATGACGGCATCCCTCCGGGGCTCCCGGGAGATCGGCTTCACGATTCTCTCCATGACCCTCTCGCTCGTGGTCGTCTTCATCCCGATCCTCTTCATGGGCGGGATCATCGGCCGCCTGTTCCGGGAGTTCGCCGTCAGCATCGGCGTGGCCATTCTCGTCTCCGGGTTCATCTCCCTGACCCTGACCCCGATGCTCTGCAGCCGGCTGCTCGTCCACTATCGCGACGGCCGGCGGCGGCGCTTCCAGGAATGGACGGAGCGCTTTTTCCAGCGGGCCGCCGCCTTCTATGGCCGGACCCTCTGGGTGCCCCTCAACCACCCCCGGACCACCCTGGCCGTGACGGTGTTCATCCTGGCCCTTTCGGTCCTTCTGTTCTTGTGGATTCCGAAAGGCTTCGTTCCCTCCCAGGACCAGGACTACTTCCTCGTCTTTACGAAAGCCAGCGACCGGTCTTCCTTTGACTACATGGTGGAGCACCAGGACCAGGCAAACCGGATCCTTCAGGCCCACCCGGACCTGCGCGGCCTCTTCTCGATCGCCGGAAGCGACGCCGCCAACTCGGGCTTCTGCATCGTGACCCTGAAACCGGGCTCCGAGCGAAAGGAGAGCGTGGCCGAGATCATCAACGAGCTCCGGCCGAAGCTGAACAGCATCCCCGGCCTCGTTGCCTTCCCGTACAATCCCCCTCCCATCCCCATCGGCGGGCGGCACTCCACCGCCAACTGGCAGTACACCCTCCAGAGCAACTCCCTGGAGGATCTCTACCGGACGGCGCTGATCCTGGAGGAAAAAATGGCCACCCTCCCGTCGCTGACGGACGTGGACTCGGACCTCAACATCCAGAGCCCCCGGATCCGGATCGTCATCGACCGGGACAAGGCCTCATCCCTGGGGCTGACGGCTTCCCAGATCCAGGACGGCCTCTACACGTCCTTCGGATCCCGCCAGGTCACAACCATCTATGGGGCGAGCAACGAGTACAACGTGATCCTGGAGCTGGAACCGGCATTCCGGGAAGATCCATCCGTCCTGTCCCTGGTTTACATCAAATCTTCCAACAACAAGCTGGTGCCGCTGGAGGCCTTCGCCAGCCTGGAAGAGAAGCTGGTACCGCTGACGGTGAGCCACTCGGGACAGCTCCCCTCGGCCACGATCTCTTTCAATCTCAAGCAGGGCTTCTCCATCGACCAGGCCATGGCGGACGTCCGGAACGTCTCCCGCGAGGTGCTGCCCCAGTCCGTGACAGCCCAGTTCGAGGGGGCCTCGGAGGAGTTCCAGAAATCCTTCGGAAGCCTGGGCTTTCTCCTCTTCGTCACCATCTTCATCATCTACGTGGTCCTGGGCATTCTCTACGAGAGCTTCATCCACCCCGTCACCATCCTCTCGGCCCTGCCGCTGGCGGCCTTCGGGGCCCTCGTTTCGCTCCTCCTGTTCCGCCTGGAGCTGGATCTCTACGCCTTCGTGGGGATCATCATGCTCGTGGGGCTGGTGAAGAAGAACGGCATCATGATGGTCGACTTCGCCGTCGTGGCGGAGAAAGAGGAGAAGCTGGACGCCCGGAGCGCCATCCACAAGGCCTGCGTGGTCCGCTTCCGCCCCATCATGATGACGACCATGGCGGCCCTTTTCGGCACCCTGCCCATCGCGCTGGGCATCGGTGCCGGAGGCGACGCCCGGATGTCCATGGGCGTCTCCGTCGTCGGAGGGCTCCTGTTCTCCCAGATGCTCACCCTCTATGTAACCCCCGTCTTCTACATCTTCTTCGACCGCATCGGACAATGGCTGAAACGCGGGAAGGGCCGGACGGACGAGACCGGTACACCCCTTCCACCCGCGGGACAAAACGACGCTGACCCGGCTTGATGCCAGGAGTATCAGCCACGGCCCGGGTCCGACCGGCCCCTTTTCACACCCTGAAAAGTGTGCCATAGTCGGATCATCCCTCAAGCAACTCTCAATCGAATGCCGGGAGAATTCCATGACCGGATGTGACGGGATGCGGCGGCGAGATTTTGACCAGGCGCCCTCGTTCCGGGACGAGAAGCCGGAGCGTGTCCGCCTTGCCGGAGACGTCGCCGCCGCGGGTTTTGCATCCGTCCGGACCGTGACGGCGGCCCGGGTCCTGAAGGAAGCAAAAGGGAGCGGCATCCGGGAGTTTACGGTATTCCTCATGACCGGAAGAAAACCAGGAGACAAGGAGGGTACGCCATGACGACAGACACCGCGGAATGGAAGAGGCAGGCCACGGCGTTCGCCGTGGAGTTTGTCGAATCCGGGATGGTGGTCGGGCTGGGACACGGCAGCACGGCCATTCACGCCGTGCAGCTGATCGCCGAGCGCATGAAAGACGGGCGGCTCCGGAATATCACCGGCATCCCCTGCTCCTTTCAGGCAGAGGAGGAGGCCCTCCGGTACGGCGTGCCGGTGGCTACGCTGGACGTCCGGCCCTCCATCGACCTGACCATCGACGGGGCCGACGAGGTGGACCCGAGCCTGAATCTCATCAAAGGCGGAGGAGGCGCCCTCCTGCGGGAGAAAATCGTCGCCCAGGCCAGCCGGCGGGTCGTCATCGTCGTGGACGAATCGAAACTCTCCCCCATGCTGGGGACCAAACGGAGCGTCCCACTGGAGGTGATCCCCTTTGGGTGGCGCACCCAGATGGACTTCCTGGAAGCCATGGGCGCCAAGGTCTCCCACCGGCGCAACGCCGACAAGAGCCTCTTCAAGACCGACCAAGGCAATCTGATCATGGACTGCCGCTTCGGACCCATCATGGCCCTCAGGGAGCTGATCCGGGTCCTCGAATCGCGGGCCGGGATCGTGGAGCACGGGCTGTTCCTGGACGCCGTCTCGGAGGTGGTCGTCGCCGGAGCGTCGGGGGTTCGTCATCTGAAACGAGCCTGACAGGCGATGCAGACTCCGCCCGGGCGCAGTCCGACAGGCGGAGGCCGGCAGGATCGGGAAACGGGCATGGGAGTACAAGGGATGGACAGGGTCCGCATCGGCATCAGCGCCTGCCTTTTGGGGGAAAACGTCCGCTTCGACGGGGGACACAAGCTGGACCGCTATCTCCGGGACACCCTGGGGGCCTGCGTAGAGTATGTTCCCGTCTGCCCCGAGGTGGAGTGCGGGCTGGGGATTCCCCGGGAGTCGATGCACCTGGAGGGCGACCCGGGGCGGCCCCGCCTCGTCACCACACGCACGAGACGGGACCTCACCGACCGCATGGAGGCCTGGGCGAACCGCCGGACGGCCGAGCTGGAAAAGGAGGGGCTCTGCGGATTCGTTTTCAAGAGCCGGTCCCCCTCCAGTGGCATGGAGCGGGTGAACGTCTTCGATGGAAAGGGCGGGCAGGCGGTCCGGAAAGGCTCCGGCATCTTCGCCCGGATCTTCATGGAGCACTTTCCCCTCCTGCCGGTAGAGGAAGAGGGGCGCCTCCAGGACCCGCTCCTCCGGGAAAACTTCATCGAGCGGATCTTCGCATGCCGTCGGTGGCGTGAGATAAGCGAATCGGGCCGGAAGCCGTCGAACCTGGTGCGGTTCCACTCGGTCCACAAGCTCTTCATCCTCGCCCACAGTGAAAAGCACTATCGCGAGATGGGAAAACTCGTGGCCGGGGCCGGAACGATCCCGGCGGGCGAGCTGTACGCCCGGTACGAGAAGCTCATGATGGAGGCGCTTCGGCTCAAGGCCACGCCGGCTAAGAACGCCAACGTCCTCCAGCACATGGCGGGATATTTCAAAAAACAGCTCTCCGCCGCCGAGCGGCAGGAGCTGCAGGAGGTCATCGGCGACTACCGGCGGGGCGACATCCCGCTGATCGTCCCGATTACCCTGATTCGTCACTACGTCCGGAAGTTCGACGAGCCCTACCTCTCGGACCAGGTCTATCTGAACCCCCACCCGCAGGAGCTGAAGCTCCGCAATCACGCCTGAGAAAAACGCTCCTCGGAAAAGGGGACAGACCCCTTTTCCTAGAAGAACAAACATCAAGCCATAGCTTGAACGGCTTGACATCCGTCGGAGCATCCTCTAAGCATGGAGCCGTAATCGCCAAGTTCCACCTGTGAAAGGTGGAAGCGGGGGAACCGAGCATCAGGGGCGCATCGCCACATCCGGCGAAGGGCACACCTCTTCGGCCCGAGCCCGTCAGCTAACCTCGCAGGCGTCGAAGAGGAAAAACCTTCCGTGGAGACCCAAGGTTTTTCCTCCCCAGATCCGTACCACGGAGGCACATAATGTCTCATACCCACCAAGAGGCGGGCAACGGCCCGTCGTCCCAGGGGGACGATCCACAGCCCCCGGCCGGTCCCCCTCAAACGCTTCCCAAAACCCTTCCCCTGGCTCTCGGAGCGTTGGGGGTCGTTTTCGGGGACATCGGCACCAGCCCCCTGTATGCCATCAAAGAGTGCTTCCACGGCATTCATGCAATCGCTTCGACGGAGGCCAACATCCTGGGGGTCCTGTCCCTCGTCTTCTGGTCCCTGTCCATCGTCATCAGCATCAAATATGTGACGTTCCTGCTCCGGGCCGACCACAAGGGCGAGGGAGGGATTTTCGTGCTGCTGGCGCTCACCCTTTCGGGAAAGCGTCCCCTGTCCCCCCGGCTGAATTTCACGGTCGTTCTGGCGGCATTGCTGGGAGCGGCGCTCCTGTACGGCGATGGGATCATCACCCCGGCCATCTCCGTACTCTCGGCCGTAGAGGGCCTGGGCGTCGCCACCCGGGAGGCACAGCCCTTCATCCTTCCGTTCACCTGCGTCATTCTCTTTCTGCTTTTCATGTTTCAGCATCGGGGAACGGCAAACATCGGGCGCATCTTCGGTCCGATCATGCTTCTCTGGTTTTTCTCCATCGCTGCATTGGGCGTCAGGGAGATCCTCGTCAACCCGGAAATCCTGCGGGCGGTGAACCCGGTTCACGCCTATGACTTCTTCGTTCGGAACAACCTGCATGGATTGGTCGTTCTGGGATCCGTGGTCCTATGCATCACCGGCGGAGAGGCCCTTTACGCAGATCTCGGGCACTTCGGGCGGAGGGCGATCAGGCTTTCCTGGCTGGCAGTAGCCTTTCCCGCGCTGCTGCTGAACTATTTTGGCCAGGGATCCCTTCTCCTGACCCATCCGGAGATGGCCTTCAATCCGTTCTACAGCCTTGTTCCGAGAGGACTCCTGTATCCCATGGTCGGGCTCTCCACGATCGCCACCGTCATCGCATCGCAGGCCATGATCTCCGGTGTTTTCTCCCTGACGCAGCAGGCCATTCAACTCGGCTATTTCCCTCGCATGCGGATCATCCACACGTCCCAGGAGACGAGGGGACAGATCTACATCCCCGATGTCAATTATGCCCTGATGATTGCCTGCCTCGGGGTGGTGCTCTTATTCAAAGATTCGAGCGGGCTTGCCGGCGCTTACGGGGTTGCTGTCACCTCGACCATGGGCCTGACCTCCGTCATGTATCTCTTCGTCCTCCTGAAGGCATGGAATTGGCCTCTCTGGAAAGCGCTTCCGCTGGTCGGCATATTCCTACTGTTCGATACATCTTACTTCGTAGCAAATATCCCCAAAATACCCAGTGGGGGGTGGTTTCCGATTGTCATGGGAGCATTCATCCTCATGGTTATGTATACCTGGAAGGATGGCAGGAGCGCGTTGTCCCGGATCATGCAGAGCACCCGGTTTCCTCTGGAGCTGTTCCTGGAAGAGCTGTCGGGAAACAGCCTGCTGCGTGTTCCCGGAACCGTGGTTTTCATGACCATCTCGCCCGTCGGCACCCCGTCGGCCATGCTGCATCACGTCAAGCATAACCGCATGCTGCATGAGCGGGTGATTCTGCTGACGGTACGGACCATCGATAACCCGAAAGTACCGGATATCGAACGGCTGACCGTGGAGGATCTCGGCCAGGGCTTCTATCGCATCCAGGCTGTATATGGATTCATGGAAAAGCCCGATGTCTCGGAAATCTTCAGGCTTGCATCCCGGGTCGGCCTGAAGGTCGATCCGGCCATATCGACTTTTGTCCTGGGACGAGAGACACTTCTGCCGACGGGCAAGGGAAAAATGATGAACTGGCGCAAGCATCTTTTCGCGTTCATGTCGAGAAACGCTCAGACGGCAACTTTGTATTTCGGCATACCCCCCGGTCGGGTGATCGAAATCGGCATCCAGATTGAGCTTTAGGAGACGACCGGGGAAACGGGGAACGTCGAACGGCGTGGGATGAGGGCAACAAAGCAGACGGCCGTTTTTCAGCGGCCCGTCAGATTCCAATCCGCTGAGCAAGGCCGTTCAAAATGGGCCGGATGCAAGGCCCCTGAAATCCTGTGCCGCGAGGCGTACTTTTTCGTACGTCGAACGGCACAGGATGAAGGAAACGCAGCAGACGGCCTATTTTCAACGGCCTGTCAATCTTTCCAGAAGCGGGGCATCAGGAAGACTAATACCGTGTAAATCTCCAGCCTCCCCAGGAGCATGCAGGCGATGAGGACCCACTTCCCGGCCACCGGAAGGCCGCCGTAGTGTTCCGTCGGCCCGACAGCACCCAGGCCCGGCCCGACATTCCCCAGACAGGTAGCCACGGAGGATACTGCCGTCATGAAATCAACCCCCAGGGCGCTCATGATGAGCGTCGCCAGGACGTAAATGCCCATGAAGAGGATGAAAAACCCCCAGACGCTGCGAAGGACCGATTGTGAGACGGGGGTTGGCCCGAGTTTCACGATCGTCATGGCGTGAGGATGGATCACACGGACGACCTCGAGGTAGGCGTGCTTGGCGAGGAGGAGCAGGCGCAGGGTCTTGATGCCGCCTCCGGTGGAGCCGGCCATGCTGCCGAGGAACATGCACAGGAGCAGCACGATCTGGGAGAAGGCCGGCCACTGTTCGAAGTCCGCCGTGGCAAAGCCCGTTGTCGTCAGGATCGAGGCCACCTGGAAGGAGGCGTAGCGCAGGGCTTCCGGCGCCGACGGGTAGGTCCGGCCGTAGAGATTGGCCGCCACCAGAAACGTCAGGACCCCGAAGATGAGGAGGTAGACCCGGATTTCCGGGTCCTTCCGGACCGAACGGAAGTCCCCCCGGAGGAGCCGGTAATGAAGGGCGAAGTTCATCCCCGCCAGGATCATGAACACGGTCACCACGATTTCGATGTAGAGGCTGTCGTAGGCGGCGATGCTGGCATTCTTCGTCGAGAACCCTCCAGTGGGCATGGTCGTGAAGGCGTGGCACACGGCATCGAAGAGGGACATGCCGCCGAAGAGGAGCAGGATGATCTGCACCAGCGTCAACAGGACGTAGACTTTCCACAGGACCTTTGCGGTGTCGGAGATCCGCGGCGTCAGCTTGTCCACCACGGGACTGGGCGTCTCTGCCTTGTAGAGCTGCATCCCACCGATCCCGAGGAAGGGCAGGATCGCGATGGACAGGACGATGATCCCCATGCCCCCGAACCATTGGGTCAGGCTCCGCCAGAAGAGGACGCCTTTCGGCAGCCCCTCGACGGTGCCGAAAATACTGGAGCCCGTGGTGGTGAAGCCGGAGACGCACTCGAAGTAGGCGTCCGTGAAATCCGGGATCACTCCCGTCAGAAGATAGGGGAGGGTCGCCACCAGGCCGGCCAGCATCCAGCCCCCCGTGACGATGGCGACGCCGTCCCGGTGGCTCAGGTACCGGTCGGCGGGCCGCCCCGAGGCCGCCCTCATCGCCAGGCCCAGGCCCCCGGTCAGAACCGCAGCAAGCAGGAGCGACCGGACGCACACCTCGCCATACCAGACGGAGACCAGGACGGGCAGGAGCATGCTGAAGCCCAGGACGAGGACCAACACCGAAAGCAGGTGGGCAATGAGCCGCCCGTTCATTCAAAATACTCCAGCTTCACCGTCAGAAGCTTCTCCAGCCGGGCGACGACGTCCTGCATGGCGAAGATGATGAGCCTGTCTTTGGGTTTGACGACCGTGTCCCCCCGGGGAATGATGATCTCCTCCCCCCTCACGATAGCCCCCAGGATTGCCCCCCGGGGAAACTTCACCCGGGAGAGGGGAGCCCGGACGATGTCCGACGTCTCCAGTGCCTCCGCCTCAATGGCCTCCGCCTGCTCCCCCCGGAGCGGGGTGACCGACAGGATCCGTCCCCGGCGGATGTACTGGAGAATGGCCCGGACCGCCGCCATCCGCGGATTCAGGACCGTGTCGAGCCCCATGGCGGAGACAACGGGCATGTAGCTGAGCTTGCTCACCCGTGTGATCGTGCGGCGGGCCCCGAGCCCCTTGGCAAGCAGGGAGATGAAGACGTTGCTCTCCTCATCGCCCGTGACGGCAATGAACAGGTCCGAGGCGCCGGCGTTTTCTTCCCGGAGAAGATCCCGGTCCGTCCCGTCCCCCCGGATGACCAAGACCTTGTTCAGGCTCGCCGCCATCATCTTGCAGCGGTCCCCGTCGTGGTCCAGGATCCGGACGTTCAGGCCCCGACTGTCCAGGGCCTGTGCCACGGCGAACCCCGTTTCCCCGCCACCGACGATGAAGATGTTCTTCACGGGTCCGGCCTTCAGGTTGAGCCGTTCGAGGGTGGCGTCGAGATGATCCGCCCGGACCGCCATGTAGACCAGGTCGTGCGGCTGGATCGTGTCTCCGCCGCTGGGAATCAGGATCTGGTGTCCCCGGACGATGGCCGCCACCAGGGCGCTCCCCTCGAATCCCCGAAGTGCGCTCAACTTCTGCCCCGAAAAGGGCAGGTCATCGGTCACGAAAAAACCGATGAGCTTGACCTTGCCGCCGACGAAATCGACCGCCTCGGAGGCCCCGGGGATCTTCATGAGGTTCAGGATCGTCTCCACCATCATGATCCGGGGGCTGATAATGAGGTCGACCCCGAGAAGCTCTTTCTGGAAGAGCTCCGTCTCCCGGAGATACTCCTCGTTCTTCACCCGGGCGACCTTGAGCATGTGGCGGTTGAGGCTCCGGGCCAGCAGGCACGAGATCAGGTTCACCTCGTCGCTGTCCGTGGCGGCAACCAGCATGTCCGCATCCGCGATCCCGGAATCCTTGAGCACCTGGGGGCTGGTGCCGGACCCCTGGTAGGACTGGACATCCAGGTTCTCGCCGATCCGCCGGATCTTTCTCGGATCCTTGTCGATCAGCACCACGTCCTGCCGCTCTTCCGACAGCTTCTTCGCGATGTGGTAGCCGACCTCGCCGGCCCCGACGATGATGATCTTCACGTTCGACTCTGCCTCTCCCGGTGTTTTTTCGGGAGTCCTTATACCACAGATCCGGGAAATAAGAGAGACAACGGGCCGAGCCGCCGAGCGGCGGGCAGTTTGTACTTGACAGGCCGCGGCCTGCTGGACTAACGTATTTCCTCGAAAAGGACCGGTCCTTTTAACTTAATCCGGCGAGATTGAAAAAGGAACGCCATGAAAAAACCGCTCTGCAAATACAGGATGACGTGACGCCTTCCCGATCCCCGGGAAGGTTTTTTTTTGCCAAAGGGGGCAACCCGTCGCATGAAAAAGAAAAAAGTGGTCATCAATGCGGAAGGCATCGACCGTTCCCTCACCCGGATCGCCTATGAAATCCTGGAAAAGAACAAGGGAATCGAAGACCTGGTCCTGATCGGCATCCGGACGGGAGGGATCTATCTCGCCCAGCGGCTGCAGATCAAGATCGAGCAGATCGAGAAGGCCAAGGTGCCCATGGGTATCGTCGACATTACCCTCTACCGGGATGACCTCCTGACCTCCAACCGGAAGCCCCGGCTGGGCAAGACAGACATTCCCTTCTCCCTGGACGGCCGGAAGATCGTCCTGGTGGACGACGTCCTGTTCACCGGGCGGACCATCCGGGCGGCCATGGACGCCCTGATCGACTTCGGCCGGCCGAAGCTCATCCAACTGGCCGTCCTGATCGACCGGGGGCACCGGGAACTTCCCATCCGGGCCGACTTCGTCGGCAAAAACCTCCCTTCTTCTCTCTGGGAGGACGTGAGCGTGCACCTGACGGAAAAAAACGGCGTCGATGAAGTCGTCATCGAGCCCGGCCAGGAATGAACGTGGAACCGGTCGTTGCACCGGCGGACATACCAGACAGACCAAGCGAGGCCCGCTTATGATCCTGCAGAAGAAAGATATCCTGGGCATCAAGGACCTGCCGGTCGAGGAGATCACGATCATCCTCGACACGGCGGAGTCCTTCGTGGAGGTATCCTCCCGGGAGATCAAGAAAGTGCCGACCCTGCGCGGCAAGACCATCATCAACCTCTTCTACGAGGCCAGCACGCGCACCCGGACTTCCTTTGAAATCGCCGGGAAGCGGCTTAGTGCCGACACCATCAACATCTCCGCCTCCACCAGCAGTGTCGTGAAGGGGGAAACCCTGATCGACACGGCGAAGAACCTGGAGGCCATGAATCCCGACGTGATCGTGATCCGCCACAGCGCCTCTGGGGCGCCCCACATGCTGGCCCGGATGGTGCGGCAGTCCGTCATCAACGCCGGCGACGGGGCCAACGAGCATCCGACCCAGGCATTGCTCGACCTCATGACGATCCGCTCGAAGAAAGGCACCATAGCGGGCCTGAAGGTAGCCATCGTCGGGGACATCGCCCACAGCCGGGTGGCCCGCTCCAACATCTACGGCCTCCAGAAAATGGGGGCGCAGGTAACGGTGGCCGGTCCCGCCACGATGATGCCCCGGGACATCGAGGGTCTGGGCGTGGAGGTCAGGACGTCCCTCGAGGAGGCGGTCTCGGGCGTGGACGTGATCATGATGCTCCGCATCCAGACGGAGCGGCAGCAGCAGAACTTCTTCCCCTCCCTCCGGGAGTACGCCCAGCACTACTGCCTGAGCCGGCGGCACCTCGACCTGGCCGGCCCGGACGTCCTGGTCATGCATCCCGGACCCATCAACCGGGGGGTGGAAATCGCCCCGGAGATCGCCGACGGGCCATCGTCGGTGATCCTGGAACAGGTAACCAACGGGGTGGCCGTGCGAATGGCCCTCCTCTACCTCCTCACAGGGGGAAAACAATGACTCTCCTTCTCAAAAACGGGCGGCTCGTCGATCCCTCCCAGGACATCGACGGCCCCATGGATATCCTGATCCGGAACGGCAAAGTGGCCCGGATCGCCAGGAGCCTCCCCTCCCCCGGCGGCAAAAAGAAAGCCGACAACGGCACGACCGTCCTGGATATGAAGGGGCTGGTGGTGGTCCCCGGGCTCATCGACATGCACGTCCATCTGCGGGAACCCGGCTTCGAATACAAGGAAACGATCCGCACAGGCTGCGAGGCCGCCGTGGCGGGAGGCTTCACCGCCGTGGCCTGCATGGCCAACACCGATCCCGTCAACGACAACCGCTCCGTGACGGAGTTCATCCTCCGCAAGGCCGCGGCCTGCGGAAAGGCCCGCGTCTATCCCGTGGCGTCGATCACCCGGAACCTGGAGGGGAAGATCCTCTCGGAATTCTGGGACCTGAAGGAGGCCGGGGCGGCAGCTTTCTCCGATGACGGCCGTCCCGTCACGAACGGCACGGTCATGCGCCGCGCCCTGGAATACGCCCATTCCCTGGACATGCCCGTCCTGTCCCACAGCGAGGATCCGACCCTGTCGGCGGGCGGCATGATGAACGAAGGCCTCGTCTCGACGGAGCTCGGTCTCCGGGGAATCCCCGCGGCGGCGGAAGAGGCCATGATCGCCCGGGACGTCCTGCTGG
>PHBD01000073.1 GCA_002841865.1 Deltaproteobacteria bacterium HGW-Deltaproteobacteria-19
ACACCACATCGGAGCGCCTCGCCACGGGCAAGAAGGTGAACAGCGCCCTGGACAACGCCCTCAGCTACTTCACGGCTTCGTCCCACACGAACCGGGCCAACGACCTGTCTCAACTGAAGGACAACATGGGTGAGGCCATCCAGACGATCAAGGCTGCCGACGCGGGCATCGATGGGATCATCGACCTCATCGAGACCATGAAGGGCCTCGCCAAGGATGCCTACTCCGCCGACGCGACGGAAGCAGGAGCCCTGGAGACCCAGTATGATGCCATGGCAACCCAGATCACCAACCTGGCTACAGATGCGAGCTACGGCGGGATGAACCTCCTGGACAGCGACACGCTGACGGTGGCCTTCAACGAGGACGGCACCAACACGATGGACGTGGCGGGATTCAACGGGAAGGCTGCCGGCCTGGGCATTGTCGCGGCTGACTTCGCCAGCTCGGGGTCCATCGGCAGCGCCATCGCGTTGCTCGACGCGGCCCTTTCCACCCTCAGGAGCAAGTCCCAGACCATGTCGGCGAACCTGAGCGTCATCACGGCGCGGCAGGACTTCACCTCCAACATGATCAACGCCCTGACCGTCGGCGCGGACAACCTGACGGCGGCGGATACGAACGAGGAAGGTGCCAACATGCTGATGCTCCAGACCCGTCAGTCCCTCGGCACAACGTCTCTGAGCCTCGCCTCCCAGGCGGCCCAGTCGGTGCTGTCCCTGTTTTAGAAGACAGGGAGTTGACGATATGACGGAGCGGGGAAGCCAGGAAGAAAACAGACGTTACCTTCAGTGAGGAACGACTTTCCCCGGGTCAGACAACGATTTTACGCCCGGGAGGCAACCGCCTCCCGGGCGATCTCCCATTCATGGGAAAGGCAGAGCGATGCACATTTCAACCCTTGACAGATTCAGCGGTGCTGTCGACCAGACAGCCAAAGAGTCCGCGGTCGCCGCTCCTCTCGGCGAAACGAAGTCGAGGGGATCCGGTCAAGTCGCCGCGGAAGGCGGGCATCCGCATCTTCTCCTGCGTCAGGCCGAGGCGATCGACGTGATTTTCCAGGAGGCCACCTCGAAACTCGACCAGATGAAGGACTCCCTGCAGGGGATCTTCAAGACCTATCCTCCCTATCCTCCCGGGAGCGAGGAGCGGGCCAGCAAACTGCAGCAATACGACGGGCTGCGGAGGCAGATCGAGCAGCTCCGGCCCGGGATGACCCGGGAAGCGGCCGAGGAGGAAAAAAAATCCGTTTCCGAGGTCCTGCCGACCACTGAGAAAATATGGGACCTCGCATTCGATGAGCAGGGACGGATTCGAACCGTCTCCACGGACGAAGCAACTGCCGGGGGAAAGAGCGGCGACGCCTGGCAGTTCCCCCTTCTTGCGGATAACGCCACAGATGAGACGATCCGCGATGCCGTCGGCAAGATCGAGCGCCTGTCCGATGGGGTTAAGCAGAAACGAAGCGAGTTCTGGTCATTTCTTGAGCCGTACGCCCTGGCCGATCTCTACGCCTGATTCCTCCCATTCCCGATCTTTCGGGAATTTTCTTCCCTCTCGATGCCTGTCGGGAGGCATTTTTTTCTCTTTTGCATTCCATCTCCGTTCGTTCGAAATAAATATTAATTAATTCATTGTGTTAGTGATTGCTTGTATTGGCACAGGGTTTGCTAAATCACCTGCAAGTGTCCATCCCGGTAGATACGGTGGGCATGGATGGTCTGGAGCTGCTGCCTGCGGGACAGGCGGGCGTGTTGATGTACCAGGTCAAAAAAATGACGATAGGAAAGGGAAAGGGGGTGCGAAGGAACCGTTCCTGTCGGTTTTCGTGGACAAGTGAAAGAGTGAATTATCAGTAACCCTGAAACACTATCCGGCAAGAATGCCGGTATCAATCCGAGAATAGGAGGAAGCAAGTCATGTCGAACAATACAATTCAGTTATCAACGGGAATGAGAAACACGCTGCTGAGCCTTCAGCAGACCAACAACCTGCTCAACACCACATCGGAGCGCCTCGCCACGGGCAAGAAGGTGAACAGCGCCCTGGACAACGCCCTCAGC
>PHBD01000045.1 GCA_002841865.1 Deltaproteobacteria bacterium HGW-Deltaproteobacteria-19
GCAGGGTACCCCGAAAAAGCCGCTATTCGCGCTCCGGGAAGCCCCCCTCCCCGGCCGACGTTCGCGGGGGCGCGACCGGGGGTTCCCAGAGGAGCAATTGGAAAACGTTTCCGGACCCCAGGCTCTTCGGTTTCAGAAGGCGAAGGGCGGAAACGTTTTCGCGACGGCGGGAGCCCCCGTGGCAGCCCCCGCGCCCCGACCGAACCGGCCAGCCGCGGGGGCGCGGCTGGCCGGTTCCAGAGGAGCAATTTGAACGTCTCTGCCGGAAGCATTCATCCGTCCCTCATCCGGGCTTCAGGCAGTCATCCCTCCACAGGCATTGGTCCTCGTCGCAGGCGTCCTTCGTTCCGAAGCACGGGCTGTAGCCCTCCCGTCTCTGGATTTCCCGGACCAGCTCCTTTTTCGTCATCCCGATTCGAAACGGAATGCCCCATTCACGTGCGATTTCCCAGATCGAACGCATTTTCATATGCAACCTCCTCCAAGAGCCCGGATTGATGGCAATGAGCCGACCGCATCCGGCGTGACCGGTGTGTCCGGGAAGAAACCATTGGCCATTTCAGCGTCTGACAGGGGATGGAGCGATTCTGATTCGGAAGCCCGGCGATGTCAAGAAGGGAAACGCCTCCGTTCATGCGGATGGTGAGGGCGGCTTCGGTGACGGCTCGGCGGCGAGTTTTGTAGCCGCCGCTTTTCCAGGACGGGCGGGACCCGGGAACGAGCGGGAAGAGTCAGGCCTTTACAGTGGCTGGTGCGGGTGCTATGGTTTCGCCCATTCTTTACAAACGCTCTTTTCCCGAGGAGGCTGTCGCTCATGTCCGAAAATCCGCTCCATGCCCTGATGAATCCAAAGTCCGTAGCCATTGCAGGCGCCGGGAACAACCTCATGAAGATGGGTACGATGCAGGCCTTGAGTGTCCTTCACGACGGCTTCCGGGGGCCTGTCTACCCGATTCACCCCCGGGACAAAGTCGTCTTGGGCCTGCCCGCCTATTCCTCACCCCTCGAACTCCCCGAGGCCCCCGACCTGGGAATGATCGTCGCCCCTGTCGGAGAGGTCCCCCGTCTCATGGAGGGGTTCGGCGAGCGGGGGACGAAGCGGGTCATCGTCTGCACGGCCGGTTTCCGTGAAGTGGGGGCCGAAGGGAAGGTCCTGGAGCAGCAAATAAACGACATCGCCGCGAAATACGGAATCCGGTTCCTGGGTCCGAACTGCATGGGGATCCTGAACTCGGAGATCCACCTGAACCTGACGGTCATGCATCTCGACGAACGGCCCGGCCTCCTGGGGCTCGCCTCCCAGAGCGGGACCTACGTGACCCAGACGCTCTATTACCTGCGGCGGCAGGGCATCCGCCTCAGCAAGGCCATCAGCTCCGGGAACGAGGCCAACATCGGCCTCATCGACGCCCTGGAGTATTTCGGTGAGGACGAGCAGACCCGGGCCGTCATCCTCTACATCGAGGCCATCCGCGACGGTCGCCGCTTCGTCGAGACGGCCCGGAAGGTCACGCGGCACAAACCCGTCTTTGCCCAGTACGTCGGCGGATCCGAGGCGGGAGCCCGGGCGGGTCTCAGCCACACGGGCGCCATGGCGGGGCCGGACTTTCTCTACGAGGGAATCCTCAAGCAGGCCGGCATCGTCCGTGTCCAGACGATCGAGGACCTCTACGCCCACGGCTGGGCCGCCGCTACCCAGCCGCCGCTCAGGGGCCGCCGGATCGGCGTCGTGACCCACTCGGGCGGGCCCGGAACGGCCATGTCCCACACCTGCGACCAGGGCGGACTGGACGTCATCCCCTTCTCGGAAACCGTCCAACAACAGATCCGGCCTCTCATCGCACCCCATGCCTCTTGTGGCAATCCCGTGGACCTGACCTTCAACCTGGACACGGAACAGATGACCGTCCGGATCCCCGAGATCATCCTGGGCAGCGGCGAGGTAGACGGCCTGTTGATCCACGGTCCCATGATGACCGGCTGGATGAAGGAGGTCTTTCCTCACTTCAAGCCCCTGCTGAAAGAGATGACTCTCGATCAGTTCCTCGGCGGCGTCGTTCACAATCTTTCTCCGGCGATGGCCCTGCCGAAGAAGTTCGGCAAGCCGGTGCTCGTCTGTTCGTTCCTCGACCGGGAGGACAACTTCGCCGCTGCGTACCAGGACAACGACATTCCCGTCTTCAACGCCCCGGAAAAGGCGGCCCGGGCCATGATCAGCCTGTACCGCTGCTTCGAGGCGCAAAGCCGGAAAATCGGGAAGGCGCTGGTGCCTCCGGAGAAGTCCGCAGAGGCGGACCGGATCCTGGATGAGGCCGCCGCCGCGGGACAGAAGGCCCTGGACGAGCACGCGGCGAAGCGGATTCTCGCCCTGTACGGCATCCCGGTCCCCCGGGAGATTCTCGCCCGGACCGCCGACGAGGCGACGGCGGCCGCGGAAACCATCGGCGGCGCCGTGGCGCTGAAGGCCTGCTCCTGGGAGATCATGCACAAGTCCGGCAAGGGGCTCATCGCCCTCAACCTGAAGAAGCAGTCCGATGTCCGCAAGGCCTTCATCGGCATCCGCAAGGCGGCGGGGCGTCGCGTTCCCGTTCTCGTCCAGGAGATGATTCCCGGCGGGCGGGAACTGGTCGTCGGCATGACCCGCTTCCCCGGCTTCGACCCCTGCATCCTCTTCGGCCTGGGCGGCGTCTATACGGAGATCTTCCGGGACAACACCCTGCGTCTCGCGCCCCTCTCCGACGCCGAGGCGGAGGAGATGCTCGACGACATCCGGGGCAAGGCCCTCCTCGGTTCGTTCCGGGGCCAGCCGGAGGCCGACCGGGAGGCCCTGGCTCAGATTATCCAGCGGCTCGGCTGGATCGCCGTCCTGCATCCCCGGATTGCCGAGATCGATCTCAACCCGGTAATCCTCGACGGGCCGCGGCCCGTTGCAGCCGATGCCCTGTTCGTATTGAAGGATTGATGGCCCGCGGGAAATCTTCTCTGTCGCGGGCGGGGAGGGGAAAAACGTGATCCGGAATTTCAGGATGATGGTTCGAAGGGCCGTGGCAGCGGGACCGAAGACGGTGGCCGTCATCGCGCCCCAGGAGAGTTCGTCCATAGAGGCGATCGAGCAGGCCTGCCGGATGGGATTGGCCCGGGGGGTCCTCATCGGTCACCGCGCCCTGATCGAGCAGATGCTCCGGCAGGCCGGCGCCGACCCCGCGGGGCACGAGATCATCGACGAGCGGGACATGGACAGGGCCGCCGGCCGGGGCGCCGAAATGGCGGCGGCGGGAGAGGTGGACATCCTGCTGAAGGGCGGGATCTCGACGAACCGGCTGCTCCATGCGATCCTGAAGGGTCCCCGCTCCCTCCGGACGGGCCGGCTCATGAGCGACGTCGCCCTCTTCGAGGACCGGCGGGAAGGCGTCCGGAAGATCGTGATGATCTCCGACGGCGGCGTCAACGTGGCGCCGGACCTGAAGGAAAAGATCTGCATCATCCGGAACGCCGTCGCCGTTGCCCACGCCCTGGGCATCCGGGTTCCCCGGGTGGCGATCCTTTCCGGGGTCGAGAAGGTGCAGCCGGAGGTGCGGTCCACCGTGGACGCCCTGGCCCTGGCGAAAATCTGCTCCTACGGGGAAGTCCCGGGCTGTGTTGTCGACGGACCCTTCGCCCTGGACAACGCCATTTCGCCCGAGGCGGCGAAAATCAAGAAAGTGGAGTCTCCCGTGGCGGGAGCCGCGGACATCCTCATCATGCCGGACCTGGAAGCGGGGAACATCTTCGGAAAGTCTCTCGTCTACTATGCGGGCAAAGACCTTGCCCATGTGATCGTCGGCGCCCGGGTGCCCATCCTGATCAGCTCCCGGTCGGACCCGCCGGCGGCGCGGCTGGCCTCGATCGCGCTGGGTGTGCTGATGACGGAAGAGGCCCGGAAACGGGAGGGAGAGGAGAAGCCATGAAGATCACCCAGATCTCCGTCTTTCTCGAGAATCGGGCCGGCGTCCTGGCGGAGTTGACCACCTTCCTGGGGGACAGCGGGATCAACATCCGGGCCCTCAGCATCGCCGAGTCCCGGGACTTCGGCGTGCTGCGCATGATCGTTCCAGATCCGGCGGCGGCGGCCGAGCTGCTCCGCAGCCGGGGGTACAGCTTCCAGGAGGTCGAAGTCCTGGCCGTCAAGGTCGCCGACCAGCCGGGCGGGCTTGCCCTTGCCCTCGCGGCACTCGCGGCCGAGGGGCTGAACGTGGACTACCTCTATACCTTCCTCGACAAGCTCAAGAACTCTGCCGTCATCATCTTTCGGGCCGATAACCCGGATTTTGCCGAAACGGTTCTCATCGGGCAGGGTTTCGAACTGCTGGGGCCGGAGGATTTCCGCAGGGTCTGAGAAAACGACCGCCGGTTCAATCCGGGGAAGTCGTTCTCCGGTGAAATCAGGTCCGGATCCGCGAATACATGAACGCGGCGGCGGCGAGAAAAAGGATGTCGGCCATCCATGCTGCCAGGAGCGGCGGCAGGGTGCCGGCCCGCCCCAGAGACAGGCTGAAGGCGTGGACGAGCCAGTAGGAGAATCCGATCACGATGGCCACGCCAATGCTGCGGCTGACGCCTCCGCCGCGCTCCTCCCGGAGTGAAAACGAGATCCCGATAAACACCAGGATGACCGATATCAGCGAGAATGCAACTTTCCCGTACATGTCCACCACGTAGCGAGTGGCGTCGTATCCCTCCGAGCGCAGCTTCCGTACGTAATCCCTGAGGTCGAAGAATCCCATCTGCTCGGTATCTTTCTGGACGATTTTGAAGTCCTCCGGCTTTTCCGGGATGTTCACGACACGCTTGGGGACCCACTCCAGGGCAGGAAAGCCTCCCTGGTCGAAGCGGGTGATGAGGAGCTTGGTGAAGACCCATTTCCCATCTTTCCATTCCGCCTTCTCCGCGTCAATCCTCCGCGAGAGCTGGAAATCCGGCGTCAGGTAGTAGATGGAGATGCCCCGGAGGGTATTCGTCTGGGGTTCGAAGAATCGGAAATTGTAGACGCCGTCCTTGCCGCGGTACCAGATCTGGTTCTGCTTGAAGGCCGGCATGTTCTGTTTTTTCTGGACTTCTATGAGACGGATCGTCTCCGCCCGGGTGTTTGTGTAGGGCATGATCCACTCGCTGACAAAGAAAGCCGCGATGCCGATGACGAACGCCAGGATGATGACCGGGCGGGCGAGCCTGTAGAGGCTGACACCGCCGGCCTTGATCGCCGTGATCTCGCTGTGGCGGGACATGCCGCCGAAGGTCATGAGGGTGGCCAGGAGAACCGCCGCCGGGATCGTCTGGGCGACGATCATGGGGATCATGTAGAAAAAATGGGCCGCCACCAGGCGCACCGGTGCGTTGTTGCTCATGAAATAGCGGATCTTTCCGAAGAAGTCCACCATCAGCGCCAGGAGCAGGAGCGACAGGACGATCATGCCGAAGAGCCGGAGAAATTCCGTGGTGATGTAGCGGTCCAGGATCTTCATGCCGCCGGTCTCCATTTCTCCCGCCAGCGCCGGAGGATCTCCGCCGCCCAAGGCGGGACCGGAAAAGGCCGCTCCCGGGCGGCCAGGTAAAACAGAGCGATGCCGAGGGCACCGAAGATGACGTTCGGGGTCCAGGTGCCGACGGCTGGGGGGATGCGGCCCAGTTCGGCCAGGGCCTCGCCGCCCATGAGGATCAGGTAGTAGGCCAGGGCGATCAGGAATCCGACCGTGATTCCCCGGGACCTCACGGAGCGATGGGCCCGGATCCCCAGGGGAACGCCAAGGAGACCGAAGCAGAGGCAGGAAACGGGAATGGTCATCTTCTTGTTCAGCTCGATGGCCAGCTCCCGCAGGGCCGCCGGATCGACTCCGGCCTTACGGATCCGTTCGAGAAGCTCCCCCGCCGTCATCTCCGTGCTGGATTTCTGGGCTGCCGCGGCGGTGAGGGCCGGCATCAGGTCCAGGGTCACGTCATAGAATTCGAAGTCCAGCTTCCGGTAGTTCTGGAGATTCGTGTCGACACTGTGGGTGCTTCCCTGGTAGAGCCGGAGGATGATCACCATCCGGACCGGATCTGCCAGGAGGTAGGCCCTCTGGGCGAAGATCGTCGAAGGCTCGCCGGTGATCCGGTTGTCGGAGATGATGACCCCCTCCAGGTATTCGGCCTTGTCGCGAATCCGGTCGGCATAGATGAGGATCCCCCGGAAATCGTCCACGAAAACCTTTTCCTTGATCCCCAGGGTGGCCCGCTGCTGAGCCACCTGGTAGACAAGTCGCTTCGCCGCCGTGTTTCCGCTGGGAACGAGGTGGAACGTCACGGCGCCGGTGAACAGGAAGGCCGCCACGGCGAAGATCGCCACAGGGCGGGCGAGCTGGTAGAGGCTCAGGCCTGCGGACTTGAGGACGGTGATTTCGTTGTCCCCCGAGAGGCGGCCCAGGCCGATGAGGATGGCGACGAGGAGCGAGACGGGGATGGTGTAGATCAGGAACGACGGGATCAGGTAGAGGATGAGCAGGGCAACGTCCAGCATGCCGACGCCCTGGGTGACCATCATGCTTACCAGCTGGACGATCTTCCCCATGAGGAGGACGAAGGTCAGGATGAACAGGGTCATGCCGAAGGGGACGGCGATTTCCCGGAATATGTAGCGATCAATGATCCTGGACATCTGCTCGCCTTCCTTTGCCCCGCGGCTGGCCGGTTCTTCCGGGGCGCGGGGGCTGTCACGGGGACATGTGTAAAAGGGGACAGATTTCAGATCTGCCCCCTTTGTATACCATTTCCAGCGGCCGCTACATCATGATCTTCAGGGATTCGATATACTTCGGATCCTCGTTCTCGATGGCGGCGATGATGTTCTTGTGGAAGCGTTTCTTCATCTCTCCGAAGATGGGGCGTTTCTTCTGGTAGGTCCGGGCGAAGGCGACGGCCTCCTTCAAAAGAGTCTCCTCGTCATCGCAGGCTTTCTCGATGACGTGGTGGGCCGCCAGTTCGTCGGCGCCGTAGCGCTTGCCGCTGAAGGCCGCCTCCTGGACTTTATAGTATGGGAAGGCCTTCGTGATGATGGCCTGCATGCCGGGCAGAAAAGGAATGCTGATGTCCACCTCGGGGAAACAGAAGAAACCGCGGCCCGACTTCATGAACCGGTAGTCGCAGCAGCAGGCCATGATGCTGCCGTCGCCGAAGGCGTGGCCGTTGATGGCGGCGATGACGGGCATGGGGTAGAGGAGGATCCGCTTGAACATCGCGTTGAGGCTGTTAAGGAAGTCCTTGATGTCCTGAAAGCGTTTCTCGTTGAAGGCGCCGGTGATCCAGGCCAGGTCGATGCCCTGGGACCAGTTCTTGGCGTCGTTGGAGGCGATGACCACGGAGGTAATTGCCGGGTCTGCCTCGATCTCATCGAAGGCCTGGAGAATCGCCGCTGTGAAGTCCGGGTTGTGGCGGTTTTCGCCGCCGGTCATGGTAAGGATGGCCACCGTTTCGTCCTTTTTCCATTCGATCAAAGCCATGGTAGTACCTCCGTCAGAATGATGGGAGCGGCCGGATTGCCCCGGGATCGGGAAAACGGGGGATGAGAAGACTGGATGCCCCGGGGCCGAACCGGTATCACCGCCGGCCGTTCCGGCTCCGTGTGTAGCGGAGAGAGCCTTCCGTTGTCAATGGATTTGAACCCTTGCGGCGGGTGAACCGCATGCCGGGTTCTCCCGTGTTCCCGTTTGTCCGTTGACAAGGGGGGGCGGTCTTTATATGATTCGCCACTTTTTTCGGCCCCGAGGAGACCAGTGAAAGACTGGAAAAAAATCCTGATCCTGTGGATTGTCCCGCTGATTCTCTACGTCGGAACGCTCCCTTTCCTGCCCCTGATGGAGCCCGACGAGGGGCGCTACAGCGGCATCCCTGCCGAGATGATCGCCACGGGCGATTACATCACGCCCCATCTCAAGGGGGTCGTGTACTTCGAGAAGCCGCCCCTGATGTATTGGGCGACAGCCCTGTCCTTCCACATCTTCGGCCAGAACGAATTCGCGTCCCGCCTGCCCGTGGCCCTCTGCGCGTGGGGCCTGATCCTCCTGGCCTGGCGGATGGGGCTGTATTTCCACGACCCGCGGACGGGGCTTTATGCCGCCGCCGTCCTCACGACCTGCCTCTTCCACGCCGCCATCGGGAGGATCAACATCCTCGACATGCCGCTGGCCTTCTTCGTCTGCACGGCCGTCTGGGCGGGATTCCGCTTCTTCTCCGGGGAGAGGTATCACAAAGGCTGGCTGTGCCTGTTCTTTTTCCTCTCCGGGCTCGCCTTCATGACGAAAGGGCTCATCGGCATCGTCTTCCCGGCGGGCGTCGTGGGGCTCTGGCTTGTCCTTTCGCGGCGTTGGCGGGACATCCTGAGGTTCTTCTCGCCGGTAGGCATCGCGATCTTCCTCCTGGTGACGCTCCCATGGCTCCTCCTGGTCCAGGAGCGGAATCCGGATTTCTTCCGCTTCTTTTTCATCCAGGAGCATTTCCTGCGCTACACAACGAAATTCCACCAGCGGCATGAGCCCTTCTGGTTTTTCCTGCCGATCCTGGTCGGCGGGATCATCCCCTGGCTGGGTTTTCTTCCGGCTGTCGCGTGCGGTTTCCGCCGCAAGTGGCAGCAGGCATTCGGCAGGGAAGAGAAGCGTTTGCTCCTGACATGGTTCGGCTTCATCCTGGTTTTTTTCTCCATTTCCTCCTCGAAGCTCGTTCCCTATGTCGCCCCCCTGTTCCCGCCGCTGGCGGTGTTTCTGGGACGCCTGTTCCTGGTGTCCGAGGAGGACGAGACGGTGGCTGAGGGATGGAAGGTGCGCGGGCCTGTGATCCTCCAGTCGGTTCTCCTGGGGGCGGCCCTGTTCGTGCCGGCGTTCCTCCCGGAGCGAGGCGTGCCCCTGGGGGATTGGGTGCTGTGGATCGCCCCGCCGCTGGTCCTGGTGATCCTGCTGGCAATCCTGCCGGTTCGTCTGCGCCATCCGGAACGGATCAGCCGGTTCCTGGGGATCTACCTGATCTCGGCCATGCTGTTCCTGTCACTGGTCTTTCCCGCCGGCCGGTTCCTGACGCCCTATAAGTCGGCCTGGCCGGTCGTGCAGGCGATTCCGCAGTATCTTCCGGCCGGCCAGAAACTCTATCAATTCCGGATCAATCTCTATGGGATCGACTTTTATACGGGGATGCGGACGCCTGTCGTAGACGAAGTGGGGGAGCTTTTCTATGGAGCCCTGAAAATTTCAGAGGACGAGCGGAAGAAATGGTTCCTGATGTTTTTCGAATTTTTCCGTTTCTACCGGCAGGGGCACGAAATATATCTGGTGACGGAGGATCGGGAAAACGTGGATTTCATCCGGAAGGAGGTCCCCGACATGGAGATCCTCTGGACCAACGGGAACTACTTCATGATCCGCCTGCCGATGCCGGCCCGCACGGAGGCGCCGCCGGATCCGGGGTATTGACAGGAAGGGTGTGCTCAGAATAGGCTTTGCTGTGGAACCCGCAGGCCCCGACCGGGGGACGAACAGGCTCCCCGGCGGCAGCCGAAGCGGCATCCCGAGCTGAAAGAAAGAAGGTTTGAATGAAGATCCGTACAGAATTCCTGCCCTTCAGCAGGCCGTCCATCGGAGAGCGGGAAGTGGCGGAAGTGACTGCCTGCCTTCGGTCCGGGTGGATCACCACGGGGCAGAAATGCCTCGACCTGGAGACCGGGTTCCGGGAGCGGACGGGGGCCCGCTGCGCCGTCTCCCTGACCTCCGCCACGGCGGGGATGCACCTTCTCCTCCTGGCCCTGGGGATCGGGCCGGGGGACGAGGTGATCACTCCTTCCCTGACCTTCGCCTCTACGGTCAACCAGATCGTCCTGGCCGGTGCGAAGCCGGTTTTCGTTGACGTGGACTATGACACCCTGAACATAAAGGTCGGCCAGGTGGAGGATGCGATCACCCCCCGGACGAAGGCCGTGATACCCGTCCATTTTGCCGGGGGCCCGGCGGACATGGACCCCCTGCTCCCGGTTGCCCGGAGGCGGGGAATTGCCGTTGTCGAGGACGCCGCCCACGCCGTGGGCACGGTCTGCAGGGGGATCCACGCCGGCGGGTTCGGCGTGCCGGCGATCTTCTCGTTTCATCCGATCAAGAACATCACCACCGGCGAGGGGGGGATGGTCACCCTCGATGACGAGGCGCTGGAGCGGAAGATCCGGCTGCTCCGCTTCCACGGCATCGAGCGGGACGCCTGGAAGCGCTACGGCAAGGGCGGGGATCCGTCCTACGACATCCGTGAACCGGGCTTCAAGTACAACCTGACGGACATCCAGGCGGCCCTTGGGGTTGTCCAGCTCGCCCGGGTCGAGGAGTTCAACGCCCGGCGCCGCCTGCTGGCGGACCTGTACCGGAAAGGGCTGGCGGGGATCGAGGGCCTGGACCTGCCGGGCGTGCCGGACTATCCCCACGAACACCCCTGGCACCTCTTCGTGGTGAAGGTCTCCGCACTGCCGCGGGAGCGGTTCATGGAGGGCCTGGCGGAGCGCAATATCGGCTACGGCCTCCATTTCCCGGCTGTGCACCGGCTGGCCTACGTCCGGGAGCGCTTCGGCGATATGTCGTCCCGCCTGCCGGAGACGGAGCGGGCGGCGGACCGGATCCTGTCGCTGCCCTTGTTCCCGGACATGACCGAGGGGGATGTCGCCTACGTCTGCGAGGCCGTCCGGGAGATCCTGGGCCGATGAGAAGGCGGACGGAGCGGCGAATACCGGATTGGAGCGAAGGTATGGGAATGGTGGAGAAGACGCAGGGGTCGGCAGGCCCGCGCGTTGCACCCGGGGCCGGCCGGGAAATGCGGGCGTCGGTACGAAGGGAGAGACGGCCATGAATCCGAAACCGATGGTGTCCGTTGTCATCCCCGTCTACAACGAGGAAAAGAACCTGGGGGCCCTCCTCGGGAGACTCCGGCCCGTCCTGGACGGCCTCGACAGGCCGTACGAGATCGTCCTGATCGACGACGGGAGCCGGGACCGCTCCCTCGAGATCCTGAAGGGATTTGCCGGGGAGCCGGGCATCCGGATGGTGGAGCTGACCCGTAACTATGGGCAGCACGCAGCGATCCTGGCGGGTTTTTCCCTGGTCCGCGGGGAGATTGTCGTGACCATGGACGCGGACCTTCAGAATCCCCCCGAAGAGATTCCCCGTCTCCTGAATGCCATGGAGGAGGGGGGCTACGACGTCGTCGGAACGATCCGCAAGGCCCGGAAAGACTCGGTCTTACGCAAGATACCCTCGCGGATCGTCAACATGATGGCCCGCCGGATCACGGGGGTCCACATGACCGACTGGGGCTGCATGCTCAGGGCCTACCGCCGGCCTGTGGTGGAGCGCATGAGCGCCTGCCACGAGCACTCGACCTTCATCCCCGCCCTGGCGACGGTCTTCGCCAAGCGGGTGACGGAAATCGAGGTGGCCCACGAGGAGCGCCATGGCGGCGAATCCAACTATCCCCTCAGGAAACTGATCAACCTTCAGTTCGACCTGGTGGCGTCCTTCTCCGACTTTCCCATGAAGATGCTCATGTACGGCGGCGTCGCCATGTCCGTACTGGGGGTGCTCTTTGGCCTCTTCCTCGCCGTGGCCCGTCTTGTCTACGGGGCTCTCTGGGCGGCCCAGGGCGTCTTCACCCTCTTTGCCATTCTCTTCGTCTTCGTAGGGATGCAGTTCTTCGCCCTCGGCGTCATCGGCGAGTACATCGGCCGGATCTACCGGGAAGTGCGCAAGCGCCCCGAGTACGTCATCGAGCGTGTACACGAGGCGGAGGAAGTGAAACCGTGAACGCCGTGGCCTTTGCCTACTCCGACATGGGGATCACGGGCCTGAATGCCCTGGAGGCCGCGGGCTTCGGGATCCGGGCCATCTTTTCCCACGAGGACGACCCGGGGGAGAACATCTGGTTCGGCTCCGTCCGGACCTGGGGCGAGGAGCGGGGCATCCCCGTCCTGTGCCCGGAAAGCGTGAGCACGTCCGAGTGGCGGGAGAGGATCGCCGACCTGAAGACGGAGGCGCTCTTCTCGTTCTATTACCGACACATGATCTGCGGGGAAATCCTGGACCTGGCACCGGCGGGAGCTTATAATCTCCATGGATCGCTGCTTCCGGCCTACCGGGGGCGGGCGCCGGTGAACTGGGTTTTGGTCAACGGCGAGGCCCGGACGGGGATTACGCTCCATCACATGGTGGCGAAGCCCGACGCGGGCGACATCGTCGGGCAGCGGGCCGTGGACATCGCTTTTGAAGACACGGCGCTCACCCTTTACCGAAAGCTGTGCCGGGCAGCGACGGACCTCCTGGCGGAAGTCCTCCCGCTGATCGCGGCGGGCACCGCGCCCCGGATCCCAATGGACCTTTCCAGGGGGAGCTACTTCGGAGGACGGAAGCCCGCCGATGGCCTCATCGACTGGCACCGGCCGGCCCGGAGGATCTACGACCTCGTCCGGGCCGTCACGGACCCGTGGCCGGGGGCCTTCACGTTTCTTCCCACGGGAGAGAAACTGGTCGTCTGGCGGGGCCTCCCGGTGGCCTCCGGGACAGGCGGCCCGGCACTGCCGATGATCAGTTCCAGTGGTGCGGCAACGGAACCGGGAGATATCCGGCTCGGCGGGGACCGAGTGTTCGTGACGACCGGGGACGGCCTTCTGGAGCTTCTGGAGATTGAGATGGAGGGCCGGAGAATGGAAGGCGCCTCTGTCCGGGATCGCCTCCGGCCTCTGGAGGGATGTCGCCTTGTCCAGGGAACGGCCTGATCGGCGAGACAGGCCGGGCTGATCGTTGGAGAGCTCCTGGAAAACGATTCATAATTGACACTGTCGGCGGAATGAAAAGGATTCAGAATGAAAAAACGGCAACTGGAGACCCCGTTTCGCCTGACGGTCCTGTCGGTGCTCCTCGTGGCCACCGTCGTTCTTGCCGGCTGGATGGCAACGGAAACATTGTGTGAACAGGCACGTCAGGAGATCATCCGTGAGGGCGAGGCGGCATCCCTGACCATTTCCGTTCACATCAATTCCGAGTGCGGGCGGATCGAGGGCGCCGTCCGTGCCCTGGCCAGCTCGCCCCAGGTCATTCCGGCCCTGCTCACCGGAAAAGCGGTCGATATCGAACAGGCGAATGCGTCCCTGGACCGGTACAACGCCAGCCTGGACGCCTCTGTTTCCTACCTGATGGACAATGAGGGACGGACGGTGGCCTCTTCCAACCGCCGCGATCCCGACAGTTTCGTGGGGATGTCTTTCGAGTCGCGCCCCTACTTCAGAGATGCCGTGGGCGGCCTCGCAGGGCGGTATTTCGGTGTCGGGGTCACGTCGGGGAAGCGCGGATTTTTCGCCAGCCGGCCGGTGCGGGACGGGGCGGGGCGAATCATCGGCGTTGCAGCCATGAATAAGATCCTCGACACGACGGAATCTTTCTTCAGCCAGTACCCGCACTGCTACTTCATCGATCCCGACGGGATCATTTTCCTGGCCAGCCGTTCCGACCGGATCCTGAAGTGCCTGTGGCCGGTGAATGCGACATCGGCGGCAGTGCAGGCCGCATCCGTGCAGTTCGGGAAGAAGTCGTTCGACGCTGTCTTTGCCGAAGAAATCGTCGACGGGACGGAGGCCGTCCTGGACGGGGAAACGTTCATCCTCTCCCGGAGGATCGTCAACAAGGAAGGCTGGTCCGTCGTCCTCCTGAATTCGACGAAGCAGATCCAGGTCTACCGGACGGCGGGTATCCTGCTCACGGTCGCCGTCCTCATCTTATTCACGGTGGTCCTGTCGATGGTTCATGTGGTCAGCCGATCCCGGCGGGCCATTGCGTTCAAGGAGGAGCGGTTCCGGGAGCTTTTCGGCAGCATGAGCAGCGGCGTGGTCGTGTATGATGCCCTGACCGACGGGACGGATTTTGTCATCCGGGATCTCAACCAGTCCATGGAGAAAATCGGAAAGATCCGAAAGGAAGAGGTCATGGGCCGGAGCGTCCTGCGTGTTTTCCCGGGTGTGCTGGAGATGGGCCTCCTGGATGTCTTCATTCGAGTCTGGAGAACCGGGACACCGGAGAGGAAAGACGCATCGCTGTACCGGGACGGCCGCATTTCCAAGTGGCTTGAGAATTATGTTTACAAACTCCCATCCGGCGAGATCGTGGCCGTCTGCGACGATGTGAGCGAGCGCAAGAAGGCGGAGGAGGCCCTCCAGCGAAGCGAGGAGAAGTACCGGGAAATTCTCGAAAACATGTGGGAGAGCTACGTGGAGACGGACCTCAAGGGAAACCTGACCTTCTTCAATCCGGCGGCCTGTGCGATGCTGAAGTATTCCCCGGAGGAGCTAAAGGGGATCAACTATCAGCAGTTCATAGACGCGGAGATGGCTCCGACGGTTGTGGAGACATTCGGGAAGGTCTACCGGACCGGAGTCGGGCTCAGCCTCTTGGAGTTCCGTCTGGTCCGGAAGGACGGTGCGATGGTGTATGTCGAGACCTCCCTGAACCTGCGGAAGGATTCGCTGGGGAAGGCCGTCGGCTTCAGCGGGATCCTCCGCGACATCTCGGAGCGGAAGCGATTCGAGGAGGAACTGCACCGGCAATCCGTTTCGGATGCAATGACGGGCCTCTTCAACCGGCGGGGCTTCGTGGCCCTCGCCGAAAAACAGATGAAGATCGCGGAAAGGAACCGCATGAACATCGTGCTCCTCTTCGCCGACATGGACGGCCTGAAGTGGATCAATGACAACCTGGGTCACAAGAAGGGAGACGAAGCGATCATCGAGGCCGCCTCGGTTTTGAAGGAGGCCTTCCGGGAATCCGACATCATTGCCCGCGTGGGAGGAGACGAGTTCGTGGTCCTGGCGCTGGGTGCGTCCATGCTCGACGCCGACTCCATCACCGGGCGTTTCGATGATTGTCTCCGCGTTCATAACGCCCGCGAGGACAGGGATTACAAAATATCCATCAGCATCGGCATGGTGAGGTGCGACCCGCAGGAATCCACCAATCTCGACGATCTGATGACCCGGGCGGACACGCTGATGTACGAGCAGAAGAAACAGAGGAAGGCCCAGAGGGTTTAGAGGAGCCGGAAAGGACGATGCCTGCCGTTGAAGGCCCTGGTTTCGCTGCGGCCGGATCCCTCCGCTCGAAAAGGGTTGCCAAAGAGGGCAAAACAACGTAAGAATCCTGTCCTTCAAGATTCGCTGATCTTTCGCGATGTTATTTCATGAAAACAAGGTGATTCCATGGGTGCAAAAAAAATCCTGATTCTGGGTGTAAACGGTTTCATCGGCCACCACCTCACCAACAAGATTCTGGACGAGACAGACTGGCTGGTTTACGGCATGGACCTGGCGGAAGACCGCCTCGGCCGCGCTCTGCACAACCCCCGGTTCCAGTTCCTCGAAGGCGACATCGCCATCAACCGGGAGTGGATCGAATACCACGTCAAGAAATGTGACGTTGTCATGCCGCTGGTGGCCATCGCCACGCCGAAGCTCTACGTGGAGGACCCCATCGGCGTCTACCATCTCGACTTCGAGATGAATCTCAACGTTGTCAAGCAGTGCGTCAAATACCACAAGCGGGTCGTTTTCCCCTCCACGTCGGAGGTATACGGTGCCTGTACGGACCCGGAGTTCAGCGAGGACGAGAGCTTTCTCACGGTGGGACCCATCCAGAAGGAGCGCTGGATCTACTCGTGCTGCAAACAGCTCCTGGACCGGGTCATCTACGCCTACGGCACCAGGGGACACCTGGAGTTCACTCTGTTCCGTCCCTTCAACTGGGTCGGACCGCGGCTGGACTCCCTCGACACCGCCAAGGAGGGCAGCTCCCGGGTGGTGACCCAGTTCATCGCGGAGCTGCTCATGCAGCGTCCCATCACCCTCGTCGACGGGGGGCACCAGAAGCGCTGCTTCACCTACGTGGACGACGGCATCGACGCACTGATCCGGATCCTGGCGAACAAGGATGAAGTCTGCAAGAACGAGATCATCAACATCGGCAACCCCGCCAACGAATGCTCCGTCCGGGAACTTGCCCACCTCTTGAAGGGCATCTTCACGGAGCACCCGGACCATCGCGCCGACAAGGCCTACTCGGAGATCATCGAGAAACCCGCGGAAGAGTACTACGGGAAAGGCTACCAGGACATCTATACCCGCAAGCCCAGCATCGAAAAGGCCCGGCGGCTTCTGGGCTGGGAGCCCAAGGTGAATCTTGAGGAATCGATGCGGCGGACGCTGTACTCGTTCCTGGAAGAAAACAAAATCTGACAATCAACAGGCTGTTGAAAAAGGGCGTCTGCTGGGTTGCCCTCATCCCGTTCCGCTCGATGTACGAAACAGTACGACTCGCGGCGCGGGATTTCGGGCGCCTCGCATTCAACCCTTTTTGAACAGCCTTCTGAAGGTGGTCTCAACAGACTGTTCCTGCTCCCCTGGAACGCCCGGCCGCGCCCCCGCGGCTGGCCGGTTCGATCGGGGCGCGGTGGCTGCCACGGGGGCTCCCGCCGTCGCGAAAACGTTTCCGCTCTTCGCCTTCTGAAATCGAAGAGCCTGGGATCCGGAAACGTTTTCTTCTGAGTAACATGACGCCAAGTGGCATTATTCGTTGATGTTTATGATTGAGTAGTGACAGCCTGCGTGGCGATCAGTTCGAAGCCCAGCGACTGTGC
>PHBD01000074.1 GCA_002841865.1 Deltaproteobacteria bacterium HGW-Deltaproteobacteria-19
GGCCCCTCCGCCCGAACCGTCCTTCCCCCCACCGAAGTCATTCACCACCACCCTGGCGCCGCGCCTTGCCAGCTCCAGCGCATACATCCGGCCCAGCCCTCCTCCTGCACCCGTCACGATCGCCACCCGGCCGTCAAAACGAATGGAAGTCCGCTCCAGTTCCTGGCCCGTTCCCCGCAGGGGGACGGCCTTCCAGAAATACCCGCTGAAAGATCTTTCCTTGTCCGTGTATCGCTTCCGGAAGCTGAGGGCCACCCGCTGACCAACACGCACATCCCCCAGTTCGCAATCGGTGAAATCCGCCATGAAGCGTCCTCCCCCTTCGAACTGGACCATTCCATATATCGCAGGCGGGTCTACGGAAACTGCGAGAAGATCCCCGGTAAAACTCTTGATAAGGGCGGATCGTTCCGCGAACTCGTAATCCTCCTGGCTGTTCACGGCGTTGCACCCGGGGTTGACGCAGATGGACATCTTTGGAAACTGGGGCGTGCCGCACTTTGAGCATATGCCGCCGACCAGTCCCAGGAGCATTTTCCGCTTCCGCCAGAGCACGGTCATGGCTGTCTGCATGGGAGCCTCGGCCCGGATGCCCATCTCGGTCGGGAGCAGGTCCCTGAACTTCAGGAACTTGAGGTAATTGTCGGTCGTCACCTTGCGCTCCAGGGATCCGCCTATTCCCACGCGGGAAGGCAGCTTCCGAATCTCATCCGTCACCCTGAAGCAGAGCGCGTCACAGCCCTGGCCGAAGCCGGCCAGCAGGATATGGTCGCCCGGTTTGGCCTTTTCCAGTGCCTGTACGAACATGACCAGCGGATGGGCCGCGCCGGTTTCACCGCATACTTCATGGAGATTGTCCAGGACCTTGTCCGGCGCGGCTCCCAGCTTCTTTGCAATGTTCCTGTGCTCCGCTTTGAAAAAGCAGGGGAACACGAAGGAATCCACATCCTCCATGGTGATGGAAAGCTTGTTCAGGAGCCCCGTAACCGCTTCAGGGACAATCCGTCCATAGCCCTCGTCCCTGACCCATCGTTCCTCCCACATGTAATCGTATTTCTGATTCGCTCCTCTGTAGTGATCCACGAAATCATGGGAGACGGAATAGCTGCCCAGAAACTCAGCGACGACACCTTCATCTCCCACGAGCACGGAGGCTGCGCCGTCCCCGAACCACATCTCATAGAAGTAGCCTGCCCTGGTCTCTCTCTTGTCGGAGGCGGTGACCAGGATCTTTCTTCGATTGCCTGCGACTACTGCATCCAGGGCGGTGATGAGCGCGCTCGTGCCGCATCGGAGAGAGTTCGTGAAGTCTTCCGTCAGGATGTCGTCCTTCAGATTGAGGGCGGTCTTCACAATCCCGGCAGAGAGGCGGTCTGCAAAGGGAAGGGTGGTGGAGCCCAGGAAAACCGCCTGCACCTGGGATCTGTCAATCCCTTTGAGACAGTCGCGCGATGCCTCTACGGCCATACTGACGCTGTCCTCATCCCAATTGCAGAAGGACCGCTCGCCCTGGGCCACCATGATCGTTGCGGGCGCAAACCACCCCATGTTGTTGAAAACCGCCATGCGGTCAAGCCGCAGTCTTGGAATGTAGCCGCCATAGGAAACAATGCCGATCATCTTTGAATCCTCCCGTTAATCTCTCACAGAGGCACAGAGGAAGTTTTCTTTGAGAGCTTTCATCAACCCGCCTTGGTTACGGCTTCCATCATAGGCGAGTACGCGGCCATTGCATTTGAATATTCCCGGCAACCTTCGAGGGACTTGATCCTGTCCATATTGGCCGCAACCTCCTCCACAGTGGGGGGCTGTTCACTATCTCCGATCATGCAGCCGGGGCCGGTCACGATGGCGGCGCGATTGAAAATCCCCATGCCGGCATTATAAATGGCCCCGCTCACTGGACACTGCCCGGCGCACAGGTAAAGCACCATGGGCGCCACGAACTGCGGCTTCAATCTCTCGAACAGCTCCCCGGGCAGCACCCCTTCGGTCAGCCTCGTCCCGGCAATCGGCGTGATCGTGTTCACCTTGATGTTGTGCTTCTC
>PHBD01000075.1 GCA_002841865.1 Deltaproteobacteria bacterium HGW-Deltaproteobacteria-19
ATCACGGCGATTGCCGAAGTTGTCGCGCACGATCACCTGCACATCGGATCGACCCGGCGGCACGCCGATGTTGTCGAGCGAAAATGGGCCAGGTTGCAGCTCGCGCCGAGCGATCAGGGCACCGTTGGAATACACCTCGACCGTGCCCGGTGCATCCAGTACCCCGGCCACGAACGGCTGCGGAAAAGTCACCAGAAACGGGTCCTGATCGAACGCGCGCTCAACGCCGATACCGCCAAGCAGGGCGCCACCACCGAGTGCATCCGGGGTGACTGCAAACTGATCGCCGAGCGCCCAGCGTTGCAAGGCGTCGGAGCGGTCAAACTCGAACCGGCTCAGGCCGCGTTGCCAGCCGCGGTTGCGTTCCCAGATCGCGGTGGAGCGCAAGGCCAGATCGCCCTTGCCCACACCGCCATCGACAAATGCGCTGCGATCCGCAGCTTTACCCAACGTGGCTGAGTAATTGACGAACGCGGTAAACGGCAGTTGCACATTGTCGGCAGCGCGACGGGTACGCAGATTGACCGCCTGCAACGGCAGGTTTTCCGCCGCAATGTCGATGTCCACGCGCAAGGCGTCGCGATCCAGGCGAACCTGCGTGCCATGGTTGATGGCGTTGGCATCGACAAACAAACGCTCGCCAATCGTAATCGTGGGCAATGCGTCGATCTCTGCACCGGCTGCAAGCAAGGCCTCGGTTTCGATCAGCACCTGACCCTCGCGCAGCACCACTGCGGCGACGCCGGGGCAGTTGCCATTGACGCACAAGTCCAGCAACAGGATTTCATCGCCGTCCTGCGCGCGGTTGATGCCGCTGCATGCCAGCATCGCTGCCAGTATTGCTACCCTCAACCGCCGCATTGGCGATTGGCGGCCACCACCGGCACGCTGAGATCAAGTTTGGCTTCGGCAAATGACAATTCAATCTGCTGCGCACTGGCACATGCCGCTGCCGGCAACGGCCGTGACAACCGCAAATGCGCGCCAACCAGCAGATAGGGCACGCCGAGCGTATCCTCGTGCAGCACCGCGCCCTTGCCGTCACGCACGATCAGCCGTGCATCCTCTGGTGACAGATAACGGCTGCCGCTGTTGCGCAGGGTAAGCGTGAGCGCGCCCGCGCTGAGCGTGGCGTCGGCCAGTTGCAGCGCCAACTGCGGATTTTTCACCTGCACGAATACCGGTACGCTCAGGCGGGTGAGCATGGTGACCGCCACACCCTGGCTGCTGGTTTCACCGGGCAACTCCTGCATCTGAATACGGTAGGCATCCTCCTGCGCCACCGCGCCGCGCAGGGTGCCGACCCGGATCACCGCGCGGCCATTGGCGGGCACGGTGACGATTTGCGGATGCAGGATCAGGTCATCGCTGGCCTCCAGCAGCCATTGCCCGGCGTCATCCATGCGCCAATGCTGGTAGCTGAGCTCGAACGACACTTCGCGCTCATCCTCATTGCCCAGCACCAGGGTTTGTGCCACCTGCCCCGGCGCCAGATGCACACGGGTCGGCGCCAGCGTGAACTGCGCTGCCACCACTGTGTGCGGTGCGATGATGCCGAGCATCGCGATCAAGCTGAGCAACAGCGCGCGCGCCACGGTTGCGGCACACCCTGAGGTGTTGAAGGTAATCACAGCAACGATTCTTCTGCGGGCGACGGCCAGCGCCGCCAACGCTGCGATCAGAATGTGACCGTCACGTTTACGGTGTCAAGAAACGCGCCGGTACCGACATCCTGGCCAGCGGGAATGCGGCCATAGGTAGTCAGGGTGGTCGGCGTTGACACCGTGGTGGCGGTGAAGGACTGATCGTTGCTGGCGTCGCAACCCCATGGTGTGGTGCGCCCGGCATCCTGGAAGATGGCATAGCCCAGACGCTCGGTACCGCTTGCCATCTGCCGCAGTGGGGTGGTGCAACTGGAGCCGGTAGCCGGGCTGATGCCCTGCTCGATGGCGACATTGGCCACAGTGCCCTTGACGCAGCGCACCGAGATATCGCCATTGGCATCCAGAGCCGTAGTGCTGTTGACGTCAGCCGGGTCA
>PHBD01000007.1 GCA_002841865.1 Deltaproteobacteria bacterium HGW-Deltaproteobacteria-19
CCAGCATGGAGGGTTCCACCGGCAGGATCCGCCACTTCCAGTCCCACGAAGACGCCCAGCGCAGCCGCTTGTAGTCGAAGGGGACATACCCCACCTGGCTGCTGACGGAGTCCACGAAGCGCCCCGTCAGGCAATGGGTGAGATAACCCGACAGGAAGAGGAACTTGTGCGTCTTTTTCCAGACGTCCGGCTGATGGGTCTTGATCCAGTTGGCCTCGGCCTCCGCCTGCAGGTAGGCGGCGGTTCCGGTCATGCCGGCGACCCGGAAGGCGGCTCCCCAGAAGCCGCCGATGGGTTTGAGCCCCTCGGTTCGCCGCTGGTCCAGCCAGACGATGGCGGGACGGAGCGGCCGTCCCTCCCGGTCGACGTTGATCACCGTGCACCGCTGGGTCGTCAGCGCAGCGGCCCGGATAGCTTCCTTCGGGACGGCCTTTTGCAGCCACAGTTCATGGCAGGCCTGGCATAGTCTGTCCCAGTAATAAAGGGGATCCTGCTCCGCCCAGCCCGGCTTCTCCGAGAAATACGGATCCAGAAGAACCCGCGACTTGGCGATCAGGTTTCCCCTGAGGTCGAACAGCAGGGCGCGGACGCTCTGCGTTCCATTGTCGATGGCAAGAATGAAGGGACCTTCGCTCATCCGGTATCCTTCCTTTCGCCTCCCCTTCAGGCGATACCCAGTTTTTCCATGCGATACCGCAGGGAATCGAAACTCACGTGAAGCAGTTCGGCGGCCCTTGTCTTGGAGCCTTCCGCCATCAGGAGCGCCTTCCGGATGATCCGGCGCTCGATCTCCGCCAGCTCGTCATTCAGCAGAATCCCTTCCGAGGGAATGTCGATATCGATGACCGGCAGCGCCTGGCTCGAAGCGCTTCCGGACAGGACCAGGTTTTCCGGCAGGATGATGTTCGACGTCTCGAGGGCGATGCTGCGCTCGATGATGTTTTCCAGTTCCCGGACGTTTCCCGGAAAGGGGTAGTCCATGAGCAGTTCCATCGCATACGTGGAGATGCGCTGGACCTCCTTCCCGAAGGCCCGGGCGTATTTCTCGATGAAAAACTGGGTCAACGCCGGGATGTCTTCCTTCCGCTCCCTGAGCGGCGGCAGGTGAATGGGAATCACATTCAGACGGTAGAAGAGGTCCTCCCGGAACGTCCCGTCCCCGACCTTCTTCGACAGATCCTGATTGGTCGCGGAGATGATCCGGACGTCCACCCGGATTTCCTCGGCCCCACCGATGCGGCGGAAGGTCTTTTCCTGGACGACCCGGAGAAGCTTGACCTGGAGGAAAGGAGACAGCTCGGCGATTTCGTCCAGGAAAACCGTACCCCCCCGGGCGATCTCGAAGAGCCCCGGCTTGTCCGTCAGGGCGCCCGTGAAGGTGCCCTTCATGTGGCCGAACAGCTCCGACTCCAGGAGATTCTCGGGGATACCGCCGCAGTTGATCACCACGAAGGGCAGCTTTTGGCGGGGACTGTGCTCGTGAATCGCCTTCGCCACCAGTTCCTTGCCCGTCCCGCTCTCTCCCAGGATCAGGATGTTGGCGGAGGTCTCGGCAACCTTCTTGATGGTCCCGTAAACCTTCAGCATCTCACGGCTTTTTCCGATCATGTCGCCGAAGGAAATGATGTCCTCCAGGTGTCGAAGGAAGCGGGCATCCTCTGTCCGGACCCCTTTCTTGTCGAGGGCGTTCCGGATGATGGTCTTGAGATCTTCGAAATCGAACCCTTTTTCCACGTAATCGTAGGCCCCCTCCTTCATGGCCAGGAGGGCCGTCTCCGGGGACGCATAGGCGGTGATGAGGATGACCATGGTGGCGGGAGCGACGTCCTTGAGCCGGCGGATGAACTCGATGCCGTCAATCTTCGGCATTTTCAGGTCGGTGATGACGAGATCGTAGGCGGTTTTGCGACAGCGGTTCAGTGCCTTGTCCGCGTCGGAGGCACAACTGACCGAATAGCCCTCCCGGGCGAGCATGATCTCCAGCATCTCCCGCACGCCCTGATCGTCATCCACTATCAGGATCTTCGCCATGTCCGTCTCTCCTGTCCGGGGAAGAAGCCTCTCAAGGCCTCCCCGTTATGTGCTCCGGAAGGGGCAGCCGGATACGGAACGTCGTACCCTGCTCCAGACGTGTATCCAGCCTGATGCTTCCCTCCATCCCCTCCACGATGCGGTTGACGATGGCCAGTCCCAGCCCCGTTCCGCGTTCCTTGGTCGTATAGAAAGGTTCGAATATTTTTTCAAGGTCGGAAGCCTCGATACCCTGGCCGGTATCGCTGATCAAAAGTTCGAGAAAACGTTTCCCTTCCGCCGTCTCTGTTGTTTCCGTCTCCACCTTCAGCGTGCCTCCGTCGGGCATCGCCTGGACCGCGTTGAGAAGCAGATTCCACAGGACCTGCCTGAATTCCGTCCGGTTGGCCGACACGTCGCCGGAATGCCGGAAATCCCGGACGGTCTGGATGCCTTCGTTCCAGTCCGCCACGTAGCGGAGGGACTCGATGACGTCATCGATCACCTGCCGGGGATCGAAGGACTCCGGGCTGCCGGAGCTCGGGCGCGCCAGCATGAGAAAATCCCTGACGACGTTCTCGAGCTGTTCCCGGCCCCGCAGGATGATCTGCATCAGCCGCTGGTCCGCATCGGGCAGGACAAGGCCGTTCTTGAGAACCTGGATGGACCCGGAGATGGAGGCCAGGGGGTTCCGGATCTCGTGGGCCAGCCCGGCGGCCATTTCGCCGATGAAGGCCAGCCGGCGGCTCTTCTCGACGGATTCCTCCATGCGCTTGATTGACGTCAGGTCCTGGAAGATAAGGATATGGCCGATTCTCCGGTCTCCCTTGTCCTTGAGCGCGGAAACGGCGTACCCCAGGACCATCTCCTCTCCGTCCTTTCCTAGGAAGGGCATCTCGAAGCGGCTGCGCGCAACCCCGTTGGAGTCCCGGTGGTCCGTGAGGCCGGCGGCGCGGGAAAAGCCTGGGAACACCTCGTTGATGTTCCGGTTCTCCACGGCCCGGGAGTGGAATCCCGTGATCTGCGCGGCCGCCCGGTTGAAGGACTTGACCTGCTGCTGGAGGTTCATGGTCATGATCCCGGCGTCCACCGATTCGATGATGCTCCGGTGGAGCAGGTCGAGCTGGTCGAAGGCCGTTTCCTTCTCTGCCAGGAGGGTCCGGGCCCGGCGCTCCCGTTCCACGACGAAGCTCGCCAGGAACGCAATGATGTAGAAGGACACGATGTAGGTCACGATCCGGGTGAAGACGTATCCGGGGCGGTACTCGTAGAATTGGAGATGGACGTAATCCTCGACGGGAATGACGCGGTAATACTCAAGGTCGACAAGAAGGCCGTAGCAGACGCTGCACCCGGAGGCGATGATCATTCCTCCGCCCCGTCCGAGAAAGAAAACGCTGTAGATCACGATCAGGGGATAAAACACGGCGTAGACGCTGACGACGCCGCCGGTGGCATGAACCAGCCCGGTCACCAGGAGCACGTCTCCGAGGCCCTGCAGGTACAGGTTCACGCGGGCATCGGCATAAACGTGCTGGAAAAGCACATACGCGGCTGAAAGTGCGTAGCTGACGAAGATGACCTTTCCGAACCCGGGGACGGAGATCTCCGGGAGCAGGTCCTGTTCCCGGAACTGCAGGTAGAGGTAGATTGCCAGGAGGAGCGTCGTGATAAGAAGACGGGAAAGCAGGAGGATCCGCAGTCGGGTCGGCGTATTCTCGTCGTTCAGCGCAAACGGTTCGGTCATCCGGAAGGGTCCTTCCGGTGCTCCTGATTACTATGGGAAGGAGTCCCCGATCAACAGGAACTTTTCCGCAGAATGTTGTAAAATGCATTTATGAAGCGTCCGCTCTTGCCGCTGCTCGCGTTCCAGATTGCCGGAATTCTCATCGCTTCCCGGTTCCTGCTGCCCGACGCGCTGATGCCCGCCGCACTGGCCGTCGTTCTTCTGTTTCTCCTCGCCTTCCGGATCCGCCGCCGGAACCGGGCGGCGACCTGGACGGTTGGAGCCGGGATGGCCGTCACGGCGGCGATCCTCATGCAGGCAGCCCTTCATGGAGCCCCATCCCCGGACGCAGTATCCCGTTTCGCCGGACCGGACCCGGTCACCGTTCAGGGAACGGTCTGTGAGCATCCCCAACGCACACCGGACAGGACCGACCTGACCGTCTGCGCCGCACAGGCTCTCCGCAAGGAAAACTGGGAACCCGCGGCGGGGAAGGTGCTGCTCTCCCTGAAGGACCCTGCGCCTCGTGGCTACGTATACGGCGATCACCTGCGCTTCCGCGCCCGCCTCCGGGTTCCCTCCTCCTTCCACAATCCCGGCGGGTTCGACGCAGAGCGGCATCTCCGCCTGCAGGGCATCCTGGCTCGGGCCTCCCTTAAGGATCCGTCGGCGGTCGTTCTTATCCGGAAAGGCGCGGGCAACCCTTTCCGCGCCAAGCTGGAGTCCTTCCGGGAAGGTCTGAAACAGTTCATCTATGCCCATGCCTCCACCCCCGAGCGGGAGGTGATCCAGTCGGTCATCCTGGGCGACGCCAAGGAGATTCCGGAGAATGTGTCGGAGAATTTCAACCGCACGGGTACCTCCCACATCATCGCCATCTCCGGGTTCAACATCGGGATCATTGCGGCGTTTTTCTTTTTTCTGTTCCGTGCGGCGCTATCCCGGTCGGAGACGGTCCTCCTCGCCTTTCCGGTCCGTCCCCTGGCCATGGCCCTGGCCGTCGTGCCCGTCCTTGCCTTCACACTGATCGCCGGGGCAGGGATGTCGGTCCTCCGGGCCGCCATCATGGTGCTGGCCTTCATGGCCGCCCTGCTGATCGGCCGGGAGCGGGACCTGTACAACGTCCTGGCCCTGGCGGCCATGCTGATCCTGGCTGTCTCGCCGGGATCCCTGTTCGACGTGTCCTTCCAGCTCTCCTTCGTCGCCGTCGTGTCTCTTCTGTTCGTCACGCCCCGGCTCGCCCTCTGGATCCCCCGGCCGGATCCAGCAAAAGGCAGTCCCGTCTCGCGACGATTCCGAGGAGTCCTTTACCAGGCCGCCCTGTTCGTTGCCGTGACCCTGGCGGCCATGCTGGGGACCCTTCCACTCGTGGCCTTCCATTTCAACCGGGTCTCCCTGATCGCCATGGCGGCCAACCTGCTCATGGTTCCGATCCTGGGGCTCCTGGCGATTCCCCTGTGTACGCTCCTGATCCTGGCATACATCTTCTCCGACGGCCTGGCCGCCGTCCTGACCTCCGCGGCAGCCCTGCTCGTCAAGGTCTCCCTGACACTGCTGTCCTCGCTGGCATCCCTTCCTTGGGCCTCGATCTACGTGCCCACGCCCGATTTCCTGCAGATGGCCGCTTTCTACGTCCTCCTGGTGGCCTCGGTCCTCTCCCTCGAGGTCCTCGCCGAAAGAAGGGGGCAGGGGCAGCGCGACGCATCGGGACAGCGGGAAGGCCCCCACAACCGTTCACTCGCCCCCTTCGCCTGGATCGCCGGGGCCTGCGTCCTGTTCCTCGTCCTGCAGGGCTCGTATCATCTGCTCACGGACCGCCGGGCCGGCACGCTCAGGGTCACCGCCATCGACGTCGGCCAGGGAAGCGCCACCCTCCTCCGCCTGCCTCACGGGAGCCGCATTCTCGTGGACGGCGGCGGCGCTCAAGGAGTGTCCCGCTTCGATACGGGGAAGCAGGTCCTCGCTCCGTATCTCTGGCATGAGCGGATCCTCCGCATCGACGTCGTCGTCCTTTCTCATCCCCACCCGGACCACATGGGAGGCATCCCCTTCATCCTGGAAAACTTCCGTGTCCGCGAGTTCTGGACAACCGCAGAAACAGCCTCCTCCCCGGAATTCCTCCCGGTCCGCCGGCTTCTGGACGCCCGGGGCATCGTTCTCCGGACCGTGAGCGACGCCTCGGAGGCAACGACCCTTGACGGCGTTCGGATCGAATTCCTCCATCCACCCCCGCTGATCCGGGAGAGAGCAACCGAGGAACCCGATTACGGGGATGCCAACGATTCCTCCCTCGTCCTCCGCCTGGTAATAGACAAGGTCGGCGTGCTGATTCCGGGGGACATCTCGGGACGGGTCGAGGAGGAACTGGTTCGCTCGGGGCGGGACATATCCGCCGCGGTCATGCTGGCACCCCATCATGGCGCCCGATCCTCCGGCACGCTCCCCTTCCTGCAAAGCATCGCCCCGAAGGTCGTCATCGCCAGCGCCGGCCGGGACAACCTCTTCGGCCACCCCCACCCGGCCCTGATCGAGCGCTGCCGGACGGTCGGAGCGGCGGTCTACCGGACGGACCGCTCCGGCGCCGTGACGGTCACGACGGACGGACGAAACATCGGTGTCGAGACCTTCCTGAAGGAAACCCTTCCGGCCGGAAGGGCTCCGTGACCCCATATCGCTTCGGCTTCAGGCAGGCCCGGGCCCCCTTTCCCGGTGTTCGGGGAAAAGAAGCCTGGTGACGCTTCGGATATCCGGGAACAGCCGTCGGGCAGCCCCCTTCCGAACCCGGTGCGACCCAGAATGCGGTTGCCTTTCCCTTGCATCTGTGTTAGGAATCCGCTCTTTGAGAAAAAGGGTTACGGCATACCTATGGAAACCATCAGCGCCATTCGGGGCTTCAAAGACATCCTGCCCGCCGAGGCAGGCCAATGGCTGTTTGTCGAAGAACAGGCACGGCGGGTTTTCCACGCCTTCGGCTTCCGGGATATCCGCATCCCGATCCTTGAAAAGACGGAGCTTTTCGCCCGGGGAATCGGCGAATCCACGGACATCGTGGAAAAGGAGATGTACACCTTCACCGACCGGGGAGACGAGTCCCTGACCCTGCGGCCCGAGGCGACGGCCTCAATTCTCCGGGCCTACATCGAACACGCCCTCTACGCTACCGACCCGGTGGCCCGGCTCTACACGATCGGCCCCATGTTCAGACGCGAGCGGCCTCAGAAGGGTCGCTACCGCCAGTTTTACCAGATCGACGCCGAGATTCTTGGTCTTGACGATCCACGGGTGGACGCAGAACTGATCCTGATGCTGACCCACTTTCTCAAGGCGGTGGGGCTCACAAATCCCCACGTGGAGATCAACTCCCTGGGCTGCCCCGTGTGCCGCCCTGGCTTCCGGTCGGCCGTCGTCGCCCATCTCCAGGGACGGGAAGAGGAACTCTGCGGGGACTGCCGACGACGGATCGACACCAACCCCTTGCGGGTCTTCGATTGCAAGATCGAGTCCTGCCGGGCAGCCGTCGAGCATGCGCCCCGCCTGGCCGACTTCCTCTGCGACGCCTGCCGGGTGCACTTCGGGACCGTCCAGGAGTCTCTCGGCCTGTTCTGCGTGCCATTTTCCATCAACGACCGCATGGTCCGGGGCCTCGATTACTATACCCGGACCACCTTTGAGGTGACCACGGACGTCCTGGGCGCCCAAAACGCAGTCGTGGGCGGAGGCCGTTACGACGGACTCGTACAGCAGCTGGGAGGACCGGATATCCCGGGAATCGGCTTCGCCATCGGCTTCGAGCGCCTTGTCTCGCTGATGCCAAGGGTGGCGGAGGACTTCCGTCGGACGCCGGCGCTGTTCATTGCCGCCCTCGGCGCCGAGGCCCAGAAAATCGCCTTCGAGCTGGCAAACCGCCTTCGCCTGAACAACGTCGAGGTGGAGATGGACTATGCCGGGAAGAGCCTGAAGAGCCAGATGAAACGGGCCGACAAGCTCGGCTGCCGTTACGCATTGATCATCGGAGACCGGGAGATCGCCGAAAAAAGCGGCGTCTTCCGGGATTTAAGGAACAGTACGCAGACCCCGGTCGGTCTCGATCTTGCGAGCATCACCGGGAAAATGGAAGCACTGCAAAGAGGAGTAGAAGACCTTGTCTGATTTCATCACCGTGCAAAAGAGGACGCATTACTGCGGCCAGGTATCGGCCGCGGACCTTGGCAAATCCGTCGTACTCATGGGCTGGACCCATCGGAGAAGGGACCATGGCGGCGTAATCTTCGTGGACCTGCGGGACCGGGAAGGGCTCGTCCAGGTGGTTTTCAACCCGGAGACGAATCCCGGGTCCCACCAGGTGGCCCACCGCATCCGGAGCGAGTTTGTCCTCGCCGTCCGGGGAACGGTCCGCCGCCGGCCCGAAGGCATGGAAAACCCGAACATGAAGACGGGTGAAGTGGAGGTCCTGGCGGACGAGCTGGAGATCCTCAACGAGTCCAAGACCCCGCCGTTCCCTCTCGACGCGGATGCGGAGGTCTCCGAGAACGTGCGCCTGCGCTACCGTTACCTGGACCTTCGCCGCACAAATCTCCAGCATAACATCATCCTCCGCAGCCGCGCAGCGGCGGCGACGCGGGAGTATTTTCACGGTCAGGGCTTCATCGAGGTAGAGACGCCCGTCCTGACGAAAAGCACACCCGAAGGGGCACGGGATTACCTCGTCCCCAGCCGGGTCAACCCGGGAATGTTCTATGCCCTGCCCCAGTCGCCGCAGATCTTCAAGCAGCTTCTGATGGTGTCGGGGTTCGACCGTTATTACCAGATCGTCAAGTGCTTCCGCGACGAGGACCTCCGGGCGGACCGCCAGCCCGAGTTCACCCAGATCGACCTGGAGATGTCCTTCATCGAGGAAAACGACCTGATCACCATCATGGAAGGCTTCATGGCCCAACTGTTCCGGACGTGCCTGGGGGTGGAACTGGAAATCCCCTTCACCCGGATTCCCTACCGGGATGCCATGAACCGGTTCGGCAAGGACAGCCCGGATACCCGCTTCGCCCTGGAGCTCAGGGACCTGACGGAAATCCTCCAGTCATGCGGCTTCAACCTGTTCCAGGAAGTCGCCAACATGGGCGGCGTCATCAAGGCAATCAAAATCGAGGACAACCGGAAGCTGTCCCGCAAGGACCTGGATGAACTGAGGGATTACGTCGCCGATTTCGGCGCCAAGGGACTGGCCTGGGCTCGGGTGAACCCCGACGGCTGGACGTCCCCCATCGCCAAGTTCCTCAAGCCCGAAGAGATGAAAGCCGTGGAGGCTCAAATGGAGGCGAAGGAAGGCGACCTGATCGTCTTCGTAGCCGACAAGCTCGGAATCGTCCACGATTCCCTGGGAAACCTGAGGATCTACGTGGCCCGCAAGCTGGGACTCATCGAACCGGGCCGGTTTGCCTTTGCCTGGATCACCGAGTTCCCGCTGATGGAATTCAGCGAGACGGAGAAGCGGTTTGTCTCGACCCATCACCCGTTCACGTCGCCGGTGATGGAGGATCTTCCCTTCCTGGAAACGGACCCCGGCAAGGTCCGCGCCCGGGCCTACGACCTGGTTCTCAACGGGTCGGAGATCGGCGGCGGCAGCATCCGGATCCACCGCCAGGACGTGCAGGCGCTCATTTTCAAGACCCTGGGGCTCAGTGAGGAAGAGGCAAGACAGAAGTTCGGATTCCTCCTGGACGCTCTCGAGTTCGGGACGCCTCCCCATGGGGGCCTCGCCTTCGGGTTCGACCGTCTCATCATGATGATGACGGGGACCGAATCGATCCGCGACGTCATCGCCTTCCCGAAGACCCAGAAGGCGACCTGCCTCCTGACCGACGCGCCGTCGCCGGTCAGCATCGGGCAGTTGATGGAGCTATCGCTGAAGATCGTTCAGTAAAAACCGGGCGCAGAACCCTTTTCCAACGGGAGACCCATACCATGGCAAAATGGAATAAATACAGGAAGCTGCTGGATCACGAGCACTCGAAATTCTGGCGGTACGACTTGAAAGACATCGAGGAGCCCAACCTCCAGAAGGATGTTTTTCCCTACGAGCAGGTCTGTCGGATCGACTTCGATCACAAGCTCGTGACGATCAACCCGGCGGACGACATCTTCATCACCGACACGACCTTCCGGGACGGCCAGCAATCCCGGCCGCCGTACACGGTTCAGCAGATCGTCGACCTCTTCACCTTCATGCATCGCCTCGGAGGGCCCCGCGGGGTCATCCGGCAGACGGAGTTTTTCCTCTACAGCAACCGGGACCGGGAGGCGGTGGAACGGTGCCAGGCCCTGGGATTCACCTTCCCGGAAGTGACGGGATGGATCCGGGCAGCCATCGACGACGTGCATCTGGTCAAACAGGCGGGGCTCAAGGAGACGGGGATTCTTACCTCCGTTTCGGATTACCACATCTTCCTGAAGCTGAACAAAACCAGGCGCCAGGCCATGGACGGCTACCTGGGAATCGTCCGGGCGATTCTGGATGAGGGGATCAAGCCCCGGTGCCACTTCGAGGACATCACCCGGGCGGACATCTACGGGTTCTGCATCCCCTTCGCCATCGAGCTGATGAAGCTTCGTGAGGAGAGCGGCATCGACATCAAGGTCCGGCTCTGCGACACCATGGGCTACGGCGTGACCTATCCCGGCGCCTCTCTGCCCCGGAGCGTCGACAAGATCGTGCGGGCCTTCATCGAGGATGCGGGCGTGCCGGGAGAACTCCTGGAGTGGCACGGCCACAACGACTTTCACAAGGCCCTGATCAACGCCACCACCGCCTGGCTCTATGGCTGCAGCGCCGCCAACGGCACGCTCCTGGGACTGGGCGAGCGGACCGGCAATCCGCCCATCGAGGCCCTCATCATCGAGTACCTTTCCCTGACCGGGGGCACCGACGGCATCGACACGACGGTCATCACGGAGATCGCCCATTATTTCGAAAAGCAGGTGGGATTCAAGATCCCCGCCAACTATCCCTTCGTGGGGGCCGACTTCAACGTGACCCGGGCGGGGATCCACGCCGACGGCCTGATCAAGTGCGAGGAGATTTACAACATCTTCGATACCGCGAAGCTCCTCAAGCGGCCGATCGTGCCCATGGTATCGGACGTCTCCGGGAAATCCGGCATCGCCTTCTGGATCAATTCCTCCCTGGGGCTGGAAGGAGACGGCACCGTCGACAAGCGCCACCCGGGCGTCTCGAAGATCCACAAGTGGATCGCCGACCAGTACGAGGCCGGCCGCGTGACCAGCATCTCCCACGAGGAAATGGACCGACTGGTGCGGAAGTACCTCCCGGAGTTGTTCATGTCGGACCTGGACAAGATCAAGTACCGGGCCGCCCAGGCCGCCATGGCGGTGGTGAAGCAGGCTCTCGAGGATCCGGCCATGAAGACCATGAAGCCGGAGTTGCAGGAACCCGTCATGGAGAAGGTCCTGGAAGACCATCCGTCCATCCAGTTCGCCTACGTCGTGGATATGAACGGCCGGAAGACGACCCGGAACATCACCGGGCTGGCGGACCGTGCGCGGTTCGAGCACTATGGCGTCGGGACGGACCAGTCCGACCGGGAGTGGTTCATCCGGCCCATCCAGACGGGCAAGAGCCATGTTACGAACTTCTACATCTCCAAGCTGACCGGTGCGCTGTGTATTACCGTGTCGGCGCCCATCGTCGACGATCAGGACGAGATGGTGGGCATCTTCGGTCTGGACATCAAGTTCGAGGACTGGGTCAAGCGGGCCGAGGACATGGCCGAGGCGACGCAGATCGCCCTGAAGGCCGAGTATGAAGAGAAGATGAAGAGCGACCGCTGGCTCTGAAATAGCGAGTCAGGCTTGAGTTTGCACAGGAAGGGGGACAGGCAGGAGTCTGTTCCCCTTTTGTCTTTTCAGCGGGTCCGCAAAATGCCCGCAGGCAAGGCGCGCAAGTCCGGAGGGATGAGGCGTACTCTTTCGTACGTCGAATAACGACGGATGAAGCGCAACGCAGCATCCGGGCCTTTTCCGGGCCCGGTGCTACCCTTCGTCCACCAGCCACTCTTCGTACGGCCTCTCCCTTGTCCCCTGATACCGGGGAGCCAGCTCCCGGATGAAGCGGGAGGGCTGGACGATCATGGAGCCCATGCCCCGCCGGTAGTCCGACACGGGATAACAGAGGTAAAGCTGGTCTTTCGCCCGTGTGGAGGCCACATAGAAGAGGCGCCGCTCCTCCTCCACCCCGCCCTCGTCGTTCAGGGCCCGGGCCAGGGGGAGCATGCCCTCGGCGCACCAGATCAGGAACACGGACGACCATTCGAGCCCCTTGGCCTGGTGGATCGTGCTGAGGGTGATCTTGTCCGTCTCCGCCGTTGTGCTCACGTCTTCCTTCTCAAGGTTCGTCAGGAGCGCCAGTTCGTTCAGGAAATCTTCCAGCCGCTCGAATCCCCCGGAGAAGTTCGCCAGTTGCTGCAGGTCCTCCTCCCGGAAGTTCGCCTCCGGGTACAGCTCGTAAAGGTGGTCCCGGTACCCCTCTTCCAGGACAAGGCCGATGAGGTCCGCGACCGTCGCGTCGCCGGCCTGCTCCCGGAGGCGCCGCATGACCTCCCGGAAGCGCTTCAGCCCCGGCAGGGCGGTCCGGGTGGCCCCCTTGAGGAAGGCCTCCGACTCCAGCGCCGCCAGCGGCTCCGGCTGGGACGATACAAAGCGCCAGACCTTCTCCGCCGCGACCTTCCCGAGGCCTCCGTACAGCGGCAGGACGCGCTTCCAGGCCAGCTCGTCGCCCGGGTTGGCCAGGATCCGCAGGTACGCCGTCACGTCCTTGATGTGGGCCTGCTCGAAGAACCGGATACCGGAACGGATCTCGAAGGGAATCCCCCGCCGGGTCATCTCCATCTGCAGCTCCATCGAATGGTAATGGGCGCGGTAAAGGACGGCGATGTCCTTGAGCGGCATCGATCCCTCGAGTTCAAGGATGCGCTGGACGACGAACTGGGCCTGCTGGAGCACGGACGAGGCCGTTGCCAGGATGGGCTTCACCCCTTCCGTGCGGACGGCCCGCAGGGTCTTTTCGAACTGTTGCTCGTTGTTCCGGATGCTCAGGTTCGCCAGGTTCAGGATTTCCGGCGTGCTCCGGTAGTTCGTCTCCAGGCGGAAAACCCGGCAGTCGGGGTAACGTTCCGGGAAACGGAGGATGTTGTGGAAATCGGCCCCCCGGAATGAATAGATGCTCTGCGAGTCGTCGCCCACCACCATCAGGTTCCGGTGGCCCGAGGCCAGCATGTCCACCAGGTCCGCCTGGATGACGTTCGTGTCCTGGTACTCGTCCACCAGGACATGGAGAAAACGGTCCCGGTACTCCCCGAGTGCCTCCGGGTGCTCCGCCAGGAGCTGGCGGACGTTGAGGAGGAGATCGTCGAAATCCATCGCCTGGAGCTTCCGCTTCCGCTCGCGGTAGCGCCCGGCCACCGCCGCGATGTCGTCGGTCCGGGAGATGAAGTAGGGATGGCGGCTGAAGATGACGTCCCCGACGGGGGTGTCGGTGTTGGCGGAGAAGCTCAGGATGCCCTGGACGACCTCCGCCTTGGGAAACTTCTCCGAGGTCTTCTTCAGGTCCAGCTCGGCAATGCAGGCCTTGACGAGAGAGACTGCGTCCTCGGCATCCAGGATGGAAAAGCTCCGTTCGTACCCCAGGCGGTCGGCGTGGCGGCGGAGGATCCGGTGCGCTACGGAGTGGAAGGTTCCCCCCCAGAAGCGCTCCAGCTCCAGGCCCAGGAGGGAGCGGACCCGTGAGAGCATGGACCAGGCGGCCTTGTTCGTGAAGGTGGCCAGGAGGATCCGGTTGGGTGCCACGCCCGTTTCGATGAGGCGGGCCACCCGGTAGGTCAGGGTCCGGGTCTTGCCGCTCCCGGCGCCGGCGATGACGAGCAAGGGGCCGCTCTCTTCAAGGACGACCCCCCGCTGTTCTTCATTGAGTTCCTTCCCGTAGTCGATCTTCCTGGACACCGGCGCCTCCCGATAGCGGAGCCGTCCGGACGGACGAAAAACTTCCGCTTCACCCTTCCCGACGACTCGAAATCAGGCCTTCAGTGCCCCCTTGATGGACTCCACGGTGTCCTTGCTGCTCAGGGACACGAAGGTCTTCAGGAGCCCCTCCTTCCCGTAGAAGCCGATCAGCGGGGCCGTCTTGGCGTTGTAGGTCTCCAGGCGGAAGGAGATGGCCTCCTCCGTTTCGTCGGCCCGCTGGATGGTGGGGCTGCCGCATTTCTTGCAGACGCCGCCGGGGCCGGGGGGGTTGCTCTTGATGTTGTAGATCTCCTGGCAGTCGGGGTTCGAGCAGGTCCGGCGCGTGGTGAGGCGGTCCAGGATCACGTCTCTGGGCACTTCCAGGTTCGCCACGAAGTCGAGGCGGATTTTCAAGCCCGCAAGCAGGGTCTTCAGGGCCTCCGCCTGGGGAATCGTGCGGGGAAAGCCGTCGAGGATAAATCCTTTCGCGCAGTCCGGCTCCTGCAGGCGGACTTCCATGAGTTTCATGATGAGGCTGTCCGGCACCAGGTCGCCCCGGTCCATGTAGCCCTTGGCCTCTTTCCCGAGGGGTGTTCCCTCCTTCACGGCAGCCCGCAGGATGTCTCCCGTGGAGATCTGCACGGAGCCGTCGAACTCCGTCAGCAGCTTGGCCACCGTCCCCTTGCCGGCCCCGGGGGCTCCCAGCAATATGATTCTCATAATATAACCTCCTGATATTTCGTCAGAACATGGTTACCGGAAGATTCCGGAAACAGGAGCCCCTATAGCGGATCAAAGGACAGCCGGTCAAGCAAAATGGCGGCCGCGGCCTCAGAGTCCTTGACAGCGCCCGGTACGGTCTTTATGATCGGCCCTGCTATGGAACAGAAGTCGTTCGGCCCCATCCGGTTGATTCCCGGGAAAAATCGCGGGAGATATCCCCACTGCCACTCCCTCTTCATCGAGGAGGCGGGAGTCGTTATCGATCCGTCTTCGAACCGGAAGGTTCTTCAGGACCTCCGCGACCGGGGCAAGGTGAAAGCCGTCTGGCTCAGCCACTTCCACGAGGACCATTTCGGGGAGATCGACGTTTTCGACGGCCTGCCCATCTGGATCTCGGAGCGGGACGCACCGCCGATGACCGATATCTCCGTTTTTCTCGACTGGTACGGCATCAGGGGCGTTGAAGAACGGGAGTACTGGCAGCGTTTCATGGAGAAGCAGTTCCGATTCCGTCCCCGTCAGCCCTCACGATTCTTCCAGGACGGGGAGGTCATCGACCTGGGTACGGAACAGGTGGAGGTGATCCCCACACCGGGCCATACGCCGGGCAACCTTTCCTTCTTCTTCCGGAACTCGAAGATCCTGTTTCTCGGCGACTACGACCTGACACCGTTCGGTCCCTGGTACGGCGACCGCCATTCCAGCATCGATGAGACCATCGCCTCGATTCACCGCCTCCGGGAGATTTCCGCCGAGGTGTGGCTGGCCAGCCACGACGCGGGAGTCTTCACCGACGAACCGGGATTCCTCTGGGACCGCTACGAGGGGGTCATCTTCGAGCGGGAGAGGAAAATTCTGGCTTTCCTTGATCAGTCGAAGACGATCGAGGAAATCGTGAACGCCTGGATCTGCTACGGAAGACCGCGCGAGCCCCGGGAGTTCTTCGATTTCGCCGAGCGCGCCCTCGTTCAGAAGCACCTGGAACACCTGCAGAAGCGAGAGATCATCCGGAAATCCGGCAATGCCTACGTCCGGAACTGATAAAAAGGAATGCATCGGATAGATGCCGCCCGGATGAGAATCCTGGTAACCTTGGAAAGAAAAGCATGATCACCGTTGACGAAGCCCTCAAACGCATCCTGAACGCCATCTCACCGCTGGGCCTGGAGAGGGTCGGCATTCTCGACGCCCTGGGCCGGGTTCTCGGCGAGGACGTGGCGGCTCCCCGCAACATCCCTCCGAAGGACAACTCCGCCATGGACGGCTACGCCCTGCGTTGGAAGGACACCTTCGGCGCCTCTCCGAAACATCCGGCAATCCTGAAAGTGATCGAGGACCTCCCGGCGGGGGCCATCCCGAAAAAGAAGGTCGGTCCGGGCCAGGCAACGCGAATCATGACGGGAGCTCCCCTGCCCGCGGGCGCCGACGCTGTCCTTCGGGTGGAGGACACGGAGAAAGACGGGAACAATGTCCGCATCCTGGTACCCGTCCAGGAAGCCCAGGATATCCGCCGGGCCGGTGAGGACGTCCGGGAGGGAGAGACGGTCATCCATCGGGGCGAGGTCATCCGTCCCGCCGAGATCGGCATGCTGGCATCGCTGGGGCGTTCCTTCGTGTCCGTCTACCAGCGGCCCCTCGTGGCGATCCTGGCGACAGGAGATGAACTGGCGGAGATAGACGAGCCCGTGACGCCCTGGAAAATCATCTCCAGCAACAGTTATTCCTCGGCCGCCCAAGTGTCGGCCTGCGGCGCCGTACCGCTCATGATCGGCATCGCCCGGGATACCCGGGAGGACCTGATGGCCAAGTTCCGTATGGCCCTCCGGGCGGATGTGATACTGTCTTCAGGCGGCGTTTCCATGGGCGACTACGACCTGGTGAAGGACATCCTGCGAAACGAAGGGAACCGCATCGAGTTCTGGCAGGTCGCCATGCGGCCAGGAAAACCCCTGGCATTCGGCGAGATGGGGGGCGTTCCCCTCTTCGGCCTTCCCGGCAACCCCGTCTCCTCCATGGTCTCTTTCGAGCAGTTCGTCCGCCCGTCCCTCCTGAAAATGGCGGGCCACCGGCGGCTTTTCCGCAAGACCGTCCAAGCCGTAACGCTGGAGGACATCAAGAAAGGCAAGGGAGTGCGGACGTTCCTGCGGTCCCGCCTGGAACGGGAAGACGGCCGCATCGTCGTCCGAATGACGGGCGAGCAGGGCTCGGGAATCCTCAAGTCGATGGTCCAGGCCAACGGCCTCGTCATTATCCCTGAAGACATCACCCTGGTGAAGGCCGGCAGGGAAGTCACGGTTCAGGTCATCGACGACGGCTGGTGGGCCACGGAGCGACCGGAATATCTTTGAAAGCAGGTTCGTTTCTGCTATAAAGCCGAACGCGTGGAAGTGCCAAGGTCACTGGTGGGCCTCCCGGACTTCAAATCCGGAGTGAGGGGCTAGACACCTCTCAGGTGGGTTCGATTCCCATGCACTTCCGCCATTTTTTCAACAATATAAGCTATCTGCTGTCTTTTTCTCTGTCCCCGTTCTGTCCCCAATCTTAACCACCCTCGCCATCAACTTGCGCTTTGCTTCTGCCTGGACAGCGGCATATTTCAGCACGCTTTCCCGTCGGGCGTGATCCGTGATCATTTGGAGCTCGTCAATTGAAAATCCCTTCTCATTTACGTATTGGGAGCACGTCAAGGCTCTCCCTACGGGCTCGCTTCGCTCGGCGTTGACGTGCGGGTCTTTCTCTTGCTGTTTTGAAATCAGCGACGGCGGGGAGGGTGCGACAAGATCGCTCGGACAAAGAGGGTATTCAAAGACACGTCCCGTCATAACCATCAAGTTCGACAGTCTTAATCATGATCATTGGAACAGTCGAAATGGCCACTTAAATTTTGTGCTTGACATTTTCTTTATTTAAGCCAGAATTGCAACGCTATTCTATGATCATCAGATTTTTTTCAAGAAGTATCATTTTGTTATCGATATTCCAAGGTGCATAAACTTTCTTTTATCTAGTTTCCTTATGCCCTTGCTAAGTCTTAGCACTGTTTTATTATATCCCATAATGCTTCCGAGGTAGTTCTTATGTCTGACGTGATCGAATTTCAATCTGTCAACGATTATAAAAGAGATGAATTTATAAAATATCTCGATTCTGAAATATCATATTTAGACAATAATATGAAGCGCCCAGGATGGACTATTTGGGCAATAACGGGAGCTCTGGCAACGATAATATGGATGATCATTAGTAGAATCCAGCAAGTCGGCTACGTAATATCAAATATTTATATTATTTTAATATTTATCTCCCTATCAGAAGAATTTTTTAAAACATTGAAAGCAGTTTTACCTAATTCCAATATGTCATCTAGCGAAAAAAGGTTCTATCATTCTGTAGGCTCAATCGGCCTTACAAGATCTTTCATGTTACTACAATTATCACGTACAACAATTGTAATATATATAACACATCTTCTAAATCATTTACTTCCCGCTACTAATAGAATCATAATTTATATACCTAACGCCTATGTTGCAATAATTTCACTTGTTGGTATTATTGCTATTAATTACCAATTTCCGATACCGCGTTACGATTCCAAGTCAAAATATTCTGGTACCTTATTTAATCCATCAATTGTTATGCTAACCTTTACTTTTCTTGCCCTATTTAGCCTTATAATACCATGTATAGACATTGCTCATATTATTAAAGCGAAGGATGTTGAGATTGTATTATTAATTGCATCTGCCTACTGGCTTCTCTCTTTATTAACAAAATCTAAACTAGAATACCCACTAATAAATGACTTAATTAATATCAAGAGATCACTAATCTTTAACAAGATTGATTTGGAAGATTCAAGAAAGCGTGCGGAGATAGTAATTATCGGATTGAAAGTATCAGAAGTTTTTCAAGGCACAATAAACGCCATATTATTACAATTTCAGACATTAGATTCTTACACAGAATACTTAACCCAGAAGATAGAGTCTAACAAGGGAAAAATTAGGGGAAAAGACTTCATCATACTTTATGAAACTTTTAAAGAAGTTGAGCAAGACCAACCGATTATTTTAAATACATTGGATAAGATGGATGCATTACTAGATCTAATAAGAAAGAACATGTTGAAACTTACGTTCCAGACAAGCGTGATTGTCGGCATGGATCGAGATATGCAGGCGGATATTGAGTCCTTACAAGATCAGGTAAAAGAAGTAATTAAACAATCTCGTGCTAAATATAATCAACTAATTACAAATCATGAAGAATTTGTGAATGAATTGAAAAATGTAAAAGACAATATAAATAAGTATTTACCCCCAAATACATGAATTAAGGGATGTGTCCCCATTCTGTCCCCACTTTATTTTCTATCCGTAATTAACACGTAATATTAATAGGTTAAAAATCGCCTTATGCTTTCAATTCCCATGCACTTCCGCCATTTTATTCACAATATCCGCGAATTCGCGAAGGTTCAACTTTAACCGGTCTTTAACCTGATCTCTTTCCCACGATTGACGGTTTTCGTGCCCCATACCGGATTTGAATCCCGGGTTTTGAAGAGGCGAGACACACATGCTTCAGAATTTGCCTTTGAATAACATGAACAATATCCAGATAATCAGGAGAGCACCAAGGCCCCAAATGAAAAATCCTATTCCCCCCATCGGGTGTAAAATCATCGCTCGATAGTAATGTTTCTTGCACCAAGCACCCGTGAAGGGAACAGCCCCGGGAAAATGCAGTAAATGGCCGGGTTCTCCGCAAACATCGCATAAACCGCAGAATCCCCGCGGCACGCCTTGCTTTTCGAGAGTTACCGGACTTTTGTTCCACAGGTCACAATAGCAGGGACCGTAAGGCCAGCCTTTCGCTTTGTACCGCACAATCAAGACTTGTCCATTAAAGAGATTTCGTCCGCACTCTTCCTCGATGATTCTCTGAACGTCCTCTTCCGATCCCCCACCAGTGCCAGCACCAATCAGTGGCATTGCCAGAGATTGGAAGCCATGCTTCGTTGCCGCATCAAGGGCTGACGCGATAGACTTTCGCACGGATGTTTCTGAGGAACACCAGCGGTGGTTAATTCCTGCAACGTGAATAATGGCCTTGTATGGAAGTTTGCCGGCAGAAGTAACCGCCGCTCCTCCCAGAGGCAACACACCATAGCGGCGAAGCTCTCGAAAGGGTGCCAATCCGGCTTTACGCTTGATGGCTCCGGAAACGCCTTGTGGGAGAAGGAGCCACCAGGGGATGAGATTCCGGTTCCACGGATTGACGATGGCATCAACCTTCTGATCGAGTAAATCACCGTCAACGACCATTAGATTATCTTTATTCATAAGTGATAACCTACCGTTAGCCTGACATGCTTCCTGGAAACAATTCAGTCTGGTGAGGGGAGGAAAAGTCGCTGATAAGACAAATAAATCCGGCAGATATTATGGGAAACCCTTCTATTGTCAATAGAAATACCCGGTTCGTCCTGGCGCAGTTGCCAAAGTGGTTTGAGGATTACGACGAGTGTCATCCCCACAAGGGCCCGGAGATAACGTCTCCCGTGAATATCGGTGCCTTGCGGCTGAGTTGGGGGCATGTCCTGTAAATCAGGGGCAAATCCAGACATTGGCCGCGTTGACTTCAATAAAACTGCCACAACCGAGAAAGACACATTGGAGGCAGATGTATTCGTGGCTGCAATTCTTCGATGTCACATCTCTATTTTTTTGGTTCTTTAACGATCATATTCAACAGTTTACAGGAGTCGAACACGAGTTCTCCAGCGGGCGCCAGTTGCAGGCGACCAATCTGCATTGCTTCTTGCTCTTGCCCCGCTTTGTAAGCAGCCAGACCGGATGCATGATCTTTAAAGTAAATTTTAATTGGATACTTTGCTTCCTTACTTTTAAACTCAAGAACTTTGTTTTTCTCGTCGTAATTATAGGTAAATTTTTTCTTCTCAAGCGCTTTCATAACTTTATTCAAGGTAAGCCCTGTATCGTTGTATTGCTTGGAGTCCGGATCTCCAGAGCAGTACAATTTCGGTGAAGAATCAAAACAGCCCGTCAGCACGGCCAGAAAAAAAACAACACCTATTGTTGCCCAAACAAATCCTGATTTTCTACTCATTATCATAAAAATTCCTCCATTATGTTGACGATAAGGCATTACTTTTTAGAATTGGAAGTATATTAAGAAGGATTTTTTGTGTCAATTAAATTTCGGTCAAAATATTGGTTGCGATAGAATAAAGGTGATCTTTACGAATTGAATTCTTGAAGATTTAGAGAAAGTCCGGCTTGTTTCTTTCAGGGAGAAGCTTTTTCTTTGACACGATCTATTACGTAAAGTGCCGTCTTGGGCAGAGGGTAAATACTCGACGGTAGTCAGGCGTTATTGCCAGCCGCCCTCGCAACTGCCGCACATCCTATCACAGATAGACTTCTTATCCTGAAATGCGCTGTCCGGCACGATGATATTATTTCCGCAGCGCCAGTTATATCCCTTCACACCCGTCCAAGTGTACCCCGGAAGTGGCGAATATATGATATCGCAAGTGATTTCGAAGGGGGGAGTACCTCCCGCGGGACGGCATGAGATCGTACTCGGACCATCACTCGTGGAGTTATAGTCTACGGTGCAATCGGCTGTTTGATTGGGTATTGCTTCACATCGGTACGTTTCCGCATGAGAAAACAGCCATGATCCTGCGATGAAGCCGGTGATGAGAATTGAAATGAAGAGTTTCCGTGGCATCCCTAAGAGAGCCGGCAACTCGGCTTTGTCACTCTCTTTAACCGTTCCGCTCTGCTTCAGCCTCTCTTCAATCTTGTCAAGATGAGCTTGAATCATTTCTTTCCACCTTTATTCGCCTTCACTCCAAGTGTGCCCCGAAGCCCTCCGCCTCGGAGGTTCAAACATACGATGGGCATCCTTGTGTGTCAATGAGAAATCATTTATAAGTATATATCATTATAGGAGTTTGGGAACTTCGGTCTAACAAGGATAATCCTCTCCTCCTTCGCCGACCTACTGACCGGTTTGGGGGCAGATTTAAATCTTCCCCTTCTTATTTCGGGCGGTTTTAAACAGCCGGCCTTATTGATGTTTTGAGCATATCGCTGAAACAGCAATTGACAGGCGTTCATTTGTTTTACACAGTAAACTTGTAATGAAAGGCAAATCCACATGAGGGAGGGATAAAAATGAAAAAGATCCTATGTGTTTTGGTCCTTTTCGGGGCAATAGGCTTTGCCTCCCCGGCCGAGGCCGGTATCCTTGACGATATCCTGAACAGGCTTCCCGAGGGGAAAAGCGGTGTATCTCAGACCGGTCCGGATCAGAAGACCACCGTTTCCGGCTTGAAGGAGGCCCTTGCCATCGGCACGGAGAAGGCCGTGAAAGCCTTGTCCAAAAAGGACGGCTATTTCGGCGACGAAATGGTGAAGATTCTTCTTCCCGAAAAGATCCGGAAGGCTGCCGATATGGTTGCCAAGCTCGGCTTTCAGAAACAGGTGGACCGTTTTACCCTCAGCATGAACCGTGCAGCCGAGGCGGCGGCGCCCAAGGCCACCGATCTTTTTGTGGACGCCATCAAGGCCATGTCGTTCGACGATGCCCGGAAGATTCTCCAGGGAGGCGACACGGCGGCAACGGACTTTTTCAAGGCCAAGACGTCGGACAAGCTCTACGGCGAGTTCAGGCCGGTGGTGGCCGCCAACATGAACAAAGTCGGAGTGACAAAGGCCTACAAAGACATGATGGCTCCCTATGAAGCCCTCCCGCTTGTACCCAGGGAGTCGATCGATCTGGATCACTATGTGACCAACAAAGCCCTGGACGGCCTTTTTCTCATGATCGCGGGGGAAGAGAAGAAGATCCGGAACGATCCAGCCGCCCGGGTGACGGACATCCTGAAGACCGTCTTCGGGAAATAGCAGCGTGCCCGATGGAAGCTTCTCCATGTCCCTGAGGGCCGGCGCTTTTTGATAAAATTCCGGAGCAGAACATATTCACTGGAAGGCACATGATGAGAAAGGCGATCTTTGAGGTTGTCGGTCTGTATGTCCTGATTGCCGGGGCATGGGTCCTGCTTTCCGACCAGGCGCTGCTCTGGCTGGTGAAAGATCCCGATCTCTGCCTGTGGATGCAGACTTACAAGGGGTGGGGCTTCGTCCTTGTCACGGCCGTCCTTCTCTATCTGGTTTTGTTTGACCGCTTGAAGATGCTGGAACAGGCTCATGATGCCGGCAATCTAATCACGGAGCGCCTGCAGCACTATCTGTCCGCCAGTCCCGTCATCAGTTACGCCCTCCGAATCGAGAACAATCAGGCCTCGCCGATCTGGGTGAGTGAAAACATCACGGGGATACTGGGATATACCACGGAGGAGCTGCTGCAGCCGAGCTGGTGGGACGATCACCTCCATCCCGATGACCGGGAAGAGGCTCAGGCCAAGGTCTGGTCGTCATTCTTTGAAACGGGCACCCTGGATCACAAGTATCGCTTCCTCTGCAAGGATGGAACGGTGATCTGGATCCAGGATCAGATCCGGCTTGTCCGCGATGAAGGCGGAACGCCCCGGGAAGCGATCGGGGTGTGGACAAACATCACCGAACTGAAGCAGACGGAAGAGAAGTTAAGGAAAAGGGAGAGTTTCATCCGGGCGGTCCTGGACAATCTTCCCATCGGCGTAGCCGTAAACTCCATCGATCCCCACGTCGTGTTCGGGTACATGAACGATCTCTTCCCCGAACTGTACCGGACGACCAAGGAGGCGCTCACAGATCCCGATGCATTCTGGAACGTCGTTTATGAAGATCCGGAGTTCAGGGAAAAGATGAAAAAGCAGGTCCTCGACGATTATGCCAGCGGAGATCCGGCACGGCTGTATTGGCCTGACGTCCCGATCACCCGCCGGGGGAGCGGGACCACCTACATCACCGCCAGGAACATCACCATACCCGGCGAAGGCCTGATGGTTTCAACGGTATGGGACGTCACCGAGCGCAAGCGGCTGGAACTGGAACGACAGGTCATCATCGATAAACTGAGAAAGGGCCTGACAGCAACCGTGCAGGCCATTTCTGCCGTCGTCGAGGCAAAAGATCCCTACACGGCCGGTCACCAGCAGAGAGTCTCCGACCTGGCGCGGACCATCGCCTGTGAAATGGGGCTTCCGGGTGATCAAATCGAAGGAATTCGCGTGGCCGGCATTATCCATGACATCGGCAAGATCTCCGTTCCCTCGGAAATACTCAGCAAGCCATCGAAACTGTCTCTCGTTGAATTCAGGCTGATCCAGGTTCATCCCGAGGCCGGTTACGAAATTCTCAAGGACGTCGAGTTCCCCTGGCCCGTGGCCCGGGCCGTTCTCCAGCATCATGAACGGATGGACGGCTCCGGCTATCCGAGCGGATTAAAGGGCGGGGACATCCTCCTGGAGGCCCGGATCCTGGCCGTGGCGGACGTCGTGGAATCGATGGCCTCCCATCGGCCCTACCGCCCGACCCTGGGCATAGAGGCCGCATTGGAGGAGATCATGAAAAACAAAGGAATCCTTTACGATCCTGATGTTGTGGATGCCTGCTTGAAGCTTTTTCGGGAGAAGGAATATCAGCTTCCTTCTGAATAACCATCATAACCATGATGTGATGGGAAACGTATTCGACCATAACAAAAGCTGGTCTCGCCGATCGTTTCAATAACAGATAACAAGGAGTCTTCAAATGGCTGCATATGTCGTTGTCCAGGTGGAAGTGACGGATTGGGATAGATTCAGGGAATACTTGAAGGAAACTCCCATTGTGAGCGCCCGGTATGGCGGGAAATATATCGCTCGGGGCGGTGAATCCGTCGTGCTCGAGGGGGAGGAACCATTGAGAAGAGTGGTGATCATCGAGTTCCCTTCTCTGCAGAAAGCGAAGGAATGGTATCATTCTAAAGAATATCAGCAGACAAAAAAGCTGCGTGAGGGCGCGGCAAAGGGCTTGCTGATCGCCATTGAGGGATGTTGAATCAATCGATGAATACGAATCAGGTGACACAAAGATGAGCACACGAAAAGAAATGGCCTCAACCAGACTCCAGAATACGTACAACTGTGCGCAGTCCGTACTCTCTTCCTTCCGGGACGAAACCGGCCTGGACGACGACCTTGCACTGAAGATCGCCACCGGCCTCGGCGCGGGAATGGGAAGGACGGGGGAAGTGTGCGGCGCGGTGACCGGCGGCATCCTCGTCCTGGGTCTGCGCCATGGCCGTGGCACGACGGAGGGTCGCCCGTCGACGGAATACACCTATCTCAAGACCGTGGAACTGATGGACCGCTTCACGGCCCGTCATGGAAGCTGCCTCTGCCGCGACCTTCTCCGGGGCTACGATCTGAAAACCGAGGAAGGCTGTCAGCGCGCCAAGGCTGAAGACACCATGGGCAGGATCTGCAGGCCCTGCGTGCACAGCGTCATCGAGATCCTGGAAGAGATGAAATCGGCAGATCCCGCTTGATCCGGCGGTGACGGCGAGAGAGATTGAAAGACGCTGTTTTCGCCCCTCACAGCCCCATCGCCTCCGCCACCTTGTCCCGGTGAAACGCTCCGTTCCCGAACATCACGTCTCCGCCCAGGGCGCGGCGGTGGTAGCGGTGCATCTCGTGCTCCATCGTGAAGCCGATGGCGCCGAAAATCTGGTGCCCCAGCAATGTTACGCGGCGATACGTCTCGCCCGTCCTTGCCTTGGCCATGGCAGTCTCCTGCACCGCCGGGGCGCCGCCGTCGATTTCCAGGGCGGCCTTGCGGTACAGGTAACGGGACCCGTGAATGTCCGTCCACATGTCGGCAAAATGGTGCTGCACCGCCTGGAAGCTGCCGATGGGGCGGCCGAACTGGACCCGCTCCTTTGCATAGGCCAGGGCCATGTTCAGGACGGCCCTCGCCCCGCCGATCATCTCGGCGCACTTCGCCACGGCCGCCTTCCGCAACACATCCTCGACCACGAAGGCGCCTTTGTTCAGGCCGCCGACGATCTGCTCGGATCGAACGGGCACCTGATAGAATTTGACCTCATACTGCCGGTCGCCCGTTGCCGCCTTCATGTCCCTGGTCCGGAGGCCCCGCGTCCGGCCGTCGATCAGGTACACGGTGATCCCGTCCGCTTCCTTCGTTTCCTTCACCGTCCGCGCCGCACAGAGAAAGTGATCCGCGAGACGGGCATCCGTGACGAACCGCTTCGCCCCGTTGATCCGCCAGGCCTCGCCGAACGGAACGGCACGGACGCGGATGCCGCCGCCGTCCCGGCCGCCTTCATTTTCCGTCAGGGCGAAGGTCATGATCCGGTCTCCCGCCGCGATGGCGGGAAGGCACTGCCGCTTCTGCTCCTCCGTGCCGAAGGCCAGGACCGGCAGGCCGCCCAGGACGACGGTGGAAAAGTACGGACCCGGGCAGGCCCGGTACCCCATCTCCTCCAGGAGGACCGTGAGGTCGGCAAAGCTGCCGCCGCTGCCGCCATACTCCTCGGGGAACGGCAGCCCGAGCCATCCGAGGGAGGCCATTTTTTGCCAGAGGTCAAGGTCATGCCCGGCCTCGCTCTCTTCCATCCGCTTCAGCACTTCCCGGGAAAGCGATTTCGCCAGAAAGTCGCAAGCCGTCTTCTGCAGAAGGGCCTGCTCCTCCGTCAGTGAAAAATCCATGGATCATCCTCCTTGTTCCGACGCCGTTTCCTTCTTCCGTTTCCGGGCCTTTTTCACGGCCATTTCGATGAAAGCGTTGCTCATGGCGGCGAACTCCTCCATGCTGATGTCCACGAGCGGCCTGTCCAGAACGCTCTGCGTCGCCTCCGCAATGGAGCCGTCCCGGACAACCTCCCGCCCCGCCTGCCGGCAGGCGTCGAAGAACCACTGGTAATTCGGCAGCAGGGCGGGAACGGAGAACATCTCGCCCATCCCCTTGAGGATCATCCCGCCGATGGTCACCTGCGTTCCCCCGCCGATCGCCCGGGCAAACCGCCGGAAGAGGTCTTCCAGGGGGGCGAAGTGCTCCCGCTCCGGGAAGCCGGCGTTGGAGATCACGACCCAGGTCCACTTTTTTTCCGGCCAGCGGGCGGGATGAACGACGACCCCGTCCTTCACCTCCAGGTCGAGGCTGCCGAAAACGATCATCCGGTCCAGGAGCGCCTTGAGCAGGGCACTGACGGTGAAGACGTAAAGAGGGGAAGCAAAGACAAGGACCTCGGCTTCCAGCATCTTTTCCGTGACCCGGGCCATGTCGTCCTTCAGGACGCACCGGCCGGGCGTGAGCATGTGGCAGGCGTAGCAGCCCTGGCATTCCTGGATCCGGAGTTCCTTCAGATAGAGAGTCTCCGTGGCGGCGCCCGCTTCGGCGGCGCCCTCCAGGAACGGCTGCAGGATCTTGTCGGTGTTTCCCCGCCTGGCCCGCGGGCTGCCGTTCATGGCCAGCACCTTCGTCATCGGTTCAGAATCCTTCCTGGCGGGCGATAATGTCTTTCATCACCTCGTCCGCCCCGCCGGCGATCGACATGACCCGGGTATCCCGGAAATGGCGCGAAATCAGCGTCTCGTTCATGAACCCCATCCCGCCGAACATCTGCAGGCAGCCGGATGATACCCTGTTCAGAAGCGGACCCGCCAGGAGTTTCCCCATGGAGATTTCCTTCGTGACGTCCCTCCCTGCCATTTTCATCCGGACGATGTGATAGGTCAGGTGGCGGAGGCTCTCGATCTCGGCCAGCCATTCCACCAATCGGTGGCGGAGCACCTGCTTCGTGATCAGGGGCTTCCCGAAAACGATCCGCTCCCGGATGTAGGCGACGGTCATGTCGATGATGTCCCGGCATGCCGTGTACGTCATGGGAAGCACCGTGAAGCGCTCGTGCTGGAACTGCATCATCTGGTAGATGAAGCCCTCCCCCTCCTTCCCGATGAGATTCTGAACCGGGATCCGGAGGTTGTCGAAGAACAGCTCCGCCGTGTCGCTGCTCCGGAGCCCCACCTTGTCCAGGCGCTTGCTGACGCTGAAGCCGGGCAGGTCCGTGGGGACGACGAACAGGCCGTAGCAGTGATGCCCCGGCCCGTCGCCCGTGCGGGCGAGGAGGGTCAGGAAGTCGGCCTGGCAGCCGTTGGTGATGAACGTCTTGGAGCCGTTCAGGACGTAGGCGTCGCCGTCACGGACGGCCCGGGTCTTCAGGGCCGCCACGTCGGAGCCCGCGCCGGGTTCCGTGACGGCGATGGCCGCCACGAGCTTCCCCGCGATCGCCGGGGCCAGGTACTGCTCTTTCAGGGATTCGGTCCCGAACATGTCGATGGCCGGCGTTGCCATGTTCGTCTGCACCATGATCGCCGTCGGAACGCCCCATCCGTGAACGTGGCCGAGTTCCTCGATGAACACGGTCTCGTACCAGTAATCCAGGCCCTGCCCGCCGTAACGCGGGTCGTAGCGAATCCCCAGGAATCCCAGTTCCCCCATCTTCCCGAACAGGTCGTGGAGGGGCGCGCCCTCCTTTTCCCAGGCGTCCATGTGGGGGTTGATCTCCCGGTCCACGAATCTCCGGACGGACGCCCGGAACGCCTCATGGGTCTCGTCGAAATACATCGTTTCCTCTCCTTCATGTTTATGGATGGATCATGATTCTTCCGTCTTTGCGCCGGTCCGGCGATTCCTTAGGCTCTGGGCAGCCCCAGCCCCCGGGTGGCGATGATGCCGCGCTGGATCTCCGACGTCCCCGCGCCGATGGGTCCCGATACGGCGTCCAGGTAGCCCGCCATGACGCGGCCCTGCAGGGGGGCATACAGGGACCCCCTGTCCAGCTGCGCGGGAAGGCCCAGGACGTCCACGGCCACGCCGGCCAGCTTCCGGCTCAGTTCCGTGCTGAAGAGTTTCATGGCCGAGGCCTCCAGTTCCGGCACCCGTCCCTGCTCCATCATCCAGACGTTCTGCCAGTAGAGGCCGTAAAGGACCTCGATGTCGATCGCAATGGAGGCCAGGGCGTTCCGGGCCAGGGTGTTCTTCACCCGGTCTTTCTTCCGGCCGTACCGCTCCTTCACGTAACCGACCAGCTCGTCAAGGATGCGCCGGAAGGCGCCGATCCCCACGACAAGCCGTTCGAACTGGAGGGCCACCATGACGTTGTAGAATCCCTTGTTGAGTCCGCCGACCATGAACCGCTTCGGTACACGGACGTCGTCGAAAAAGACCTCATTGAAAGAATGAAACCCGACGATATTCTCGATGGGCCGGATCGTGACGCCCGGCAGGTTGTTGTCCACGAGCAGGAGCGTCGCCCCCCGGTGCCCGCCCGCCGCGGGATCCGTTCGGGCCAGGAGCCATGCGTAGTCGGAGACGTGGGCGCCGCTGCTCCAGATCTTCTGGCCGTTGACGATGAAGTCGTCACCGTCGGAAACGGCGGTCGTCTTCAGGGAGGCCAGGTCCGAGCCCGCGTTGGGCTCGCTGTAGCCCAGCCAGAAATTGATCTCGCCCCGGGCGATGGGCGGCAGGAACTCCCGTTTCATCTCCTCCGAGCCGACGAAGATGATCGTGGGACCGCCGATCACGGTGGCGATGTTGCCGGAGGGCGCCCGGTAGTAGCTGATGACGTCGTCGGCGATGGCCTGCTTCATCATGGATCCCCCGCCGCCGCAGGCCTCCGGCCAGCCGAGGCTCAGCCACCCTCTCGCACCGAGTTGCCGCAGGAAGGCGCGGCAAAAGGCCTGGTGCTCCTCTTCGAACACAGCGATGGCTCCGTAGGCCGCCGGCCAGTAAAAAGAGCGCTCGTCCCAGTCCGGCGGAAGCTCCCGCCGGACAAAGGTGTCCACCTCGCTGCGAAACCGGATTTCCTCCTCGGAAAATGCAAAATTCATTCGTCATCCTTTCCCGCGGGACTGAAGAAACAGCCTCGCCGCCGCCTTCAGTGCCTCCGTCTGCGTCATGACCGCCTGGTGGGCCGCCTCCCACTCCAGGGTCGACGGCAGCGACATCTCGAAACTCGTGTCCAGGGCTTCCTTGATCAGAGCCATGGCCTCCAGGGATTTTCCCGCCAGCCGATCCGCAAGGGCGGCCACGGCCGCGTCGAGCTCCGCCTCGGGGACGGACTTGTAAATCAAGCCCATGGCGGCGGCTGTTTTCCCGTCGATGACATCCCCGAGCAGAGCCAGTTCCCGTGCCTTGACGAGCCCCACGAGGCGGGGGAGAAAGAAGTTTCCCCCCGCGTCGACGACGATACCGATGTTGGAGAAGTTCTCGCAGAATCGGGCCGTCTCGGCGGCGACAACAAAATCCGCCGCCAGGGCCAGGTTGATGCCGCCGCCGATGGCCACCCCCCGGACCTTGGCGATCACCGGCTGCGGGATCCGCCGCATGACCAGGATCAGATCCTTCAAATCCCTCATCCCGTCCAGCCAGACCGGGGCGGGGAATTCCGCCTTGAACAGGCCGATGTCCGCCCCGGAGGAAAAATCGCGTCCCGCTCCTTCCAGGACCACGACCCGGTTGCCAGCCTCTTTCCCCGCCATCCTGAAGGCCTCCGCCAGCTCCGACGCAAATTCGCGGGTCCACGCGTTCTTTGCGGAGGGCCTGTTGATCGTGATGGTGCAGATTGCCTCCTGCCTGCTCATTAGAACCGTCTTCTCCGGCATCACAGCCTCCTTTTCCGGTGCCTGATGTTGTGTCAACGGTGCAACCGGGCAACGCTTCCCATGATCCGCATCCCCTTCCGGATCCGGCAGCGAACGACGGAACGGACAACCCCCCTTCCTATTTTTCTCCCTTGTAGAGGTCGAGGTACTGTTCCCGGATCTTGCGCTTCAGGGCCTTGCCGACGGCCGACCGCGGCAGGTCCGGCGTGAAAACGACGCGCTTGGGAACCTTGAACCCCACCATTTTCTCCTTGCACAAGGCGATGATTTCCTTTTCCTCCGCCATCTGTCCCGGTTTGAGGATGACGAAGGCGGTGATCGCCTCCATCCAGCGATCGTGGGGGAGGCCGATCACGTGCACCTCCTGGACCCGCGGATCAAGGTAGATCGTCTTCTCCACCTCGAGGGAGGCCACGTTTTCCCCGCCCGTCTTGATCATGTCCTTCTTGCGGTCGAGAAAATACAGGTAGTTCTCCTCGTCGAGGCAGCCCATGTCGCCGCTGTGGAACCAGCCGTGGGCGAAGACGTTCCGGCTCTCGTCCTCCTGCTTGTAATACCCCTTCATGACCTGGGGGCTGCGGTAGACGATTTCCCCCGCCTCGCCTGTGGGCAGCAGGTTCCCGAACTCGTCCATGATGGCGATCTCGACGTTGACCGTCGAATTGCCCAGGGATTTCATCTTGCGAAGCTGGTCCTCGGGCTTGAAGCACGTGGTGGACGGGGACATCTCGGTCTGCCCGAAGCACAGGCAGAGATTGGGGCAGACTTTTTCCATCACCTGCATCAGGAGGTCTTCCGGCATCACCGCCGTGAAATAGACGCAGAGCCGAAGGGACGAGAGGTCGTGTTTCCCGAAATCGGGATGATCGATCAGCTGGCGCCACAGGGGTGAAATGAGCAGGGTGCAGGTGATTTTCTCCTTCTCGACGTTGACGAGAACCTGCTTCAGGTCGGGCAGCATGTAGACATGAACCGCCCCCCCGACGAAGTTGACGAGGCTTGTAATGATGAACGCACCCACGTGGAACAGCGGCATGACCATGAACAGCTTGTCCTGGTGGGTGAAGGGGATGTCGATGAGGATTCCGTTCGTGCAGACGAACAGGTTGAGATGGGACAACACGGCCGCCTTGGGATAGCTGGTGGTCCCGCCTGTGAACAGGATCAGGAGGTCGTCGTCCGCCTCGATGAAGGTCTCCGGCTCCGTGTCCGGGCCCTCCTCCAGAAAGACGTCGAACGTGAGGAAGTCCCCCGGCGGAGGATTGAATGCAATGTACAGTTTGACCTTTTCCGCCTGGGCAAAGGCGTCTTTGAATCCGCCGTACAGCAGGCCGTTGAAAATCACGACCTCACAGTCCGCGTGGTTCAGGGCAAAGGCAAGCTCGTCTGTCTTGAAGAGGGGATTGATGGGGACAAAGACCATGCCGGCTTTCGCCGTTCCGTAGAACGCGACAAAGTGTTCCAGGGCGTTGAGGGAGATAAAGGCTATTTTCGCACCCTTTTGGAAGCCTCTTCCCTTGAGGGCATTGGCAAACCGGTTGGCCATGCCGTTCAGTTCGGTGAACGATATCCTCCTGCCGCCGTCCACGATGGCTTCCCGTTTCGGATACCGGAGCGTCGTCCGTCTCAGGCAGTCCCCGTAAGCCACACGCCGCATCATGTTCCGCGCAATCCGCTCGTCCATTTGTCCCCTCCATTTTTCAGGTTGTGGTCAATGCTTCATTACCGGCCTCTCCTTGTTGTCATGGGATGTACCTGCCTCTGGACGATATTCCGAATGTTCGACAGAAACCCCTTCCCGCGGCGCGGCTTTTAAAAAACGGCCTGACCCGCGCAATCCCGTTACGCCTAAAACCGGCAGCCTGTTCGACGGCCATGGTCCCATGCACGGCGATACCACCGCATCGCAGGCCCCGCTATGCCTTCCTGCGGCCCACCAGGAATCCGGGATGAAAGACCAGGCACGTCTCGTCGCGCTGGTTCTTGATGCTCGCCTCGTACCGGAGGACTCCCGTCTTCTCGTCCTTTGCCTTGAGCTCCGTCACCACGGCCTCGCAGCGGATCGTATCGCCGATCTTGATCGGACCGGTGAAGCGGATCTTGTCCATGCCGTAGAAAGCGATGAAGCTTTTGGGCAGGAGGACATTGGGGCCGAGGCGGAACATCAGCGCCGACCCGACGACGAGGCCCAGCATCCCGTGGGCGATCCGCTCCCCGAAAAACGACTTCTTCGCATACTCCACGTCGGTGTGGAGAGGATGCCAGTCGCCGGTGAAGGCGGAGAAAAGGACGATGTCCGTCTCGGTGATCGTCCGGCCCGGACTGACCAGGCACTCTCCCAGCGTGTAATCCTCAAAACAGTCCTTGTTCATGCATCTGCCTCCCGTTTCCTGAATTGGTTTTCCTGCCTGCCCCTCGGTCTTCATCTCCCATCCCGACGCCTCCCGTTCCGGCCCCAGTGGAGGTTCCACAACCGGGAAAGGATCGTCGGGATCGTCCGGCGGGCGCACAGGGATTCTCCTGCGGATGGACCCCGGCCGCAAGCCGGCCGGGCCGGCACCGGCATCCCCGCACCCCGAAGCCCGGGATCCGGAATCGGCCGTCATGAATGATATGAAGGAGACGCTGCCGCGTCGTTATGAGTGTAGGAGGCTATCCGTCCGTCCGGGACCGTGGGAATCGCCCCCGAAGTGATGCGGACATCACGCACAGAAAGGAAATCATCCCCTCGGATCGATTCGAAACGTCCTTTTCCAGCCCCGTCGGCCGGCTGTTCGAATCGAATTCCCAGGGGATCGATCAAGGGAACTCGGGGAAAGAACAGCCAGATTCGTGCCACCTTCGGGAGGGCAATGGCCTCCCCTTCCCTCGAGACATTAAATTGCTGCACCAATACGCATACATGAGAATTTCGGAGCGGGGAGTCCCCTCTTTCCGAACCGGGGTCCCGAAGCCGTCTGATGGATGATTTTCAATCACGGCCATGGCAACACCTATCCCAAACCGGTCAGCAAACACGTGGAACACGATAATATCACTAATTAATATTGGCTGGCTGAAACCGGACCACGGTTCGGATGAGAATCATCCTGTGGCAGACATCAGGATAAATTCGTCATTGACAAAAATTATTTGGCATTCACATAGCATTGCAATTCTTGATCATCCATTGCCTGTGTGGCAGGATGCCCTGGCGGCGAACGAAAAGGAGAGGATTCATGCAAAGTTTTCTTGATCGCACCCTTCCGATATTGGGGAAGGAAGGAATTGAAACGCTTTCCACCCCACGGATCGCCTTTGCGGGCCTCGGCGGAGTCGGCGGCGGCGCTTTTCTGAATCTCGTTCGCTGCGGGGTGAAACGTTTCCGGCTGGCTGAAAACGGCGTTTTCGATCCTCCCGATATGAACCGCCAGGCAGCCGCATTCGCCTCGACCATGGGCAAAACCAAGATTGAAGTTTACGAACAGCTTGCCCGCGAGATCAACCCGGATGTCGAACTGGAGCTGTTTCCCGAGGGAATCCTGGCGGCCAATATCGAGCGGTTTCTCGACGGCAGCGATGTCTATGTGGGTGTGATCGATTTCGAAAAGGGAGCGGACGTCAAGGCCATGGCTCCGGAATTTCTCAAGCGGTTCAACATTCCGCTGTTTACCGCAGGTGCCTTTGGATTCGGCGCCCTGCTGGTCGCCCACCATCCCCGGGGAATGATGCCTGATGAATTCTGGGGGCTTTTGATGAAAAAGTCCACCGGGAAAGGAATTTTTCCATCTTTCGTTTCCGACCGGTTCGAGCGCACCGCCATGGAACGGATCGACCGTGCCGCCAAAACGGGCAAGCTCGCCACGACAAGCATCGGCGGCGCCCTGTCAGGGGCTCTGCTTGCATCGGAAGTGCTGGCCTATCTCCTTCGCAGGACCGGTCTTGTGAACCGCGATATTGTCTTCGCACCCAGGTTCGCTATGATCGATCTTTTCCGGGCGGCCATGGAAGTTGTGGATGTTACGGCGGATTGAAACGACAAACGGACTTGCGGACAATCGGACCGGATACGGATCGCCTGGCCGGATCGGAACCGGAACGACGGCCCGCTGAAAAAGGCAAATCGATCAAGGAGAAGCACATGAGCGAACTGAAATACCCGGCCCTCCAATACCGCTGGCATCTCCGGGATACCGAAGACGGAGCGCGGCTGGTCTATTACGGCCTTCGTAACCCACCCAACCATACACGAAACATCATCCCCCTGCCGCGTGAACTGGCCGATCGTTTATCACTGCTGAACGGCAAAACCGCCGGCGCCGATTTGCCGTCCGACCTCAAGCGCCATGAAATCTACGCCCGGCTGGTTGCGGAAGGGATCATCGTGGAGGCGGCGACGGTCCGTCAACCTTCCACCAGAGACCGCCATCGGCAGTGCGTGCGCTGCGTCAACAACGACTATCTCCTGCCCGGTCTGGAATTCGATGAAAACGGCCTGTGCGCCTTTTGCCAGTGCTACGAGCGGGCAAAAGAGTCCGGAGCGGATTCCCTGGCGCAGGAGGGCACAACGGACGAGGATCTCCTTCGGATTGCCTCTCAAAACACCGGCTCCCGCTTCGACGTCATGGTCTTGTATACCGGAGGAAAGGACTCTACGTTCCTGCTCTGGTATCTCGCCAAAAAACTCGGGCTCCGGGTGCTTGTCGCCTCATGGAACATGCCCTACACCAATGAAACGTGCAGGGAGAACGCCCGCCGGGCCATGCGCCTGCTTCCGGACGTGGAATTCGTGGAGCGCACCCTGCCCTGGAACATGGTCCGCCAGGCCATGCGCAGCCAATTCGAGCATACCGGCCTCCCCTGCCTTTGCCCGATGGCGGCTCATGCGCTCTTTTATCCTCTTGCGACACAGGAAAACATTCCCCTGATCATGCACGGGGTTGAAGAAGTGCAGCTGTCGGTCATGAACTATGTGATGAGCGAAATCAAGTCGGGGCAACCCCGGAAAGAACAAACCCCCGATCATCGTGCCAACACATTGAACTTTTTGCGGACGATCACGACAACCGCGGAGACCCTGCAGCCTTATTCCCTGAATGCCGAAATCCTGCGATTGATGGCTACCGTCAAAAAGCGCCTGTCCTCCGTTTTCGTTCCCCTGGAAGACATCCTGGCCCGGGCGGAGAACGATCCGGACATGCCCATTCCCACATTGCGCAGGCTGCAGACCAACGTCACCTATGGCTCTTGGAGCGACGTTGTCGAGGTTATAAAGAGGGAAATGGACTGGCAGATGCCGCCGGGACAAAAGGGGCTTCTGCACACCAGTTGCCGGATTGAAAAGGTGAAGGACTACTGCCAGTTCAAACGCTTTCAGGCCGCACGAACCACCCTTTTCCCCCAGTCCGTGGTCGAAGTCAGTGCGGGCGTTTATTTCGGGCTTGTTTCCCGGGAGGAGGCACTGCAGGAGCTGCAGGAGTTGGGCTATTACCGGGAGCCCGATCCCCTGGCGCCGCTGCTGGACGATCTGGGCATCGATCGGAACCGGACGCAGGAAATGGGTGAAATTCCCTGGGTCCTGGGCGAATGCGCCGAATGCCGATGACAGTGTAAAATGAATAGCGGGATTTCGGTAACCAACCATATGGGGTGTAAGGGACCATGACGCAGGATCCCATCGACGCAACGTTCCAGAGGAAGCTCCGGCAGGAGATGAAGCAGTGGCAGGCCGACGGCCTGCTTTCGGAGGAGCAGCGGGAGCGGATCCTGGAGCGCTACCGGCACATCGACGAAATCGAGCGGAAAGCCGGTTCCGGCAGGATGATCCAGACAATTTCCATCCTCGGGTCCATCCTCGTGGGGGTGGGGGTGCTTCTCTTCATCGCCGCCAACTGGTCTGAGATCCCCCGCTTCGCCAAGCTCGGCATCATCTTTGCCGCCCTCCTGGCCAGCCACGGCATCGGCTACTGGATGCGCTACGAGAAGAAAAACTATCCCCGGGTGGGGGCCTCGCTGATCCTGCTGGGGTCCATCCTCTACGGCGCGGGGATTTTCCTGATCGCCCAGATCTACAACATCACCGTTCATTATCCCAACGGACCGCTCCTGTGGGGCCTGGGGATCCTGCCCCTGGCATACCTGCTCCGCTTCCGAAGCGTCCTCCTGCTCTCCCTCCTGGCGCTCTCCCTTTGGCTGGGCATGGAGGCGAGCTTCCACGTATCGGATCTCTTCCAATACGTCCCGGTCATCGTCCTCTACTGGACGGCCGGCATGGCGGTCTGGGTCCTCGGCCTGGCGCACGAGGGGCCGGCCCCGTCCCGGGAACTCTCCGGACCGTATGTTCTGGTGGGACTCCTGATGACCTACGCAGCCGCGTTTCTTCTGACTTTCGACACCCGCCAGGAAAACCTGGGTACACCGGAGCTGATGCCGTTTTACCTGGGGATCCTGGTCCTGCTCGCTGCGGCGGCTGCCGTTACCATCCTGAAGGGCAGCAGGGATGCCGGCTGGAGGGTTGAGCTGGCGGCGCTCTCCACCCTGACGGTCGGTCTCTGTTTCCTGGCGATGACGTCCCCGGGCGTGGCAACGGGACCGGGATTCCTGTCGCCGCGCCTGCTGTTCAACCTGCTCTTCGCTGCGGGCATTCTCGGCCTGATCTGTCTTGGCTACATTCGCCGCCGCCCCCTGTACATCAACATCGGCCTCGTGTTTTTCGTCCTGGACGTGGTGGCGCGATACGTGGATTTCTTCTGGAAGCTCCTGCCGAGGTCGCTCTTCTTTATTGCCGGCGGATGCATCCTGCTGGCCGGCGGCATATACCTGGAGCGGAAGCGCCGCGCCGTCCTCGAATCGTTCCAGGTCAGGGAGGACCTTCCGTGAGACTGAAATTCGCCGTCGTGATCCTTCTGCAGATCCTGCTCCTGATCGGAATCATCGGCTACCGGGCATACTGGGTTGCGACCGGGGAGCATATCCTCCTGCAGTCGGCCCCCGTCGACCCGCGGGACCTTTTCCGCGGCGACTATGTGACGCTCGCCTATGACCTGTCGACCATCGACCTCGACCGGGCGGGGATCCGCGGGGACATCCGGCGCAATGACCGGATTTACACCGTTCTGCAAAAGGCGGGGGATGGAACGTACCGCATGGCGTCTGTCGGCAATACCGTCCCGGTGGGCGGGAAGTTCCTCCAGGGGCGCGTGACCCGCGTGAACGAAAGAGCCACCCGTTTTGAAGTCACGATCCGGGAGGACGGGGCCGGTGACCGCACCTTCGAGCCGCGCTGGTTTTCGTTCCATGAAGGGGAGCGTGTGATTCTGTGCCTGGACCGCGGCGGCCGGGTGCAGGCGTCCCTCCGCGAAAAGGAGGACGCCCGGTGCCGCTCGGGGGAAGCCGTGGCCGGGACGGTGACGGCTGTGAAGAAAATCTCCTTCCGCCAGGCCGCCGTCGAATACGGCATCGAGCACTTCTTCCTGGAGGAGGGCAAGGGAAAGGCCATGGAAAGGGCCCGCAACGCCCGGGATCTTCGGGTGGAGGTGGCCCTCCGGGAAGACGGACGGGGACTGATCACGGGCCTGTTCCTCGACGGCCGGCGGATTCCCTAAACCCGGGACGGAGGCCCCTGTTGCCGCCCGGCGAAGCCCTTGTCCGGTTCCAGCGCCGTCTGCACCGCCCGGGCAAGCGCCTGAAGCGATACGGGCTTCATCACAAAAACCCGGATCCCCAGTTTTTTCGATTCTTCCTCGGTGATCCTCTCGCTGAAACCGGTGGTCAGGATGATCGGGAGGTCTGGACGGATCTTCAGCATCTCCTGAGCCAGATGGTCGCCGGTCATGTTCGGCATCGTCATGTCCGTGATCACCAGATCGAAACGGGCCGGGTTCATGCGGAACGCCTCCAGGGCATCCCGGCTGCTCAGCCTTACCGATACGTCATACCCGAGGGAGGAAAGCATCTCCTGCCCCAGGGCGGCAAGGGGCTCCTCGTCATCGACCAGGAGAATGCGTCCCTTCCCCTTGGGCGGCGGTTCGGCATCCCGTCCGGCGCCCGGCTCGTCGGCCTCGATGAGCGGCAGGGAGATCGTGAAGACGGACCCCTTCCCGGGCTCGCTCTCCACGGAGATGGATCCTCCGTGGTCCTTCACGATGCCGTACACCACGGACAGCCCGAGCCCCGTCCCCTCCCCGGGGACCTTGGTCGTGAAAAACGGATCGAAAATCCTGTTCCGGACGGAGGCGTCGATCCCCCGGCCCGTGTCGCTGACCGTCAGCATCACGTACGGCCCCTCCTTGAGTTCCGAGTCATAGAACGGATCGTAGACCGTAATCTCCTTCTGGCTGAGGTTCACCGTCAGAATCCCTTCGCCGTCCCTCATCGCATGGATCGCATTGGTGCAGAGGTTCATGACAACCTGATGAATCTGGGTGGGGTCCGCGAGAACGATGTCCCGATCGACATTGTAGGCCTGCCGGATCTCGACAGTGGAGGGGCAGGACGACCTCAGCAGCTTCATGGCCTCCTTCACGATGGGCGTCACCGTGACGGGCTTTTTTTCCTGCTCCCGCTGGCGGCTGAAGGTGAGGATCTGATTGACCAGGTCCCGGGAGCGGTTGCAGGCCTTCAGGACCTGGTCCAGGTAGGAGTGGATCTGCGGATCGGCGGCCTTCAGCCGGGCCAGCTCCGTGTACCCCATCATGGCTCCGAGGATGTTGTTGAAATCGTGGGCGATGCCGCCGGCTAGCGTACCGATGGCCTCCATTTTCTGGGCCTGGCGGAGCTTGGATTCCAGCTTGACCTCTTCGGTGATGTCCCGCTTCAGAGAGATGAATCCGGTGATGCGCCCCGATGAGCTGACGATGGGGCTGATGGTCGCGTCTTCCTGGATGAGCATTCCCTTCTTGTGCCGGTTCGTGATCCGTCCCGTCCAGATGCTTCCCCGTTTGATCGTGCCCCAGAGCCGCTCGTAAAAGGCCCTGTCGTGGACGCCGCTCTTGACAAGCCGCGGAGTCCGGCCGATCGCCTCCTGCCTCGAGTAACCGGTGATCTTCTCGAAGGCCGGGTTGACATACTCGATCACTCCCTCGGGATCCGTGATGATGATCTCCTCCGCGGCCTGCTCGAGGGCCAGGCTCAGCCGCTGCAGCACCTCCTCGTTGCGCTTGCGCTCCGTCACGTCGCGGATGATGGCCTGAACCAGCTTTTTGCCCTGGAGATCGACGGCATGCAGGTTGATCTCCGCTTCCAGAACGGAACCATCGCGGCGGACGTGCTGCCATTCATAGAACTGGGGGGTTCCCTCCTGTGCAGCCTTGATCCGTTCTCTCGCGACCTCCTCGGACAGCCGGCCGTTCGGCTGGTATAAAGGGGACGCGATGGAGAACGGCTGTCCCATGACCCGCTCCTTCGACTCGATGCCGAACATCTCAACGGCCTTCCGGTTACAGTCGATGAAATGCTCCTCGTCCCAGAGAACGATGGCGTCGTTGGCCGACTCGAACAGGACCCGGAACTTCTCCTCGCTGTCTTTCAGATTCTGCTCGGCGTTTTTCCGTTCCGTGATGTCCAGGAGTGTTCCGATGACGGCGGGCTTCCCCCGGTATGTCGTCCGGGAGCTGTACACCTCGGTGTGCCTCATTTCCCCGTTTTTTCTCACGACCCTGAAATCGTAGCGGAGGGATTTCAACTCCCCGGAGAGGCGTTTCTCGATCATGCCTTTCACCAAGGGCCGATCCCCGGGATGAACGATATCTTCGAACCGCAGCCTGCCCGCGACCTCCCCGGCTTCGTATCCGAAGATGCGGGCGAATTCCGTGTTGGCGTACTGGAACACGTCGTCCTGGATGAGGTAGATGCCGACGATGGACTTCTCGGCAAGGTCCCGGAACTTGCTCTCCGACTCCTGCAGGGCCTCATCCATCCGCTTGCGGCCGTCGATGTCCGTGTGGGTTCCGATCGCCCGGAGCGGCCTGCCGTCGGGGTTCCGGGACATGACCCGGCCCCGGTCGAGGATCCACTTGTACGAGCCGTCCCGGCAGCGAAGGCGGTACTCGCAGGTGTAAACCGGTGTCTCGCCCCGGAAGTGCCGCTCCAGCTCCTCATGGGGCCGCGCCCGGTCGTCCGGGTGAAGCAGCGTTTCCCATTCGTCAAGCGAATCGCCGATCTCATCCTCTCCGAACCCCAGCATGGCCTTCCACTGCCTGGAGAAGAAGACTCGATTCGTCTCGATGTTCCAGTCCCAGAGGCCGTCGCCCGCCCCCTCGAGGGCGAACTGCCACCGCTCCTCGCTCTCCTGCAGCAGCCGCTGCGAGCGGCGGATCTCGCTGAAGTCAATGGCGACGCCCCGGATGCCCTGGATGATCCCGTCCTTTTGAATGAAGGATGATGAAACGAACAGGGGGAACTCCTCCCCGTTTTTCCGGACGGCCGTGTACTCCGACCGTGTCTGGTTCAGTTCGCCTTTCATCGCCCGGGTGACGTTTTCGGAGACCCGCGCGTGGTCCGCCGCTGAGATGATCTTCAGGAAATGGATCCCCCCGGCGAAATCCTTTTCGGTGTAGCCGAACAGGGAGAACCCGAAGCGGTTCATGTAGGTGAAGATGCCCCGTTCGTTCATCTCGAAGATCACCTGGGGCAGCAGCTCCGCCAGGTCCCGGAATCGGGCCTCGCTCTGCCTCAGCTCGTCCTCCATGCGCCGCCTTTCCGTGACGTCCCGGGCCGTGATCACCATGCCCTGAATGCCCGGCGACTCGCTCATGTTGCTGCCGACGGCGGCCAGCCAGATCCAGGATCTGTCGGCCTTCCGGATCCGGAACTCCGTGGGAACACCCGTATTCTCCCTGCGGATCACCTCGGTAAACTCGTTGAAGACCGTCTCCAGGTCTTCCTCATGGATCAGCGGAAAGGGGCTGCCGCCGATGAAATGGCCGGGTGGATACCCGAGGATCCGGGCCGTCGAGGGCGATTCGAACAATACGTTTCCCCGGGCATCCAGGACGATGATGATGTCCGACACACTGTCCATCACCCTGTTGAACTGATCCCTGCTCTCGCGAAGGGCATTCTCGATCCGCTTCCGTTCCGTGATGTCCCGGATAAAGGCCAGGGAGGCGTTCTTTCCTTCAAACGTGATGTCCATCGCGGACACTTCGCCGCACATCGCGGATCCGTCGGGCATGTTCAGGCGCACTTCATAGATGGAGGGAGCAGCCTTCCCTTCCTGCCGGAGACGATGGTATTCCATCACCCGGGGTCGGTCCTCTTCATGGATGAAAGCGCCGAATGACATGTTCCGGAGTTCCTGCCGGTTTCCTCCAAAGAGCTCCAGGAATCGGTCGTTGACGTAGGCATATTTCCCATCCTGGGCAATCAGCGTGATGTCATTCGCCTTATCGAGGGCCGTCCGATAAATGCATGAATGCTCCGCATGCGTTCCCGTTCCGGACAGTTTCTTTTCCAGCTCGGCGAGCCGGCTTTCCTTTTCCTCCAGTTCCCGGAGAAGCTGTTCCTTCGTTTTCTGCCTCGCATTCATGGTTCATCTCCCGAAGGGATTGGTGCTGGCCTGCAAATGATAGAACGGGCCGTCCTGTCCGGCTTCCCATTCCCGGGACGGCCTTACATCACGATTCCCGGGTCGTGAAAACCACGGTCGGCCATTCTGCCAGCATAATAATATCGACACATTCCCTGCGAATCTTTAGGCTGCCCGTTCCGACCGGTCAACGGAAGCTCCGCTTGTGCAGCCGGCGGGGGATCCAGGCGCTACATAGCCTGGAGCGCGAGCATAATCAATTCGGGATTGTTATTCAAAGGTTGCATCGGTGCCGACGCTAAAACCGGCGGGGCAGAAGAAGGTTCTTCAAAGAAAAGAGGCCGCGCCCTCTGCTGGACACGGCCTCGTTCATCTCATCGGTTCTTCAATTTCCGTTTCAGAGCATCTCGAAGATGCCCGCGGCCCCCATGCCGCCGCCGATGCACATGGAGACGATTCCCCGCCTGGAGCCGCGGCGCTTCATCTCCGCCAGGAGCTGGGCCGTCAGCTTCGCTCCCGACGCCCCTAAGGGGTGCCCCAGGGCGATGGCGCCGCCATTGGGGTTGACGTCGCCCGCCTTCAACCGGTCCTCGATCCCGATCACCCGGAGGCTGTAGATCGCCTGGGAAGCAAAGGCCTCGTTGATCTCGAAGACATCGATATCCTTTGTTTTCAGCCCCGCCTGTTTCAGGACCTTGGGAACGGCCACGGCCGGGCCGATTCCCATTTCTTCGGGCGGGCATCCCGCCACGGCGAAATTGGTAAGCTTTGCCAGCGGTTTCACGCCGATGGCCTTGGCCTTCTCCGCCGTCATGACCAGGGCAAAGGCGGCGCCGTCGGTCGTCTGGGACGAGTTGGCCGCTGTGACGGTCCCGCCGTTTTTGAACGGTGACTTCAGCTTGGCCATGTCGGCCAGGCTGACGGGCCACCGGACGCCGTCGTCGGTGTCGAAGACGAAGGTCTCACGGACCCGCTCCCCGTCTTTCGCGACCTTGTAGCGGTAGGCCTGGATCGGGATGATCTCGCCCTTGAATTTTCCGGCCTTGATGGCCTCGTAGGCCCGGCGGTTGCTCTCCATGCCGAAGGCGTCCATGTCTTCCCGGGACACCTTGTAGCGCTCGGCAACGTTTTCCGCCGTCAGGCCCATGGAGATGTAGACCCAGGGGAGATCGGCGGGCCAGTCGAAGTTGGGCCGGAGCACGCCCCCGCCCATGGGGATGTGGGACATGGACTCGCAGCCCCCGGCAATGATGACCTCGGCCCATCCGTTGTTGATCCTCGATGTCGCGTCGGCGATGGATTGAAGACCCGAGGAGCAGAAGCGGTTGATGGTCATGCCGCATACCGGCTCCGGAAGCCCGGCGCCGACGGCCAGGATTTTCCCCATCTGCATGCCCTGCTCCCCTTCGGGGAAGGCGCAGCCCACGATCAAGTCGTCCACGTCGGCCGGGTCCAGGGAAGGTACGCGGGCCATCAGGCCCTTGATGACCTGGATGCCGAACTCGTCGGCCCTCGTCCCCGCAAGGCCTCCCCTTCTCGAACGCCCGCCGGCGCTCCGGACGGCTTCCACGATAACAGCTTCACCCATGATATTCCTCCTTCATAAGCGGCGGGACGCGCTTCCCTCGAACCGCGCCCCGATCATTGTTGGTTTAGTTGCGCAGGGGCTTGCCCGTTGTCAGCATGTGCATGATCCGGTCCTGGGTCTTGGATTCGCCGCACAGGGAGAGGAACGCCTCCTTCTCCAGGTCCAGAATGTTCTGCTCCGTCACGAACGTCCCCTCGGCGCAGTCGCCGCCGGAGAGGATGTGGGCGACCTTCTTGGCCACGTGGACGTCGTAGTCGGAGACGTAGTTCCCGTGCCGCATGTTGTAGAGGGCTGCGTTGGCGATCCCGCGCAGGCTCTCCCCCATGACGGGGATCAGGGCCGGCCGGGGCGGCTTGTAGTACCGGGCCATCCCCAGGATGAGTTCCTTGGCGTCCCAGAGGTGCTGGTCGCGGTTCAGGCTGATGTTCTCCGTCCTGCGGATGTATCCCAGGTCCATCGCCTCGGCGGCGCTCGTGGAGACCTTCGCCGTGGCAATGTTTTCAAATGCCTTCGCAAAGAACTGCTGGAGGTTCAGGCCGCCCTCCACGGCGCCCGCGGGGATGCCCTCGGTGAGGCGCAGCGCCGTCTCCTTGCAGCCGCCGCCGGCGGGAATGACGCCGACACCGACCTCCACCAGGCCCATGTAGGTCTCGCCGCAGGGCTGGCACCGGGCACCGTGCATCGCGATCTCACACCCGCCGCCCAGGGCCAGGCCCGCCGGGGCGGTGACCACGGGCTTCGAGAGATACTTCATGCGCATCAGGGCGCTCTGGATGCCCGTGATGGAGTCCTCCACGAAGTCCCAGGCGCCGCGCTGGATGGCGATCAGGACCTTGAAGACGTTGGCGCCGGCGGAGAAGGCCCGGGGATCGTGGTTGCCCACGACCATGCCGAGGAAGTCCTTCTCGACAATGTCACAGCCATCGGTGAGCATGTGGATCATGAGGTCGTCGATGGCGTTCATCTTGCTGTGGAATTCGAGGCAGACGACGCCGTCGCTCATGTCGACGAGGCTTGCGCTGGCGTTCGAGCGGATGACTTTTTGCCGCTCTTTCAGGGAAGGCAGGAGGATGATCTTCGGGTTTTCCTCAAACTTCACATAGCCCTTCTTGCCGAAGTCGTAATAGTACAGGCCGTCCTCCTTCTTCAGGTAGAAGGACTCGCAGCCGGCCTTCAGCATCTCCTCGATTTTCTTCGGCACCTTTTTCTTCAGCTTCTTCATCACCTCGACGGAATCCCGCACGCCGACGGCGTCCCAGGACTCGAAGGGGCCGAGTTTCTGATTGTAGCCCCACTTCATGGCGTTGTCGATTTCCAGGACCCGGTCCGCGATCTCGGGAATCCGGTTGGCCGCATAGATGAAGTTGTTGCAGAAGAACTCGCGGACGAATTCCGCCGCGGCGTCCTTGCCGTTGAAGAGGGCCTTCATCTTGTCGGCAGTGTCGCCCTCCGCCTTGTTGGCCGCGGAGACGGACGCGAAGGAGACCTTGGCGGGGGTGCCGTACTCCAGCGTCTTCCAGTCGATGACCAGCTTCTGCTTCTTGCCCCGCTCGTCCTTCGTCTTCTTGTACATGCCCTGCCTGGTCTTGTTGCCGAGCCACTTCTTCTCCATCATGGCCGTCAGCCAGTCGGGGGGCAGGAACCAGTCCCGCATCTCGTCATCCGGAACGGCCTCGTAGAGGTTCTTCATGACGTGGTGGCCGGTGTCGAGGCCCACGAGATCCATGGTCCCGAAGATGGCCGTGCCGGGCCGGCCCATGGCCTTGCCGAAGATGGCGTCGATTTCCTCCACCTTCATCCCCTTCTCGATCATGAGATGGATGATGTTGGAGATGTCGAACAGGCCGATGCGGTTCCCGATGAAGTTCGGCGTGTCCTTGCAGATGACCACGCCCTTCCCGAGGACGTCCTCGCAGAAGCGCGTCATGAAATCGACGACTTCCTTCTTCGTCTCCTTGCCGGGGATGATCTCCAGGAGCTTCATGTACCGGGGCGGGTTGAAGAAGTGGGTCCCCAGGAAGCGCTCCTTCATTTTGGGGCTGAACTTCGCCGTGATGTCCCGGATGGGAATCCCGGAGGTGTTCGTCGAGACGATGCAGTCCGGCTTCAGGTATTTCTCGATTTTGGCAAAGAGCTCCTGCTTGATCTTCAGGTTCTCCACGACGACCTCGCAGACCCAGTCGACGTCGGCCAGGAGGCTCAGGTTGTCCTCCAGGTTTCCGATCCTGATCATGGAGGCATTTTTCTTCGCGAAGAAGGCCGCCGGCTTCGCCTTGGTGACGCCGGCCAGGCCGCCCGCGGCGAAGCGATTCCGCCAGGCGGGGCTCTTTTCCGTCAGGCCCTTCGCCTTGTCCGCGTCGGTCAGCTCGAAGGGAACGATGTCCAAAAGGACGCACTCGATCCCCGCATTGGTCAGGTGGGCCGCGATGGTGGCACCCATCACGCCGGCGCCGATAACGGCGGCTTTTTTGATCTGATAGGACATGTTTTCTCTCCTCTTCTGTTTATCCTCCGTGCGGCGTCGCCGTATGCCGTTTCAGGTCGCGGCGGCGTCCCGCCAGGGATTGATGTTTTCAGGCACTGAACGATTCGTCTGCGATTTCGAGGGCGATCTTGTCACCGATCTTGATGGCCTCGCACCGTCCCTTGATGGTCGGCAGGATCTCCGAGGCGAAGAACTTCGCGCTGGCGATTTTCCCGGCGTAAAAGGCCACGTCCCGGTTCTCGCGAACGAGGGCCCGCTGCCGACCCTTCGATTTCTCCGCTCCCGCTTCCGCATAGATGACCTTGAGTTTCTCCTCGGCGATGGAAGCGGCCTGCAGGAGGAAATGCCCCATCAGGACATCGCCCATGATGTCGAGGAACGGTGACGCATAGAGAATGGGGATCAGGAAGCTGCCGCTCTTGCCGAGGGAGGCGAAGGTCATGGTGAGGTCCATCAGGGCATTCATGGCCTCCTCCAGCCGGCCGGCGTAAGCCTTCAGGTCCTCACTGGCCTTCGCCTTGGCGACGGTGGCGCCCATCTCCCCCAGCATGTTCATCATGTTGGCGCCCTTGCGCATTCCCAGTTTCCGGCCCACCAGGTCCAGGGACTGGATCCCGTTGGTTCCCTCGTAGATGCTGGCGATCTTGCAGTCCCGCATGTACTGCTCGACCGGGTACTCCTGGCAGTAGCCGTAACCGCCGTACACGTCGATGGCTTTGCCGCAGACCTCGAAGCCGCGGTCGGAGGAATAGGCCTTGCAGATCGGCGTCAGGATCTCCACGAAGCCCTGCCATCGATCCTTTTCCGCCTCCGTCTCGGCCACCTCCGCCCGGTCCATGCAGCAGGCGGTGAAGTAGTTCATCATCCGCAGCCCCTCCACGTAGGCCTTCATCCACAGGAGGTCGCGCCGGACGTCGGGGTGCTCGATGATGGCGACGGCCTTGGCGTCGGGATTCTTCATCTCCCAGACGGGGGTGCTCTGGATCCGGTCCTTGGCGTACTGAACCGCGTGCTCCAGGGCGGCGGAGGCGTGGCCGAGGCCCTGCATGCCCACCTCGAGCCGCGCCTCATTCATCATGTGGAACATGACCCGCATGCCCTCCCGCTCCTTGCCGAGAAGCTCGCCGATGCACGTTCCATCCTCGCCGAAGTTCAGGGTGCAGGTGGCGTTCCCCTTGAGGCCCATCTTGTGCTCGACGTTGCCCGTGTTGACGTCGTTGCGCTCGCCGAGGCTGCCGTCAGGGTTGACGCGGACTTTCGGCACAATGAAGATGGAGATTCCGCGCGTCCCCGCGGGATCCCCTTCGATCCGGGCCAGCACCGGATGCACGATGTTCGGGGCCAGGTCATGGTCCCCGGCGGAGATGAAGCACTTGGTCCCGGTGATGCTGAAGGTCCCGTCGGGATTCCGGCGGGCCGTCGTCTTGAGGGCGCCCACGTCGCTCCCGGCGCCCGGCTCGGTGAGGCACATGGTGCCGCACCACTCGCCGGCGAACATCTTGTACATGTACTTCTTCTTCTGTTCTTCCGTACCGAACCGCTCGATGAGTCCGGCCGCCCCGAAGGTCAGGCCGCTGTACATGAGGAACGCGATGTTGGCGGAGGCGAACAGTTCCGTCATGGCCGTAGTCACGGAGATCGGCAGACCCTGGCCTCCGACGTCCGGGGATTTCGTCGGGCAGAGCCAGCCGCCTTCCACGAATTTCTTGAAGGCGTCCTTGAAGGGCGCGGGCGTCGTCACCTTGCCGTCCTTCAGGTGGCAGCCCTGCTTGTCACCCTCCACATAGGTGGGAAGGATGTTGGTGACGGCCATTTTTTCAGCCTCGTTGAGCATCATGAGGATGTCGTCGCTGGAAAAATCCTTGAACTTCTCGCTTGCGAACAGCTTGTCGATGCCGAGCTGCTCGAAGAGAACGAACTGCTGATCCCGCATGTTCACCAGTGAATTGCCCATGATTCAGGAACCTCCTCTTTCGTAAAATGGTTTTCCAAGTCGTCTGTTCCGCGAGGCCGCCCGGACAACCCGCCTCAACGGAGCGCCCGCGGAACTTCTCTTCCCGTTGTGAAGAACTATGGCGTTTCCCTCTTCAATCCATCGATGAAAACATCCAGCATGGAGTGAATGCCGGACAGGATGCGCTCCCGCCTTCCGGACTCCGGAATCCCTTCTCCAGGAAGAGCTTCCGGGCCGCCTTGAGGATGGCGTTTCTGCGGCTGTCCTTGTCGCGTTGTCGTCGCTCTTCGAATACCATGGCAGATCTTCTGAATGGGCGGTCTTGCCCGGGGCGATCAGTCTGCGTGCGGGCCCCGGGAAAAGAAAGCTGGCCGCGCGCCGCTCCTCAAACGAAAACATTTTTGCAAGACGGGTGCCAAACGGCGGTCAGCTGCAATAACTCGGAATCACTGCTGAATTTTCGGCATCTCCCTCACGGAGGCCTGTGAATGCGCCATATATTGTGCACACCAACCCATATGTTGAATGTCGCGAGACAAGGCTGCACACCATGTTGTCGCTTAGGGAGGTCCCTGGAGGTTGCGTTGCCGCGTTCCTGCCTCAACAGGAAGAGGGGCGGGAATATTCTGAACAGGGCAGCCGGACGCCGGACCATCAGGGCGTTTCCGGTACATCCGGCTGCCGGAGGGATTATCTTGACAGGACGATGAGGGCGTCCACGACAATGGGGTCTTTCCCGGAGAGAATCACCGGGTTCAGGTCGATCTCCAGGACGGAGGCGATGTCCATCCCGATTTGACCGAGGCTGATCAGCATATCGGCGAGCCGGTCCCGGTCCGCCGCCTCCATGCCCCGGACCGCGTCGAGAATCGCGTGGGCGCGGATCTCCCGCATCATCGCCATGGCGTCATCACCGGAGAGGGGGGCTCTCCGGAAGGCAATGTCCTTCAGGATCTCCGTGAAGATCCCGCCGAGGCCGAACATGACGCAGGGTCCGAACTGGCCGTCCCGTGTCAGTCCCATGACGAGTTCCCGGCGCCCCCTGACCATCTCCTGGATCAGGACGCCGCCCTTGTGGCCCGCCAGACCGTGCTTGATCTCCCGGAAGGCCGCCAGGGCCTCGGCGCTCGTCCGGACGTCCACGCGGATCAGTCCCTTTTCCGTCTTGTGGGCGATCTCGGCGGAGCAGCCCTTCATCACCAGCGGATATCCGATCTCCGCTGCCGCCCGGGGGACGTCCTTTTCCTCGCAGACAAGGACTTCCCGCGTCACGGGGATCCCGTAGGCCTCAAGGACCCGCTTCGACTCGTACTCCGACAGAACCTTGCGCCCTTCCCCGAGGGCACCCTCGATGATTTTTTCAGCCGATTCCCGGTTCATGACGTTTCCCCCTTCCCGTAGCATCGGTTGACGTGCCCGATGGCCCGCATGGCATCCCCGATCTCGTCGAAAACGGGCAGTCCCCGTTCCAGGAAAGCCTCGCGAACCTTCGCATGAATCTCCACGACGTCCATGTCGGGGAATCCTCTCTTGGCGTTTGGAAGGACGAAGACGACGGGCTTGTCCGTTTCAACGGCCACGGCCTTCATCCGGTCGGCCAGCTCCCGGTAGGGAAACACCTCCTCGATCGTCTTGCCCTGGTCCTGCGCCAGCCCCTTGAAATGGTGGGTGAGGACGATCAGGATCTGCAGATCGATCCGGCTGTCGCCGGCCACGGCGCGGAATATCTTCTCCAGGAGCGCGGGGGGCGCATAGGGATTCGCCACGTCGACAGGGTTCACGCCGCTCGCTCCCGACTTGGGCAGCAGGGCCTCGACCCGGCCCCTCGCATCCGTGCCCAGGGGCGGGACTTCGAGACCGAAGGTCTCCGCGGCGTCGCAGGCGGCGATGCCCAGGGCCCCTCCCCCGCCGGTAAAGGACAGGCCGCGGTACACTCGTTCGGGGAGCAGGGAAAAGGCCAGGCATGCCTGGGCCATCTCCTGCAGGTCCCGGACCTGGACCGCCCCGGCCTGACGAAGCACGGACTCCCAGATCACCCGGCTGCCGCCCAGGGACGCCGTGTGGCTCACGACGGCCCGGCCGCCGGCCGATGACAGGCCCCCCTTGAGGATCACGACGGGCTTCTTTGCCGCGGCGGCCTTCAGGGCGTCCAGAAATTCGCTTCCGTCGCGGACCCCCTCCACATACATGGCGATGACCCCGGTCTCCGGATCGTCCGCCAGGTAGCGCAAGAGCTCCGCCTCCCGCAGGTCGGCCCCGTTCCCGAAGCTGACGACCTTGCTGAAACGAAGCCCCATCCACATCCCCGTCATCATGAAGTCGCTGGCCAGGCCGCCGCTCTGCGACAGGAAGGCGACGGGGCCGCTCTCCCGCGAGAGATCGGGGTTCGGAAAGAACGTGAGGCCGCTCTTCGGGCAGTAGATGCCGAAGCAGTTGGGCCCGATCACCCGGATTCCCGACGCGGCGATCCGCCGGACCTCGTCTTCGCGGCCTATCCCCTCGGAGGTACCAAGTTCCCTGAACCCGGACGTGATGATGACGGCCCCGGCGGCGCCTTTTTTCCGGCCGGCCTCGAGGATCGGGAGGACTGCCTCCGCGGCCACGGCGATGACGATCAGGTCCAGTTCGCCCGGGATGTCCTCGACATTCTTAAAGATCGAGAGACCCGCGATCTCACCCCCCTTCGGATTCACCGGGAGGATCTCCCCCTCGAAGCCGATGGCCTGCAGCGACGTCAGGTAGCGCGTCCCGAAACCGACGCCGCCCCCCGGCGATACCCCGGCCACGGCGACCCTGCGCGGATGGAAGATCCGCTCGTAGTCGGTCCCTGCGGCCCGGGCGGCATCCGGAGCTTTCACAGCGGACGAATCCTGGTTTCCCGTCTTCATGTCGTCTCCTTTCTCCTCCCCGTTCTCCCGTTCGGGTTTATATCTTGTATGCGATCTTTCATGGCAAAATATTTCAGCGCCACAGGTCCTTCAGCATCCGTTCGAGAAGCAGCCTTTCCTCCGGCTTGAAAACGGACAGGACCTCCCTGTTCATGGCCTCGACATCGTTCAGCATCGCGTCCCGGATGCCGAGAGCTTTCTCCGTCAGGTGGAGATTCGTGACCCGCCGATCCCCGTCGGGGGTGCTCCGGATAAGCCACCCGCCCTCCTCCATCCTGGCCAGGACGCCCGAGAGGGTAGCACTGTCCAGGACGAGCCGCCGGCCGATTTCCCCCGCCGGGAGACCCTCGTCCTGGAAGAGAGCGGTAAGAACGAGGGACTGCATGGGCGTCAGGCCGTAGCGCTGGAACATGGGCTTGAACCGGCCGTGGACCCGCTGGTTGGCTTTGGCCAGGACGAACAGGATAACGTCTTCGTAATGCAAAACTCCCGCCCCTTTCGATGTCTTGTATGCGAGATATAAAAACCGTCCCTTCGTGTCAAGGGCAAATCGATCCCACTCCAAAATAGCCGCGAATTCTGCAGATCCGCATATCCGGGCGATATCTTCGGGGCACGGATGTAAGGGAGAGTGATTTTCGAGTGCAAGGGCCGGATGGGGAAAACGCCGCAGGCGGCTTTTTTCAGCGGCCTGCCGGGATTGTGCGGGGCGCCTTCCCATGATAAGGGTCGAAGAAATTTTTCAGGATGGAATCATGAACACGGAAAGCAAAATCGTCCCCGTCCTCCGGGAGGGGGTTCACATCGTCAAGATGGTGCTCTACCGGGTCGTCAAGGAAGGATTCACCGACAGGGATCCGCCCATGGAAGAGGACCGGGCGAGCAAACTGGCCGGGGCTGTCGTCAACGAACTCTTCGGGACACCGAACCGGGAGGAGCCGTTTCTCTCCTTCGCCCGGGACAACCGGTCGTCGATCCGGACGGAGATGGAACGTCTCGCCGCGGAATATCCGGAAATGAAAATCCCGCTCACGGACGCGCTCCGGATCCAGTTCCTCTGCGACAGCCGGGAAGGATTTGACGACACGCGGCTCCTCGTGCAGGCAAGGGACCTGGGCATCCTGATGCTCGAGCGTGACCTGCCGCTGCCGGACGCCTTCATGGCCCTGGCCCGCCGCCTCGGCGAGGAGCACAACCTGACCCGCCAGGTTCATATCCCTTCGGCCTGAAAAGGGGTCAGACCCCTTATTTAACGGCCCCGTTTTGTCCGGAGGGTCACCAGGGAAGAGAGAAACGCCAGGGCGCACACCGCGGCGCCGGCCAGGAACGCGTTCCGGAAGGCTGAAAGGAGCGGGCCTGAGACAAGGATGGCCTGTTCCCGGCTCAAATGGCGGATGGAGACGCCCTCCGGCAGAGATCCGGAGAAGACCGTCTCGAAAAGGCAGATGCCCAGAAGCATGCCCACGTTCATGAGGGTAGTGTAGAGGCCTGAGGCGACGCCCTGGGAATCCCGCGGGGCGAGGCTCATGACGAGGTGGTTGTTCGAAGCGAAGAAGAGGCCGTAGGACACCGCCAGGAGCACCAGGAAAAGGACCGCCGGCAGCAGCCCGGGACGGGACAGGGTGAAGGCGAACACGAGGCAGGTCGCCAGGCAGAGGAACGTCGCAGCGACACAGATCCGGGCCGGATCGACACGGTCCGAGAGGCGTCCCGAGTAGGGCCCGATGGGCATGTACACAACCGAGTAGATCATGATGACGCCGCCGACCGCCGCCGGGGCCAGCCCCTTCGCCAGTTCCAGGTAGAACGGCATCAGGAAATTCCCCCCGGCCAGGAGCATCATCGCCAGAAAAGTGGTCACCACGGCAAAGCCGAAGTCCCGCCTGGCCAGCAGGCTGAAACGGAGGACGGGATCGGCGGCCCGCTTTTCCCGCACCCAGAAGGCCCCCAGGGACGCGATGGCGACCGCGAAGGAGCCGAGGATGAGCGGCGAGCCCCAGCCCTCTTCCTGTCCCATGCTGAATCCATAGACCAGCGTGGTGAAGAAGAGGAAGCTCAACACCGAGCCGGCAACGTCAAACGGGGCTTTCGCCCCGGCATGGCGGTCGGGCTCGATGGCCGGCAGGATTTTCCAGGACAGGAACAGGGCCAGGAGCCCGATGGGGACGTTGATGAGGAAGATCCACTTCCAGGAGAAAAACCCCGTGATGAAGCCCCCCAGCGGGGAACCGACCATGATGCCCAGCGAGTTGGCGAATGAGCACACGCCGAAGGCCCAACCGGTGAGATGCTCCGGAAGCAGCCGGGAGACGATCGCGAAGGCGCTGACGATCATCATGGCGCCGCCGACCCCCTGGACGGCCCGGGCCAGGTCGAGGGTATGGATCGTCGGGGCCAGGCCACAGAAGAGCGACGAGACGGAAAAGACGAGGTAGCCCATCAGAAAGATCCGCTTCAGGCCGAACCGGTCGCCGAGTTTCCCCAGGATCAGCATGCAGCCGGTCATGACCAGGAGGTAGATCAGGACGATCCACGACACTTCGCTGGTACCCACCTGGAAATACCGGGCGATGGTCGGCAGCGAGATGTTGACGATGTAGCCGTCCAGGCGCACCATGAAGACGGCAAAGGCGATGCAGAGGATGACGGGATAGTACTTTCTTCTTTCCGCTTTTTCCGGCACGCTTGTTCATCGCTTTCCCCGGCCGGATCCGGCCGGTTCGGCGCCCCGGCGGCACCTTTTATCCCGGAGGTTGTGATGGCATCCATGATCGAGATCATTGGCAGGCGCGTCTCCTGCCGCTCCTACGACGGGCGGCCGCTCGATCCGGCGGACGCCGATGCGCTCAAACACGTTATGGCGGAGGGCTCCCGGACTGGAATACATCGTCACCTGGAAAGGAGCGCCCGCCGCCTGATCCGGACTGTGGAACCGGCAGCCGGACTCCGGTTCCCCCGGGCGTTTCCCGGAAGGGACTCCACATCCCGCGCCGCGCCGGGAGTCTACTAAACTCAGCGCGTGCAGGCCAGTGTTTTCCGTGCTGCCGGCAGATCGTTCACCCGGCGGCCCGAACGATCCGGGAACGGCGGGCAGAACGCGACATGGAGATCGACCGGCGTTCGCCGTTCGATGCACGGAAGAGGAAGGAATACGCACCATTCTCTCTGCTGACGGCAGGAACGGAGCAGCAGGCCGACAACGCGAGGCAGCCATGATGGATCCACTGGATATGCGCACGCTGATCTTCGTCTCGGGGTTCACGTCCCTGGTCCTGTTCTTCTGCATGCTATACATCTGGGAACACCAGCAGACCTACCCCGGTTTTCTGCGCTGGACCTTTGCGTCCCTCCTCAATGCCGCAGGCATGATCCTGATCAGCCAGCGGAATTTCATCACGGACTTTTTGAGCATTGTGGTTGCCGATGTCCTGCTGCTCGCCGCCATGATGCTGATCACCAGCGGACTCAGCCTCTTTACGATGCGGAATCCGCGGAACGGGCCCTATACCGCAACGATGGTCCTTTTTCTTGCCTTCATCCTCTGCTTCACCTATTGGTGGCCCAGCTATCCTCTCCGCGTGATTGTCTATTCGCTGATCCAGGCGTCCCTCTGCCTGGTGGCCGCATATATCATTTTCCGGCATCTCCCCGCTGTCGTACCGGGAAGGAACATGACGTACTTCTGGTTCTTCATTCTATGCTCCGTTTTCCCGATCCTGCGGGCCGCCTCCACCTTCACGGGTCCGCAGGAACCCGCCGAGGTCCTGTCCGTCAGTTTTCTGAACCAGGTGGTGATTTTAGTCGGACTCGAGGTGTACGTGATTGTGGACATCGGGCTCATCATTCTCAACGCCCAGAGGATCAATCACGAACTGAAGACGGCCAGGGATGAGATCAAGACGCTCACCGGCTTTATTCCGATCTGTGCCAGCTGCAAAAAAATCCGCGACGACGAGGGCAGCTGGAACCAACTGGAGGCCTACCTGTCCCAGCACACCGACGTGTCGTTCAGCCACAGCCTGTGCCCGGATTGCGCGCAGAAGCTGTACCCGGAATTCTACAAGAAGGCGGAGGGCTGAAACATGCCGGCGGCGGATACGTTTCAGGAAACATGCACCGTCAGGAGCAGATCGCCGCGCTCGCCCGCTTCCACCTGCGTCCCCCCTCCCCGCAGGCGCAGGACCGCCCCGTCCCGCACACCCGGCGGCACGGCCACCCGGATCAGCCGGTCCCGGAGGCCGCTCCGGACCGTCACGACCTTTTTCGCCCCCTCCCGGGCCTCCCGGGACGTGATCTCCAGGATTCCCAGGAGATCCCCCTCCCCTTCTCCCTCCAGGGCGCCGGTTTTCTGCAGGCGCGGGCTGCGCTCCCGGACGGTGGCCTCGCCCAGCTTCCGGGACACCCCCGTCTCGGGGAACAGGAGCAGCATCTTCAGGAAAACGATGCCCACGACGAATCCGCCCACATGGGCCCACCACGCCACGCCGGAAACCTGGCCGGCGGTCAGGGCGGCGCTCAGGAACTGGATGAGGATCCAGATCCCCAGGAAGACAAAGGCGGGAATCTCGACAAACCAGGGAAAGATGATGATCGGGATCAGCGTCAGGACCCGCGCCCGGGGATAGAGGATGAGGTAGGCCCCCATGACGCCGGCGATGGCCCCGCTGGCGCCCACTGTGGGCATGGGCGATCCCGGTGCCGACAGGAAATGGATCACCCCCGAGGCGACCCCGCAGAGTAGGTAGAACAGCAGGTACCGGGGATGGCCCAGCCGGTCCTCCACGTTGTCGCCGAAGATATAAAGGAACCACATGTTGCCCAGCAGGTGCCAGAAGCCGCCATGGAGAAACATGTAGGTGACGAAGGTTGCAGCCTGGTGGAACCAGGAAAAGTAGGCCGACAGGGAGGGATCGGTGAGCCGGGCCGGCACCAGGCTCCAGGTCAGGAGGAAAGCCTCCAGGCCCTCTCCACGGGCGACCTCCGCCAGGAAGGCGGCCACGTTGAGAACGATCAGGGCCGTGTTGACGGCCGGGAAGCGGTGGGAACGCACGGAATCGCGGATGGGAATCATGGAATCGGCCTGGTTTCTTCCTGAACGGTCGGACTTCGCAGTTTACACCGCAGGCAAAATAGATTAGAGTGCCCAAAATTGCAACGGAAATCGAGACTTCCCCTTGGATCCCCAGGCCCTGAAAGAGATCATCGTCCGGTTTGTCCGGGAGGCCGGTGCCGACATGGTCGGAATCGCCCCGGCGGAACGCTGGGATGAAGACGGGCGCGTCCCGCCGGACTTCCGCCCGGCCGCCCTTTGGGCGCCCGCCCGGAGCGTCATCGTTCTGGGCCTCGGGATGCCCCTCCCCATGGTGGAGACGACGCCCTCCATCGTCCACATGGAACTGTACCGCACGGTCAACCGGAAGCTGGACCTCCTGGCCTACGATCTCACCATGCTGCTGAACCGCCGGGGGGCGGCCTCCTTCTTCTTCCCCCGGGACGGATTCAGCAGCCTGAAGCCGTTCCATGAGCGGCCCGTGGCGGCCTTCAGCCACGTCATGGCCGCGTACTACGCCGGGCTGGGAACCATCGGGGCAAGCCATTGCCTCCTGACCCCGGCCTTCGGTCCCCGGGTCCGTTTCGTCTCGATCTTCACAGCGGCCGACCTGCCCGCTGACACCCCCCTGGAAAAGGATCTATGCATCCGCTGCGGCGCCTGCGCCGACTGCTGCCCCAAGAAGGCCATAACCCTCCGGAAGGACCGGGTCGTCGGCGACTACGACATGCCGGCCTGCCTGGAAATGGCCGAGGAACTGACCCGACGACGCTGCTACCCCTGCGGGATCTGCACGAAGGTGTGCCCCATCGGGGAAGACCGCAGACTCTACCGGGAGAAAGGGATCCTGAAAAAATACCGGAAGGAGGCCGAGGCGCTGGCGGCAGATCCGAACGATCCGCAATACCGCTCCTGGACCCACCTCCGCCGGTACGGGACCCCGTGAGGAGAAGCGCCGGGACCGGACGGCCCGGCCCGCCCCGGTGCGGACCGCCGGGAACCCGACAACGACAGAGGTTTCGCCGATCATGAATCTGACCGAGTTCAACTCCCTCTTTCACAGCCTCCTGGAGGCGGAGCACGACACACCAACGATTCTTCGCGAAGGGAGACTGCTGCTGACGGAACTCCTGGGACGCCGGGAATGGTTCGCCGAGCACATCAACAGGCTCCTGACGGACCGGGCGCTTCTCGCCGAGCAGAAGCCCTCCCTCTGGCCCAACGAAATCACCCTCCACCGCCATCCCGACGGCTCGTTCCAGATGCTGGCCTACATCTGGGAACCCGGGTCCATGGACACGATCCACGACCACGGCGCCTGGGGAATCATCGGGGCCTACCTCAACAAGATCCGGGAGCGGAAATACCGCCGCCTCGACGACGGGACCGTCGAGGGATACGCCGAGCTGGAGGAGTCGGCGGACCGCATTCTGATGCCCCGGGAGATCAGCGTGGTGCGCCCCCTGGACGACGGCATCCATCAGATGGAAAACATCACCGACACCGTGGCCGTCACCATCAACGTCTACGGGAGAACCGTCCGCAAGGGGTACAGCCAGTATTTCTACCCGGAGAAGAAGGCCGTGCAGCGGGTCTATCCCCCGCGGACCTACAAGGAAGTCCTCCTGCTCCGCTCCCTCGGGACGATCCGGGAGCCCTGGGCGGAGGAGATCCTGGCCAACGCCTCCCGGAACTCCATGCCGGACTACATCCGCCGGGAATGCGATCTCGCCCTGTCCGCCGTGAACAACGGCCGGGAAGCTCCGATCCGGCAGGAACCGCCTCTCTGACCGTGTGCGGATGAGACGGAAAGCGACCTCCCCGCAACACCGCGTGTTCGGCCTCGGGCAGTGCTCCCTGGATGCCTTGGGGACGATCGCAGCCTACCCGCCGCCGGATGTGAAATGCGAATTCACCGGGCTGACCGTCCAGGGGGGCGGACCCGTCGCCACGGCCCTGGCAGCCCTGTCCCGCTGGGGAATCGCCTGCGCCTTCGCGGGGGTTGTCGGCGACGACCCAGCCGGCGACGCCATCCGCGCGTCCCTCCTTGCCGAGGGCATCGACACGGCCGGCCTCGTCATGCGCCCGGGCGCCCTCTCCCAGCAGGCCTTCATCTTCGCCGAACCGGCCCGGAAAGGACGCCGCACCATCTTCTGGCAGCGGCCCACCGGCGATCCCCTCCTCCCCGGCGAGGTGGATCTGGAGAAGCTCCGCCGGGCCCACGCCTTCCACACCGACGGCCTGTTCATCGAGGCCGCCCTTTTCGCCGCTGACGAGGCCCGGAAGGCAGGCATCCCTGTCGTGGTCGACGCGGGAACCCTCCGGGATGGAATGCTGGACCTGGCGAGACGGAGCGACTGCTTCATCGCTTCGGAGACCTTCGGCCGCGCCCTGGCGGGGGACGACTTCCCCGGGGAGGCCCTGAAGCGGATGGCGGCCCTGGGGCCGGGTCTCGTCGCTGTCACCCTGGGCGCAGAGGGATACGCCGCCCTCCTCGACGGCCGGATCGTCCGGAAACCCGCCTGGCCGGCCAGGGCGGTGGACACCACGGGCTGCGGCGACGTCTTCCACGCCGGATTCGTCTACGGTCTATTGAACGGCTGGGAGCACGGACGTTCGCTCGATTTCGGCGCCTGGGCCGCCGCCCGGGTGAGCCGCCGTCTCGGCGGCCGGGCGGGAATCCCTACGCTCCGGCAGGTCCGGGCGGCGGGATACCGGTGACGCTGCAGCCGATTGAACCGGACCGCGTGGTGAAAACCAACTAGGGGAAAACCCATATTTAGTCCGAGAAAATACCTGTCAATTAAGCGGCCAATGGCTTCTCCACAACAATAAATGGAGATCTTCCCTTGATTGGAGCAATAAAATGAGATTCGTGTCTGATGGACCATCAATCCCCGACGATCTTCTTGTTGCACGAGATGAAGGTCAAGTTGTCTTTATTTGTGGGGCCGGAGTATCTCAAGCACGCGCCAATCTACCCAATTTTTCTCAATTGACGCGGCATGTTATTGAAAGACTTGGAGCTACGTCTGAAGATCCGGCACGAAGACTTCTTGAAGAAGCAGAGAGACTGGATAAGATCGCGGGAGTCACTGGCGTTATTCCATACGACAGAATATTTGGACTTCTGGAAAGAGACTTTTCCATACAAGAGATTGAACAAGAAGCTGCTAAGGCTCTTAAGCCAGCTGAGAATCCCGATCTTTCCGCCCACCGGATCATACTGGATTTGGCAAAGATGCCAGATGGACGAGTCAGAATTGTTACGACAAACTTTGATCTTCTTTTCGAAGCCTGTGATTCTACATTACCGTGTTGCCGTCCCCCTCGCTTACCGGACCCCATGCGTGATGATGAATTTGAAGGAATCATTCATCTGCATGGCCGTGTAGACAGTAAATATCAAAATGCTGATGGTGACGGTTTTGTTCTCTCCAGTGCAGGTTTTGGACGTGCTTATCTCGCTGAAGGATGGGCAACTTCTTTTATCCGACCTATCATAGATCAATATATTGTCGTCTTTGTAGGATACGCGGCGGATGATCCTCCTGTTTATTACCTACTGGAGGCACTGAACAGCTATAAAAAATCTTTGGCAGGTGTATATGCCTTTCAGGCCGGCAATGCGGGAGATGCAGAAGCCAAGTGGAGGCATAAAGGTGTATGTCCCATCGCATATGATGAAGCGGACAACCATAAGGCCCTTTGGGATACGTTCGCAGGATGGGCAGAAAGGGCAAAAGACCCGAATGCCTGGCTCGAGAAAATCATTACCCTGTCGCAGGAAGGTCCTGAAGCACTGACACCGCATGAAAGAGGTCAGGTCGCGCATATTGTTTCCACACATGAAGGTGCCAGAAGGTTCGCCAACGCAGATGTTCCCCCTCCTGCCGAATGGCTATGCGTTTTTGATCCGGTCATCCGTTATATGACTCCAGTCAATATCAATATTTATTCCGAGGATAAGCATCCATTTGATCCATTTTATGATGCATATGGGTTGGACAACGATACACCGCCACCGAGAGTTGATCCGAGGGACTACTTTGCCAAAAGGGACTTACCCTTCGGTGAATGGGATGCCTTTTCACTCAACAAGTCAGATATCAAGAACCTTCAGGATGATCGCTATGCAGCACTGCGGGGACACTGGGCAATCAATGTACCCCGATTATCATCGCGTTTGGAGCATTTGTGTGTATGGATCAGTAAAGTATGTCATCAACCGGCTGCCGCATGGTGGGCTGCCGGGCAAAAGGGCGTACATCATTCTCTTAAACATCTAATCCATTCTCAACTAGTGGACTCAAATGTAAACTCGTTCCCTTCAGAGGTTTATAAAGCCTGGAGGTTGATCCTTGAGGTATGGAGGAATCGAGAAAGGGATGCCGATTTGGATTGGCATGATTTGAAAAAGTCTATCAATCGTGATGGCTGGAAAAATGAAACGATCAAAGAGTTTGCTTCTATCAGGAGGCCTTATCTCTCATTTGGTAACATGCCTCGGAAGAGCGGAAGCAAACCACCCTCAATGAGAGAGGAGATTCAGTATAGAGAGTTGGTCAGTGTGGAAGTAAAATATCCTACGCCTTATCGTGATGCAGATATTCCTGATGACTTTCTCTTGTCCGTTGTCCAAGAGTTCCGAAAAAATTTAGAGCACGCAATCTATCTTGAACAGGACAGAGGTGGATATGGGTTACATCACCTTTCACCGATTGAACCGGATAAAAGTGTCAATGGCGATTCATATGAAAGAACACACGGTATATCAAGCATTCTGCTCTATTACGTCAAACTTTTCAAAAGACTCGTTGAAAGTGACCCACAAGTTGCCAAACAGGAATGTTTGGCATGGCGGCAGGATGAAGAAACGGTTTTTGATCTTTTGAGGATCTGGATCGCCGGTGACCCGCGTATATTCAGCGGAAAGGATGCGGGCGAATTGCTCATGCGGCTGAGTATGCAGTCGTTTTGGGAGCGCCGTCATCAGCGGGATTTGCTACTCGTGTTGGAAAAACGATGGAACGATTTTCCAAAGGCAACGAGAATGCGCCTCGAACGTCGGATTTTGCAGGGGCCACCACCTTGTGAATTGGAAGAAAGGAAACGGTATGTCGATAGACGGGCATGGACAATATTAAATCTGATTCATTGGTTGGCAGAACATGGATTACAATTCAGTTTTGATCTACGAAAGAAAAGCGAAAAACTGCGCAAGCAAGCACCCGAGTGGCAGCCTGAATATGCTGCAAAGGCAGCCAACTCCCTGGAAGGACGAGGCGGATTTATTAAGAGGAAAACAGAACATTCTTCACTTCTTGCCGAGCCTCCGGAATTGATTCTTCAAAAGGCGAAAGAACTCAGTGGCAGTGATTACGAAAGATTAACGGAGAATGATCCCTTCGCGGGTCTGTCGGCCGAAAGGGCGGACCTCGCCCTTGCCGCGCTTGCTAGTAACGCGGATCGCAATGATTATCCGGAATGGGCATGGCGAACGTTCCTTTACGCAGATGCACGCAAGAATGATTCTGCAGATTTTTCGGCGCAGATAGGAAACCATATATTAGAAATGTCGGATGATGTCGTTTGTGGCATCATTTCACCTGTTTCTGATTGGTTTTTAAATGCCAGCAAGGGTCTTTTAGCTGCGCTGCAGGAGCGATTCTGGCAGATATGGGAACGGTTAATTGCAATCTTGAAATCTAAACCACAAAGTGCACCCTCAAACATCTTAAGGCAGAAAGATGAACCTGATTTTGCCATGGAGGGTCTGAATGCGCCTGTTGGTAAGCTTGCACAAGCCTTGATGAATGATCCGGCAATAGCTAATTTTGGTAAGAAGAGATGCCTGCCTTTGTTTTGGAGGAAACGCGTTGAAGAATTGCTCCATTTGGAAGGGAACCTGCGCCAACATGCTCTAGTAATGTTTACTTACCATCTTGAATGGTTCTATGTAAGGGATTCTCGCTGGACACTAGAAAATTTGATTCCCTTACTAGATGCCGATGACGATGATCAAAAGGCCTTCTGGTCCGGTTTCTTCTGGAATCCACAATTGCATACTAAACTATTTGAAGTTCTGAAACCTTATTTGGTTCGTCTTGTCTACGACAAAACGGTTGAGAAACAGGGCCACCTAAACACCCTGTCGGCTATTCTCCTAGCCTATTGGTGGAATGTACTTCCCAAAACAGGTGAGCGACTTGTCAGTAGTACAGAGATGAGAGAGATTCTTCTCCGGGCTGACGAAAATTTTCGGGTTAATACTCTATGGGAAGCTAAAAGCTTTCTTACAAGGAAGAAAGCGGACAGAAGAAGCTTATCAACATTCATGACAGATGTATGGCCGAAGCATAAAAAGGCAAAAAGTCCTAGAATATCCGCTGCCCTTTGTGAATTGGTATTTACGGATGCCGAAGCTTTCGGAAGCCTTATCGATCTCATTCTGCCTCTGGTATCTAAATGTGATAAGCATGGATTATTTATCTACAAGCTAGATGATTCCAAAATTATTGATTTATTCCCTGAAAAAGTACTTGCGCTGGTGTATGTAGTTCTGCCTGATAACGCGTCTGAATGGCCTTATGGGATAGGGAATGTTCTTAAACGAATTGGTGAAGTAAAGCCGACTCTTCTGAAAGATAAAAAGTTGCTTGAATTAAAGAAACGATTGGGTGGCTGACGCTTTCAGGAAGGAGTCTTGAGGGCCTGTTCAATGTCCCCGCCTGCAACTTCAAGTACCAGTCTTCAAAGATCTGTTCCAATTTTCTGAGGGCCGTTCCTGTCTACGGGATGGCGCAATACGGAATCGACGTGACCGGCAAACACCTCCATCAGGGATCATCGCCCGCTGTTCCATCAAAACGAAACTCCTCGAAACGGCCGTTCTCCAGGTCGATGTGCGCCATGACATGCCGGAATATCCTCCCGCGGCGCAGGAGGATTTTGAGCACCTCCATGGCCTGGAGGGTGCCGACGGCGGCGGCGGTCACCGCCGGAACGCCCAGAAGGTCCTCCGGCCGCTCCGCGTCGGCTTCCGTCGCCGTCGGTGAATCATAAAGCCGCTCCAGGCCGGGATCTCCCGGATAAACCGTCATGACCCGGCCCTCAAAACCCGCCAGCGCGCCGTGCACCAGGGGAACCCCCAGCCGTCGGGCCGCCTCCTGCAGAACCAGCCGGTCCGGAGCATTGTCCAGAGCATCAACGATAACATCGGCACCGGCCAGCAGCGAATCCGCGTTTGAGGCGATGATTCTCGACTGGTGCGGGACGACCCGGACCCCGGGATTGACAGAGGCCACGGTCTCCGCGGCGGCCACCGCCTTCGATTTCTGCAGTGTCTCCCGGCTGCACAGGGCCTGACGGTTCAGGTTCGTCTCGTCGAACCGGTCGCAATCGACGACCACCAGCCGGCCGACGCCGATCCGCGCCAGGAGCAGGATCACCTGCCCGCCCAGCCCGCCCGCTCCGGCGACGGCAACCTGCGACTCGGCAATCTTCAATTGCTCCGCCGGAGTGATGATGTCCAGGTTGCGGATATAGCGGTTGGGATAAACGCCGATCCCCAGCGCCTCCCTGTATATCTCGTGCAGGTCCGTGCCGCACAGGCCGGCGATCTCCAGGGCGGCCCTGTCTTCCAGGATGGAAATTTCTCGCCCCGCCGGGTCGGTGATTCGTGCAGCCTTTTCCCGTAGCTGCCGATGGATGTCCGACGTCATCGGAAGCACTCCTGTTCCATTTCACAGTCCCTCGTCACCCGCCACCCCGGGGGGAAAACCTGCTGGGAGAAAAACGACAAAAGGGTGTATAAAACAAGGGTGGATTTCGCAGGGAGGGAGGGATATCCGGACATGAAAATCGAGCTGAACCTGTACGCATCCCTGGCCCGCTACCTCCCCCGGGATGCAGGAGCGCCCGGCAACAGAATCCGGGAGGTGAGTGAGGGAACCACCATCCTCGAACTCCTCCATGATCTCCAGGTCCCCATGGACAAAGTCAAGCTCATCTTTGTGAACGGGCTTCACGCCCGCAGCGATGAAATCCTGCGTGAGGGCGACAGGGTGGGCGTTTTCCCGCCGGTGGCGGGAGGGTGATTCAAACCGTCCGGATCTCGAGATAAACCTGCAGGGCTGTAAAATCCCAGGACGGGAGCATCGCCGGATCGACCTGTCTGCCGTCCACCGCGGCTTCCACGCACCCCTCCTCCAGATCATGCGGACGGCTCCTGAAGAGATCTCGCAAATCCTCCGCGTCGACCCGGATTCCCCGTTCGAGAAACAGGGGCCCCAGCTCCGGGCTGGTCAGGTTGAAGAGCTTCACGACGACCTGTCCGTCCGTCTGCCGCGGCGCATCCCCATTTTCCAGATGGCTGACGGGACTGCGCAACCGGGAATAGTACCCCCCTTTTCTCATGATCGCACCCAGCAGGCCGGGCATGGCGGAAGAGAGCGCAAGGACCGCCCCGTCCCGGACCGCGGCGGCGTCCATGTCGTCCACGGGTTTGCCGTCCAGAAAGACCGTCTGGATCCTGTTTTCGATGTATTCCATGGAGATGCCGAACCGTTCGGCCAGGAGCTCCCGGAGGCTGCAGCCGACCTCCGTCTTCAACACGAAGCCCTTCTGCAGAAGCGGAAAGAAGAACGGAACGAACCCCGGCTTCACGGTCATGTGGAGGCGGTTCGATCCGTTCGCAGGGATTTGACGCGACGACTCATGGCTCATGCCGGCACCCGAAACGGAACATGAGAACGGGGAGACTACACACGGCCCTCCCCGTTCCCGGAAGAAAGATGTTCGCTACCAGTTAAAAACCCTGTCCAGATCTTCATCGGAGACCTGAAAAACCGAATTGTGAGGCGGGAGAAGCTCTTTCCTGAAGAATTCAGGCAAACGGTCCTGCTGTCTGGTAAATCCGGCCCGTTTGTTGAAGTCCCGCTCCATGGTCAGAATCTTCTTTCCCAGCGCGGTCACGTCGTCGCCGGTCAGCTCCAGCCCGTAAAACGAATTGAGCAGATCCAGCAGGGCCTGGAAGGTCTGCGGCTGATCCAGGACCGCAAAGGCGATGAAGAGGCACATCCCCGTCGCGTCGATGGCTGCCGTTGCAATCTGGAGGTTTCGTGACAGCTCGATCTGTCCTTCCGCCTTCAGGGGATCGACATATCCCCCCACCTTGAGGACGTTTGCGGTGACCGCATAACCCGCCGTGTGGTCGGCCCCCATGGTCGATGTGGCGTAGGTGACTCCCATGCCCTGGATGGCCCGGGGATCGTAGGCCGGCAGGGCCTGGCCCTTGACGACGGGAACCCTCTCCACGCCGAACACTTTGCCCGTCACGGCGGCCCCGTTCCCCAGGATGCGCCCCAGGGGGGTCCCTTTGCCGACTTCCCGGATGAGGCGAATGGCCGCCTCCGCGTCGCCGAACCTTGCCAGGCCCGCCTCCATGGCCACCCCGATGGTCGCGCCCATCTCGATCGTATCCAGGCCGAAATCGTCATCCAGGCGGTCCAGCATGGCAATCGCATCCAGGTCATCGATCCCGCAGTTCGCCCCGTGAGCCCAGACCGTCTCATATTCCGGCTGCTTCGACAAGTAGTGGCCGTCCTTGTCCATGTAAATACCCGAGCACTGGATCGTGCAGCCCCGATGGCAGCCATGGGTTGCAACACCGCCGCGGGCAACCTCTGTCTCGGCTTCCGTTTCCCCGCTTATTTTTGACACCCCCAAAAATCGGCCCCACATGAAATTGTGGGTGGGATATCCGCCCGCCTCGTTGATGACATTCGCGAGCACATTGGTCCCGAAAGCGGGAAGGCCTTCACCGGTGACCGGGTGTCTTCTGAGACCCTCGACAAAGGCCCTGTTGGCGGCTTTGAACTTTTCGGGATCTTTCGGGGCACGGGCCGTCATCCCGGTATCGTCGAGGACGATGACCTTCACCCCCTTAGCGCCCATGACCGCACCGACCCCTCCGCGCCCAGCATGACGGGTGGGCCGCAATTCCATGTCCGTAAAGGCCACGGACGCGGCGGACATTTTCATCTCTCCTGCCTGGCCGATGGAAATGCAGGCGATTTTGTCCCCGTATTCCCTTTTCATCTTTTCGACCAGGTCATAGTTGCCGAGCCCTTTCAGGCTGTTGTCCGGGATGATGTTCACACCGTCCTTGTTGATGAATATCCTGTAGAGATCGCTGTCCCGGGGCTTTCCCTCCAGGATGATCGCGGCATAGCCGAGCCGGGCCAGGACCTGGGAGGCCTGGCCGCCCGAGTTGGCCTCCTTGATCCCCCCGGTGAGAGGGCTCTTGCAGCCCACGGACATGCGCCCGGACATGGCCGCAAGGGAACCGCTCAACATCCCCGGGGCGATGACCAGTTTGTTGTCCTCACTCAAGGGGTGGGCCAGGGGTGGCACTTCCCTGGCAACGACGGCGGACGTCAACGCCCTGCCCGCGAGCCCCGCGTATTCCCCCATCTGATCCACGCTTGCGTTGGGACCTCCTTCGACACTCATATTGATCCGGAGCAGTTTATCCATATACAGCCCCCCTTTCTGAATGGGTTTTGCTCCTGAAAACATGGGTTGCCGACGTTCCGGTTATCTGGACGGCTCTTACAACGAACTCAGACTGCGAGCAGGTCAACGGCGATTTTCATCTATTTCGCCAACCGGGAGATAACCCCTCTTTCTCCGGACGGAATGAATCCTATCCTGTTTCAACATCCGTCCACTTTTGAATATCCAGCCTCCTTTCTTATGACTTGCCGCGGGGTCTGTCTGACCGGCCCTTCCCATCCGAACGGCGGAAGCACGCCCTCACATCGCCGGGTTTCATGGGCCCTCAGGCGGAAACAGGAGTTTCCCCACAAGAAATCAGGTTGACGAATCCTTTGCTTACAGAGGAGAATAGCCGTCGTGTTTCTTTTAACATACACGGATCATTTGAAGTTTCAATGTGTCACTTCTGATACAATGCCTTTGACAACCAATTCGGGAGGAGGTCTGCCATGATCCGGACGCGCATCACGGAACTTTTCGGCATCGAGTTTCCCATCATCCAGGCGGGCATGATCTGGGTCAGCGGCTGGCGGCTGGCGGCGGCCTCCGCCGAAGCGGGCGCCATGGGCCTCATCGGCGCCGGCTCCATGACCCCGGACCTGCTCCGGGAGCACCTCCGCAAAATGCGCAAGGCCTGTCCGGACAAACCCTGGGGCGTGAACCTGCCTCTCTTCTTCCAGTACGCCGAGGAGATGGCCCGGATCCTCATCGAGGAGAAGGTCCGGATCGTCTTCACCTCCGGCGGCAGCCCGAAGAAATTCACGCCCCGCTTCAAGGACGCCGGGATGAAAGTCGTCCATGTCACCGCCACGCCGGAGCTGGCGGTCAAGTGCGAGGAGGCGGGGGTCGACGCGGTGGTGGTGGAGGGGTTCGAGGCGGGGGGCCACAACGGCCGGGACGAGCTGACCACGATGGTCCTGGTTCCGCAGGCCGCAGTGGCCGTCCGGATTCCCGTGATCGCCGCCGGGGGCATCTATGACGGCCGGGGCATGGCGGCGGCGCTGGCCCTGGGGGCCGAGGGCGTGCAGGTCGGGACCCGCCTGGCCGCCACGGTCGAGTCGAGCGCCCACGAAAACTTCAAACGGGCCATGGTGGAGGCCTCCCCCACGGGCACCTTCCTCGTCCTCAAGAAACTCGTCCCCGCCCGGGTCATCGTGAACGAGTGGACCCGCCGGGTCCTCGACGCGGAGGCGCGGGGCGCAGCCGAGCAGGAGCTGCTCGAACTCATCGGTGAGAAACGGACGAAGCTGGGGATGTTCGACGGGGATCTATCCGAGGGAGAACTGCAGATCGGCCAGGCCGTCGGCGCCGTCCGGGAGATCCTCCCCGCCGGGGACGTCATCCGCTGGATCGCCCGCGGCTGCGAGGAGACCCTCGCACGCCTTTCAACCCTGACCTGAAAAATTGGGGATGGGAAATAGATCTGAATCTGTCCCAAAACAACAAAAAAGTCGCAAAGATAATCTTTTCGACTTTTTTTTTAGTGCAGAAATATCTGACCTTTTTTTCTCAGCGGGCGGGCGCCGCCTCGTTTGCCAGCCATTCTACTGCATCGAGGTATCGGTTCATACCCTGATAGAAGATGTCGTTGTGGTTTGCCCCCTCGATGGTCAGCATGCGCTTGACCGCCGACGGGGAGGCGTCGTAGAGCGCCTTGCCCTCGGCGTAGGGGATGATGTGGTCGAATTCGGCGTGAATCACCAGGGTCGGCTTTTCGAACATTCCGATCTTCTTAAGATTTTCCGGACCGTCTTCCTCCGAGAGCCCGAAGAATTCCAGGCGGAATCCCATGAGGGCCAGGAGTGGTCCGATCCAGGCAAATCCGCTTTCGATGATCAGGCCGTCGATCTCTGTCGAGTTGCTGGACGCCAGCTCCAGGGCCGAGGCACTGCCGAGGGAGCGGCCCATGACGAGGAGAGGCCCCGTGTGGCCGTTCTTCTCCAGCCATTCACGGGCAAACGCCAGGACCGTGTGGCTGTCCGCCATCATCGACGCCAACGTCGGGGTTCCCGTGGAGCGGCCATACCCCCGGTAGTCCACGGCGAGCAGATTCATGCCCCTCCGGGTGAACAGGGGGGCCATATCGTCATAGTCCGCCACGATCTCGCCGTTTCCGTGGAAGAAAAGGAGATTCGGCCCCTCTTTCCGGCTCGGATGAAACCTGCCTCCCACAACGATATCCCCGTCCACGGGGATGAGAACGGGCTCGAAGGCACCCCGGGCGGGATAGCCCCACTCGGGGCGCGGATAGAACAGGACTCTCAGGATTTCCGAACGGTCCAGGGCCTCGTATGATTTTCCGGCGGGTGGCTTCATTCGGCACCTTCTTCTTTCCTGATTGCAAAACGATAGAATCTCAAAAGGTAATCCAGGCCGGACCAGACGGTCAGGATCAGGGCCAGGTAGACCAGGACCGTCCCGACCAGATGTGCGTCCGCCCCGAAAAACGGATAGTGAATGATGAGCGCCGTCACGGCGAAGGCCTGGCAGACGGTCTTCTGCTTGCCCAGGGGGCTTGCGGAGATGACGATTCCGTCGGCTGACGAAATGGAGCGGATCCCGTCGACGACGAAGTCCCGGATCACGATGATCGCCGCTACCCAGGCGGGAATGCGCCCGATGGGGATCATCAGGATCATGGCCGTGTTCACCACCAGTTTGTCGGCGATGGGGTCCAGGAACTTCCCCATGGTGGTGACGATCCCGTACCGGCGGGCGACCCAGCCGTCGAGGATGTCCGTGAAGGAGGCCAGGACGAAGAGTCCGGCAATGACGAGGCTCCAGGTCTCGTCAGGCGACAGGAGGAGGAAAAAGAGGACCGGAACCACGGCGATGCGGAGCATCGTCAGTGCGTTCGGAAGATTGAAGATCTTCCGCTCCCCCGGGGAGAGGGGCAGTCGGTCGAACCACTGCTTGAAGACGTCGATCAGCATGAGCAGTATGGACGCATCGGCGCCTCGGTCTGGCAGGCAGTTGAAGCTGCGTTTCCTGATCCCTCTTCCCGCCACGCGGGCAGGAACGGCAAAGGGCTCAGGATTTCAGGAACACCGCGGCGGGCCGTTCCTGGATGTCCCGGGAGAAAGACCATTCCGGCATACGGCGGCAACGGATCCCACCGGCAGCCCTCGACGGAACGGAAGCGGTCGCGGGTCGTCCTCGCGCCGGCCGGGGAAGAGCCTTCTTCACCCCCGGACGCCTCCGGAGCCGTCACTTTTTGGGAACCTTCTTCCAGTCCTCCAGGAAGGCCTCGATCCCGCGGTCCGTCAGGGGATGGCGGGCCAGCTGGGCAATAACCTTGAAGGGGATCGTCGCGATGTCCGCCCCCATAAGGGCCGCCTCCAGGACGTGGAGGGGGTGCCGGACGCTGGCCACGATGACCTCCGTATCGAACCCGTAATTGTTGTAAATTGTCAGGATCTGCTCCACCAGTTCCATGCCCCTGGCGGAGACGTCGTCCAGCCGGCCCACGAATGGGCTCACGTACGCTGCACCGGCCTTGGCCGCCATCAGGGCCTGAAGGGGAGAGAAAATCAGTGTCTGGTTGATGGCAATTCCCTCGCCGGCGAAGATCTTCGTCGCCTTCAGGCCCTCCGTCGTCATCGGCACCTTGACCACGACGTTCTTTCCCAGCTTGGCCAGTTTCCGGCCTTCCTTGACCATGCCAGGCGCGTCCAGGCTGACGACCTCGAGGCTGACGGGCCCGTCGACGATCTCCAGGATCTCCTTGACCACCTCCTGAAATCCGCGCTTCTCCTTCGCCACCAGGCTCGGATTCGTGGTGACCCCATCCACCATCCCGAGGCTGAGCCCTTCCCTGATCTCCTGAATGTTCGCCGTGTCGATGAAAAATTTCATTCCTTTTCCTCTCCTCCGATTTCCTTTCGGTACTTTTCGAGACAATCCTCGCTGCAGAAATACAGGTCCTTGTCGCCGAACCGGGCCTTACGCGCCTCGCTCGCAGGCAGATAGGTGTGGCAGACGGGATCCTCCACCAGATCCTCCCGGGTCGATCCGTTGTTTTCCCGGGGCAGGGGCTTTACGACCTTCCCGGGTGGCAGGAAAATCCAGCGGAACAACCGGTAGAGAAGATACAGGATCAGAAGAATGATCGCCAGCCGTATCAGTCCGAACATGCCCTTTAATCCTCCAATGGAAGGACCCTGAGCGGATCTTCCAGTCTTGCCAAAAGCCCCGCCATGGAGACGCCGAAGGCGGGATGGATTGCCCAGGGGGCGATCTCATGGAGCGGGACAAGGACAAATCGCCGCCGATGCATTTCCGGGTGGGGAATGACGAGGTCCTCCTCGTCGACCACGTCCTGGCCGTAGAGGAGAATATCCAGGTCGATCCTCCGGGGCCCCCATCGGGGACCGGGCGTCCGTCCCATGGCCGCCTCGATCTCCTGCAACCTTCCCAGCAGCTCCCGCGGGCTCAGGGAACAGCGGATTTCCGCCACGGTGTTTACAAACCAGGGCTGATCCGACAGGCCCGCCGGCTCCGATTTGTAATAAGACGCCCGGCGCAGAAACCCGATTCCGTCCATGTCCGTGAGCCATTGGACGGCATCCCGGCAGCGCTCCAGGGGCCGGTCCAGGTTGGATCCGATCCCGATGAAGCAGAGGACGCCGGAAACGGCGGCTTCGTCCCCCCGCATCGGATGCCCTCCGGTCGTCTCCCTCAGGAGCGCAGCCCCAGGACGTCCTGCATGTCGTAGAAGCCCTTGGGCTGGGCGACGATCCATTTGGCCGCCCGGACGGCTCCCCGGGCGAAGTTGTCCCGGCTGTGGGCACGGTGGATCAGCTCCAGCCGCTCGCCGCCGGTTACGAACATCACCGTATGCTCCCCGACGATGTCTCCGCCCCGCAGGGTCTGGATGCCGATCTCCTTTTTCGTCCGCTCGCCGATCATTCCCTTCCGCTCATAGACGCCCACCTGATCCAGGTCGCGGCCCAGCCGGGCGGCGATGATCTGGGCCATCTTCATGGCAGTCCCGCTGGGGGCGTCCTTCTTCAGGTTGTGGTGGGACTCGACGATCTCCACGTCGTAGTCGTCCCCCAGGATCCCCGCCACCAGATCCAGGACCTTGAAGAGGACGTTCACGCCGACGCTCATGTTCGGTGCCAGGACACACCGGGCGTCCTTGGCGATCTCCCGGGCCTTCTCCATCCCTGCGGCGGGAAATCCCGTCGTTCCGATCACGATGGCCTTCCCCAGGTCCCGGGCGGTCTCCAGGTGCCGGAGCGACGCCTCGTGGTGGGTGAAGTCGATGACCACGTCCGCGCCGGCCAGGGCGGCGGCCAGGTCGTCTCCGATCCGGACGCCCCGGATGGCCAGGCCCAGGCATTCGCCGATGTCCCGGCCCTGCCAGGGGTGGTCCTTCCGCTCCACGGCACCGGCCAGTTCGATCCCTTCCACGGCCTGGATCATGTTGATGATCCGACCGCCCATCTTTCCGCCCGCACCGGTGACAACGGCCTTCACCATGGCATCCTCCTTACTTGATGAGCCCGTAGTTCTGCATGACCTTCCGGAGCTTTTCGTGGTTTGCATCGGACAGCTTCCAGAGGGGCAGCCGGACCTCGTAGGCGATCTTGCCCATCATGGCGAGGGCCGCCTTGGCGGGCGTCGGATTTGTCTCGATGAACATGGCGTCGATGAGGGGCGACATCTTGTGGTGCAGCTCCTGCGCCTTCTTGAGGTCGCCCGCAAAGAAAGCGTCCACCATGCCCGCCATGTCCGCCGGGGCGACATTGGAGATGACCGAGATGATCCCGTGTCCGCCCACGGCCATGAGCGGCAGGGTGAATCCGTCGTCCCCGGAGAGGACGGTGAAATCCTTCCCGCAGAGGCCGATGATATCGCTCATCTGCTTGATCAGACCCGAGGCCTCCTTGACACCCACGATGTTGGGGATCTTCGCCAGGCGGGCCAGTGTGTCCGGCAACAGGTTGACGCCGGTGCGGCTGGGGATGTTGTAGACGATGATGGGGATCGGAACGGCCTCCGCCACTGCCTTGTAGTGCTGGTACAGGCCTTCCTGGGTGGGCCGGTTGTAGTAGGGGCAGACCATCAGGGCCCCGTCGGCGCCCACTTCGTAGGCGTGGCGCGTCATCCGGATGGCCTCCTCGGTACTGTTGGACCCCGTGCCGGCGATGACGGGAACCCGCTTCTTTACCGCGTCCACACAGATGTCGATGACCCGGTCGTGCTCCTCATGGGACAGGGTGGACGACTCTCCCGTGGTCCCGCAGGGCACGATGCCATCCGTGCCGTTGGCGATCTGGAACTCGATCAGGTTCCGATACGCCTCCTCATCCACCTTCCCGTTCCGGAAGGGGGTCACAATGGCGACGATTGCTCCCTTGAACATAGATTCCTCCTCCATCATTCTTGATGTGTTCTGTATTCTTCCCTATTCCGAAAGGAACTCCGGTATCCGCTCTCCCCGCACGAGGTCTCGGTACGTCTCCCGTTTTCTGATCACGGAGATCCGGTTCCCGTCAACGAGAACCTCCGCCGCCCGGGGCCGCGAGTTGTAGTTCGACGACATGGTGAATCCATAGGCCCCGGCGCTCATGACGGCCATCAGCTCGTTCCGTTCGAACAGCGGCAGGTCCCGCCCCTTCGCCAGGTAATCCCCCGACTCGCAGATGGGCCCCACCACGTCCGCCGTCGCGGTCTCGCGCCGGCTTTTCAGCACCGGCTGGATCCCGTGGTACGACGAATACAGGCTGGGGCGGATCAGGTCGTTCATCCCCGCGTCCACCACGATGAACCGCTTGTCGTCGTTCGTCTTCGTGTACAGAACCTTCGTGAGGAGAATCCCCGCGTTCCCCACGATGACGCGGCCCGGCTCGAAGATGAACGTGACGTCCAGGTCCTTCGCAGTCTTGATGATGGCCCGGGCGTAGTCCGACGGGTGGGGCGGCTCCTCCTCCCGGTAGGTGATTCCCAGGCCCCCGCCCAGGTCCAGGTAACGAATGCGGATCCCCTCCTTGCGCAGGAGGCTCACCAGACGCTTCAGGCGCTTCAGGGCGTCCACGAAGGGCGAGATTTTCGTCAGTTGGGACCCGATGTGGCAGCTGACCCCCTTGATCTCCACGTTGGGCAGGTTCCTGGCCTGCCGGTACGCTTCCAGTGACTTCTTCACGTTGATGCCGAACTTGTTCTCCTTGAGACCCGTGGAGATGTACGGATGGGTCTGGGGGTCCACGTCGGGATTCACCCGGAGGGCGATGGGCGCCTTCTTTCCGAGGCGACCGGCGCAGGCATCGATGACCTCGAGTTCCTGGAGGGACTCGACGTTGAACAGGAGGATGCCTGCCTCCAGGGCGAATTCGATCTCATCGACCCGCTTTCCCACTCCGGAGTAGACCACCTTGCCCGGATCCACGCCGGCCTGGAGGGCCCGATACAGCTCCCCGCCGGAGACGATGTCCACACCGCCGCCTTCCCGGGCGAAGATCCGGAGGATCGCCACGTTGGAGTTCGACTTCACGGCGAAGCAGACCAGGTGGTCGATCTTCTCGAACGCCTCGTCGAAAACGGAAAAGTGCCGCTCCAGGGTATGACGGCTGTAGACGTATGTCGGTGTCCCCACTTTGCGCGCAATGGCCTTCAGGGGGACCTCTTCGCACCACAACTCGTTGTTCCGGTAGTGAAAGTCGTTCATTGCTCCCGTTTGTCGGCGGCGATCCCGCCCGGCCCCGCAGGCCTTCAGGGCTGGTCAAAAAAGGCTGGATGCAAGGCGCCCGAAATCCCGAGCCGCGAGGCGTACTTTGTTCGTACGTCGAGTGGCTCGGGGTGAGGGCAACGCAGCAGACCGCCCTTTTTAAACAGCCTTTCTAGAATTTTATCTCTGCCGGCAGCGATGCATCACTGCAAGCGCCTCCGCTGTTGCAGACAAGAATCCGATACATGTACAGCCGCCCGCTCCGGACATCCATGTCCATGTAAGCCATTTCGCGTCCTCCCGTCCTGTCGAGCCGAGGATCTCCCAGTTGGAGATCTGCCAGGATCCGGTATTCCTGGGGACACTCAGGGCATCGGTCCAGCATCGTCTCGAATTCACTCCGCTGGATGACGACCCGGTGAAGGTTCCGCTCCTTCTCCGGCAGTACCCAGGAAATGCGAACGCCCTCTGCCTGCCTCAAAACGCGAAGATCGTGGGCCGCCACAGGCAGCACCATATCCGGAGGAAGGGGGTCGCCCTTCTTGCCGCACCCTGTCCAGGCCGCTGCGAACAGCAACACCAGGACCAGGATGATCGCCAGCCTGTCAACGCTTCGTCCGCCCATGCCGCCTCCCGATCTCCCGAAGCCTCTTCCGGACCGCCTTTCCGGAGGTTCCGCCGGGAATGTCCCGGACGCCGACGGAGCGGCGGACTGTCACCGCTTCGTGAACATCCTCCCGGAAGGCCTCGTGAAAGGCCCGGTATTCCTCAAGCGTCAGCGCCTCCAGGGTCTTTCCCCTCTCCAGGCAGAAGGCGACGATCCGGCCCGCAATACCGTGGGCATCCCGGAAGGGAACGCCCGCCTTCACGAGGTATTCCGCCACGTCCGTTGCCGTGGAAAAACCACCCGCGGCGGCCTTCTCCATCCTGTCCCGAAGGAAGGTGATCTGCCCCAGCATCCGGGTAAACACCGACAGGCTCGCCCGAACGGTGTCCACCGCATCGAAGACCGGTTCCTTGTCTTCCTGAAGGTCCCGGTTGTAGGTCATCGGCAGTCCCTTGAGGATCGTGAGCATTGCCACCAGGTGGCCGTAAATCCGCCCCGTCTTTCCCCGGACAAGTTCCGCCACGTCGGGGTTCTTCTTCTGGGGCATCAGGCTGCTGCCGGTGGTGAAGCCGTCGGAGATCTCGATGAAGCGGAACTCCTCTGTGGACCACAGGATCAGGTCTTCGCAGAAGCGGCTCAGGTGCATCATGAGGAGGGCACAGTCAAAGAGGAATTCCGCCGCGAAATCCCGGTCCGAGACGGCGTCCAGGCTGTTCCGGGTCATCTCCGGAAAGTCCAGGATCTCCGCCGTGCACCGCCGGTCGATGGGAATCCCCGTCCCGGCGAGGGCACCCGCCCCGAGAGGCATCACGTTGACCCGGACCCGGCACTCCCTGAAGCGGCTCTCGTCCCGGTCCAGCATCTCCCGGTAGGCCAGGAGGTAATGGGCCAGAAGGATCGGCTGGGCGCGCTGGAGGTGGGTGTACCCGGGCAGGACCGTGTCGATCTCCTTCCCGGCCAGATTCTCCAGGGCGTCCTTGAGCCCTTCGATCGCCTCCAGGATATGCCCGATCTCCTCCCTCAGGTAGAGCCGGAGGTCCAGGGCCACCTGGTCGTTGCGGCTCCGCCCGGTGTGGAGCTTCGCCCCGGCCTCCCCGATGCGCCGGATGAGCTCCTTCTCCACCGCCATGTGGACGTCTTCATCGGCGTCGGCAAAGACCAGGGCTCCCCGTTCGAAGTCCTTCCGGATGCCCCTGAGGCCTGCAACAATGGCCTTTTCCTCCGCCGCGGTCAGGATGCCCTGCCGTGCCAGCATTCGGGCATGGGCAATGCTGCCCTCGATGTCATGGCGGCAGAGACGGCGATCGAAGGCAATGGACGCCGTAAACGCCTCCACTTCCCGGTCCGTCCCTCCCTTGAAACGCCCTCCCCAGGGCTTCTCCTTGCGCGCCATCGCTCTCCGTCCTATTTCTGCCGGCGTGCCTTCGCGCGGCGAAGCCCACGGCGGCGTTCCGAATCCCGCTTATCCGCATTGATCGGCACTTTTGCGCCCCGTCGGTCGCCGTTCCGGCGCTCGCTGATCCGGCGTTCGACGCCGCGCCGCTCTCCATCCTGCCGGAGCTTCTCCTGTTCGACCATGGCCTTGATGCGTAACCGCAGGGCATTGAGCCGGATGAACCCCGTGGCGTCCATCTGGTTGTATACCTGGTCCTTTTCGAACGTGGCAAAGTCCTCGCGGTAGAGCGACAGGGGCGATTTCCGTCCCACGACGATGCAGTTCCCCTTATAGAGTTTGATTCGAGCGGTGCCGGTAACGTTCTCCTGGGTCTCGTCGATGAATCGCTGCAGCACCTTCATCTCCGGGGCGTACCAGAAGCCGTTGTAAACGAGCTGGGAGTACTTTGGAATCAGCGAATCCCGCATGAACATGACCTCCCGGTCCATGGTGATGGACTCGAGGGCCCGGTGGGCCGCCCACAGGACGGTCCCGCCTGGGGTTTCGTACACGCCCCGGGACTTCATGCCCACGAACCGGTTCTCCACCATGTCCACCCGGCCGACGCCGTTGGCCCCGGCAATCTCATTCAGGTGTTCCATCAGCTCCGCCGGGAACATGCGGACTCCGTCGACCGCCACGGGAACTCCCTTGACGAAGTCGATCTCCACGTAGGTGGGCTTGTCCGGCGCCGCCTCGGGTGAAACGGTGAGGATGAAGATGTCCTCCGGCGGCTCCGCCCAGGGATCCTCCAGGATCGCCCCCTCATGGGAGATGTGGAGGGAGTTCCGGTCGCTCGAATAGGGCTTGTCCTTCGTGAGCGGCAGCGGGATTCCGTGCTTCTCGGCATAATCGAACATCGAGTCCCGGGAATCGAAGATCCAGTTCGGATCCTTCCAGGCGGAAATGATCCGGATGTTCGGATTGAGGGCCATGTATGTCAGCTCGAAACGGACCTGGTCGTTTCCCTTGCCTGTGGCGCCGTGGCAGACAGCGTCGGCCCCTTCGAGGAGGGCGATCTCGAGCTGCCGCTTCGCGATCAGCGGCCTCGCCAGGGAAGTACCCAGGAGGTACACCCCCTCGTAGATAGCGTTGGCCTTCAGCGCCGGAAAGATGAAGTCCCGGGCGAACTCGTCCCGGAGATCGTCGATGTAGCACCTGCTGGCCCCCGTGCTGATTGCCTTCTCGTGCAGCCCATCCAGTTCCTCCTTCTGGCCCACATCGGCGGCGAAGGCGATGACCTCGCAGCCATACGTCTCGATGAGCCATTGGACGATCACGGATGTGTCGAGCCCGCCCGAGTAGGCGAGAACCACTTTTTTAAACGATTGCGTCATGACTGGATCCTCCTGTGTTCTTTCCCCTCCCGGAGCCTGAAAGAGCGTTCTGTCTCATTCGGGCCGCCTCTGGCGGCCCATGAGCATCTCCAGGATGGCTTTCTGTACGTGCAGGCGGTTCTCCGCCTGGTCGAAAACAATGGAACGCGGTCCGTCCATCACCCCGGCGGAGATTTCCTCCCCGCGATGGGCCGGCAGGCAATGCATGACGAGGGCCTCCGGCTTCGCCAGCCTGAGGAGCGCCTCGTCGACGCAGTAGCCCTGGAACGCCTTTTCCCGGACGTCCTTCTCGCTCTCCTGTCCCATGCTGGCCCAGACATCCGTGTAGACGATGTCCGCATCCCTGACGGCCTCCCGGGGATCCCGGTAAAGGGCCACCGAACGGGGGGCCTCCCGGACGGCCCGATCCAGGATCGTCCGGTCCGGCTCGTACCTCTCCGGGCAGGCCAGGGACAGGTGAAACGGGAGGCGGGCAGCGGCATTCAGCCAGGAATTGGCGATGTTGTTCCCGTCCCCCACATAGGCGATTTTCAGGTCCTCGTAACGGCCCCTCTTCTCGATGATGGTAAAGAGGTCGCTCAGGATCTGGCAGGGATGGAGAAGATCCGTCAGGCCGTTGACGACCGGAATCGTGGCGTACCGGGCAAATTCCTCCACCATCTCCTGGCCGAAGGTCCGGATCATGACGCCGTCAATGTAACGGGAGAGGATCCGGGCCGTGTCGGCCACCGTCTCCCCCCGGCCGATCTGGATGTCGCGGCTGGAGAGGAAGATGGCTTTCCCGCCGAGCTGGATCATGGCGACCTCGAAGGAGAGCCTTGTCCGGGTCGAAGACTTCTCGAAGATCATTCCCAGCACTTTTCCGGCCAGGGAAGGGTGGGGCCGGCCCTGCCGAAGCTCCGCCTTCATCTCGCCGCTCCGGGCGAACAGCCGGTCGAACTCCTCGATGGTCAGATCATATTCCGTCAACAGGTCTTTCTTCATCGCTCCTCCAGAACACCGTCCAGGATCGCCACCGCCCGGTCGATTTCCGCATCGGTGATGACGAGGGGCGGAACGAACCGCACGACGTGGGTCCCCGCGGTGGCCACGAGGAGGCCCTTCTCCGTACACCGGGTCAGGATCCCGGCGACTTCCCGATCCATCTCCACTCCCAGGAGGAGGCCCCTGCCCCGGACGTCCAGGATCGAGCCATGCTTCGCCTTGAGCGCCTGCAGCTTCTCGAGGAAATACCTTCCCGCCTTTGCGCCCCGTGCGAGGAGCCCCTCGTCCAGGAGGACCTCCAGGACCGCCAGTCCCGCCGCCATGGCCAGCAGGTTGCCTCCGAAGGTGGAGGCGTGGTTTCCCGGCACGAAGGCCGCCGCGGCCTTGTCCGTCGCCAGCATCGCCCCGATGGGAAAGCCGTTCCCCAGCGCCTTCGCCATGGTCACGATGTCCGGCGCGATTCCCTCCGCTTCATGGGCGAGAAACACTCCCGTCCGGCCCATACCCGTCTGGACCTCGTCGATGATCAGCAGAATTCCCTTCCGGTCGCAGATCTCCCGTACGCCCTTGAGATAGCCCGCATCGGGGACCCGGACGCCCCCCTCGGCCTGGACGGGCTCAACGAGAACCGCGCAGGTCTTCTCGTCGACGGCCGCTTCCAGGGCGGCCAGATCGTTGAACGGCACGTAGCGGAAGCCCGCCGGAAGGGGCTCGAAGCCCGCCTGGAACTTCGCCTGGCCCGTCGCCGTGATCGTGGCCAGCGTCCGGCCGTGGAAGGAGCCCTCCATCGTGATAATCTCGTTCTTCCCGCCGAGGGTCTCGTTGCCGTACTTCCGGGCCAGCTTGATGGCCGCCTCGTTGGCCTCGGCGCCGCTGTTGCAGAAGAAGACCTTGTCGGCGAAGGACGCGCTGACGAGGCGCTCCGCCAGCAGGCACTGGGCCTGGGTATAGTAGAGGTTCGACACGTGCGTCAGCGTTCCCGCCTGCTTCCGGATGGCCTCGACCACCTTCGGGTGGCTGTGGCCAAGGCTGCAGACGGCAATCCCGGCGACGCAGTCCAGGTATTCCTTCCCTTCCAGGTCCCAGACCCGGCATCCTTCACCCCGGCTCAGGACCAGGGGATACCGCTTGTAGGTCCCCATGACGGACCGATCGAACCGTTGCATCCATTCCTGGGAGTTCATGTTCTCTTGTTTTCCTTTCCTACTGGACGATTTCCGTGCCGATCCCGGAGTCCGTGAACATCTCCAGAAGGATGGCGTGCTTCAGCCGCCCGTCGATGATGTGCGCCTTCCCGGCGCCGCCCTTGAGGGCCTTCAGGCAGCACTTGACCTTGGGGAACATGCCCCCTTCCACGATACCCGCTTCGATCATGTCCAGAGCCTGGTGGTTCGTCATCGTGTTGATCAACTCCTTCCGGGCGTCCAGCACCCCGGACACGTCGGTCAGGAGGACCAGTTTCTCCGCCTTCAGGGCCGCCGCCACCTCGCCCGCCACGATGTCGGCGTTGATGTTGTATGTCTCCCCCGCGTCTCCCGCCCCGGTGGGGGCGATGACCGGGATGAACCCGTCCCGGGTCAGGGACAGGATCAGCTCCGCGTTGATCGATTTGACCTTTCCCACGAGGCCCAGGTCGATGATCTCCGAAGGGGTGTCCTTGGACTTCTCCTCACTGAGGATGTATTTCTCGGCATGGATGAGGTTGCCGTCCTTGCCGCTCAGGCCCACCGCCTTGCCGCCGTGGCGGTTGATCAAGCCCACGATCTCCTTGTTCACGTTCCCCACCAGGACCATCTCGACGATGCTCATCGTCTCGGCGTCGGTGACGCGGTGGCCCCGGACGAACTTCGAGTCCTTTCCGAGCTTCTTCAGAAGCGTCCCGATCTGGGGGCCTCCGCCGTGGACCACGACGGGGTTGATGCCGATGTATTTCATCAGGAGGACGTCCCTGGCGAAGCCGTCCTTGAGTTCCTCGTCCAGCATGGCATGACCGCCGTACTTGATGACAACGGTCTTGTTGAAGAACCTCCGGATGTAAGGCAGGGCCTCCATGAGGATTTCCGCCCGCTCCATCGACTTTTCCAGCATGTTCATTGCTCTCGTCTCCTGCTTGTACAGATCAGGAGGACGGTTTCATTTCCGTCCCCTCACCGTCTTTTGCCCTGATCGGCCCGAGTTCGCGGGGGCGCGACCCCTTAGAGAATATACCGGCTCAGGTCCTCGTCCTCGACGATGTCTTCCAGCTTTTCCCGCACATATTCGGCGGTGATGTCCACCGATTTCTCTTCCATCTCCGGCGCATCGAAGGAGACCTCGTCCAGGAGGGTCTCCATGATCGTGTACAGGCGCCGGGCGCCGATGTTTTCGGTCCGCTCGTTCACCAGGGCCGCCGTCTCGGCGATCTCCGCGATGGCATCCTCGCTGAACCGGAGGGCCACCCCTTCCGTGGCGATCATCTCCACGTACTGCTTGATCAGGGCATTGTGCGGCTCCGTCAGGATCCGGATGAACTCCTCCCTGCCCAGTGAATCCAGCTCAACCCGGATGGGAAACCGCCCCTGCATCTCCGGGATCAGGTCCGACGGCTTGACGACGCTGAAGGCACCCGCGGCGATGAACAGGATGTGGTCCGTCCGGATCATGCCGTAGCGGGTGTTTACGTTGGACCCCTCCACAATGGGCAGGAGGTCCCGCTGGACCCCTTCCCGGGAGACATCGGGTCCGTGGGGGGCGTCGCTTCCGACGATCTTGTCGATCTCGTCAAGAAACACGATGCCCGACTGCTCCACCCGCTCCATGGCCGTCCGGGTGACCTTGTCCATGTCGACCAGCCTGGCCGCCTCTTCCTGGGAGAGGATTTCGAGGGCCTCCGGAACGGTCACCTTCTTCGTCGTCTTTTTCTGGGGAAAGATGCTCCCGAACGCGTCCTTCAGGTTCATCCCCACGTCTTCCATGCCGGCGCTGGAAAAGATCTCGACCATCGGAGCGGCCCGGGTCTCCTGAATCTCGACCTCCACGAGCCGGTCGTCCAGACGCCCCTCCCGCAGGAAGCGCCGGAATCGCTCCCGGGTTGCGCCGCTTCTCTGCGGAACCTCCGTGTCCTCATCGTCGTGATGGTCCGCCAGGATCTCCTCGGGCCGCTTTTCCACCGGCCGGAGCGGCAGGAGAATGTCCAGAAGGCGCTCTTCCGCAAGCTCGGCGGCCTTCGTCTGGACCTTATCCTGCTCTTCGGTCCGTACCATGTTCACCGCCAGCTCCACCAGGTCGCGGATCATGGACTCCACATCCCGCCCCACGTAGCCCACCTCGGTGAACTTGGAGGCCTCCACCTTCAGGAACGGCGCGTTGTCGATCTTGGCAAGGCGACGGGCGATCTCCGTCTTTCCGACCCCGGTGGGACCGATCATGATGATGTTTTTCGGGGAGATCTCGTCCCTGAGCTCTCCCGGTACGTTCTGGCGACGCCACCGGTTCCGGAGGGCGATGGCCACGGCTCGCTTGGCGTCCTTCTGCCCGATGATGTAGCGATCCAGCTTCTCCACGATCATCCGGGGTGTCAATGGTTTGTCCGACATTTGGTGATGGTTACTCCTTCCTGCGGTCCCGGGGAGTGCGGTTTCCCTCGCCGGGCTCTTCCGTCATGTCCAGTTCTTCCACGATGACCCGGTCATTTGTGTAGATACAGATCTCCGAGGCGATGCGGACCGCCTCCCGGGCGATCTCGGCGGCCTCCAGACCGGGGGCGTGGCGGACCATCGCCCGGGCGGCCGCCAGGGCATAGGGCCCTCCGGAGCCGATGGACATCACCTCGTCATCCGACTCGATGACGTCTCCGCTTCCCGAGATCATCAGGAACGCATCGCGGCTCACGGCGATCATCAGGGCCTCCAGGTGCCGGAGCACCCGGTCGGTCCGCCAGTCCTTGGTCAGTTCCACCGCGGCCCGGAGGAGGTTGCCGTTGAACTGTTCGAGCTTCTGATCGAAGCGCTCGAAGAGGGTGAAAGCATCCGCCGTGGCCCCGGCGAAGCCGACCACGACCTCGTCGTGATAGAGCCGCCGGACCTTCCGGGCTCCGTGTTTCATGACGGTCATGTCCACGGTCACCTGGCCGTCTCCGGCCACGACGACTTTTCCCCTGTGCCGGACGGCCACGATGGTGGTCCCGCGAATCTTCATGGTTTCTCCTTTTCTTCCCGGGCCTTCGGATGAGCCCGGTCGTATACGTCCATGAGCCGGCCGATGCTGACGGCGGTGTATTTCTGCGTCGTCGACAGGCTCTTGTGTCCCAGCATTTCCTGGATGGACCGGAGATCCGCCCCGGAATCCAGCAGGTGCGTCGCAAAACTGTGCCGCAGGGCATGGGGACTGATCTTCCGCCCGATCCCGCTCTTCCGCACATAGCCGTCCAGGAGGCGGGCTACGGACCGCCCCGACAGCCGTTCACCCGAGCGGTTGAGAAACAGGGGGTTCTCGGCTCCCGTCCGCCCTTCCCGGATAAGAGCGGGCCGCTCCTCGATCCAGTGCACCAGAGCCTCCCGGCAGGGCGGCCCCATCGGAACAAGACGCTCCCGGGCACCCTTGCCACGGACCTTCACCAGGCCCCCGTCCAGATCCACATCCGCGACATTCAATCCCGCCAGTTCGCTCAACCGGACGCCGGACCCATAGAAAAGCTCCAGGATCGCCCGGTCACGCCGGCCCGCGGGTCCCTCTTCGAAGAGATCCCCCAGGAGGGCAAACACGTCGTCCACCGACAGCACCTTCGGAACGTATGTCTCCGCCTTCGGCGTCTGGATCAGCTCCGCCGGGTTGGACCGGATTCTCCCCTCGCGCAGGAGAAAGGCATAAAACGTCTTCAGGGAAGCCAGTTTTCGGCCGATCGACGTCTTCCGGAGCTTTTTCCGGTACAGGTCCGCCAGGTAGCTCCTGAGGGCCAGGGAATCGGCCCGCTCCAGGAGATCCCCGCCGCCTGTCCGGCCCGCCGACCCTTGCGCCAGGAACCCGCGGAACTGCCTCAGGTCCGCCATATATGCCCGGATCGTCTGGGGTGAAAGGTTCCGCTCCACCCGCAGGTGCCGCTCAAAGGCCGCGAGGGCTTCCTCCGTCATTCCATGCCCCGTAAAAAAACAGGGCCACGAGAAAACCGGTCGCCGGCTGGCGTTCGGCATTCGTGGCTTGAGGGATCCATCGCCGGGATCCCGACCGGCTTCCCGGGAGTGCCCCGGTCCGGCGACGTTACATCTTGTACTTTCCGAAGTCGTCGGGGTCCAGGTTTTCCAGGAAATCCTTCAGTTTGTCTTCCTTTTCCTTCTCCAGGTCACTGATCTTCGTTCCGACGTCTATGTTCCGGGATTTCTCGATCACCCGCTCCTCCACGTAGATGGGCGCCCCTGCGCGAAGCGCCAGGGCCAGGGCGTCACTGGGACGGGAGTCGATGACCTGGGTCTTTCCTTCCCGGAGAAGATGAATGTTCGCGAAGAAGGTGTTGTTCCGGAGGTCGTGGACCTCGACCTTCAGCACTTCGATCCCGAGGGTTGCCAGGATGTCCCGGATCAGGTCGTGCGTCATGGGCCTTGAGAAGTTGATCCCCTCCAGTTCCGTGGCAATGGCGCTGGCCTCGAACAGTCCGATCCAGATCGGCAGAACCCTCTTTTCTTCCCGGTCCTTCAGGATCACGATGGGAGTGTTTGTCACCGGATCAATCGTCAGGCCCGCCACTTTCATCTCGACCATCATTGCTCGCCACCCCCGCCAGGTACTCGTCCGCTCATGCCGCCTCCGGGCTCGCCGGCAGCGCCGGAGATTGCAGCCCGGGCAGAACCGCCTCGCCCCTCAGGGAATGAAGGAAGGCCTCCCGGATCGTCACCGGAACGGTCCGGCCGATCCAAACTCCGTCGCCCGGGAAGTTGACGATCCGGTTCGTCCGGGTTCTTCCCATCAAATCCGCGCCGCTGTTCCGGCTGGTTCCCTCCACCAGCACCTCCAGGGTGCGTCCTACATCCCGTTGATTCTTCTCCATCGTATACCGATCCTGAAGCTCCTGCAGGATCCTGAGCCGGCGGCCCTTGATCCGATCGTCCAGTTTCCCGTCCAGGAGGAGCGCTGCCGTTCCTTCCCGTTCGGAATACTTGAAGGAGAAGAGGCTGTCAAAGCGAACTTCCTCCATCAGGGCCAGCGTATCCTCGAAATCCGCCTCCGTCTCGCCGGGGAAGCCTACGATCATGTCGGACGAGATGGCCACTTCCGGGCAGGCGTCCCGCAGGCGCGCCACTTTCCCGAGGTAGTCTTCCCGGGTGTACCCCCGGTTCATCCGGGACAGAACCCGGTCCGACCCGGACTGGACGGGAAGGTGGATGTGCTCGCAGAGGGGGCCGATCTCCCGGAAGGCCCGGATCAGCTTGTCCGACAGATCCTTCGGATGGGACGTCGTGAAGCGGATCCGCTCGATCCCCTCCACTCCGGCGATTTCCCGCAGCAGGTCCGCAAAATCCGCTCCCTCCGCGAGGTTCCGCCCATAGGAATTGACGTTCTGTCCCAGCAGAACCACTTCCCGCACCCCACGGCCGGCAAGTTGTCGGATTTCCTCCAGGATATCCCGGAAGGGCCTGCTCTCTTCCCGTCCCCGAAGGTAAGGAACCACGCAGAAGGCACAGTAGTTGTTGCAGCCCTGCATGATCGTCACGAAGGCGCTGATCGTCCCGGCCGGCGGCAGGGTGATCCGGTGCAGGGATCGTACGGAGTCTGTGAAGACTGTCTCGATCACCCGGCCTCCTCCCTCCACGGTCCGGATAAACTCCGGCAGGCGGTGGGCCTGGTGCGTTCCGAAGACGAGGTCTACGGCGGGGATCTTCCTGACCAGCTGCCCCCCCAGCTGCTGGGCGAGACAACCGGCTACCCCGAGAATCAAGCCCGGCTTGTTCCGCTTCACTTCCTGGAGACGCCCCAGGAGACTGTAAACCTTCTGGGCGGCCTTTTCCCGGATGCTGCAGGTATTGATGAGAATCAGGCCGGCTTTCCCCTCGCTGGCCGTCTCTTTCCAGCCGGCCTCACGCAGGAGGGCCGCCATCTGCTCGGTATCATGAACGTTCATCTGGCACCCGAAGGTCCGGATGAAAAAATATTTCTTCTGCGTATCCGTTTCCATATCCAATAGCTGCCGCCACAACGGGGAACAACGGCCCGTTCCGGCACCCCTTTATCCACGACGATTCATGAAAAGCCAAACGTGCAATCTTCCAGACAGCGTCGAAAAATTCCAGAGGCATGGTGCGCCCGGTTCGACGGGCTCACCGGAACAGGAACCAACCCGTCCCGGTCAGCTCCGTCGGACCCGCCGCGTCCCCGCCGAGGGAAAGGACGAAACGTGGGGAAGCATATGGAGTTTTTCCCCGGCCGTCAACATTTTTTCAGAGGAAAATCGCGGGCGGCGAGCGGTGTCACCGGCGCTTCCGGCGGCCTCCCGGAAGCGCCGGGTCCGGCCCCCGCGCGTCCGCTTGGCAGCCCTTTGTTCTTGACAGGAAAAACAAATCCCTTCACCAATAGGGCGGCAAAAACCAATTCCCTGCGACCGACGTGCCATGACCCTGCCGCACCGGTTCGCCGACAGAGGAGGACAACGATGGCTGTTGCATTCCGGCTCCCCACTCCTGATCCCGAACGAACGTCCGAGGGCACTGCCGGCCGGATGTTGACAGCGGTCCTGCTGGCTCTCTGGATCCTCCTTGCCGGAGCGGTCGCCCTGGCGGCTCCCCGGGACGTCAATTACGCGTTCGACGAGGATTACCCCCCTTACACCTATCTCGAAAAGGGCCAGCCGACGGGTTTCGACATCGACATCCTGAAGGCCGTCCTCCAGGGGCGGGATGCAAAACTGGTCCTCCAGCCCATGCAATGGGAGGAGGCGCAGAAGAAACTCGGCTCCGGAAAGATCCACCTGACCTCTGGCATGAAGAAGACGGGGGAACGGAAGGAACGCTATCTGTTCCCGAACCTGCCCCTGACGGAGTTCAAGGTCAGCCTCTTTACGGCGGCGGGGAAACCCTACCGCATCGCCGAAGACCTCAAGGGCCGCAAGGCCGCCACCCAGAAGGGTTCTCTGTACGTCGGCCTGGCAGAGCAGAAAGGAATCCGGACGGTTCTTTTCGATACGGAGACCGATGCCCTGCGGGCCCTTTCGCGTGGCGAGGCGGAGGCCTTCGTCGGATCGGAAAAAACGGCCTACTTCAACATGAAGAAACACGCCATCAAAAACCTGCACCCCCTGAGCACGCCTCTGATGGTATCCTCCCTGTACTTCGCCGTCCGGAAGGGGGACACGGAACTCCTCTCCTGGCTCAACGAGGGGCTCTTCCGAATCCGTACGGACGGAACATACGAAAAAATCTATCGCCGCTGGTTCGTGGAGGAACTCACCGCCGCCGAGATCCAGATCCTCAAGGACAGCGCCCGGCAAGGCTCCCGCTTCGCCTATGCGCCCTACTCGAACTTCCCCGTGGGGGCCGCGGTCCTCATGGCCTCGGGAAATATCTTCACCGGCTGCAACATCGAAAACGGCATCTTCCCCTACACGGAAACAGCCCTGTCGGTGGCGGTCCATAATGCCGTCGCCGCCGGAGAAACGCGTTTCCGGGCGGCGGTGAATCTCCAGCCGGGCGATAAAATGGCCGCTCCCACGGCGCAGGAGCGCCAGTTGCTCTATGAGTTCGGGGGGGAAACCCTTGTCCTGATTGAGGACGGGAGCGGCGGATACCGGACCGTGATGGTCTCGGAGCTCCTTCCCTATGTCTTCCCGCTGCAGTAGGGAAGAGCCCGAGTTTTGCCGATTCCCGCCGGCATCATGAGTAGCCTCCGGAGCATTTGACGCCGGAGGGGTTCCTGTTTACAGTGCAGGCCATTCCATCGGGGAAAGCTCCGGACGATGCTCACCCACAAGTTCAGGATCGCCGCCACGGGCCTCATCATCCTTATCCTGACGGGCACGCTCGGGTATCACGCCACCGAGGGCTGGGAGCTCCTGGATTCATTCTACGCCACCATCGTCACCATCTCCACCGTGGGCTACGGCGACTTCATGCCCCGCACCACACAGGGCAAGCTGTTCACCATCGTCATGATCCTGTTCGGTGTGGGAACCATGCTCTACACCGTGGGCCTCCTGGCCCAGAACATGGTGGAGGGAAGGCTGCGGGTCATTCTCGGCAGAGGAAGGCTGGAAAAAATGATCGACAAAATGAGCAATCACTACATCATCTGCGGCTGCGGACGGATCGGGCATTTCATCGGAAAGGAGCTGTAGGCGGAAAAGGTCCCCTTCGTCGTGATCGACAGCAACGCGGAGGTGATCGAGCGGATCGCCGAAGAGGGATTCATCTACTGCAAGGGAGACGCCACCCATGACAAGTGCCTCATCGAGGCGGGGGTGAAGCGCGCCAAGGGGGTTGTCTGCGTGCTCCCTTCGGATGCCGAGAATCTCTACGTGATCCTGACCGCCAAGGAACTCAACCCGAACATCTGGATCCTCTCCCGCTCCGAGGACGAAGCCTCGGAACACCGGCTTCTCCGGGCCGGGGCCGACCGGGTCATGTCTCCCTACACGTTCGGGGGAATGCGGATGTCCATGGCCATCCTGCGTCCTGCCATGCTGGATTTCATCGAAATCACGACCAACCGGGCCAGCCTCGAACTGCGCATGGAGGAGATGACCGTCTGCGAAGGATCTTCCATCGTCGGCAAGACGCTGGAAGAGTCGGAGATCCGCCTGAAGTATGGCCTGATCATCGTAGCGGTAAAGAAGGATTCGGGGCGGATGATTTTCAACCCTTTGAGGACTTACATGATCGAACGAGGGGACAAACTCATCGCCATGGGGGAGGACGAGAACGTGGCGCGCCTTTCCCGGGTCTGCCTGGCCTGACCGGATCGCTCTCCGCCTCCAGGCCGAAAGGTGTCCCGCTCCGGTTTTCGGTTTTCCCTGCAGCATCCTTCTGCAGGACGGGAAGAGGGGACCTGGCCTCCCGCTGCTTTTCAGAAAATCCCCGCCTCGCACCCGCCCGCCAGGACTCCGCCCAGTTCACGGCACTTCTCCAGGATATCCTCTTTCAGGGCACCCCGGGAGATCACCGGCTCGAAGACCCGCTTGAACTTGTACCCCAGGGCGATCCGCTCGACCGCCGCCAGGGCTCCCGTCCCGTCGTTTCCGGCGCTGATGAAGATCCCGTAGGGTTTCCGAAAGACCTTGTCCTGAGAGGGGTAGAATGTCCGGTCGAAGAAGTCCTTCACGGCCCCGGCCATGTAGCCGAAATTTTCCGGCGTCCCGACGGCTAGGCCGTCGGCGGACAAAAGGTCTTCCAGGGTCGCCTCACCGGCCCGCTTCAGGACCGCAAGGGCGCCCTCGATCTGCCCGACGCCCTCCGCCACGGCCCGGGCCATTCGCTCCGTGTTGCCTGTCTGAGAGGCGTAAACGATCAGGATCTTCGGCACGGGATTCCTCACCAGATCTTGATTTTTTCCATAAGGGGCTTCTTTTCCTTGAAGGAATCGGCCATGTCGGAGATGATGTCGTCCAGGAGCTTGCCTGCCGAATCCGCTTCGGACTCCCGGTCGATTACGTTCAGGATCTTCTTCTCCCCCAGGTTCTTTGCCTTGGACCGCTTCATGATCTCACCGGACCAGAGAACCTGGCCCGTCTCCACCTTGAGGAGCTTGGAGGTGAGGTGGACTTCCGAGTAGAGGACGAAGTTGCCCTTCCGCTCTTCCTGGTAGGCATGGAGATTCCCCGTGAGGATCGTGTCGGCTCCGAGCTGGCGCAGTTTTTCCCGGGTCGTCTCGTCGATCATCGCCCCACCGGCCTGCTGGAACTTGGCCTCTTCCATGATTTTCCGCGTGTCCGTCCGATCCACGATCCGGAACTTCGAATCCACGAGGGCGGCGGTGAACTTGTCTACCAGCACGTCCCGCGCCAGGGTTACGCCGGGGCCGCGATCGAAATTCAGGATGGCGATGCGCTGGATCCGGGCGGCGTCAAATTCCCGTGAGGTGTTGATCTTGTGGATCACCGGCGGGGCGCAGCCGACTGCCAGAAACAGGATCAAACCAGACAGGACGAGCAAAGACTTTCTTCCCATGTTGTTCCACCTCCCCCGATTTCCGAACGGCCTTCTATCTATCCGTAGCGTCACAGCTTGTCAATCGCCACATTTTAAGACAGCTTGCAGGAGCACGGGGGGACAGCTTATCAGCTCTGCCACCCTGCTTGTATTCGCAGGGGAGCGGCCGGCGCCAGCCCCAGTGACAACCCCTGTGTCCCGGCCAGACCGTCCAGCCGCGGGGGCACATGGACAAGAGGGCTTTTTTCTACGGGGGCCGGGACGGACTCACCGAACACGGACAGGCCAGGGACGACGGTTGATTTTCCGGGGCGGTTATGGCAAGGTCTACGGGAATCCCGCGCCGCATCAAAGAATCCGGAGGAAACGCCCGGTCCATGGAGGGAAACCGGCAGTATCCGATCCGCCTCGCCGAAGGTCTCACCGTCCTGGGACACGATTATTTCCACCACTACCTGATCGAGGGCAGGGATCGATCCGCCCTGGTGGAGGCGGGGGTTTCAGCCACGGCAGACCTCGTCGTCAGTCAGCTTCGATCCTTGAAGATCCGCCCCGATTTTCTCATCATCAGCCACCCCCACGTGGATCACATCAACGGCCTCCCAGCCCTGCGGGACGCCTTTCCGGACGCCGTCGTCATCGCCGGGGAGGGCGCACCGGAGTTCCTCGCCCATCCCAGGACCGGGGCGTCACTGGTGGCGGATGACCGCTTCATCACCCGGTTCCTGGCCGGAAAAGGCCTGCAGACGGACCGCCCTCCCCTCTCGGAGCCGCCGTCTCTCGAGGGCTGCCGGGTGGCGCGCGACGCTGAATCGATCGACCTGGGAGGCCGGACACTGGTCTTCCTGGCCGCCCCGGGGCACTCCCCGGGCAACCTGGCCGTCCACATCCCGAAAGACCGGGTCCTTCTCGCCTCCGACAGCCTGGGATACCTGCTTCCGGGTCAGGGTTTCTTCCCCATCTTCTTCACCGGCTACGACGACTACATGCACACCATCGACCGCCTTGAGTCCCTCCGGCCCGGCTTCATCGGCCTTCCCCACCAGGGAACATTCGCGGGCAAGGAAGAGGTGTCCCGGGCCTTCGCGGCGGCTCGCCGGGCGGCCCTGGAGATCCGGGAGCGGATCCTCGGCGATACCCGGCCGGACGAGGAGATCCTCCGGGACCTCTATGACCTGAGCTACCGGGACGAGCTGACCCTCTATTCGCAGGACAACATCATCGGCTGCTGCCGGCTTCTGCTCCGCCGGAGCCGAGAAGCCACGAAGGGAGATTCCAAATGAAAGTCGTCGCACTGAACGGAAGCGCCCGCAAAGACGGGAACACCGCCATCCTCCTCAACCTCGTTCTCGACGAGTTGAAGGCCGAGGGGATCGAAACGGAACTGATCCAGATGGCCGGCCGGGCTCCCCGGGGTTGCCTTGCCTGCTACAAGTGCTTCAAGAACAAGGACAGGCGCTGCTCCGTCGACAAAGACATGCTCAATGGAGTGATTGAAAAGATGCTCGCCGCGGACGGCATCCTTCTCGGCTCGCCGACCTATTTCTCCGACGTGTCGGCGGGCATGAGGGCCTTCATCGAGCGATGCGGCTTCGTCGGCCGGGCCAACGACTACATGTTCAAGCGCAAGGTCGGAGCCTCCGTGGTAGCCGTCCGGCGGGCCGGAGCCGTCCCTGCCTTCAATTCGATGAACCTGTTTCTCCATTACATGCAGATGATCATGCCCGGATCGAGCTACTGGAGCCTGGGCATCGGCCGGGACCCCGGAGATGTCCTCACCGACAAGGAAGGGGTCCAGACCATGAAGGACCTCGGGCAGAACATGGCCTGGCTCCTGAAGAAGATCAACGGCTGACGAAAGGAACGATTCATGACAACCCACCACCGGCACCGGCTGTTCCCGATTTTGATCCTGGCACTCACGGCACTCCTGGCGCCGGTCGCAGCCTTCGCCCAGAACGGGCTTGCTCCATCCGTTCCCTTTTTCGATGTCCCGGCACAGGCAACCCTCTTCGGCGAAACCGTTCCCCTGGAGCGGCAGGACCTGCGGGAACTCCTGGACGAATCGCTTGTCATCACCGCTTACAACTATGAGCGGGTCATCCTCTGGATGAAGCGGTCCGCCCGCTATTTCCCGTATGTGGAGAAAAAACTCCGCGAGCGGGGGCTTCCGGATGATTTGAAATACGTCGCCGTGGCGGAGAGTTCGCTCCGCACGTACGCCTACTCGTCGGCCCGGGCCGTGGGCCCCTGGCAGTTCATCGAGGCCACGGCGAAACGAAACGGGCTCCGGGTCAATGCCTCGTTCGACGACCGGCTCAGTTTCGAACGCTCCACCGACGCCGCTGTGAGTTATTTTGAGGTGCTATACAAGAAATTCGGCTCCTGGACCCTCGCCGCCGCCGCGTACAACGCCGGGGAGCAGCGGATCACCAACGCCATCGCCGCCCAGGGCCAGAAGAACTACTTCGACCTGAACCTGCCCATCGAAACGGAGCAGTACATCTTCCGCATCCTCGCCGCCAAGATCATCCTGTCGAATCCGCAATTCTTCGGGTATCGGATCCCCGCCAGCCTCCTCTATCCTCCCCAGGTCTTCGACCGGGTGGAGTTCAACGCCCCCCGGGAAGTCCCCGTGACCCTGCTGGCCAAGGCCTGCAATACAACCTACAAGGTCATTCGGGAGATGAACCCGGAGATTCGGGGAGAGACTCTCCCCACGGGCCATCACACCCTGAATGTGCCGCGGGGCAGGGCGGAACGCTGCAAGACCGCCTTTCCGGAGCTTCTGGCCCGGGAGCCGTCCAAGAGCAGAAAGACCGGGCATCCCCGGAAGAGAAGGACATGACCTGACCGGCCTGTCCGCAGGCCACCATCCTGATTCGACGGGGACGATGTCCCGTCTCGCCGGGGGAGCCATCCTCCGGGCATTCACAGCGCATGAGAACACGAACGCAGGAGAGGGAGGCACTCCATGTCGTACAAGAAATCCATTTATCTCAGCGCGTCAGAAGATAGGCTGGAGAAACTCATCGGGGAGCGGATGCAGCCCGGAGCGGACAAAGAGAAGATCGACAACCGCATCTGGGATCTCTTCGGCGAAAGCTGGTGCGTCATGTTCACCGACCTGTCGGGTTTCTCCCGCAACGTCGCCCGGTTCGGGATCATCCATTTCCTGCAGACGATCTTCGAGTCCCAGCGCATCCTGATCCCGATCATCGAGGACCACGACGGCATCCTGCTGAAGGTGGAGGGGGACAGCTTCCTGGTGATCTTCCGGAATGTCCGGAAGGCGCTGGAGTGCTCGATCGCTATGCAGCACATGCTCATGACGTACAACGAGAACCGGCCCGAGGAGGAGCGGATTCTCCTCTGCGTCGGACTAGGCTACGGCCGGATCCTCCGGATCGGCGACACCGACGTCTTCGGAGCGGAGGTGAACGCCGCCAGCAAGCTTGGGGAGGACACCGCGAAGGCCTGGGAAATCCTGGCCACTCAGGCTGTCTCTGAAAATGCGAAGGACATCGCAGGCCTTGGGTTCGAGGAAATCGACGAGGTACCCCCGGGGGCGAGCAGGGCTTATCGGGTGAAGTACGCATAAACATGCCGTCTCAAACCGACCGGCAAAGGACGAATCGCCCCGCCAGGCGCAGTCATACGCGAAGGCTGCGTCACCGTCTTCCGGTGCGCGTTCTTGCAAGGTCTTTTCACCGCTTCCCTCGCCGTCAGGTGTGGCCATCTCCTGAATAAGAACGGGTTTGAAAGGGGCTCTGGAAAAAACATTGACAAGGGATAAAAGAAGGTGCAGTCGCCTGTCTAACGGTCGGTCGGTTTACAAAGAAGAACTGACGACAAGGATAACGATCTTGAAATGAAGGACAAACTCAAATCCATCGCCATCCAGCTCTTCTACCAGAAGGGTTACCATGCCTGCAGCATCAGCAACATTGCCGATCGGGCGGGCATTCAGAAATCAAGTATCTACTATCATTACATCAACAAGGAAGAGCTTCTGTACGACATCCTGAAGGAAACCATGGATGATCTGAATAAGAGTCTTCACGAAATCACCACAAACATCGAAGGTACCGAAGAACAATTGAAGGCGATCATCCGGAATCATCTTAATTTTCACATGGAACGACAGAAGGAAGTAATCATCTCCGACTCGGAACTGCGAGGTCTGACAGCCGACAACCTCCGGTCCATCCTCCGGATGCGCGACGATTATGACAAGAAAATAAAGGAGATCATCAAAAAGGGAATTGACGAAGGAATCTTCATCAACCGGGATCCCAGGGTTGTGACGAACGCGATTGTCACCATGTGCACCCAGACATCCACCTGGTTCAACCCCCTGGGAAATCTTTCAAAAGATGAAATAATCGATATTTATACGAAAATGATTTTTGACGGGTTGAAAATCAAGAAGTAATTTTTTTGCCTGCTCTCTGACCGGTCGTTCGTTATAATGCCCGGATATAGAATGCACCCCAGGAAGGAAGAACGATTTTCTTAACCAAAGCGCTACGCGACCCGGTTCGGCCGGCCGCTTCCGGGTCGCTTAAATAAATGATTCAGGAGGTAAGCAAGATGGAAGAGTCCGTGCAGTACAGTCGAAAAGGCAACGTAGGAATCATCACGTTCAACAGGCCTCATCGCCTGAACGCCATCAACGAGGGGTTTCTCGATCACTTCATGGCCGCCCTGATCAAGGCGATGAAGGATGATGACGCCGTCACGGTCATCATGACGGGGGCCGGCAAGTCATTCTGTGCCGGGGAAGACCTCAAGGAAACGTCGTCCGGAAAGAGTTTTGAAAAGTGGATCCGGGAGGCGGACCTGCTTCAGGACGTGCAGAGGCTGACCTTGCGGTTGAACAAGCCGCTGATCGGCATGGTGCGGGGGTATGCAGTCGGCGGAGGATGCGAATTCGCCCTGAGCTGTGATTTTCGGGTTGCCGACGAGACGGCCAGGTTCGGATTTCCCGAAACGGGAATCGGGCTGACCATCACCCAGGCGGGGACAAAACTGCTTTCCCAGATCGTCGGTCTTGGAAAGGCAAAAGAGCTCGCATTCACGGGTGAATTCATTGACGCGCAGGAGGCGCTCCGCATCGGTATGGTCAATTACGTCTACCGCGCCGACGAACTGGAAGAGAAGACCCTAACATTATGCGAGAAGATCGGCAAGCGATCACCCCTTTCCCTCCGGCTGACACGGACTGCCATCGATCTCGGCCTCAACTCCAGCTTCGAGCAGATCCTGGAGATCGAGGCGGCACACCTGATGGCCGTGGGCGGCGGGGGCAATGAAAAAACCTTTCTCGAAAAAAGGATGAAGGAACACGGGATGAAAAAAGAATAACGGGCGGCGCAGACATTTTTTTTGACATTCAGTCTACCGATCGTTCGTTATATTACAATTACAACTGTTATTTCGAGGTGATATGCAAGAAAACGTCAATGGATGGATCCATAAGACCCGGATTCCATCTCGTAAAGTGGAACAACATGGATTAACATCAAAAATTGCTGAAGGGAGGCCTTCAATCTTATGCAAAGCAAGAACGGTGCAAGCCTCTGGCTGATTATCATGTTCGGCGTGGCCGTGTTCTCCATGCACTTCGGCGCGTCCTGTATGCTGTGGCCGGTAACCTGGGGCCAGCAAAGCGGAAGTTCGGTCGTTCCCGCGGCCCTGGGAATCATCATCACGGCGATCATTTTTCCCTTCCTGGGATATCTGGCCATTGTCCGCGGGGAAGGGTCCTTCTATGAGCTGGCAAGGCGGATCAACAAGAAGTTTGCCTTCATCTTCGGGGGGTTGACGGTGGCTGTCCTGGGACCGCTGTTCGTCATCCCCCGGATGAGCGCGGCTTCCTGGGAAGCCATCTGCAAGATCGGGAAGTACCTGGTTCCCGTTCTCGTGGTCACCATCGTCGCCGTCGTGGCCAAATCCCTCCTTTCCCCCATGTCCGAGTGGATGCCCAAGCTCTACCCGGAAAGCGGGTTCGCCTACGGCTTCATCAACGGGTACCAGACGATGGACCTTCCTGCCGCATTGATCTATGGCGTGATCATCATTGCCGATCTGAAAGCCAACAAGATGGAGGGACGCAAACTCAGCAAATACCTTCTCATTGTCGGCGCCATCGGTTTCGGGCTGCTCGCCTTCAGCCACGTTCTCCAGATGTTCGTCGGTGCCTCCACGGGTTACCTCTTCAAAGACGTAACCTACGCCAAGCTGTACGCGACCATCATCCTCAAGCTCTGGGGCGTCGTCGGCGGAACCGTCTTCAACATCGCCCTCTTCCTTGCCGCCCTCACCAGTGCGGTGGGTCTTGCCGCCGGCACGGCCGCCTATTTCGAGGAGGCAAGCGAGAAGAAATGGTCTTACAAAAGCGTGGCTGTCATCACGCTCGTCATCAGCGCCCTGATCAGTTCCTTCGGCCTGACGACGATCATCAAGCTGACCGCTCCGATTCTGAGTCTCGTCTATCCCCCCTGTATCGCCCTCGTGCTCGGTTACGTCATTCTCGGGAACAGGCGCTACGGAATCATCGGGGGAGCGACGATCGTGGCCTTCGCCTGGGGCTGCCTCGACTGCCTCATCGGTTACCTTGAAATTGCCAAACTGGATCTCACGGGCATCAAGGCGCTATACAATCTCATGCCCGGTGCCGATTTCGGACTGGCCTGGCTCATTCCAACGATCATCGGAGCGGCGATCGGATATTACCTGAAGGACAGGAAAGACGATCTGACACTGGCAAATGCTTCCTGAAACAAGGACGTAGAAATGAAAACGATCCCCGGGCATCCCGCAGGGGATGCCCGGGACATTACACCCACGAAGGAGGTTGCCATGGGTGGCGCACTAGAAGGAGTCCGGATCCTCGATCTGACTCATGCCTATAACGGCCCGTTCTGCACGATGCACCTTGCAGACCACGGGGCCGAGATCCTGAAAATCGAAAAACCCGGCGTCGGCGACATGACGAGGGAGTGGCCGCCCATCAAAAACGGCGAGAGCGGTTACTATGCGGCGATCAATCGCAACAAGAAAAGCATCAGCCTGGACATCACCAAGGACCGGGGAAAGGAAATTTTCAAGACGCTCGTCAAGACGGCCGATGTGGTCGTGAATAATTTCCGTCCCGGCACGATGGACCGCCTGGGGCTTGGATATGACGTGCTGAAAAGCATCAATCCCCGCATCATCCTGGCGGAAGGATCCGGGTTCGGCCAGTACGGACCGCTGAAAGACAGGGCTGCCTATGATGTCATCGCCCAGGCGATGGGCGGGCTCTGCGATATCACGGGGGATGCCGACGGCCCCCCGATGAAGCCGGGAACGGCCATCGGAGACAACTACACCGGGACATACCTGGCCCTCGGAATCTGCCTGGCCCTCTACAGACGTGAAAAATCGGGCCTCGGGCAGTGCGTGGACGTTGCCATGCTCGACACGATTTTCTCCATTCTGGAGAACGCCCTTCCCGTCCTGGCAGTCAAGGGAGAGAGTCTCAAGAGGAACGGGTTCGTCGATCCGGCGACCAGTCCCTATGATCTTTTCCCCTGCCGGAACGGGCACGTTGTCATCGCCGCGGCGAACAACAACACGTTCAACCGGCTCTGCGAAGCGATGAACCGGACGGACCTGATCAAAAACGAGAAATTCTCGAACAACGACCTGCGATGCACCAACCGGGCGGAGCTGTCCGCCATCATCCGGGAATGGACGTCAGGCCGGGACAAGGGAGAACTCGAGGCGTGCCTCACGGAGAAAGGCGTTCCCGTATCATCCATTTACTCCGTGGAAGAGATAGCCAGGCACCCGCAGATCGAGGCCCGGGAGATGCTCGTTGAAATCCAGCACCCCGTCATGGGACCTCTGAAGGTCCAGGGTGTACCGATCAAGTTATCGGCAACACCAGGCAGCGTCAGGGCATCGTCCCCCCTCCTGGGCGAACACACCGCGGATGTGCTTGCGTCCGTCGGCATCAGCCCGGAAGAAATGAATCTCTTGAAGGAACAGCGGATCATCTGAACGGTCCGCAGGGACCGGGCACGCATCTGCCATGCAGGAGGCCGCTTTTGCACGCTTTCCGTCTCTCTCCGTAACGGGTTCGACGCTGCAGATGATGTTTGCTCTCACAAGAATCGAGGAAAGAAAGGAAAAACAACAAAATGAAAAAAATATTGGTTACGATGCTATCGTTGTGTCTCCTGATCTTCATGGCCCTTCCCGCTTCGGCTGCGGAAGCGGCTGCCGAGCAGGAGGCCGCGGTAAAACCGACAGGCGAAATTTCCGTTGACGTCATGAGCAACTACATGGTCAAGGGCATGCAGCAAACCCGCAACAGCATTGTCATCCAGCCTTCCATGACCCTCGGGTACAAGGGATTCTCAGCAACCATATGGGGAAACCTGGACACGAATCCCTATCAATCGAATGCATGGAGCAGCTCCACGGCCAACTCGTCAAGCAACTGGACGGAAACGGACGTGATTTTGTCCTATTCCCGTTCCTTCGGACTGGTCAACGGCAGCGTGAATTACGGCTACTATGCGAACGCCGCCTCCAACAACGGGTTGTCCGATTTCCGCGACCAGCACGAGGCATGGATCACGACCGGATTGAATGTGCTGCTGCAGCCCACACTGAAGGTTTATTACATGTTCGGGAATTCCATGGACAAGCGGCTTTATCTCAACCTCGGCGTTTCACACAGCTTCCCGCTGACCCAGAGAGTTTCCTTCAAACTGAAAGCGACAGCCGGATACATGGTGGGCCTGGCTGATCCCGATCTGCTGCGGACCAGCCGGAACAGGACAGACAGTCAGGGAAACGTCCTGAATGAACGGTACAACAACTTCCTGGACGGCATCCTGACCGCCAGCCTGCCTGTCAAAGTGACGGATCACATCACGATTACGCCGAGTGTGTCGTATTCGCTCCCGCTCAGCACCGATGCGAAATATTACATCAAGGCCAACGGGATGACGGACCAGTCCTTCAGCGACAGGGAGAGTTCGTTCTTCTATGGCGGGGTTAACTTCACTTACAGCTTCTGAAATGATCCGGTAATCGGAGACGGCCCGGCGGTGAGAGATGGAGACGTACCGGCGTCATGGAGCGGGGCGGCGCATCGGCCGCTCCGCCCATCACGCCGGCGCCTAGAATATCCCCAGTTCCTTCCCCAGTTCCTTGAACAAGGGAGGGAACTCCGGCTGGAAATTCAGGAACACCGGAATGGGATACGAGGCGCCCACCTTTTTCCCCGCCTCCTTGAGATCCGCTGCCAGATCCGCCAGTGCGGCGCCGGGAATGGAGAAGACCATCTCATCGTCCTGTGTCAGGGAGAATACGCGATCCCCCGTACCCGGAACGGCGATGCGGGCTCCCTGCGTCCTGAAAGGCGCCAACAGGTACTCCGTGCATTCGACCTTCCCCCCGAAATGGCCGGCGACGCGCTTCCCGGTCCGGTACGTCCAGGCGTGGACGAGCCGCATGAGCTGCGCCGGGTTTCCGTAAAAGGCGACCGTGTCCGGATCGAATGTCGCCCGCTGCAGGGGGGCCAGCAGGATGGCCTCATACTCGTTCTTCCCGAGGCGGACGATCGTCTCTGCCTCGGCGCGCCCCACCTCCTCGCTCCGGGAATAGCTGCCGCCGCAGAAGAGCCGGGCCAGGGCGCCTGCGGAGTCTTCCGCATCGCTGAACCCGAAGGCAATGGCCGCCGGGACGCAGGCCAGGTCCTCCTTCGCCAGGCCGACGGTCCAGCCGTAGACCCGGGCCATGGTGACGGCCTGGCAGACGGCCACGCGCTTGCCCATCGCCGTGGAGGGCCGGCGGGTCTTTTCCGGAAAATCCTGTTTGTCCTTGAGGAATTTAATCGCCACCGGAAACGTCCTGAGCCGCAGGGTGTTCCGGATGGACTCCGCCGCTTCGATCCGTTGCTGGCTGTCCATTGCGTCCTCCTTTTGCTTGGAAACGTCGGGCCGGTAAGGAACAATGGCCGGTAAAGCTGAAGTGTTACTTCGCGGGAATCGCTGCCCCCGGCAGCGTCACCCTGCCCTCCGCCTGAAGCCGGGACAGGATGGCCTGGATCTGCGGGAGAGCCGCCTGGGCGGCCCGCTCGCCCTCCAGGATGGCCTGGTGGCGCTTCGTGAAGTCGGCGGAGCCGATGCCGGCCACGTTGGGGCGGATCAGGACGTCCGCCCTGCCGGTCTGGGCCTGGGCGATGTGGTAGTACATGATGTCCACGGATTTGAGGATCGTCTCCAGCGTGCTCTCGGGAACGGACCGGTCCACGCCGCCGGAGATGTCCACAGCGATGACCACGTTGGCTCCGTAACGTCGCGCCACATCGACGGCCACGGGGTTTACGGTGCCGCCGTCCACGTATGTCTGCCCGGCGATCCGGGCAGGCCTGAAGATCCCCGGGATCGAGCAGCTGGCCCGGACGGCCATGCCCGCGTTGCCCGTTCCGAAGACAATCTCCTCTCCCGTCTGGATATTCGTGGCCACGGCGTGGAAGGGAATGCGCATCCGCTCGATGGGAGTGTTCTGGACCGCGCGGTTGACCCAGTTTTCAAGCTTCTTCCCTTCAACGAAGCCGTTGTTCGGCAGGACAAGGTCCACGAGGTCGTCCCGCTCCAGTACCAGGGCCATTTTCTGCAGTGTAAAGGCGTCATAGCCGTAAGCGTAAAGGCTGCCGACAAAGCTGCCGACGCTGGTGCCCACGATCATGTGCACGGGGATCCGGTTCATCTCCAGGACCTTGAGAACCCCCACATGGGCAAAGCCCTTGGAGGCCCCGGCCCCGAGCACGACGGCAACCCGCGCGGGCGTGGCGGCCGGTGGAACAACCTTGGGGGCGCAGGACCAGGCGATGGCGCAGACGAGGAGGACCAGCAGGAACCGGCTGACGAGGGCCGCCCTGTTTTTCGGATTCGGAAAGCGATTCATGCCTGCGCCGTCAGTAGATAAAGGACTGGACTCTCTGCCGCAGGTACTGCCGCTCCGCGTACATCACGCGATAGTAGAGAGCCATGTCATAGTCACCCACGGCGAAGTGGGAACGGCTCAGGCTCAGGTAGGCCTCCGTGAGATTGGGATCGGCGATGACGGCCTTTTTCATTTCCGAAATGGCCGCCCGGTGTTCATTGGTTCCCATGAGCGCCAGGCCGTCGCGGTGGCTCGACTGGGCGTTCGCGTCGCGCTGGTCTTTCAGATCCCCGTAATAATTCATCGTGCCTGCACAACCCGCTGTCAGCAATGCCGCGGCCAACAGGCAGAAACAAGCGATGCGCTTCATGATCATACCTGCTCCTTTCTTCCGAACGATTTTACCAATAAAAAAACACCGGGAGAAGATATCCGATCTTCTCCCGGTTGTCCACGAAATTATTCAGGTTCAGACGATACCCCGTTCCACCAGCTCCTTGAGTTTCACCGGACCGTACCCGAGATACTTCAGGTAGACAAATCCGTTGTCGTAACCCACGGGCCGGCAGACCCACTTCGTCCGGGGAGGCGTCTCCGTGGATTTCCACTGGGCCTGGGCGCACAGGACGGAGCCGTAGACCGGATCCTGGACGGGGGTGAAGACCCCGCGGTCATGCCAGACCTCGTCCTGCATGGCCTTCCAGGGTGAGACGATCTCCGCCACCACCGGCGTGATGGGGGCCAGCCGCCCGCTCTTGGCGTAGTCGATGGACTTCTGGGTCAGCTCCTCGCTGGTGTACTTCAGCGTTTCGGGATTGATCATGGCCTGGTACTTGAGCTGCCAGTCTTTCTTCATGAAGGGGGCCAGGGTGGTCCAAGAGTCGGCCTCCCAGGCGTCGTACCTGCCGATGATGTCGACGAAGGCCTTCCACATCTCCAGGCGCAGCCCTCCGAGGAAGACGCCGCCATCCTTCGTGGGATAGAAGCCGTAGAGCCAGAGACAGGTGTCCAGGTTGCCGAAGCGCTCGTTGATGACCCCCTTATCGGCGTACCAGTGGAGCATGTAATCGTTCAGCCGCTCGTAGGCCTCGGGCGTGGAGATGTCGAGGGCCTGCCCCTCGCCCGTTTCTTCGCGGTGATACAATGCCGCGAGGATGCCCAGGGCGGCAAAGGTGCCCGAGACGGACCAGGCAATCCACGGTCCCGCCTTGGTCGATGTGGCATAGGGCATATTCTCCAGCGTCTTGCCTTCCGGCAGGACCTCCCCCGTGGCGTACTGGACGCCGGAGCGGGCCTGGGCCACGTTGTCGTAGTCGTACTGCTTCCGGCCGCTCTCCGGCCCGAACTGGCCGTAGCCGGTGATGGACGCCAGGATAAGCCGCGGGTTCAGCTTCGCCAGTTCTTCGTAGCCCAACCCCCAGGCGTCCATGACCCCCGCGGGATAGGTCTCCACGAGGATGTCCGCCTGCCCGACCAGATTCCTGAAGATGTCCCTTCCCTCCTCCTTCTCGAGGTCCAGGGTGACGTGGTACTTGTTTCGGCCTTCCTGCAGGTAGGCCATCCCCGTCCCCTTGTGCATGAAGCCGTTCGGTGAGTAGCTCCGCACCAGGTCGCCCTCCGGCGGCTCGATCCGGATCGTCTCGGCACCCAGTTCTGCCAGGAGGGACGTGCAGTAGGGTCCGGCCATGCTCCGGGAACTCAGGTCCAGGACCACGAGGTCGTCGAGAGCCTCCGGCTTCTCGAAATTCTTCGCCGGGTCGTCCAGCGACCGGACGTGGTCCGCCCAGTCCGCCCATTTCGGTCTCTTGTGTTCTGCCATGGTCGATCACCTCCTCACGATGGCGCCGGACTGGCCGTCCCAGTCGGGGGGCGGCCGGCGACCCTGCTGGTCTTTCCACTTGCCGAGCACGCCGTGGAGATAGAGCTCGTCGATCTGAGCCTGGCTCCGCCCGAGGATCTTCGTCATGATGAACTCGTTGTCGAAGCCGACGGGGCGTACGGTCCACTTGATCTTCGGCGGCGTCCGGGACATCATGACCGGAAAGTCGTGCTCCGGGTAACGCCCGTAGAGGGGGTCGTCGATCTCCTTCACGAAGCCGCGTTGGCGCCGGTGGGGATCCTCGTTCTCGTCCTTCGCGTTATGCAGGCGCGTAGCGGCGAATCCTTTCTGTTTCCCAAGATTCTCGATTTCGTCGGCAGTCTTCGTCCTGGCCCAGTCCGCGACGATATTGAGGATCGCCAGCGCGTTTCTGTCCTGCAGACGGACCGCGTGATCCGCGAACCGGGGATCCTCCGCCAGTTCAGGTTTCCCCATGGCCTCGCAGAGACCCCTGAATTCGTCCGGCGCCGGAGCGGCGATGGCGGCCAGCAGGTTGTCCCTGCAGAGGAACGTGTCGGCGGGACAGATGCACTGATCCCGGTTCCCGGCCGGCTCGACGCCCTTCTGGGCCATTTGCTGGTAAGGCCATACCCAGCCCATGGTCCGCATGATGTTCTCGCTCTGGGACATCTCGATGAACTGCCCCTTGCCGGTCTTACGGCGGTGGTGAAGGGCCGCGAGAACCGCCACCTCCCCCATGAGCGAGAGGCGGCCGGCCGGGGAAGCTCGACATCCAGGCATAGCCCGAGAGGGCCTGGGCGGCGCCGTCGTTGGAGGGCCGGTCCTGCTCCGCGTAGAGGCCCCACTGTCCAAAGCCGTTCTTCTCGATGTAGATGATCCCTGGATTGACTTCCCGGACTTGCTCGTAGCCGATGTTCCAGCGCCGGGTGACGCCGGGGCGCAGGTTAAACTCGATGATGTCCGCCTTGGCGGCCAGTTCCTTGAAAATCTGCTGGCCCATGTCGATATGGAGATCCAGGGCCATGTAGTACTTGTTGGGGTTGATGTGCATGAACATGGGGGACTGTTCCTTGTAGAACCACCCGAAGGGGTTCAGGGAACGGGTCACATCCCCCGCCGGGGGAAGCTCGATCTTGATGACATCGGCACCCATCTCGGCCAGGAACGACGGTCCCGAAGGCCCGAACAGAAGCGTGCAGACCTCCAGGACCCGAACCCCCTTCAGCGGGCCGGGCCGGGCAAACTTGTTTTTGACGTAATCCTTGAAGACTCCTGCCATAATCCCTCCTTTTGCGGAAAAAAAAACGTCCTCTTTTCCGGTTCCCCTGGTGGCAACCCGAGCTTCATGGACGGCCGCCTCGATGCGGCCCCGGGGGGCTCACCTCCTTTCTATCTTTGATATTCGGGATTTTCGGCCGGGAATCCCCCGAAAATCCGTTTCGAGACAACTCCGAGAATGGATGCGAGATGCCGGCTGCAATACCGGAGCGGGGAGGGCGCGAAGGAGGCAACGGGAGCGGGGAGGCGAGCGTGAATCGTACCCGGGCCGCCGACGGCCCGGGAATGGTTTCTGACAACGGCTCTTAACAGGCTACTTCTGCGTGAGTTTCTTTGCCAGATCCGGCAGCCCATCGAGAAGATCCTCCTCACGGCCGACCGGAGTCTTGAGCGAACCGACGGAGAGCGTTCCCATCGTCTCGATGTCGGTCCGTTTCGTTTGCAGGACCGTCGTGCTTCCGAGCGATCCCAGGCGGCCCGTGACGGACTGTCTTGCCGCCAGCCAGCGGCCCATCTTCACGGCGTCCGTTTCCTGGACCAGGCCGGACTGCTGGAGCTTCAGCTCGTCCATGGCCCGGGCCAGGTCTTCCCGATTGACCAGATCGAAAGAACCAAGCTTCAGAATCTCCTCCCGGAGTGCTTCCGTGATGATCAGGCCCGCAACCTGCATGGGCTGGGTCGTCTCCAGATCGTAGACGACCAGGCGTGTTTTTCCGGATTCCGGGGCGGACTGCACCATGGGCACTCGTTCACGTTCCCGGGCGGCGGGCCGGACGGGCGGATGTCGATTTGGCGCGGTGGGCCTGACGCCCGGCGGGGGTGGAGTGGGTACCTCCACTTCGATGGCCGGTACGGGAGGCAGAGTCGCTTTTGCCGTTTCCTCCCCGGCCTTTTTCGGCCGTGCCGGCGGCATCCTTTTAGGCGTCATCGCAATGGACGCGGGGGGCTCCGGGGACATCGGCTTCACGGCCGGTGCCCGAGGCGGCCCCATCCGTTCCATGGTCCGGCCCTTCCGGATCGCCGTGGCCAAGAGGTCCCCTTTAGCCTGCGCAAAGATCTCGCGATATGTCTGATAGACGATTTTCCGGAACTCCTTCTGATGGCCCCCCGTTCCCTGCAGGAATGACCCAGGGTGGTCCTTGCTTTCAAAGACCTTGCCCGTTTCCAGATTGATCCAGAGCATCTGGAACAAGAAAAAACCCTGGAATCCCCGGCGGGCGACGACGACATAATCGGCGTGCAGTGCCCTGCCCACTCTCCTGGCGGTATCCCAGTTGCCTCGCTGCCATGGGATATCCTCGATCTGTTTCCCGTCCAGGACGGCGTCCACATCCCCCTGTGGAACAATCTCGTAAATCCCCGTGGTCCGGAGGAATCGGTCCAGCGGTTTCGCCATGTTCACCGCATATTCCTTGTGGGATACCGCCCAGTGTAATCTGCCGGGAAGGGCGTCGGAAACGGGCAGAAAGAAGACCCGGAGCTTGGCGGTCGGGGGCGGCGAAGGGAGGGTGTTTATCTTGACCTCGGCGCAAGCGGTCATCCCCACAACGAGGATCAGACAGGCCAGGAGAAGTCTGCAGCGCTTTCTGGACGACCCGGTCATGGGATACTCCTTTGGTCGGGACGGGATTCCGATGCAAGGGGCATCGGAGAGTTCTCTTATATCACCAATTTTTCATGAAGATCAACTGCCTTCCCGACAGAAGGGCTAGTTCCGTTCCCCGCGGCATCAGGCCGTCCCGGGAAGCGACCGGATGAACCGGGTCATGGCATCGAGGACCCGGTCGCGGGCCTGCTGATGGGGGATGTGGCCGCAGTCGGGAAGCAAAAGTGCCTCCGCCGGGCCGGCCGCCCCACAGACGATGGCCTCCACCTGGGCCGGCGTTCCGTACCGGTCGTCGACACCCTGGATGACCAGGAGCGGGCAGGAAACGCGAGGGAGAAAAGACTCGACGTTCCAGTCCCGGAATTCCGCCGAGAGCCAGGTGTCCGCCCAGCCGGAGAAGACGGCATCCACCTTGTCCCCGTGGTAGCGGGCCATCCGTTCCCGCAGGTCCGTAGTCCGGTAAAGATCGACGGCCTCCCGGATCCCCCGAAGGGTCTCCTCCTCGACGAAGACGTGGGCCGCCTCGGTGATCACCCCCCGGACCCGATCCGGATATTCCGCTGCGAAGAGGAGGGCGATGGTGCCGCCGTCGCTGTGCCCCACGAGGAACGGCCGTTCCAGGCCCAGTGCATCCAAGACCGCCGGAAGCGCTTTCAGGGCCTCGTCGTGGAGATAGCGGACCGTCCGGGGGGCAGGTAACGTATCGGACCGACCGTAGCCAAGCCGGTCGTAGACGAATCCCGCCGTCCCCGTCCGGGCGCAGAGAGCCTCCGGGAAGTCCCGCCACTGGCCGATGCTGCCCAGGCCTTCATGGAGAAACAGGATGGCCGGAGCCGATCGTTCCCGCGATGCGCCGCCCGTCCCGACGGCCTGGACGGCCAGGAGACGGCCGCGAACAGAGATCTCGAAATGCCGCGATTGCATCGGCGGGGTCCGGCCTCCTCATCTTCGGCGGATTTGGAAACGCTTCCACGATACCGAAAGAGGTCCCGCATTTCATCCACTTTTAGAAGGTTGCGGTAACTTCTTAATACCTAAAACAAATAGGAGTTCCGTACAAGTTTATCAAGCGTTGTCTCCCCGTTGATTTCATCCTATCTGTCTCCCATCTTTTCCCTGTTTTCCCTGTCATCCCGACCATTCGACATCTTGAGATCCGCGGCGCCCGCGCCCCGCGAAGATAATTGCACACGATGCAGGCCTGCCTGCAGGAAAGAAAGAACCTTTATGAAACGTTTGACATCCCTTTTTCTGTACCCGGTCCTGGTCGTCACCCTGCTGTGCGGAACGGCCTTCGCCGTCTCTCCCCCCGATCCCGGAACGCTGCTCAAGGAATGGAAGCAGTCCGTTTCACCCGCTCCGGACCGCCCGCCGCCGCCCGCGGTGGAGCGGGAGAAGAAAACCGATGAAGGCCCCGTGAAGGATTCGGGGATCAGGGTCCTGGTCAGGGAGTTCCGCTTCACCGGCGCCGCAGGGATCGTCGGGGAGGCCGAGCTGCAGGCCCTGGTTAAAGACAGCATCGGGAAACGGATGGGGATGGCCGACCTGCAGCGGACGGCGGCCCTCGTCACCAACTACCTCCGGGAAAAGAAAGATCTGTTCCTGGCCCGGGCCTACCTTCCCCGGCAGGACATCACGGAGGGGGTCGTCGAGATTGCCATTCTCGCCGGGCGATTCGACGGGCAGGTCCGGATCGACATGCAGGGCCCCCACCGGATCCGCCCCTCCCTCCTCAAGGGAATCGTCGAACGGACCCTGCCGGCGGACGGCTCCGCCCGGATGGAGGACGTCGAGCGGGCGGCCCTCCTCATGAACGATCTGCCCGGCATCAGCGCCCGAGTATCCCTGGAACCGGCGGAGACGCCCGGCACAACCCGGATCGTCGTCCATGCCTCCGAAGGGCCGATCTTCCAGGGATCGCTGATCGGCAACAGCTTCGGCTCACGGTACACCGGAGCGCTGCAGGGATTCGGCATGATTGCCGCCAACGATCCCCTGGGAATCGGCGACAGGATCAGGCTCCTCGTGATGGGTGCCGAACGTTCGATCGGAGCCGCCGCTTATTACAGCTTCCCCTTCGGATCGACCGGATGGAACGGAACCCTCTCCTACATCAGCCTGGCCGGCAGGCCCGGAGAAGAATTTGCGTCCCTCGACATGAAATTCCGGGGTGACGTCATCGGTGCGAAGTTCGAATGTCCCCTGCTCCGTTCCCGCCGTGCCGACATCCGGACGGGCCTGGAACTGGAGCATCAGATCCTGAGCTCGGAGGCCGCCGGCGTCAACATCAGCGACAGGCGGGTATCCTCGGCGGGCCTTTTCCTGTCGGGCAACCTCGCCGATGCCTTCCGGGGCGGCGGACGGACGGACGCCCTGCTCTCGGTGTCAGGGACCCGTGCGGACCTGTCGGGAAACGCCGATGACGAATCAAGCGATGACGCGGGCCCCGGAGTGAGCGGCGGGGCCTTCAAGCTGAACTACTCGCTGTCGCGCCTCCAGAACCTGAACCGCCTGGTCTCCCTTTTCGGATGGGTTCGGGGGCAATTCGCCTCGGACAATCTCGACGCCGCGCACCAGTTTCATCTCGGCGGCGATTCCGGCGTCCGCGCCTACTCGGGACTGGAGGCCTGCGGATCGGAGGGGCACCTCCTCACCTTCGAGACCCGCCTGGCCCTGCCGTTCACGCCTCCCTGGGCCGCCGCACAGCTCATCGGGTTCATCGATGCCGGCTGGATCCGGCTCTACAAGGACCTCTGGCCGGGGGCCATCACAAACGCGACAGGCAAAAACGAATACCGGCTCTCCGGCGCGGGTCTCGGGTTCCAGGTGGGGAAATCCGGCCTGTACAGCCTGCGCGCCTACTACGCGCACAGGATCGGCGAAAACGACGGACGCAGCACCACCGGACTGGATGCCGAGAATCTCGACTCGAACGGCCGCTTCGGCCTCGAGTTCATGCTCTTTTTCTAAAGGAATCGATATGAAACGACATCTTATGCACATCGGCAGGAAGAAGCCGGTCGTTCCCGCGGCCTGCAGGAGACAGGGCATCGGTGCGGGATCGCTCCTTCCGGCGCTGGTTTTTTTCATGATCGCGGCGGGATCCGCCCCGGTCTGTGCCCTCGATCCCAGCGCCCTCCCCACGGGCGGACAGATCGTCTCCGGCCAGGGCGGCATCGCCCAGACCGGCACCTCCATGACCGTCACCCAGCAGACCGACCGCCTGATCGCCTACTGGAACACCTTCAACATCGGCCGCGACGCCTCCGTCACCTTCCGGCAGCCCGGTTCCTCCAGCGTCGCCCTCAACCGGGTCCTGGGCCAGACCCCCAGCCAGATCTACGGCCGCCTCTCCGCCAACGGCCAGGTCTTCCTCGTCAATCCCGCGGGCATCTACTTCAGCCCCACCGCCCAGGTCAACGTCCGCGGTCTCGTGGCCTCCACCCTCAACATCACCGACGACAACTTCCTGGCCGGAAACCACGCCTTTGCCCGTTCCGGGACCGCCGGCCGCATCGTCAACGAGGGAACCATCACCGCCGCCGACGGCGGCTATGTCGCCTTCCTCTCCCCGGCCATCTCCAACACCGGAGAGATCGACGCCGTCAACGGCACGGTGGCCATGGCCGCCGGCGACAGGGTGAACCTCGACTTTGCCGGGGACCGCCTCATCAACTTCACCATCCTCCAGGGGGCCGTGGACGCCCTGATCGAGAACGGCGGGCTCATCCGGGCCGACGGCGGGACGGTGATCCTCTCGGCCATGGCTGCCGGCGAGCTCACCCGGGCCGTGGTGAACCACTCCGGCGTCATCGAGGCCAGGACCCTGGAGAACCGGTCCGGCCGGATCCTCCTCCTGGCCGACGGGGACCGGGGAACTGTGGTCGTCGGCGGAACCCTCGATGCCTCCGCTCCCAATGGCGGCGACGGGGGATTCATCGAGACCTCCGCGGCCACGGTGACCGTCCGGGACGACGCCCGGGTCACCACCCGGGCCGAACGCGGCGCCACGGGCCTCTGGCTCATCGATCCCCGGGACTTCACCATCGCCGAGAGCGGAGGCGACATGACCGGCGCCGCGGCAACCGCGGCCCTGGCCAACACCAACCTCAGGATCCGGAGCTCCGAAGGCGCCGTCGAGGGCAACGGCGACATCTTCGTCAACGATCCCATCACCTGGACCGGCAACACTCTCACCCTCTCCGCCGACCGCAACATCGAGATCAACCGGGAGCTCTACGGCTCCGGAACGGCCAGGCTCACCCTGGAGTACGGCCAGAGGGCGAAAGACGGCGTCATCAACGGGACCGCGGCGGACTATTTTATCAACGCCAGGGTCAATCTCCCGGAGGGCGAGAACCTTCGCCCCCGCCTCGGCTCCGAGGGCGCAGAGAAGATCTTCACCATCATCACCCGCCTGGGCGCCGAAAAAAGCCGCACCGGAACCGATCTCCAGGGCATGAAAGGAGATCTCACGAAAAACTACGCCCTGGGTGCCGACATCGACGCCTCGGCAACCAGGAACTGGAACCAAACCATGGAGAGACCCGTTGTCATTTACGGCTTTGAACCGATCGGAGACAACGCGAATCCTTATACCGGCACCTTCGAAGGTCTAGGCCATACCATCTCGAACATCTACATCAAGAATCGCCAGGTCTCGTCCGGCGGCCTGTTCGGCGCGGTCGGGACGAGCGGCGAGGTCCGCAATGTCCGACTGTCCGGCGGCACCATCACGGGATCGGCATCCCTGGGTGCGCTGGTCGGGCGCAACTTCGGGAAAGTGATCAACAGCCACAGCACGGCCACAGTAAACGGCACCGCGGCGATGAATGACGAATACAACGGAACCGGCGGGCTGGTGGGATACAACGAGGGAACCATCACAGGCAGCAGTCACGGCAACAGCGAGGTGACGGGCGTCGGGTACGTCGGCGGCATCGTGGGAGACAATCAGGGGACGATCCTCGACAGCAGCAACAGCGGCCCGGTCAGCGGCGACATGTTTGTCGGCGGCATCGCGGGAATCAGCAGAGGCAACAAGGCGAAAATCATCAACAGCCGCAATTCCGGACAGGTGACCGCCCGTACGGGTGACGGCGGCGGCATCGCGGGACAGAACGAAGGAGCCATCACAAGCAGCATAAACACCGGGACGGTGACCGGCCTGGCCCGTATCGGCGGTCTGGCGGGCACGAATTCCGGGGCCATCATCGGGAGCGGCAACAGCGGGGAGGTTCGAAATCTCCCCGGTACAGACCTGGACGACGCCGGGGGAATCGCAGGGGAAAACGACATGGGCGGCACCATCGAAGACAGCTGGAACACCGGCACGGTGACAGGTTCCAAAAGAACCGGCGGGCTCGCGGGATTGAATGGAGGCGAGATTAAAAACAGTTACAACAGCGGGACTGTGACCGGAACCTCCGACGTCGGAGGGGTTGCCGGATCAAATATGAACACCGTGACCGGCTCTTTCAACAATGGGAGCGTGACCGGGACATCGTCCGTCGGAGGGCTCGTCGGACAGAATGGCGGCAGGGTCGCCGACACCTACAGCACCGGAGCGGTTTCCGGAAATTCGTCCGTGGGAGGACTCGTAGGGACGAACAATGCCGGCGGAACCATCACGAACAGCTACAGCACCGGCAAGGTGAGCGGAATGTCCGAAGTCGGCGGGCTCGTGGGGACGAACAGCGGCACGGTCACCGGCAGCTTCTGGGACATGGAAACCTCGGGCCGGACGGTCTCCGCCGCCGGCATCGGCAAGACCACCGCCGAGATGAAGAATCTGGCCACGTTTGCCGCCGCCGGCTGGGACATCGACGATGCCGGCCAGACCGGAAAGGCCTGGCGCATCTATGACGGCTGCACCTATCCCCTCCTCCGGAATTTCATGACGCCCGCCACGGTCATCCTGTCCGATGCAAGCAGGACGAAAGTGTACGACGGAACCACCGGCATCAAGAACGGCTCGTACACGTGGACGAACGTGCCGGACGACTTCGATGAAAGCAAGGTCTACGGATCCGCGTCCTACACAGCCGACGGCAAAAACGTTGGAACATACTCCGTGACCATCGACGGCCTTTACTCCGGGCAGCAGGGATACGACATCAAGGGCGACGGCACCTCCACCCTCACGATCACCCCCAGGGACGTGACCGTCCGCTACACGGGGAAAGACAAGGTTTACGACGGAACCACGGCGGCCGCGGTCACCGGATCGTCGTCGGACATCATCGCCGGCGACACCGTCACCTTCAGCCAGACGGCGGACTTCGACGACAAGAACGCCGGAACGGGGAAATCCATCCACATTGCCGACATCTCCCTGGACGGCACGGACGGCGGCAACTACAGGCTCCGGAATTCCACGGCCACCGCCTCGGCGGACATCACCCCGGCCCCCCTGACCGTCACGGCCAACGACGACCGGAAGCTGTACGACGGAGCTGCCTATTCCGGCGGCAACGGCGTCACCTATGCCGGTTTCGCCAACGGGGAAGACAGCAGCGTCCTGGGCGGCCTCCTCGCCTACGGCGGATCGAGCCAGGGAGCCGTTCAGGCCGGAACCTACGGCATCGATCCGTCCGGCCTGACGTCGAACAACTACGATCTCCGGTTCGTCAACGGCACCCTCACCGTTGTCGCCGTGAGTCCGCCCGATGTGAATCCTTCCGGCACTGTGAACCCGTCCGGCGCGATCCGGCCGCCGGCGGCCGTCATCGAGGCGGCGAGGGAAAACATCCGGCATACCGCCGACCTCCGGCACCGCGAAGAGCGCATCTTCTTCGCGTCCTCTTCCTTCCTGGCACCGGTGACCATCCGGACGGCGGGACCGACCACGACCCTGCTAACCGGCGGAGCGACAGCACCTGAATCCATGACCGGGACGGCCACCCTGCCGGTCTTTGTGCAGGACAAAAGATCCGCACCCGCCTTCGCAGGCGCGTTCGAGGTCCGGGAAAACAGCACCGCCCTCTCCCTGACCCGGACGGCATCGGCACCAACCGGGACGGCACCCGAGGTTGCCGACATGGCCCCGGGGATATCGGTTTCCTTCTCCCTGACCGCGTCAAACGGCCTGACCTCCCGGCTGACGGCAACGGTCACTCCCGATGGCGTCCTCATGATCCGGGCTGGCGATTCTTCCCTGCCCGTCGACGCCGTGGAGGCCGTCCTGATGGGCCTTCAGGTCGCCCGGCAGGAAATGGAGACGAAACCGGGCGCTCTCACGTCGGTGGTTTTCATCCGATAAAACGCATCCCGGCCGGATTTGAAATCCGGCCGGGCATCCGGTCTTTTCAGGAAAGGAATCATCCATGAAAGGGATCTGTTCTTTTCCATTTCATCACCCGTCGCGCCTTCTGGTTCCCTTCGGCCTGATCCTGCTCATGACGGGATCCCTGATGATAACAGCTCCTGCCTCTGCGGACGTCGTGATCGACAGTGCCCGCACGGAGGGAGTCAACCTGGCCGCCGAAAACGGGGCGGAGACGAAGAAGGCCTACGTGACGTCCACGGGATCCGTCACCTCGAGCGGATCCTACACCCTCTGGGGCAAAACCGCCGGGTGGAACGTCAACGTGGCGGCCGGTAGCACGGTTGCAAGCACGGGCAAAAGCAGCACAGCGATCAACTTCAACCTCTATGCAAGCAACTCACTTATAAATGCACTGGACGGCTCGGTCAGCAACAGCGGAACGATTTCCTCGACCGGCTATGCGGTCATCATGCGCAGTGGCAGCGTTACCAACAACGCCGGAGGCACGATCAGAAGCAAGTATAATGGCGTCTCTGCTGAGGGCGATCTGACCCTGGATAACAGCGGAACGATCAACAGCGATGAAGGAAACGCCATCTTTATGAAGTCTTCGGGGCACATTATCAATCGTGCGGGTGGAACCTTGTCCGCCAACGGGCTTACCCGTCAATCCAATTCGACTGTCATCGACGGCTGGAATACATCAAAGAACGTAACGGTCGACAACAGCGGCAAAATCGAGGCGTCCAATGCATCTCCGGATGGTTTCAGCCGTGCCATCTACCTGCCAGGCACCGGGAATAAACTGTATAATGATCAGGGAGGAACGATCTCCGGCAAATGGGGGGTCAGCCTCGGAGCAGACAGCCAGATCGAAAACGAGGGAAAAATAACCGCTGATTACAATGCCGTTGACGTGGACGGCGGCTACATACACAATACCGGCACCATCTATGGCGGACAGCGCGGCGTTTATGGAGGTAATGACGGTACCGTTGTGAATGACGGTACGATCGGAGGTGGTTCAAGCTTTGCCGTCGTTGTCATGAAGCAGGGTCTTGTCATCAACAATGAGACCGGAACGCTTACCGGCAAAGAAGTCGGTACCGTTTGGGCGTGGGACAATTCCACCGTCATCAACAAGGGCCTCATTTCCGGCCTTGGGGGGTGGGGAGTTGTCACATTTAACGGGATGAGCGGCAGTGCACTTTACAACGCTGCCACCGGCGTCATCCAGAGCGTGGGGGAATTCAATCCCAACATCACCTACGCCGCCGTCCGCTTCTGGGGCGAGGGCAACGACCTCGTCGACAACGCCGGAACCATCACCGCGGAGCAGGGGCCGGCCATCACCATGGGCGAGGGCGACGACACGGTCATCCTGCGTAGCGGCTCGAAGATCTCCGGCAGCGTGGACGGCGACGACGCGGACGATACGGACCCGGAGCTTGTCAACGGCACGGCGGACCGGATCTTTCTCGACGGCTCGGGTGGAATCGCGAAGGGCTCCATCGTCAACTTCGAGTATCTCACCAAGACGGGGGCCGGCACCTGGACCGTGGACGGGGACTTCAAGGATGCAAAGATGATTCGTATCGAGGACGGTCTCCTGAACATCAAGGGAAAGACGACCTTCGGATCCGGCTCCACCTATCGGCCCACCCTCAGAGCCGACGGCACCTTTGCCCATATCGTCTCCGACACGGCGGTCATCGATCCCGGAGCCACGGTATCGCTCGACCCCCGGGGCTTGAAGCACGGCGTCCGATACCGGATCATCGATACGACAAACGGCCTCACGGGAACGTTCGACTCCGTCGGCATGGACTACGGCCTGTCGGACGCCCGGGTTTATTATGACGCCTGTGACGCCTACATCATGCTCCGGTCCGCCCTCATCCGGGCCGCCCTGACCCGGAACGAGCGCGCCGTCTCCGCGTACCTCGACGGCGCCTGGGAGACCGCCTCGGGGGACCTGCTCTCCGTCTTCGATTCCCTTCATACCCTCGATTACACGGAGGCCAGGGCCGCCTTCAACCGGCTGGGTGGCGCCAGCCACACCGCCTACCCCGCCATCGACGCCGTCAAGCACGCCGCATTTTTCCGGAGCCTCTTTCCGCAGGACGCACCCTCTCCGGAAAATGCCGCCGGGGCCTTCTCCGGGGACGCCCCCCCGATCCCCTCCATGGGCGGATCCACCTTCTCCGAGGCCGTCCTCTCGCTTGCCGACGCCGCGGGACGGATCACCTACCCCTTCGGCCTCTGGATCCGGGGCTACGGTGCCAGAGGCAACCGTGACGGAGAGGACATCGCCTCCCGTTACGGCTACACGGTGCGGGGCTTCGTCACCGGCGTCGACCTCCTCGTCCGCGGAGGCTTCCGGACCGGCGTCGCTCTCGGGTACTCGAAGACGGACGTGGACTTCCCGGACCTCGGCGACTCCGGGAAGGAAGAAAGCCTCCAGGCCGCCCTCTACGGGACCTGGAGAAGCGGGAGATGGTACGCCGACGGGGGCCTCTCCTGCACCAGGAACGGCTACGACACCACCCGGTCGGTCTCCTTCGGGACCGTCTCCCGTACCGCCACCGCTTCGTACGGCGGCTACGAGCTAGGCGCTTCTGTCGAGGGCGGGTACAAGGCATCGCTTGGGGGTTTCGAGATCACTCCCCTCGCCTCCGTCCTGGCCCTCCGGCACCACCGGAGCGCGTTCACGGAGACCGGCGCCGAGTCCCTGAACCTCGAGGCGGAGGCCGAAGACGCCACCTTCCTCCAGGGCGCCCTCGGCATTCAACTGGCCAGGACCTTCACGGTCGGGGAATCCTTCTCCCTCACTCCCAGGCTCTCCGCCCGCTGGGTCCATGAGTTCGGAAACGACGAGACGGTCCTGAACGCCCGTTTCGCCGGTGCCGATGCCGGGTCCTTCACGGTCTATTCCGACACGATCGACCGGAACAGCGGCGTCTTCTCCCTGGGGCTGACGGGGAAGCTCACCGACGCCTTCTCCTTTTCCCTCGCCTGGGCCGGTGAGCTGAAGTCGAGGCAGACCGGCCACGCCGTAACCATCGACATGCGGTACATCTGGTAGGATAAACGCGGAATGCTATAGAGGGATGTCCCCCGGACCGGTCCGGGAGTGTGCGGTCAGCGGGCCATCAGGCCCTGATCCGCCAGGAAGCGGAACACCGCCTCCCGGAACGCCTCGGGGTTGTCCGTGTGAACGGGGTGGGCCGCCCGGGGGATCTCCGCCAGGGCCCCCCGGGGCACGCTCCGGCGCATCTCCTCCGCCGGCTCCCGGGGCAGGACCAGGCTGTCCTCGCCCCGGACGACCAGGACCGGGCAGGAGATGCCGGGCAGCTGGGGCCGCAGGTCATAGTCCGGGTCGAAATGGGCGTAGACCTCCCGGTCGCTGAGGGCGTAATACCGGCCGTTCTCCTCCCGCAGATTGTGGGGCGACAGAGCAAGGAGGCGCGCCCGGTCAGCATGGGCGCTGTTTTCCATCCGCCTGCTCACGAATGCGTCAACCGATTCGTACGACTCGGGAAGGTCGCGGTAGAGGCCCGTCAGGTACTTCTTGTTCCAGGGCGGCGGGCAGGGCTCGATGTCCACGTGGACCAAGGCCGCCACGCGGCCGGGATGCCGGGCGGCAAAGGCCGTGGCGTGAAGGGCTCCCATGGAGTGCCCCATGAGGATCAGGTTCGGGGGAGCCAGTCGCTCGACCACCGCCTCCAGGTCGCCCACGTAGTCGTCCAGGCGGTACGCCGCGGGCCGCACCCAGCCGCTCCGGCCGTGGCCCCGCTGATCCAGGGCGACGACGCGGAAATGCCGGCGGGCCTCCCGGGCAATGAGATCCCAGACGTGCGCACTGTCGCCGATTCCATGAAGCAGAACCAGGAAGGGCAACCCCTCTCTCCCCCAGTCGAGATACCGAAACGAAAGTCCATTGATTTCAAGCCACCGTTCCGCCGGCATCTCCATCGCCGTTCCTCCTCATTCACTGTAACGGCACACCCTCTCTCACACCGCCTCAACAGCCCGTCAGAAAAACACATTTCCAGGCTGTTCAAAAATGCCCGGATGCAAGGCCCCCGAAGTCCCGAGCCATGAGGCGTACCCCTGGTACGTCGATTCGCGAGGGACGAGGGAAACACAGCAGACGGGCGTTTTTCAACAGCCTAATAGATGTGGGTGCTGCTGACCTCCCAAGCCCGCCCCGGATTGAATCCGGTCACACGCCCGTCCCGGATATCGACCACTCCATCCTGGGCGAGACCTGACAGAACATCCCGGATTTCCTCGGGATCCCTGCCCGAGTCGGCTGCAATTTCCGCCACCGGATCCCTGTCTGCGGACAGGGGCCAGGAGCGGGTCAGATAGAGAATGGCCACCAGGCGGAGCCACCACTGGGAAAGCTCGTCTACGAGCGCGTCGGTGCGGCGGATCCGCTGGGCAAACTCCTTCATCATGAACATGGACATCTCGTCGTTCTCCCGGAGAAGGCGGCGCAGCGTCCCGCCGTCGATGACGGCCACGTCGCTCTCCTCCGCGGCGTTTGCCGTGGCTGTCCGGGGAGCCTCCAGAAGGGCGGCCATCTCGCCAAAATACTCGCCGGGTCCAAGCTCCGCCAGCACCTTCCGGACACGGCTGGCCTTCTTCTCCAGCCGGATGCGGCCCGCCAGGATGAAGTACATGTCCCGCCCCTCGTCACCTTCCTGGAAGATCGTGCCCCCCCGTGGATAAATGCGGCCGAAACGGCGGAATAGCCGCTCCCAGACCTTCATCCCGGAAGCACCGGGTTTCAGGATGGCCCTCTCGATGAGGATAAGGTCCCGGCGCCGGTAGGAGGCCATCAGCTCGGCGCAGAACAGGAAGATGAGGGCCACGTAGAACACCCAGATGATCAGGATGACAATCGTCTCGAGGGAACCGAAGATGATGTTGTAGCGGGTATAGTTCGCGATGTACCAGGCGAAGAAGTGCTTCGCCACCTCCATCAGGGCCGAGAAGACGGCGCTTCCCGTGAAGGCCAGCCCCAGGGAGATCTTGTTCACCGGGATGATCTTGTAGACAATGGTGAAGAAGATCACCGTGACGATGTACGGCAGGACGTAGCGGAACAGGACGCCCTTGAGAATGGGAAGGTGTGTGAAGAGGATGTCCGCCAGGACCGGCTGGTTGGCCACCACGGTCGCGACGGTCGTGATCCCCACGCTCAGGACGCCGACGGCCCAGGCCGCGGGGATCATGGCAAAGGACAACAGCTTCGAGACGACATAGTTTCGGATCGTCTTCGTCCGGTAGATCAGGTTGAAGGCCGTCTCCGCCGCTCCAAAAATCATGGAGGAGAACCAGATGAGCGTGATGAAACCCACCCAGCCCAGGAGCCGGCTTTTTTCGTCCAGCTGCCCGAGCTGGATCAGGATATCCCCCGTGAAGTAGGGATGGAAGCGCTGGATGCCCTCGATGAACTGCTGCTGCACCTCGGGGTAGGAGCTGAAGAAATAGCCCGCCATCAGGAAGGTGAGGATGAACAGGGGGAGAAAGGAGAGGATGGCGTAGAAGGCGATGGCTGCCGCCTGGTTTATGTCCCCGTTGTTCTGATAGTTGATGATTGAGTCTACGAGGATGTCCCAGGCACTGGCGAGTCGGAGCTGGACCCGATGCAGGACGGACCGCGAGCGGTGCGAGCCGTTGGTGGGTCCCTCTTCGGGCATGGGCGCCCGAACGCCCTCAGTCAATGCAGCCGCCGTAAGGGTTGATGCGGGGATCCCGGGCGCAGGCTTCGCAGAAAACTTTCGTATCCACGTGGCCGCAGCCGTAGCCCCAGAGGTCGAATTTCCGACAGTCCACGCAAAGGGCCTTCTCGCAGCCGTCGCACAGGACCACGGAAGGTTTTGCGTTGCAGACGCGACAGAACTCGCTCCCGTCGGAAAGCCTGACCATGGGACCCCCTTTCGGCCCGGGATTAAACCACAGCCATTCCCCGGAGTAAAGACCTTTTGCCCGGCAGGACAGCCGGATACGTCAAGGTCCGGCTCTCAGCCGGTTGCTTCAAGCGGGCAGGAACAGTGGGAGATTATGATGGATCCCGATCCATTGAACAGATCAGCAGAAGCAACCATCGACGTCACAAGCATTCAAAGAGGGCCTCAACCCGCGTCCGGATCCGTTCCACATCGCCGTCGGAGTAATCCGTTTCTATTTTCAGACCGGGCAACCCGTGCCGATCCTTCATATGCCTGAGAATTTTCAGTGATTCTATGTTGTATGCATGACAGGCGTGCAGAACAACATCGACAACCGCATCGGGCTTGAACCTCGCTACCATCTCATCCAGTACATCAAGACGCCTCCTGTTTGGAGTCATGCAGGAACAGGGAATCTTCAGGGTGGCTTCCGCAACGGCCCGCAGGGGATCCCCGGTCCCCTCCTCAATCTCGATGCAATAGCCCTTCATGCCGCCGCAGGCCTCCAGCCCTGCGATCACTCCTCCTGCTTCGTCGATGATCTGCAAGACCTTGGCAGCGTCGCCGCCGATGGGACAACCGGTCACGAGGACCCGGGGAGAACGGTCGTTTCCAAAGCGGATTCCTTCCGCAGCCCGCTCAGCCAGCCTCTGCAGGATCCTTTCGATCACGAACTGCAATCTCTCGCTTTTCAAAAAAGAATCGAGGCCGATGACGTCATATATTTCCCGCCAGTGAGCAAGAGGGGGATGGCAGGCGACCGAATCAAAGAAATGGTTGATGATCCTGTTCTTTTTGTTTGTCTCCAGGATTTCCGCTTCTATCCGATCTTCGGTGATGCTTGCCTTAAATTCCCTTTCCAGAAAGGTCTTGAGCCTGCCGACCGTCTCGACCCAGCGATCCAAGGCCCCCGCTTCGTCGGGAAGCTGGGGAAGGTCCATGATGTGGGTAGGCTTGAGATGGGCAATCAATTCGAACATCTTCTTTTTCCCGTCGCATGTTGTCTCGCCGATGACGGCATCGGATATCTCATAAAGGAGGCACGTATTGGTGCGGATGTAGCCGAAGCTGGATTTGATCATGGGACAGAGGTTTGCGGGTAATATTTCTTCCGCGGCGGGGATGGTTCTGCGGGAAGACGAACAGAGGGAGACGGGGACGGCATCCATGGCCCGGATCAGTTCCACGGGAGCGTAGTTGCAGTATAAACCAACGATGCGGGTCCCCTGTTCCCTTTTGTTCAGCAGGAATTCGAGATAGTGCCCGAGAGGGTCTGAGGCATATGGATTGTCGGTAGGAGGGGTGAGAGCTGCCGGACTTTCCTGCATCGATTTGTTCTCCATTTTTACTCAGACCTTTTCCGGCGCCGACAGCGCACACGCCGGAGCTCCTGTGATCTGCGGGGCTTCAGGCTTGTGAATCGTTCGCCCGATTCTGCTTCGATAACCATCCCGATCTCGGGACGGGTTCCTTATCATTCTTTGTACCTATATTGGAAATGCGGATATCGAATAGTACGTTACGGAATATTCTAATTATTTATAATCATATTAATCCCTTGCATGTTGACAAACTTCAACTGATGATTTAATTCGTCTCGTGCTGTTGTGGACGCAGGGTTGCTGGCGGTCTACGGCGAGGAGAAAGCCGGCGGCGCCCACCGAGCCTGGGCGCAATGGCGGAGACATGAAGTCAGCGGGCCTGGAATCTGCGGTCAAGGATCCCGGGACCGTCTAAGGTGAAAAGCATCAGAGGAAAGGACACCAAGGTGTCGGAAAGGACAGGAGATACATGTTCTCGGTAACGGAAAAAGCAAACGAAATGATCAAGGATTTCATGAAGAACCGGAAGGAAAACCTGCCGATCCGGGTGATGATTTTAGAGGGCGGCTGCTCGGGAACATCCCTGGGAATGGCACTGGACGAACAGAAGCAGGACGATCAGGTGTTCGAGGAAAACGGTGTCACGTTCGTCATCAACCAGGACTTGCTCAGTGAGATCCAGCCGATCACCGTGGATTTCATCGAGACCCCCCACGGGTCGGGATTCAAGCTGTCGTCCAGTTTCGTGAACACAGGCGGCGGATGCGGCACATGCTCCTCCTGCGGATAAACGGGCATCCCTCAACCACTTGCGGGCCGGGGCTGCGGGTCATCCACTCCGCATCCCCGGCAGCTATTTTTTCAGACAATCATGACACCCGACGGCTCAAACCAAAGCGGAAGCTATGCGGCGGACCGACTCTACCGGGTCGGGCGGTTCGAGGAAGCGGTCATCCTGCATTGGAATCTCCAGGCGTATCCCCGAAGATTCGGTAAATAAGCAGATTCTGTTTTACGGAGGAAGGCAGGACCAGAAATGGTCCTGTTTTTTTATCTCGATTTGCATGTGAAGTCTTGCATGGGCCGGTTTTGTTTTGACAATCCCCGGCGGCCCCGATAGAATGCGCCATCAGCCGCAGAAAACCGGAAAAGGCAGGAACATGCTGGAGAAATCCCTTGAAAAAATCGCCGACACGATCCTCTCCCTGGACGAGGCGTCCCTCACCTCCCTCTGGGAAAAATACAAGAAACGGATGGAGCGTTTCGAGCCCAGCCGCGAATGGGAGCGGGCCGTCATCGTCTTCTTCATCATCAACGCTGTCCGGGCGAAGAATCAGATCTTCAACGACCAGATCATGAAGAAGAGAGACGGGAAGCCCGCGGCGCCGAAAGCACCGAAGGCCGGCCCCATCCTGAGACGGGTGAAATGAATCGGGAAACGGCGGATAAAAGGGCCGCGGAACTCCGCCGGGTCATCGATCACCACAACCGGCTCTACTACCAGCTCGATGCACCGAAAATCCCCGATTCCGAGTACGACGCGCTCCTCCGGGAACTGACGGACATCGAAGAGCGCTTCCCCGAACTGGTGACGCCCGACTCGCCGACCCGGCGGGTGGGCGCCCCGCCGCTTGACAAATTCCCCGCCTACTTCCACCGCACGCCCATGCTGAGCCTGTCGAACGCCTTCGATGACGGGGAGGTGGAGGCCTTCGACCGGCGGATCCGGGAGCGCCTGGGGGCCGAAACGGTCGATTACACGGCGGAGCCGAAGTTCGACGGCCTCGCCGTGAGCCTGATCTACGAGGACGGCGTCCTCGCCCACGGATCCACCCGGGGGGACGGCTTCACCGGCGAAGAGGTGACCGCCAACGTCCGCACCGTCCACACGATCCCCTTGCGGCTCCTGGGGGAAGGCGTTCCAAAGGGCCTCGAAGTCCGGGGGGAGGTGATCCTTCTCCGGGAGGACTTCGCGAAGCTGAACCGGGCCCAGCGAGAGCACGGGGAGAAGGAGTTCGCCAATCCCCGGAACGCCGCCGCGGGCTCTCTCCGTCAGCTCGACTCGCGGGTCACCGCCTCCCGCCCCCTGTCCTTCTTCGCCTATTCCCTGGACTGGGCGGACGGCCTCGACCTGCCCCCCGCGCAGGCGGAGGCGATGGACCTCCTGGTCCGCCTGGGCTTTTCCGTCTGCCCGGAGCGCCGGGTCGTGTCCGGAACCCCAGGCCTCCTGGCCTATTACCGGGAGATCCTGGCCCGGCGGGATTCCCTCCCCTACGACATCGACGGCGTCGTCTACAAACTGAATGACCGGGCGGCCCAGGAGACCGTTGGCTCCGTGGCCCGGGCCCCGCGCTGGGCCCTGGCCCACAAGTTCCCCGCCCAAGAGGCCCTGACGGAGATTGTCGGCATCGACACCTCCGTCGGCCGGACAGGGGTCCTCACGCCGGTGGCGAGGCTGAAGCCCGTCTTCGTCGGTGGAGCCACCGTCACGAACGCCACCCTCCACAACGAGGACGAGATCCGCCGGAAGGACGTCCGCATCGGAGACACCGTTGTTGTCCGCCGGGCCGGAGAGGTCATTCCCGAGGTCGTATCGGTCCTTCAGGACAGGCGTCCACCGGGGACGACGGAATTCCGGATGCCGGAACGCTGTCCCGTCTGCGGTTCCGTCACCGTCCGCGCCGCCGGGGAGGCGGCCACCCGATGCACCGGCGGCCTTTTCTGCCCGGCCCAGCGCAAGCGCGCCCTCCTGCACTTCGGGAGCCGCCGGGCCCTGGACATCGAGGGACTCGGGGAGAAACTCGTGGACCAGCTCGTGGACCGGGAGTTGGTGAAGACGCCCGCAGATCTCTTCCGGCTCCGGCGGGAGGACCTGGTCCTCCTGGACCGGCTGGCGGACCTGTCCTCGGAAAACCTGGTGCAGGCCGTCGCCCGGAGCCGCCGGACAACCCTCGCCCGCTTCATCTATGCCCTGGGAATTCCCGACGTGGGGGAGACCACGGCCCGGGACCTGGCCCTTTTCTTCGGATCGCTGGATCTCCTGATGGAGGCACGGGCGGAGACCCTGCGCTTCGTCCCGAACATCGGCGTCGAGGTGGCCGCCTCCATCGCTTCGTTTTTCTCCGAGGAGCACAACCGGCAGGTGATCACGGATCTGAGGGAGCAGGGCGTCGAATGGGAGGAAACGTCCGCGGCGGAAGGTTCCCGGCCGATGCCCCTTTCCCGCCTGCTTTCCTTCTTCTCGATCCCGGAGGTAGGGGGCGTGCGGGCGGAGGCCTTGGGAAGGCGGTTCGGATCGCTGGAGGCCTTGCAGGCGGCGGAGGAGCTGGACATCCGGGAGGTCCCCGGGATCTCGCCCGGGGCCGTGGAGGGGATGCTTCGCCTTCGCGAAAGCCCTGAATTCCTGAATGTGACCCGTCAGCTCCGTAAGTGCGGATTCACATGGACAGGCGAAGCCCCGGGAAAGGACGAGCCCGAGGCGGAACCGTCCGCCGTCTCCGGAAAGACATTTGTCCTGACGGGGACCCTGGCCGGGCTCACCCGCGACGAGGCCAAGGAGATGATCGAGAGCCGGGGAGGACGGGTCAGCGGCAGCGTCTCGAAGAAGACCGACTACGTCGTGGCCGGCGCCGAGCCGGGAAGCAAGCTGGCCAAGGCGGAGGCCTTGGGTGTCCCCGTCCTGGACGAGACGTCCTTCCTCGCCCTCCTCGGCCACCCCCACGAATAACAGGTCAGATTCTTTTGCAGTGAACAAACAACGGGGGGCGGATTTGAAATCCGCCCCCCTTCATGCTTTATCGCAGCCAAGCCGGCAGCTTCTTCTCGTCCTTCTTCTGGAAGCTGCAAGAAATCGTGCAGGTCTTGCAGGGACTCTTGGCCGCCGGCAGGGGCGGCTCCCCCTTGATCTTCTGCTCGATGAACTTCAGGCACTTGCTAACCCGGGCGTCAGGCCCTTCCACGATGAGCGTAACACAGCCCTCGGCGCCGCCCCAGCCGCCGGAGGCGAAGTGCACGGCATCGATACCGAAAAGATTCTCGATGGCGTCGATCTCCGTGAAAACGACCCCGTCGGACACGCAGGCCATCCCGACGGGGGGACCGATCGCCTCGTCCATCGCCATCGTCCCGCCGTACTGGGCCGCCAGCGGCACTGACGGAATCATCTTTTCCAGCCCCACCGGATAGATCATCTCCAGGCCCCGGGCCTTCAGTGCCATGTAGAACTGTCCCATCGTGCCACCCACTGGGCTAACCATGATGACGCCCACGTTTCCGTTGGAATCCATCGCGTTCGCCCCCTTGAGCATAACGTCTCCCGGGCCGAGTTTGTCGAGGACGGAGCCGGGCTCCACGGGGAGGATCTTGCCCTTGTGAAACGTGACCGGCTTCGTCCGGTCCTCCGCCCCCAGGACACACAGGACGCCGCGGATAACCTGGCCGGCGACGTACCCTTCCTTGCGGACCTTCTCGCCCAGCAGTTCCTCAAGGATGTAGGCGTTGGTCGAACCACGCCCGATGAGGAGGTAGCCCTTGTTTTTCGCGTTCTGGATGCTCGGAAGGGAGGCCACTCCCTTGCCGATCAGCCGTTTCGATTCCGCCGGGGTGAGGGTAAAGAGTGCCTGCATCGGAAATCTCCTTTCTTCGTTCGGCCAGAAGGGCCTGGTAAACGGGGGGAAACGCTCCTTAGGATCTTGTGAAAACAGGGGCGGGAACGGATACTGCCGCACCCTGATGAAGATAGCACGGCCGGCGGCGAAAAAACAGGGGTCCGGCGGAAAAAAGAGGTTCCGTTGCAATCCTCCGCAGCAAGCGCTATAAGCAGACCTGCCGCGATCGTCATCTGTGGCAACCATTCGGGACCGGACTATCAGATCACCTTCTGTCCCTGATCCGGCGGGAGCCGGTTTTCTGAGCAGAGTATTTTCATGAAACGAATGCACATCGTTGTGTCCGGCGTCGTCCAGGGCGTGGCCTTCCGGGCCTGGACCGTCCGGACGGCCCGCGCCCAGGGTGTGACGGGCTGGGTCCGGAACCTGCCGGACGGCCGGGTCGAGGCTGTCGTCGAAGGGAAGGGGCCTGCGGTGGATGCCGTCACCGCCTGGTGCCGGAAGGGGCCTCCCGCGGCGACGGTGACGGAAATAGAAGCCCGGGAAGAGCCCTACGCGGGGGAGTTTGCGGATTTCAGGATTCTGTACTGAGTCATGCAAGAAGGGGGAACCGTTTTCAGACCTGTCCCCCCTTTGCATGATCGGTTCATTTTAACAGCCTGTCACACCGGTTCGAACGCTCCCAGCTTCTCCATCTGTTCCAGAACCGCCAGGTAACGTATATCCCGTTTCCGCAGGATCTCCTCCTCCGAGCGTCCGCCATAGTCGTAGAGCCCCTTCGAGGACTTCACCCCCAGGTGCCCTTTCGACACGGGCTCGGCGATGAAGGGCACCGACTGGCCCAGGGCGTTCTTGATCATCGTGTCTACCAGGTCCAGGCCCGTGAAATCGAGGGTCTGGACGGCCCCGACGACTGGAAGCCGGACGCCCAGGCTGGCCTTGACCGCCAGATCGATGTCCTCCGGGGAGGCCCAGTCGTTCTTCAGGATTTCCAGGACGCCGAAGAAGATCATCTGCTGGATCCGGTTGACGATGAAGCTCGGGACGAACTGTTTCAGCACAACGGCCTTCTTCCCGAGACGCTGCATGAGCTGCACGGCGACATCCATCGCCTCCGGCGACGTCTTGGGGCCGGGCACGACCTCTACCAGCGGGATGATGTGGGGCGGCGCGAACCAGTGGGTGATGAGGAGCCGCTCGGGCCGGTGAATTTCCCCGACGATGGAGAAAACGTCCAGGGACGACGTGTTGCTCGCGAGGACGGCCCCGTCCGGGCAGATGCGCTCGAGCTGCTGGAAGACGGCCTTCTTGACTTCCGGCACCTCCACGACGGCTTCGATGGCAAAATCGGCGCCCTCCGCCGCCGCAGCCAGGTCCGTCGAGGGAATGATCCGCCCGAGGATGGCCGGGATCTCCTCCCGCTTCACCGATCCATAATCCGCCAGGGTCTCCAGGTTGACCCGGATGAGCCGCATGGCACGCTCCAGGCATTCGCCCGTCGTGTCGGCCAGCCCGGTCTCAATCCCATGCTGGGCAAAGACCTGGGCAATGGAATGCCCCATGGTCCCCGCACCGACCACAACCGCCCTCTTCATTTCATTCACCTTGACCATGTCTCATCTCCTTTTTGACGAAAAAAGGGGCAGAGTATCCCTCTGCCCCCCGTTTACCGTCTATTTTTCCCCCGTTCGTTCAAGGTCACCCACCCCGATTGATCTTGTGAAACGGCGGCTTCATAGCATATTTTCGGATCTTTTCCTACCCGCGAATAAGAGGTCATGAGTAATGACCTCATGAAACATCACTTCGTCAATTGACGGATTTTCAAAATTATGCGAGATTTCAACCGGTAATGATAGGTTCGCTACTTTTGCAACAGGAAACCGCGTAGCAAAGAGACATTTTCAACAACACGAAAAGGAGATCTGAAATGGGAGATAAGGGCGGAAAGAAAGACAAGGAAAAGGGACAGAAACAGAAAGCCGACAAGCAAAAGCAAAAATCCCAGGACAAGATTGATAAGCTGCCCAAAAGGAAGCCCTGAAACAAGCAGGAACAATTCCGTCAAGAATATTTGATAACTACGGAGGATATGGAAATGGCTAAATCAGAAGACGCCAGAAAAACGGAGAAGAAAAAACCGCAGAAAACAGCGAAAGAAAAGAAGCTGGCCAAAGCAGAAAAGAAAAAGAACCGATAGCCGATCGCTCCTTTGTCCGATCAGTTTCTATAAGACTGTGTTTCGTATGCATCTTAGACCAATTTGATTGAGAGGGGTAGATCGCGCGCAATGAGAAAAACCAGATTCGAGTTGAGCTATCTGGAAGTGGTCCGCCGTTCTTTTTACGTCTTCCTGCGCGATGAGTTGGAACGCCACCTGAGGGTCATCACCTTTGATAAAATTTACAGACAGTGCCATGATAAATGCGTGGCCTATCCCTATGTGGACCCGCGCGAGATGCGGCCGAAAAAGCGCGAATTCGCCAGGGAATCATCCTTGGCGCTGCCGTATATTATTATCTTCTGCGAGGAATCCATCAATGAGGTGCATCAGAAATATATCCGCTTCAGCGACGATAACCGCGTCCGCAAGGATACCCTGGCACTCATCCCCAGCATTCAACTCAACAAGCCGTTCTATTCCGGGATAAAATTTTTTGAACGCAGCACGTTTTTCGATCTCCTGGAGACGCTCCTGGATGTGGATTACGGCCTGCTGATCCAGCGCGATGATCGCTATCGCAAGCAGAACCGCTATGCACTCTCGCACTTCCATGTCAAGATCGACTGGCCCATTGCCGAAGCGGCCGAAAGCCTGGGCAAGGAGATGCGGTACGTTTCCAAAAACATGTATGAAAAGGGCGAACGCACGGCCAGCTTACTCCAGGAAAAGCTCTTCGAATATTACGGCTGGCACCATCAGGCCACCGGCGGAAGGCGCACCGCCGCCCTGATCGCAGCCCAATACCTTAAGCAGATACCCGGCCTGACCACCGTTTATGTCTCCAGTTCCGAAACCAGAACCCTGACCCGCTATTCGGAAAAAGGTGTGGCGCGCTATGCCATTATTCAACTCGCCAAGGATTATGCCCATCAGATCATGGAGATTAACCGGATTACCCCGGAGGCCTTCCGGCTCGGCTATGTAATGGGTGAATCCGAGGGCTTCTACGATGTTTTGCTCTTCGTCAGTTATAAGCATACCGAATGGGGACTGCCGCCATTGGACGGCAAAATCAGGAACATCAAACCGGACTTCAGCTGGCTTGCCGTTGACCGTGAAATGATCCTTCCCCTTTCGCACGCCTTGAGTTTACGACCGCTGACTCTCAAGTGGATCTACCGCTCGGAAAAAGAAAAATAAGCAGGATTCATTGCCACCACTTGTCGCTGGGAAAAGCCTCGCCCTGAAAGAACGCCGGAGCGGTGCCCGGCAGGCCCGGGAATTCGCCCGCAATATCGGCCGTGCAGCCGGGCTGGCCATGGTCCTTGCTGCCGGACAAACTTCGACAATCTTTACCCTCTCAACAAATATCGCCCATCCGCCAAAGTCTGCATCATTCCTCACAACAGAGGAGCATCGAACGAACAATCCATCCAGGATTAACTCATTATTTGGAGTCCTTCGTTATGCTATTCTATTTTTCAGGCTGTGGTAATACGCGTTGGGCAGCGCAGCAGATGGCCGATGTTCAAAATGAGAGATTGATTTTTATACCGGAGGTCATAGACGGCGACCGCACTTTTACTCTGCAACATGATGAGAAGATAGGGTTTCTGTTCCCTGTATATTCGTGGGCACAGCCTAAAATCATAACCGACTTTATTCGTCGTCTGAAATTGGAAAACTATCAGGGTCAGTATCTATTTATGGTTTGTACTTGTGGCGATGATGCGGGACTTACAAGACAAGTATTTACTTCATCGATCGCGCGTCGCGGGTGGCATGTTGATAGTGCATTCTCCATACAAATGCCAAATACTTACGTTTGCCTACCTGGATTCGACATAGACACGCCGGTGCTCAAGGCGGATAAGTTGCAGAAATCGATCGACAGGATGCAATACATCAATGAACAGGTTTTGCAAAGAGCCAACGGTAAATTCGATGTCATTCAAGGTTCGTGGCCGTGGACTAAAACTCGCATCATTCAACCATTATTTCAACGCTTCTTCATTGACGATAAGCCGTTTCACACGAACGAGAAGTGTATCGGTTGCGAAATATGCGAACGCTCTTGCCCGGTTGGAAATATTCGTTTGACAGATGGTCGTCCTGTTTGGTTGCATCATTGCACAATGTGTCTTGGCTGTTACCACCATTGTCCGACACATGCCATTGAGTTTGGACAACAGACAGCCAAAAAAGGACAGTATGTTTACCCTGAAAAGCAAGACCATGAACGATAATATTATGATACACATTCTCCATACAGGACACAATTCCTGACAAATATGAGATGAATTTTCCGTCCCATGCACGGCCGGGACCAACCGTTGCAGGGGGAAAACAAACCATCGTTTGCAGCGGGAAAAGAAAACGACCTGTTCGTTTCAAACATCGGGAACATAAAGAGGATTAAATGAAAAAGTCAAATCTCTTATCGATTATGTTGTTTGTTTTTGCGCTCGTCATGATGTTTTCCATTAATTGTGCTTCGGCACAAATGCATGGGAATGAAGCTGAGACGCAAGCGGTAAGTGAAATGCGTACCCGACTGAAAGCGGCGCTGTCGAAGGGTGATACGACCGCCTGCAGACGTGAGGGAGACAATCTGGCACGCTACCAGCGAGCGGAGGAAGGAGAGGCCTTGATCGATGCCGACTCCAGGGCCGTGGAGAAACGACTTCGTGAGGTAAGAACCGTATATGACCAATTACGGCAGATTCGCGATCTCAAATCGAAAGAGGCTGTGGAGCAGGCCTATGGCCTGATTCGGAGCATCGCGACTAAAATGGCAGAGGACGTGGTGACGGAAGTGACGGTCACACTGGTGACGGCGCCGGTCCCCGGGGCAGGCAAGATAGTGACGGAAATGGGCAAGCAGGCTGCCGACTTTCTAGGCAATTTCAATGATGCCGGAAAAGTCGTAAATCGAGCGCAGGCCCTGCGAAGTCTTGATGCCATGGCGCGCTATGCCGACGACCAGATGAAAACCCTGATACCTGCCATTCAGGAAGCACGATGGACCCGCGGCATGCTGAATGAGTGCCGCAAGCAATATCTGGCCGGTGCGGCGATGGGGACAAGGCCGACGGATGTGAAGACCATAAGCACCGCACCTCAGCCGGCAGTTAAAGGCAAAGGCGTGTGGGTGCTTTATGATATAAGTCGCGGCAGCGAGAATAAAGGAACGGATTACTCTACTGTAAAATTCGGGGATGACGGGCTGGCCGGTACGTTCAAGCTGAATCCGGCCGACAGCCAGAAAATACCGGTTGAAATAAAATGGAGCCTTCCTCCGGCACAGCTTGTACCGGGATCGTCCATTGCCCTTACAGCCAAAGTGACGCATGGCAGCCTGCAATGGCCGGGGAAACCGCTGGAGAAAACTATCAACACATCGTGGAGCAGCGGCAAATTGGTCTGGGATGAAAAAATTCATGCCGCTGACGGAACAACAACGCTTGTGGTCCCGGAGTTAAACGCCAAGGGCACTCTCGGCAACCTTTACGGGATTTCTTACAACGCTTCCGGTCAGGCCGGGCCGGGCCGAAAGGCCTGGAATGGAATCACATTCAAGTACAAATACATTAAGGCGGGTGATTCCGTGCCTTCAAGCCCATCCTATGAATTAACGAAAGATAAGAAGTAACGGGTTATGAAACGTTAAAAACCGACATTCCCTGTTACTCTCCGGACAACTATGCCGGCCAACTTACCGCCCCATTACTTCGAGGCAGAGCAGCGCTTCCGGGAGGCCCGGACCCCCGCGGCCAAGATCGAGGCCCTGGAGGAGATGCTCGCCATCATGCCCAAGCACAAGGGCACTGACAAGCTCAAGGCAATGCTCCGGGAGCGGATCTCCAAGCTGAAGGAGCAGGGGCAGAAGAAGTCGGGGGGAGCGAAGGCGAAGACTCCCTACAGCATCGAGCGAGAGGGGATCGCCCAGGTCGTCCTCACGGGGATGCCGAATACGGGCAAGTCCACCATTCTCAACCGGCTCACCAAGGCGACGGCGGAGGTGGGCGACTTCCCCCACACGACCCACCGGCCCACCCCGGGCATGGCCCCCTACGAGAACGTCCAGATCCAGCTCATCGACACGCCCCCCGTCACCCTCGAATACACCGATCCGGAGCTGGGAGACCTGCTCCGCCGGTCGGACATCGTTGTGATTCTCCTGGACCTCCAGGCAGATCCGCTGTCCCAGATGGAGGAGACCCTCGCGGTCCTCGCGGGGTTCCGCGTCTTCCCGGAAGGCCGCCCGCTCCCGCCGGACCTGAAGAAGATCCCCTTCGTCAAGACGATGCTTGTGGCGGTCAACAAGATGGACCGTCCGGAGCACGAGGGGGATTTCGAGACGTTCATGGAACTGTCGGAAGTGAAGATCCCCGCTATGGGAATCTCGACGAAGACAGGGCGGAACCTGATGGCCTTCCTGGAGCGGCTCTACGGGATGTCCGGCGTGGCCCGGGTCTACACGCGACGTCCGGGGCGGGAGCCCGACATGACGGCCCCCTTCGTCATCCCGACGGGCACGAGCGTGGACGAAATGGCGGAGATGATCCACAAGGACTTCGTGGCCAAGCTCCGGCACGCCCGGATCTGGGGACGGGCCGTCCGGGACGGCCAGATGGTCCAGCGGGACTATGTCCTTCAGGACGGCGATGTCGTGGAGCTTTGCGTCTGATCGGCATCCCCATCGGGACGGAATGCTTTCAGATAGTCCATGAACAGGATGTGGTGGGGCTTGAACCGGAAGTTCTTTTTGTAGATCAGATGAAAGGACCGCTCGATGTTCCAGTTCCCCACCCGCACGATGCAGAGCCTTCCCGCCTCCACCTCCCGCCTCACGGCGTGGATGGAGAGGAAGGCCGGCCCCGCCCCGGCCAGGATAGCCTCCTTGACGGCCTCGGAGCTCCCCACTTCGCATAAGACATGAATGGAGGATGTATCCAGGCCGGTCTCCGCCCGGAGATAGGCCTCCAGGGTCGCCCGGGTCGCCGAGCCCCGCTCCCTTCCGATGAAGGACGCCTCCACCAGCCGTGCCGGGAGAAGCTCCTTTTCCCCCGCCCAGGGATGATCCGGCGGCACCACCAGAACGATGCGGTCGCTCCAGAGAGGAACCGACACGATGCCGCGATGGACCGTATTCTTTCCGATGAGTCCGATCTCGGCCTGGTCGTGAAGTACGGCCTGCAGGGTCTCGTCACTGTCGTGGGTCTGGATGTGGACCGTGACGCCGGGGTTCAGGCGATGCCAGGAGGAAATCACCCGGGGCAGGATATACGTTGCCGGGATCGTGCTCGCAGCGACCTGTATGCGTCCCCTTCCCCCGTCCCGGCTATCGGTGAGCTTTTCCCACGCCTCCTCCCGGAGGCGGATGATCCGCCGGGCGAAATCGCACAGCAGTCGGCCCTCCGCAGTGAGGATTCCTCCTTCCCGCTGCCGCACCACAAGGGGCGTACCGACCAGCTCCTCCAGGTTCTGGATGTGACGCGTGAGGGAAGGCTGGGAGAGGTGGAGGCGCTGGGCCGCCCTGGAGAAGCTTCCTGTGTCGGCCAGGGCCACCAGGGATTCCAGGTGCTGGAAAGAAATGCTGCGCGAGTAGTCCTGTCTGGTGGTCATGATGGATTCCCTCAACGACTAAAGGGGGCGGATCTCGCGGTACGTGCCGCGCCGGTCCAGGACGTCGGCCACGCGGGTCCGGTCCGCAGCGGCGAAACGGAGGCAGACGCCGCAGTCGGAGCTGATGTGCCGGGGCACCGGGACAAGCTTGTGGGGAATGCCTTCCTCGATGAGCAGCTTCTCCGCCTGCATGGCATGATGGACGGAGTCGAAGAGGACTACCCACCAGGTCTCGACGCTCTCCGTCATGGCGAGACCACCCGGGCCGCCGCCATGGATCCGGCGATCTCGTACATGTTCGAAACCGATCCGACGGAGAGGCGGTCCGTGACATTGAAGAAATTGAGGCATGTACCGCACACGAGGACTTCCACGCCCGCATCCTTGATCCGGCGCAGATCCTCGAGAGCCGGGGAATCGTCGAGGGCCAGGAAGATCCCTGTGTTGTAGCAGATCACTTTGGCGGGGAGAGGATCGAGCTGCGTCAGGGTATGGATGAAGGCCTTGATCAGGATCTCCCCCAGGGCCTCGTTCCCCCGCCCCATCCGATTCTCCGAAAGGACAACGATGTACGGGCTTCCCCCCGTGGGTGTGCAGACCGCCAGTGCCTCCAGGTCCGCCGCCGCCGGTGGAGGTGCGGCGCCCCGGGTCAGGTGGATGTGGACGATCCCCCCGCCCTTTTCCTCCACGACCATGTCGCAGCCCATTTTCGCTCCGAGGCGGCGGATGTTCTCCACCGCCATGCGATTGTCCACAATGACGGCGATCCGCTCATTCTTTTCCAGGGCCTTCCCGGCCAGGATCACCGGCTGGGGGCACGCCAGGCCCCTGGCGTCGACGATTTCACGCATGGCGTCTCCTTTCTCCAGTCAAGAACAGCCGGAACCGCATCCCGGCCCGGTGCCCGGCTTGTAACGGCACCGCCTCTTCCCGATTCCTCAGGCCGCGCAGGTCAGGGCCCCCGCGCAGGAGGACCCGGCCCCGGCGGTACATCCGAAGCAGTGCTCCGCCGTCACGACCTGCCGCCGGCTCAGCCGGTCCAGGTCGAAGCCCTCGATCCTCCGGGGTGCGCCGTGATTCACGGCCATCCCCAGGGCAAGATTGAAATCGCAGTCGTAGACAGTTCCGTCCCAGTCGATGCATGCCTGATGTCTGCACATGAGGCCGGCCAGCGTGGCGGGATTGAATGCTTCGCGGAGGAGGGTACGGTATTCCTCCAGGCCGCCTTCCTTCTCCAGGCGACGCCGGAAGCGCCCGATCGGCATGTTCGCCAGCACGACCAGCCGGCTGAAGGATATCCCGAACCGTCGCCCCAGTTCATCCCGGAAGGCTCCTTCCAGGATCGACTGGTCCGGCGGCAGAGCGGGACCGCCGGGATTGAAGGCCAGGTTCAGCACCAGCGCCCCTTCCCGGCCGTAACCGGCCTCATTGAGGCGGCGGATGGCCTCGATGCTCCGCTTGTAGACACCGGCGCCCCGCTGGGCGTCGACATTTTCTTCCAGGTAGCAGGGCAGGGAGGCGACCAGGGAGATCTGCCGGTCCCGGAAAAAGGACAGGAGGTCGTCGCCGCCGGGCTGCAGGAAAGAGGTCAGGTTGGTCCGGACCTGGACCGGCCGGCCCTGCGACCGAAGGGCCTCGACGAACGGGCGGAGCCCCGGATTCATTTCCGGGGAGCCTCCGGTGATGTCCACGAGCTCGAATCGATGGTTTTCCGTGACGGCGAGGATCCTGTCCATGACGTCCCGGCCCATGATCTCCCGGCGCTGGGGCGAGCATTCCAGGTGGCAGTGGCTGCAGGCGAGGTTGCAGGTCCGCCCCAGGTTGAGCTGGAGGATTCGGATTCCTTCGCAGACCAGTCCCTCCGCCAGGTATTCCGATACTTTCCGGTCAAAATCGTTCATGCCGACATCTCCTTTTCCGGTCCTCCGCGGTCCTGTTTACCACAACCGGATTCCGCGGTTCTATCGTTTTAAACCGACACCGGGTCCTTCCCGGCCTCAGAAAATCAACAATCGGGAATTCCTGCCCAATGCATCCACCACATTACAGCGGATCCTCCCCTCCCCTTCCCGCGCGCCACCGCCGCCAGAACAAGGGGATCAGCGACACCAGGACGATGAGCCCGATGCCGATCAGCAGGCCGGCGGAGACCTTCCCCCGGATCAGGTCCAGGAGCGAACTCGAAAATACGATATATGCGATGCAGGCCGGGAGCATGCAGAGGAAGGTCGTCACGGCGTAAGGCCAGAAGCGGATCTTCGTCAACCCGAAGGCGTAATTCAGGAGGTTGAACGGAAACAGCGGGATGAGCCGGGTGAAGGCCACGACCTTCCAGCCGTGCCGTTCGACCCCCTCGTCGAGGCGCCGCCACCGGGGGCTCTTCAGCTTCTTCTCGACCCAGTCCCGGGCAAGGTAGCGGGCGACGAGAAAGGCGAAGCAGGCGCCGGCGGTGGCGCCGGTGATGGTGTACACGACCCCCCAGAAGGGACCGAAGAGAATGCCTCCGGCGATGGTGAGCGGCAGGCCCGGCAGGAGCAGCGTGGGCGCCAGCGTATAGATCAGCATGTAGAGGACGGGTGCGAGCATGCCGTAGCCCGCGATGAGCCCGCGAAGGGCATCCTGGTCCAGGTAGCGCGTCGCCCCGGTCAGGCGGACGGCCGCGATGGCCCCCACCAGGGCGGCCAGGATGAGCAGGCGAAGCGCCCATCCTCCCTTCTTTTCCGGGGCCGCCCGAAAGGTCCGCTCGCGGGACGCCGCAACCGGCAATTCCTTCCGGAAGCGGCTTTTGAGGCGAAGCCGGTTCCAGTAGGTGAAGGGTGCCTTCGCAACGCGGCTCTTCCCCGCCAGGGCCGGCTCCGGCTCCCGCAGGACATCGAGGAGATGCACTGCCGGGGAGCGGTCGCCCAGCCGGTTCGCGCAGCCGGCACAGTAGGTGACGACCGTGCGCTTCCCGATCTCCGCCGCCACCCGGCCGGACCAGCGGCCTGACAGATCGGGGGAAAGGCAGTCCACGCCCGCACCATTGCCACAGCACATGGTTCTCTCCCTCGCGTGCTCCATGTCGGCGGAACGGACGCCTGCCCCGGCGATCAGCCGGCGCACTGCGTCCTGGGCCGCCTCGTGAAAGCGGATGCCGCATGGATCGTGGATAATCACGTCGCCGCATCCCGACCCGGCAGGCTTGTCTCCCACCGGCAGGACCTCGTAGACGGTCCGGACGGCCAGGTCGCCGCCGTACTTCCGGAACATGTCGTGGCAGTTGGGGCAGGCGACCAGGACCTCCCGCACGCCGTGCGCGAGGAGCCAGCCCCGCATCTCCAGGAACATCGCTGCAAACGCGACCTCCCGGCCGAGATCGTGGGAAATCCGGCCGCAGCAGTCGAGGACGATGCCCAGGGAGGGATCGCCCTCGCGAAGGGTCTCGAAAAGCTCCCGCGTCCTCTCCGGCCGCGTGCCCGGCAGGGCGCACCCGGGAAAGAAAACGGTCCGGCAGCCCTCGGGGAGGCCGTACCAGGTGAACCACCGGGACATGCCCTGGCTTTCGTAGGCCAGGAGGTCGTCGTGTTCGGGGAACGAGCCGTTTCCACGGTCCACAGACTCGCGGCGCATCTCCAGGAACAGGGTCCGGGGACTCATCCCGACGGGACAGACGGCGTCGCAGAGGCTGCAGAGGCTGCATTCGAAGGGCAGGACCCGACTTTCTTTCGACGCCGGGTCATAGCGCCGGGCGATCTCCCCCGGCGTCCCGCACTTTTCCAGGAATCCGCATTCTTCGAGGCAGAGGCCGCAGTCCGTACAGCCCTCCGCCATGCCGGCCAGGAGTTCCCGCAGGGCGGGACGGACCGGCCGTGGGGTGATCGTGCCTGCCTCGTTCACGGATCTGTTTTTCAGGGAATCGCTCATGATATTCAGAGAAATCAAGACTGCCGGGGCTCTCCCGGCCGCAACCGCCGCCAAACCAAAACGGCGTCAGCCCCTCCCGGCAAGCCGGTAAAAAACAACAATGGGAAACGCCTCCCGGGCCGGCAGAAACTCCGGCCGGCCCCGGAACCGGGAGTTGGGACGGAACATCCTGCGGGCCGTGCTCAAGTGCGGATAAACAGCGTTGCTCGTGATCCCGACGGGGCAGGATTCCAGGCAGGTCAGGCACCCCGTCCCCTGCTCCACTGCCGCCCTCCGGTTTCCGCCGAAGCGGATCCGGAATCCCTTTCCCGAGGCGTCATAAAAAAGATCGCCCACGGCGGCCTCCCGGGGCAGTCCCGGCCACTGCGCCGTCAGGGCCAGGGCGTCGCCCTCCACGATTTTCCCGTAACTGTCAAGCGCCAGGTTATTCCCGGGCCGCGCCCCGATCCGGACCAGGGCGTCATGAAGCGCCGCGGGCTCTACCGGCGAGACCAGGATGAACTTCTCCGCGAGCTTCCCCGCCCCGCAGCCGATGCCCCAATGGGTCGTCGTCTCGGTGAGTCGCCGCAGACTCAACTCCGTGTACATCGCGACGGTCCCCGTCTTCAGGTCCGACGCAAGGGGATTCTGCCTGGTGGGCCATCCCTTCGGCCGGCCCGCCGTTGCCGGTCCCGGGGCGGCCTCCAGCCGTCCCCGCGAGCCGACGGTCACGGCGCCCGTCGCCAGGAGCAGAAAGAGGAGAAACTCCCGGCGGGACACACCGGCGTCCGGATGAGGCAAATGTCTGTGTTCCGGCTGGAAAGAAACTACTTTCATGCGTACGAATTCTGCCGCCTGTTTCAGCACCCGTCCCCGGCATACCCGTCATCGAGGAGCGGTTTCGTATCCGCCTTATTGAAGCGCACCGGTCACCCTCCAAAATGCGCGACGCCGGAGAGGGATTCACCGGCGCCGCCATTCATGTTTCCGGGAAAAGGATTCGTGCCTCCCCTATTTCACCTTTTCGATGGGATATCCCGCTTCATCCCAGGCCTTGATTCCGCCCGGGTGGCGATAGACGTTTTTGTATCCCAGCTTCACGGCCCACATGGCGCCGTTGTGGCTCCGGGTGCATTTCACAAACCCGCAATAGAAGACGATCAGGCGGTTCTTGTCGGGCCCGAGGAGCTTTTCCAGGGCGGCCTTCGTCTTGTCGTCCAGCTTCGTCATCTCCGGGATGGGGAACTCCATCTGGACGGCCCCGGGAACATGCTGCTTCTTGTAGCTCGCATCGAAGGGCATGGTGTCGACGATCAGCATGGGTTTCTTCTGGTCGATCCAGGTCTTCAGCTCCTGGGTGGCCACGACCTTGTAGCCGCCGCGGGCAACCTCGGCGGCGAAGGTCACGGCGACCTTTTCCGTCTCCAGTTCCCTGGCGCCCCAGGCCGCCAGGGCCGCTCCGGCAAAGCCGAAAACCAGGGCCAGGCAAATCGCCACTCCCAAAACCGCTTTTCGTTTCATCATAATTCCTTATTCTCCTTTCTTCTTTTCATGGATTCTGTTGAGACCCGGTCGGGTCCGGAAACGCTGGAACCAATACAGGTAGGGAATGACGATCCCCGTAATCACGATGTCCCGGATAAAGGCCTCCCGGAGGCTGCTCCTTCTCGCCAGTTCATCGGCGCCGAAACAGCCGCAGTCCACGTCCAGGTCACCCAGGATTCCATACCCCAGGATGGTAATGAAGAAGACCATCAGGGCGGTGATGCCCGCCAGGCTCCCCCGGATCTCCAAAAGGAGAGCGATTCCCGCGACGACTTCGACCAGCGGCAGGCCAATGGCGACCACCGGCAGAAGCGCCTCCGGCACCAGGTCGTATGCCGAAATCGTGACGGCAAAGGCCTTGGGGTCCAGGAGCTTGACGCCGCCGGCGTACAGGAACAGGGCCGCCATCGCCAGCCGCAGCAGGTGATACAGAAAGGGAGACGAGAAGATGTTTTTCAATCGGTCGGTCAACAGGGATGCTTTCATCGGGGAAACGGTTTATCGGGGACCCGTTTTCATGAATCCTCAGGGACTGCTGTTTCATTGGGCCACGAGAGGCGGGATATATGATGATATGTTATATGTCAAATTCATAATATGCATAATAGTACCCCCCTCTATCAGCATGGCTGATATGAGAAGATGGCGGAGGGAACGGATCGGGCGGGATTCGGGTACGGGGACTGCTCAGGATTTGGCCCCGTGGCGATGCCGGGGAATCGGGACGGGGCCCGGGGGAACGCTCAACGGCCCGGCTTATTGCCGATGTGAAGGCAGGTGACGCCGAGGGTCAGGGAATGGCATTCCACCGCCTCCAGCCCGGCGCTCCGCATGATCTCGGAGAAGACGCGGGGCGGGGGAAAGGCAACGATGGATTCGGAGAGATACTGATAGGCCTCCGGGTTGCCCGACAGGGCGCCGGCGAGGCGGGGAAGGATCCGGCAGAGGTAAAACCGGTAACAGGGACGGACCACGGGAATCTCCGGCAGGTGCATCTCCAGGACCATGACCTGTCCGCCCGGGACGACCACCCGGGCCATCTCCCGGAGGGCTCCCAACCGGTCGGGCATGTTCCGGATACCGAAGGCCACCGCGGCGACGTCAAAGGACCCGTCGGCGAAGGGCAGCGCCAGGGCGTCTCCCTGAAGCAGCCGGATCCGCCCGGCCCCGCCGACCTTGTGCCGGGCGCCCTCGATCATCCCGGGGACAAAATCGATTCCCACCGCCCCGATCTCCCGGTGATGCCGGACGGCCTCAACGGCCAGGTCGGCAGTCCCGGTGGCCACGTCGAGGAATCTCCGGGTTTGCGGGAAGCGCATCCGCCTGACGGCGAAGCGCCGCCAGGACACGTCGCGACGGAGACTGAGCAGGCGGTTCAGGAAATCATAGCGGCCCTCGATATTCCCGAACATCTCCCGAACCCGGGAAATCCGCTCCGGATCGGGGGCGGCAAGGATCGGACGCTCCTCGCTCACGGGACCTCCAGCCGCATGGTCGTCCGACCTGCAACACACGCCATGATATTCATCCTTTCAGGCTCGGCAATACCCATGCAGATTAACGCTGCAGGGGTTGAGCTCCGCAGCGGGAATGGATTATACACAAGTGCGCATGGAAATCATCCGGTTAATGAAAGGACGAACATGAATCATTGCGGTGTTCGGATTTCAAATCTGTTATAGGTACGCGGAACGGGATAAGAATATACAGGCCGACGTTGATCCTTGTCACGCTTACCGAGGAATATCCAATGTCCCAAACAACACACCATGCAAACCAGGACCGGAAGAACGCCGCCGGACATGCCTCCGACGCCTGCCACGCATTGCCGGAACGGGAGATTCTGCGGCTGGCGGCAATCATTCAATATTCCAACGACGCCATCCTGAGCATGGATCTCACCGGCGTCGTCGAAAGCTGGAATCCCGCAGCGACGGTCATTTACGGCTACGATGCAGGAGAAGTGATCGGGAAAAACGTTTCCATCCTGGTTCCCCCCGGATATTCGGACGAAGTGGTCGGGATTCTGGATCGGGTGAGCAGAGGAGAACGCGTAGAACATTTCAAAACGAAAAGGATGAGAAAAGACGGCCGGCTGATCGACATATTCCTGACCGTCTCCCCCATCATGGATGCAGACGGCGGGATTTCCAGTGCATCCTCCATCGCCAGGGACATCACCGAACAGGAACGCGCCAGTGAAGAATTGAGGAAATGGGCGCAGTTCTTTCAGCGCGCGGAATGGGGGGTTGTCGTCGGAAGCACGGACAGCGGGACGCTGGAAGTAATGAATCCGGCATTTGCCAGGATGCACGGGTACTCCGTTGATGAGCTGACGGGCAGACCGATTGTCGAGGTCATCGCTCCGGAGATGCGCGCCGAACTGCCCGAGCAGATCAGGATCGCCTACAGACTGGGACACTACACTTTCGAGTCAAGGCACATCCGGAAAGACGGAACCATCTTTCCCGTCCTGGTCAACGTGACGGCCGTTCGGGACGAGGACGGCCGGCTGCTGCACCAGATCGTCACCGTTCTGGACATCACCGAGCGCAAGAAGGTGGAAGACGCCCTGCGCAAGAGCGAGGACAGCCTCCGGGAGGCCCAGAAAATAGCCGGAATCGGCAACTGGGACTGGAACATGCGGACCGGCGAGCTGCTCTGGTCGGATGAGATTTACCGGATCTTCGGGATCAAGCCACGGCAGTTTCAGGCAGCCTACGGCAACTTTCTGAATACCGTCCATCCGGGAGACCGGGATTTCGTCGAGCAGGCCGTCGACAAGGCGATCAAGGAAAGGGCGCCATACGATATCAACCATCGGATCGTGCACCCGGACGGTTCGGTGCGCGTTGTCAACGAGCAGGGCCGTGTGTTCCTCGGAGAAGACGGGCAGCCCGTCAGAATGGTCGGCACCGTTCATGACATAACCGAAGAGATCGAGAACCGGCGGGAGATGCAGAAGCTGGCCATGGCTCTGGAGCAGGCTTCGGACTGGATCCTGGTCACGGACCTGAAAGGCCGGATTGAATACGTCAATAAAGCCGTAACGGCCATGTCGGGCTTCGAAAAAACGGATCTGATGGGGAAAACACCGGCGATCTTCAAGTCGGGGAAACACGATGAGTCGTTTTACCGGGAGCTGTGGCAGACGATCCAATCCGGCCATCCGTACCAGGCCATCATTACAAACAAGCGGAAAGACGGGCGATTGTTCGAAATATACCACAGCATCACCCCTCTGAAGAATGAAAGCGGCGAGATCACCCATTTCATCACGACATCGAAGGATGTTTCCCAGCAGAAGCTCCTGGAAGACCGGCTCCATTACCTGGCCAACTACGACGCCCTGACGGATCTGCCGAACCGCATGCTATTCCTGGACCGCCTTCATCAGTCCCTCGGCAGGGCCGAGCACAACCGGCGGCAGGTCGCGGTCGTCTGCATCGACATCGGCCGGTTCTCGCTGATCAACGATTCGTACGGATACGAAGTCGGCGACGTTGTGCTGAAAGAAACGGCCGAGCGGCTTTCCGGGCTGATCCGGGACGGCGATACGGCGTCCCGGTTCGGCGCCGACGAATTCGGTCTCATCCTGGCCGATATGGCCCATTCCGATGACGTGTTGCGGATCATCGACCACATCATCAGTGAACTCCAGAAGCCCATTGGCAAGGACGGCATCGAGCTGATTCTGACCTTGAGCGCGGGAATCTCTCTCTTCCCGCACGACGGCCACGACGAGACCACTCTGCTCCGGAACGCCGACATCGCCCTCTCCAGAGCCAGGGGCACAGGAGGAAACAGCTATCTGTTCTTCCAGGCAGAAATGAACACCCATGCCTCCGAGTTCGTCCTCCTGGAGCGGCACCTGCACCAGGCCCTGAAAAACAGGGAGTTCCTCCTGCATTACCAGCCCTATTTCGACGCCCGGACAGGGAAGATCGCCGGCATGGAAGCCCTTCTGCGCTGGCAGAGCGAGAACCTGGGCCTGGTCATGCCATCGCGGTTCATTCCCATTCTGGAAGACACAGGGATGATTGTTGAAGTGGGGCAATGGGTGTTCCGGAGCGTCTGCCGCCAGATCGGGGAGTGGCAGCATCAGGGACTGGCCGTCGTTCCCGTGGCCTTCAATCTGTCCGTCGTCCAATTCCGCCGGATCGATCTCGTGGACACCATGGAAGAGGAGATCCGCGCGTCCGCTGTCGATCCCCGCTGCCTCACACTGGAAATCACCGAAAGCACGTTCATGAACGACCTGGCCTACACCGATCTGATCCTGGAGAGGCTGAAGAAACTGGGAATGCGTATCGCCATCGACGATTTTGGAACCGGTTACTCGTCTCTGAGCTACCTCAAAAGGCTGCCCCTGGACATTCTCAAAATCGATATTTCGTTTGTCAGGGATATCGCCTCGAATCCCGACGACGAGGCGATTGCCGCCGTCATCATCTCCCTGGCCAAAAGCCTGAATCTGAAAACGCTGGCCGAAGGGGTGGAAACGGAAGCCCAGTTGAATGTCCTGCAGCGCCTGGGCTGCGACCTGATTCAGGGCTTCTTCTTCTGCCGCCCCATGCCCGGCCGGGAAGTGGAGGATTTTCTGAAACGGGGAGCGCCGGACGGCGCCGGGACAGGGTGAAGCAACGGGATGCTCCGCCAGACAGACGGCATCATCCGCCACAGCCGTGAAAGCGGGCGGTCGGGCTTACGGGCATCCGCCGCAGGTCAGGGCACCGTCGCAGTTGGCGATGTCTCCGTCGCAGGGTGCGCGGTTTTCCCTGCATCAACCCCGGATCTGCCGACGCTGGCGGCGGTTGTTGCGAGACTCTACCCGGGAGCCGTGCGCATGATCCATATCCATCCGCGGCGCGAGGGGGTCAGTGCAGGTGACGGCCGTTGCCCGGATGGTCCGCGAACTGGGCCGTCAGGGCGTTGTAGTAGGCGGTCAGGTGCTCCATGAATTCGTTGAACTCGTCCTTCGACCGGAATTCCACCTGCCCGAAAAACGTCTGGAAGGCGGCCGTGAATCCGCGGCTGCGGGACTTGCTGGTGGTCGCCCGGGCGATCTCCAGCGCCCTGCGCTTGATGAGGGGGAACAGGTCCGCCTGGCCCCGGGCCGCGAGAAAGCGGCGCAGGGCCGTTTCCTCCGCTCGTTCCTGGCTGACGAAGCTCCGGGCCTTCATGCGGGTCTGGGCGAGATCGTCCTCCTGCAGAAGCCGCCCCCTTTCACTCTCGGCCCAGGGAAGATGGCACTGCTCGTAGAGGCCGCCGGATCCGCAGGGACAGGGCTCCTTCAGGACGATCCGCTCCATGTTTTCCAGGAGCCAGCTCTCCCAGTCGCGCTGGCGGAACATCGCCTCCCGGATCGCCCAGTGCCGCTCCCGCTCCCGAATGGCATCGGGATCGTAAAATTCCTCCAGATTCCTGCGGGAAGCCGGCGGATTGGGCCTGTCCTCGAAAAACGACTCCAGGTCCTCCCAGGTAACCGTCTCCAGGTCCGCCTCACCCCGGTCATAGTACTGACGGAACAGGGTCCTCAGATCCCGCCTTCCCGCCTGGGCAAAATCGGCCATCAGGTTTGTCCGGATGATGAAATCCCCCGCCGTCTCCATGAGAAGTTCCAGGAGAAACGCCTCGACTCCCTCCCGGACATCGATAAAGTCGTGCCAGAGATTCCACAGCCCCAGGATCTCGTTGACCACGTAGGGCTCCCCGTTCACGATGTTGGCCCGGATGTGGTCCCTCAGGCGCGGAATGGCCGAGGGACCGAGGCGGGCGTAACACTCCGGCAGGGCCTCGTTGATCCAGTCGATCTGCCGGTCCGCCGCAAAGCCGGAGGCCTCCAGCAGGGAGTCGACGGATCGCAGGTCCGCGATAATCCCCAGGAGATAGACGGCATGGATGACGCCCCAGCCCCGGCCGTCTTCCCAGTCGTAATTCTCCTCGTGAAAAAGCACCTCGCACAACATCGGGAGCATTGCCTCCCGCCTTCGCTTCACCTCTTTCACGAAATCGGCCCCCAGCCTGTCCTCCCCGGAAAAGATCTGCCGGGCCAGCAGGCCGTCGTCCATGTCCTTATACGCCATTACCACAACCTTTCGGAATCGCGCGCAAATTCGAAACACCGTGCGGAAGCCGCAGTGGCATTATAGAGAGATATTTCCGTTTTGCAACCGGGCTGTGACCTTTTGTGACCTTTTCCCGGAGAAAAAGCACGGGACCCGGCGGCGGCGGCCCCGGCGAACGGATTCGCAAGGTCCTTCTTGACAGGAGCCTTCGCCTGGCCGATTATTCGCGCCACGATCCTGAACATTGACGGTAGAAAGGCAGGAACGACCGATGCCGCAACCAGTGGATAAACAAACGGATTTTCTCATCAAGGCCGTCAGCCCGTCGCTCTTCACCGCAGTACGCTATCCCGACCTGATCGTCGCCCTTCTGATCGCCAACCTCCTGTCGCCGAAGCTCTGGGAACTGGCCGGCCGGATCCGTTCCGGCGGGGGCGGCCCCGGCGGCGTCGAGTCGTCCATGAAGAAGCTCCACAAATTCGTGAACAGGAACTTCTACCATACCAAATCGATCGAATTCTTCCGGATCTGGGGACTTTACGAGCGCGAGGCGATCACGGACCCCGACGAGCTGTTCAGCAGCGACCGGGCCATGTCCATCATCAAAAAGGGAATGGAGGTCATCCGGGACCCGGCCGTCGAGCTCCTGAACGAACTGATCGACAACGGCGCCGCCCCCCGATACGTCTACCCGACCGTGGACGTGATCCTGGCATACGGCCGGTTTCTGAAGGACATGAAGACACACCCGCTGGGCATGACCTCCTGCCTCGACGAATGCGTGCTCATCGCCTCCCTGGCCCTGGCCTCGGGCTCCTGCAGGATGGAGGATGTCGTCTTCGTGGGATCTCCGCTGCACTACACGCTCTATCTTTTCCCGGACGACGGTGGATACATGTTCAACGCCAAAAGGGAGTTTTTCAGCAGGCCGGCGTGGCTCGAACTCACGGGCGGCGACCGCGAACGCTCCAGCCGCATGTTCCTTGAGAGGCTCTACATCTGCGACCGGATCATCACGCCCTTCGGGTACTGCGTGTTCCCGGACGGCCCCGCGACCATCCCCCCCGGGCGCATGGCGGAGGTGGCGGAGCGGATCGCCCTCTTCCTCTCCGCGCATCCGAAGGAGATCTCCCAGGCGCTGGAGACCTCCCGGCGGGCGGGGGCCCCCGGCCCCGACGGCGCGGAGTGCATCGACACCGCGCTGCCGATGGGGCGCGAGGCCATCGAGGCCGCGATCCTCCGCGGGACGACGCCAGACCGCGATGTCTCCGTATTGGACGCGGCGCTGTACGCCTTCCGGCACCCCCTCGTCAGGGAGCCTGCGCTGTACAGGGAAGCGGCCATGAGGGGATTCAAGTCCTTCATCCTGTCCGGGGGCGTATCCTGCGTCGAAGACGCGCAGGAGATTGCCGACGGCATCGCCGGCCGGGAATCCATTTACGGCCCCACCTCCCGCATCGCCATGCCTGATGAAGTCCTGGCCTTCGATACGGCAAACGACGAGGAGAGGGACCTGCTCGTGGAAACACTCCTCCGGCACTCCCGGCCCACGCCATAGGCCGCGGCGTTTTTCAACCTCCTTTACCAGCTCATGACCTGCGCCGTTGTCCGCTTACCGCGTTCCCAGGCCATCACGGATTGTTTTGAGTTGCACACCGGGCAGAATCCCTTTATATTTAAATCGTTCCCCACGAGCCCCACGGAGGTGGGCAAAATGAATGTCCGGCAGTCCCTTTTTCGGCACCTCCGCAGCCCCCTCGTTTCCGCAAGCGGTCCGGTTGAGAACCCGGCGACATTCCGGGAAGAGCTCAACAACCAGTGCGGCAGGATCATCCTGTTCGTCGCCCTGATCACAACCTTTGCCTGGCTCGCCTACATCCCGATCGATCAGAGGCTCTACCCCCATGAGCCGTTCATCATCGTGCTCCGGATCGGCCTGTCCGTGGTCGGCCTCGCGATTCTGATCCTGCAGGGCTTCCGGCAATTCGATCGATACAACCTGCTCTTCCTCTGCATCCTCAGCGCCTATGTCGGGATCGCCACGGGACTGATCACCGGGCTGACCAGGGCCGATCCCGCCTACCTCGGCGGCTATCTCTTCGTGCTTACGCTGCTCGCCCTGGTACCGATCCCCCTGTGGACCGCCTGGTCCATTCTGGCCGTTTCCCTCGCGGCTTTTTTCACCACAGGATTCGCCGGCGGCATGCATTTCGACTCCGACCGTGCGCGCTACAGCCTGAACGACCTGCTGATCGCGGCGTTCATCGTGGCTTTTTTCATTTTCCTGCTCAACCGGCTGCGCTTCAGGAGCTGGGAAAAATCGAAACAGATCGGGCAGCAAAACGAGACACTCCAGGCGGACAAAGCAAGGATCGACGACCTGCTTCACGACCTGAGACTCTCGGAAACAAAGTATCGCAAGCTCTTCGATCACTCGCCGACGGGCATCTTCCTCGCCACGGCCGAGGGAACGGTGCTCGCGGCGAACCGGGCGATGCTGGAGTCCCTGAAATTCGAATCGGTCGATGCGCTCAACGCCGCGGGCCTCCCGAACCTGTACATCGACCGGATGGACCAGACCGCCCTCTGGGAAAGGGTGCAGGAAGGACCCGTGTCGGGATACGAGACCGTCCTCCAACGGGCCGACGGCGCTCGGATTCCCGTTTCCATCAGCGCCTTCCTGGTGTCCGACGAATCGGGAGAGGCACCCTTCCTGGAAGGCACGATCGAGGACATTACCGAACGCAGGCGTGCGGAGGAGGAAAAACGGGAATCCGAAGAGGCGCTGCGCCGGAGCGAGGAAAAGTACCGTCTCCTCACCGAGAACAGCGGAGACGTCATCTGGACGGTGGACCCGGAATTCCGTTTCACCTACGTGAGCCCCTCGATCAAGAAACTGCGGGGCGTGGACCCCGAGGAGGCGGTAAACGAACAGGCAGCGGATACGATGTCCCCCGAATCGCTCGAGGCCATCTTCAGCGCATACAATCGCCACCTCGCCGAAATCGAGCGGGGCGGCAACCCGACCGTGCGGGTGGAAGTCGAGCAATACCGCAAGGACGGTTCAAGCGTGTGGGTCGAGGCCTCCGTCAGAACCATGCGGGACGGCGAAGGACGGATGACGGGCTTCGTGGGTGTTTCCCGGGACATCTCCGAGCGCAGGCAGGTGGAGGCGGCACTCCGGGACTCGGAGCGGCGGTTGGCGGACATCATCGATTTTCTCCCCATCGCCACGATGGTCATCGACCGCGAGGGCCGGGTCACCGCCTGGAACCGGGCGATGGAAGCGATCACGGGCGTAAAGAGGGAGGATATCCTCGGAAAAAGCGACCACGAATATTCCCTCCCCTTCTACGGGGAGAGAAGGCCCATCCTGATCGACCTGGTGTTCACCCCGGAGGAGGAGCTCGCTGCCAGGTACAGCCATATCCGCCGCGAGGGGAGCGTCCTTTCGGCAGAGGCGTTCATCCCGAACCTGGGGATCATCCTGGTCGGGTATGCCAGTGCGCTGTACGGTATCGACGGCAGCATCATCGGTGCCATCGAATCCATCCGCGACATCACCGACATCCGGCGGGTGGAGGAGGACCTTAAAGAGGCAAAGACGGTGGCCGAGGCGGCCAACCGCTCCAAGAGCGCGTTCCTGGCGAACATGTCCCATGAGATCCGGACACCCATGAATGCCATTCTCGGCTTCGCCCAGCTCATGGACCGGGACCCGGACCTCTCGCCGCAGTCGCGGGAGCACCTCGACATCATCAACCGCAGCGGCGAGCACCTGCTAGCGCTCATCAACGACATTCTGGAGATGTCCAAGATCGAGGCCGGGCGGGCGATTTTCGTGCCGAACACCTTCGACCTGTACGCCTTCCTTCGGGACATCGAGCGGATGTTCCGCATCCGAACGGATGCAAAGAAATTGCAATTCCTGCTGGAGGAGGTCGGGCCCGTCCCGCGCTGGGCGGTCACGGACGAAGGGAAGCTCCGCCAGGTCCTCATCAACCTCCTGGGGAACGCCGTGAAATTCACCGAGGAGGGCGGCATCGCGCTGCGCCTCGCCGCCGGGGCCGGGAAGGAAGGCATGGTGAACCTGCGCTTCGAGGTGGAGGACACGGGGCCCGGCATGACCGAGGAGGAAATGGGCCGCCTCTTCCAGGCCTTCGAGCAGACCCGGACCGGGGTCAAGAGCGGCGGAACCGGACTGGGCCTGGCGCTGAGCCGGGGATTCGTCCAGGTCATGGGGGGATCCATCGCGGTGACCAGCACCGTCGGCAAGGGAACGACCTTCCGCTTCGAGATCCCTGTCCGGGAAGAAACGGATGAACAGGTGAGGCCGAGGGAAGCAAAACGGCGCGTCCTGCGCCTCAAGCCCAGCCAGGGCGAGATTCGAGTCCTCGTCGCCGACGACCGGGACACGAACCGCCGGCTCCTGTCACAGCTGCTCGGCCCGGTCGGATTCGCCACCCGGGAGGCCATCGACGGGGAGGAGGCCCTGCGGGCAATCCGGGAGTGGAAGCCCCGGGTGGTCCTCATGGACATGACCATGCCCGTCATGGACGGTTACGAGGCCACCCG